>JAUXTQ010000005.1 GCA_030678995.1 Caulobacter sp.
GCGACCCAGCCTCAGCCTTGTTGGAGGTCCTCGATCCCTCGCAGAACTCGACCTTCGCCGACCACTATCTGGAGGTCGACTACGACCTGTCGCCTGTGATGTTCGTCACCACGGCCAACTCGCTCAACATGCCCCAGCCCCTGCTGGATCGCATGGAGATCATCCGCATCCCCGGCTACACCGAGGACGAGAAGGTCGAGATCGCCATCCGCCACGTCCTGCCCAGGCTGACCAAGGACCACGGTCTGACCTCGGCCGAGTTCGTGGTGCCTGACCAGGCGATCATCGACCTGATCCGCTATTACACCCGGGAAGCCGGCGTGCGGTCGCTGGAGCGGGAACTGGGCAACCTGGCGCGTAAGGTTGTCCGCGACCTGGCCCGCGAGAGCGTCATCTCGATCACCATCGATGACGAGCGGCTGGCCAAATACGCCGGGGTGAAGAAGTACCGCTACGGCGAGACGGACGAACTGGATCAGGTCGGCATCGTCACCGGCCTGGCCTGGACCGAGTTCGGCGGCGATATCCTGACCATTGAGGCCATCCGGATGTCCGGCAAGGGCCGGATGTCGATCACCGGCAACCTCAAGGAGGTGATGAAGGAGTCGATCTCGGCGGCGAACAGCTATGTCCGCTCGCGGGCCCCGGCCTTCGGCATCAAACCCTCGGTGTTCGAGAAGACCGACATCCACGTCCACGTGCCCGACGGCGCGACGCCCAAGGACGGCCCGTCCGCCGGTGCGGCCATGGCCACGGCCATGGTGTCGGTGCTGACCGGCATTCCCATCCGCAAGGAGATCGCCATGACCGGCGAGATCACCCTGCGGGGCCGGGTGACGGCCATCGGCGGCCTGAAGGAAAAGCTGCTGGCCGCCCTGCGGTCGGGCGTGAAGACGGTGCTGATCCCTCAGGAGAATGAGAAGGATCTGGCCGAGGTGCCCGAGAACGTGAAGCGGGATCTGAAGATCATCCCGGTTTCGACCATCGATGAAGTGCTGGCCCTGGCCCTCACCGGCCCGCTGACGCCCATCGAATGGACCGAGGCGGACGAATCGATTGCTGCACCTGCGAAGGTCGATGAAGGGGTCGATGACGCCGTGATCACCCACTGAACCTGAGTTATCAACGATAATGTGGGCCGTCCGGGGCATTCCCGGGCGGCCTTTCGTTTGACGCCGGGGCGCCTTACGCCATAATCCCTTGCAGGCGAACGGCTCGCCCTTGGGGGGAACGCCGCGCCGCACAACACTTGGCTGGGAGAATTCAATGACCAAGGCCGAACTGGTCGCCGCCATCGCCGATGGCGCGGGTCTCAATAAAACGCAGGCCGCCGCGGCGCTGCAGGCGTTCGTCGACTCGGTGACCGCGTCGCTGAAGGGCGGGAACGACGTCCGCCTTGTGGGCTTTGGCACCTTCAAGGCCGTCAACCGGGCCGCCGGCACCGCGCGCAACCCGCGCACCGGCGAAACGGTGAAGCGTCCGGCCTCCAAGACCGCCCGCTTCCAGGTCGGCGAAGGCCTGAAGACCACCCTGAACAGCTAACCGCTGCTTCAAGGCCGGAAGATCGCGGGAGGCGGTCGCCACACGGCGGCCGCCTCCTTGCTTTTCGCTCTCCCTGCTTTTCGGGTGGACGCAAGGCGGCTATTAGCGCCGCTGCGGGCGGCTAGCTCAGCTGGTCAGAGCACCTCGTTTACACCGAGGGGGTCGGGGGTTCGAACCCCTCGCCGCCCACCAGCCTTCGCGCACTGACGTGCGCTTCGGCTTGGCGAGCCCCGGTTCGCGAAGGCTGCCACGCCGGAGCCTTGGCGAAGGCGGGCGGGTCGCCGCCTATAGCATCGCCTCCAGTTCCGCCTCGGCCGACCGGGCGGCCATGTCTGCGGCAATGGCCTGGCCGAGCGTGACGGCGGCTTCCCGGAAGCTGGCCTCCGCCAGCAGCCGGCTGACGGCCTCGGCGATCCTCCCCGGGGCGGCATCGCGCTCCAACATCAGCCCGGCGCCTCGGGCGACGACCCGCTGGGCGTTGTCCCGCTGGTCGCGCAGCCCGGGCAGGATCAGCAGCGGCAGGCCGGCCATCAGCGGGCGGAGCGTTGAGCCGTGGCCGCCGTGGGTGACGAACAGCGCGGCCTTGTCGAACAGGGCGCCGTGCGGGGCGCTGGGAACCACGTGAACGTTGCCGGGCGCCGGGAACGCGGCCGGGTCGAGCGCGGGCCCGAGGGTGACCAGGCCCCGCACCGGCAGGGTCCCGAGCGCCGCGATGGTCCGCCGCAGCAGGTCTTCCTGGGCCTCGTATAGGCTCGAGGACGTGACCACCACCAGCGGTCGGGCATCGTGCGGCGACCATGGGGAGTCCCAGGCCTCGCCCTGAACCGGATCGGCCACATAGGGTCCGACATAACGGAACGGTTCCGCCAGCGGCTCTGGCGCGAAGTCGAAGCTGCGGCTGGTCCCCATCAGGATGCGACGGGCGGCGATGATCTGGTCGAACAGGTCGGCCAGGGGCGGCAGGCCGATTCCCTCGCGGGCGGCGTTGAGATCGGGCAGGCCTGTCTGGAATAACATCCGCGTGGTCTGGGCGACCATCTGGTGCAGCATGACGTCCTGGTCGCCGGCCGCCGGCGCCATGCCGGCGCCGAAGGGCGGCAGGCCGGGCAGGGTGGGGAAGGGCCAGACGTTGGCCGCCAGCAGCGCCAGGGGGACGCCCGCCGTCTCCGCCGCCATCATCGCCCCGAACAGCAGTTCCTGGGTGACCACCGCGTCGAATGGCGCCGCATCGAGCGCCTCCAGCACGTCGCGGGCGTAGAGGGCCGAGGGACCGGCGATGATCCGCTGACACAGCCGCTGGATGCCCTCCGCGGGGTTGTCGGCCTCCCAGTCGCGCAGAAGGTCGCTGGCGGCGGTCTTGTCGGGCCGCGACGGCGCATGGCGCCAAGGTCGGAAGGGAAGGTCCATCAGCGCCGCCTCGGGAGCGTTGCAGACGTCGCTGAGCAACAGCACCTGATGCCCGCGCGCCTGCAGGCCGCGCGCGACCAGCATCATCGGCTGCACGTGGCCGCCGCCTTCCCAGGTGGTGAACAGGTATCTGGCCATGGCTCCCCCGCTCCCCGGCCTAGCCCCTTCGCGGGCCGGTCGGCAAGCGCGTTGACAGTCAATCCAAAAGTGATATCACTTTGATACCAGATATGGAGGGCTCCATGGCCAATCACGGAAGCATCAACCGGACCACCGAACGGGTCGCCGGCGGGGTCAACGGCGGGCTGCTCCTGCTCGTGCTCCTCGGCCTGCTGGGGGTCGGCATCTGGATGCTGACCCACATCGAAACGGGCGGCCAGGAACTGCTGGGCATCAGCGGCATCGCGGTTGTGGTGCTGGCCGCCTTCGGCTTCGCCGGCTTCTATTCGCTGCAGCCCAACGAGGGCGCGGCGATCACCCTGTTCGGCGCCTACAAGGGCACCGACCGCACCACCGGCCTGCGCTGGGTGTTGCCCTGGTACGGCCGCAAGAAGATCAGCCTGCGGGTGCGCAACGTCACCAGCGAGACTCTCAAGGTCAACGACAAGCGCGGCAATCCGATCGAGATCGCCGCCAATGTGGTCTGGCGGGTCGAGGACTCGGCCCAGGCGCTGTTCGACGTGGACGACTATGTCGCCTTCATCAACATCCAGATCGAGACCGCGCTGCGTGAGACGGCCCGCCACTATGCCTATGATCACGCCGAGGACGAGGAGCCGACCCTGCGGGCCGACGCCGAGATCGTCGGCGACAAGCTGAAGGAAGACCTTCAGACCCGGGTCTCGGTGGCCGGCATCGCGGTCGACGAGACCCACTTGATGCACCTGGCCTACGCCCCGGAAATCGCCGGCGCGATGCTGCGGCGTCAGCAGGCCGAGGCGGTCCTCGCTGCCCGGCGCACGATCGTCATCGGCGCGGTCAGCATGGTCGAGAGCGCCCTCAACCAGCTCAGCGAGCGCGGCGTGGTCCACCTGGACGACGAGCGCAAGGCGACCATGGTGTCAAACCTGCTGGTCGTGCTCTGCGGCGATCGTGACGCCCAGCCCGTGCTCAACACCGGCACGCTTTACGGGTGAGGCGTGGCGAGTCCGGGAAAACGCGCCTTTCTGCTCAGGGTGAAGCCCGAGGTGCTCGACGCGGTCGAGCGCCTCGCGGCCGCCGAGCTGCGTAGCGTCAACGCGCAGATCGAGGTGCTTTTGCGCGAAGCCCTGGCCCGGCGGAGCGTCGCCCGGACGGTCAAGGATTCGGACGACGGCTAGGCGGCCGCTGTCTCGGCCTCGGCGAAGGCCTCGATCAGGCGGCGCAGGCCGGGTTCCTCGACCATGCGGGCGGCTTCCAGAGCCGGAATCCAGCGACGCTGGCGCTGGCGCCGTTCCGGCCAGCTCTTCAGCTCGGTCGCCACCGCCAGCGGGAAGACGTCCACCCGGCAAAGCTGGGCCTTGCCGGTCTTCAGGCGCTTGCGATAGCGGAACGCGCCGATGGGCGTCTCGCTGATGGTCCCCCGCACCCCGGCCTCCTCGAAGGCCTCCTGCGCGGCGGCGTCATGGGCGGCCAGGGTGATCATCGGCCAGCCCTTGGGGATCACCCATCGCCGGGTTTCCCGCGAGGTGATCAGCAGGATCTCCAGGCCGTCCTTGCCCTCGCGCCAGGGCAGGGCGGCGTACTGCCGGCTGTGGGCGACCCAGGTCAGGGCGTGCAGCCGGTCGCGAACCCGCCCTACGATGGAGGAGCCGCGACGCAGGCGAGACTTGAGGCGAAGCAGCAATGCGACCTTCGAATCGTTCCGTTGACCGACGAGGATCGACCCCAGCGGAACGCGGGTCCAGAGCGCGCAACGAAGCGGCGGTCCGAATGACTAGGTGGCATTTGACTGGAAATGGCGCGAGTGACGGGACTCGAACCCGCGACCTCCGGCGTGACAGGCCGGCGCTCTAACCAACTGAGCTACACCCGCAAAGATGTCCGCCTCTCGGCGAGGGGCGTCTGATAGGTCCCTGCCTTGGGGCTGTCAACCGGTCAGGCGGGGATCAGGTAGTGAAACGGCGCCGCCGGTCCGGTCGCCAGGGCGAAGGCCGCCCAGAGGCCCGTCACCACAAGGCCTGTCAGGAAGAAGGCGACCGCGAAGGGCAGCAGGGTCGCGAGCAGGCCGCCCACGCCGATGCCCGGCGCCCAGCGTCGCGCGAAGCCCAGGATCAGGATGAAATAGGGGGTCATCGGCGACATGATCACCAGGCTCGAATCGCCCATGCGATAGGCGGCGGTGGTCATCTCGGGACTGACCCCCAGCAGCATCAGCATCGGCACCAGCACCGGTCCCAGCGCCGCCCACTTGGCCGAGGCCGAGGCGATGAACATGTCCAGGCCCGCGCCCAGCAGCGTCACGCCCAGCAGGATGAAGGCCAGCGGCAGGCCCGACTGGCGCAGGGCGTCGGCGCCCTTGATCGCCGTGATGGCCCCCAGGTTCGACCAGCTGAACATGGCGATGAAGTGCGAGGCGACGAAGGCCAGCACGATATAGGGCGCCATGGCGGCGATGGACTCGCCCATCAGCCGGACCACGTCGGCGTCCTTGCGGATCGCGCCGGTGCGCCAGCCGTAGACGCAGCCGCTGAGCAGGAACATCAGGAAGAAGCCGGAGACCAGCGAGCGGAAGAACGGGGTGATCTGGGCCGGGCCGACGGCGTCGGGGTCCCGCAGCGGCGCGCCGGGAATCAGCACCAGCGCGGCCCAGACGGCGACCACGGCCAGGGCCGTCAGGCCGGCGAACAGCAGGGCGCCCTTCGGCGCCGTCGCCGGGGTCTCGTCCGTGGTCGACGCGGCCGGCGCGGCGGCGGGCTGCCAGGGGCCGAGGCGGGGCTCGACCACCTTCTCGGTGACCCACCAGCCGACCAGGGTGAAGGCCACGGCGCCGGTGGCGGTGAAATACCAGTTGCCGGCCAGGTTGGCGGTCCAGGTTGGATCGAGCAGCCGGGCGGCGGGCTCGGTGAACCCCAGGATCAGGGCGTCGAACTGGCCGGGCAGGGGGTTGCCGGCGAAGGAGGCGATGGTCGCGGCATAGGCGCAGGCCAGGCCCGCGATGGGATGGCGGCCCGCGGCGGCGAACACCACCGCGGCCAGCGGCGGCAGGACCACGATCCCCGAGTCGGCGGCGTGGTTGGACAGCAGGCCGATTAGCAGCACCATCGGCGTCAGCAGGGCCCTGGGCGCGGCCTTGACCAGTCCGGCGATGGCCGCCGACAGCAATCCGACCCGTTCGGCCACCCCGGCCCCCAGCATCACCAGCAGCACCAGACCCAGCGGGGCGAAACCGGTGAAGGTTTTGGCCATTTCGGTCAGCAGGGTGCGGATATTGCCCGGCGCCAGCAGGCTCTGGGCGACCAGCACCTCCTTGGTCACCGGATTGGTCGCCGTCACCCCCAGGGCCGAACAGACCAGGCTGGCGACCACCACCCCGCCGATCAGCCACAGGAAGATGAACACGGGGTCGGGCAGCCTGTCGCCGAACCGCTCGACAGCGTCGAGGATGCGAATTCCGAGTGGTCGCTTGGTCATGGCAGGCATCCCCCGACGCCGCCCGGAATCGCGCCGGGCCGAGCAAGTCTGCATGAGGGCAACGGGCCCGCAAGCAAAGCCCTGTCCATCCCCGCGCAATCGTGCGTCCTTCGACACGCAGCCTTTCGGCTGCTGCTCAGGATGACGTGCATTTCGACGTCATCCTGAGCAGCCCGCGCAGCGGCCCCGGACTTGATCCGGGGGTCGAAGGACGAACCACGCAACACGCCGTTTGAACGGCTCACGGCCATGGGCTAGAAGGGCCGCGACTCCTTCCCGGGACACCCATGGACGCCTTCCTCCTCCAGTATCTGCCGATCGTGATCTTCCTCGGGATCGCGGCGGCGCTCGGCCTGGCCTTCATCCTCGCCGCCTTCGTCCTCGCGCCCAGCGCCCCGGACCCCGAAAAGCTCTCCGCCTACGAATGCGGCTTCAACGCTTTCGGCGATGCGCGGATGAAATTCGACGTCCGGTTCTACCTGGTCTCGATCCTGTTCATCATCTTCGACCTGGAAGTGGCCTTCCTGTTTCCGTGGGCCGTGTCGCTGATGAAACTGCCGCACGACCAGAGCATCTTCGCCTTCTGGTCGATGATGGCCTTCCTGGGCGTGCTGACCGTGGGCTTTGTCTACGAGTGGAAGAAGGGAGCCCTGGAATGGGAGTGATCGTTCCGGCCGGGGCCCCGGCGCTCTCTGGCGGCCGCACGACGGTCGAGGGGTATGACCCGAGGGCCCACGATCCCTATTTCGACGGCGTCTCGCAGATGCTGGCCGACAAGGGCTTCATCACCGCCTCGGCCGACGACCTGATCACCTGGGCCCGCACCGGCTCGCTGATGTGGATGACCTTTGGCCTGGCCTGCTGCGCGGTCGAGATGATGCAGGCCTCGATGCCGCGCTACGACCTGGAGCGCTACGGCTTCGCGCCGCGCGGCAGTCCGCGCCAGAGCGACGTGATGATCGTCGCCGGCACCCTGACCAACAAGATGGCTCCGGCCCTGCGCAAGGTCTACGACCAGATGCCCGAGCCACGCTACGTCATCAGCATGGGCAGCTGCGCCAACGGCGGCGGCTACTACTATTACAGCTACAGCGTCGTGCGTGGCTGCGACCGGGTGGTGCCGGTGGACATCTATGTCCCGGGCTGCCCGCCGACCGCCGAAGCCCTGGTCTACGGGGTGCTGCAGTTGCAGAAGAAGATCCGCCGGACGGGGACCATCGAGCGATGAGCAAGATGTTCCGGCATCTGCGCGAGAGCCCGGCGACGCCGGAAGCGCAACGCCAGCTCATCGCCGGCTATGCGGTCGGATTGCTGGGGCCGGCCGTGGCGGCCATGGCCGCTGTCGGGTTGTCGAGCCTGTTGAACGACGCCACGCTCCCCACGGACACCAAGGTGAGAGCGGCCTACGGTCTCTGGTCCATGGTTGGCGTGGCCGCGGCTATGCTGATTCCCATGCCGGTTTTCGCCAAGGCACTGATCATCGCCGCCTCGATCCTGATCCCGGGGGCCCTCTGGGTCCGGCTAGTGGTCTGGATGCGCTCCATGGTTCTCGCCGCCTTCTTCGGCGGCATGGTGACCGCCGTGAACGCCACGCTGTTCGCGATGATCATGGAGACTCCGCTCGCGGAATGGACGGTCTTGGCCGCCGGCGCCGTTGGCGCCGTCCTGGGCGTCCTCGCGGTCATGCTGGCAAAACGCTCCGACCCGCCGAGAAAGGGCCTCGCCTATGGCGTCTAACCTCGAGACCCTCGGCAAGACCCTGGTCAAGGCCTCGGGCGGGTCGCTGACCGGCTACGCGGTGGCCTTTGGCGAGCTGACCGTGGTCGGCCCCGCCGCCCGCGTGCTGCATGCCCTGACCTTCCTGCGCGACCATGCCGACGGCCGGTTCCACCAGCTGATCGACCTCTGCGGTGTCGACTATCCCGAGCGGCCCCTGCGGTTCGACGTGGTCTACCACATGCTCAGCCTGGTGAAGAACCACCGCATCCGGCTGAAGGTGCAAACCGACGAGGACACCCCGGTGCCCAGCGTCTGCGGCCTGTTCCCCGCCGCCGACTGGTTCGAGCGCGAGGCGTTCGACATGTACGGCATCTTCTTCAGCGACCACCCGGACCTGCGCCGGCTGCTGACCGACTACGGCTTCCACGGCCATCCGCTGCGGAAGGACTTCCCGATGACCGGCTATGTCGAGGTCCGCTACGACGACGAGCTCAGGCGGGTGGTCTACGAGCCGGTGAAGATCGCCGAGTTCCGCCAGTTCGACTTCCTCAGCCCCTGGGAAGGCGCCAGCTACGCCCTGCCGGGCGACGAGAAGGCGGGGTCGTGATGGTGCAGGTTCTGCACAAGATCCTCCCCCACAGGGGGAGGTGGGCCTGCGAAGCAGGGTCGGAGGGGGCAGCGCCGACGCCGGCCCCCTCAGTCACCCCGGAACAGGTCCGGGGCGACAGCTCCCCCAATGGGGGAGCATCCTTCGTTCGAGCCGACCGGAGCGCCTTCTGATGGCCGACGACGCCACCCTGCCGGTGATCCCGGAAACGCCGGTCCGCAAGTTCAACATCAACTTCGGCCCGCAGCACCCGGCCGCGCACGGCGTGCTGCGGCTGGTGCTGGAGCTCGACGGCGAGGTCGTCGAGCGGGTCGATCCGCACATCGGCCTGCTGCACCGCGGCACCGAGAAGCTGATGGAGGCCCGCACCTACCTCCAGAACATCCCGTATTTCGACCGCCTCGACTACGTCGCGCCGATGAACCAGGAGCACGCCTTCTGCCTGGCCATCGAGAAGCTGCTCGGTGTCGAGGTGCCCAAGCGCGGCTCGATCATCCGCGTGCTCTACAGCGAGATTGGCCGCATTCTCAGCCATCTGCTCAACGTGACGACCCAGGCCATGGACGTCGGCGCCCTGACGCCGCCGCTCTGGGGCTTCGAGGAGCGCGAGAAGCTGATGATCTTCTATGAGCGGGCCTGCGGCGCGCGGCTGCACTCGAACTACTTCCGCCCCGGCGGCGTCCACCAGGACCTGCCCGAAGCGCTGATCGAGGACATCGACCGCTGGGCCGTGGCCTTCCCCAAGGTCTGCGACGACATCGAGACCCTGATCACCGGCAACCGCATCTTCAAGCAGCGCAACGTCGATATCGGCGTGGTCAGCCGTGAGGACGCCATCCGCTGGAGCTTCTCGGGCGTGATGGTGCGCGGCTCGGGCATCGCCTGGGACCTGCGGCGCAACCAGCCGTACGAATGCTACAACGAGTTCGCGTTCGACATCCCGCTGGGGGTCAACGGCGACTGCTACGATCGCTACCTGTGCCGCATGCAGGAGATGCGCGAGTCGACGAAGATCATCCGCCAGGCCTGCGCCATGCTGCGCGCGACGCCGGGCCCGGTGATGAGCCTGGACAACAAGGTCGTCCCGCCGCGCCGCGCGGAGATGAAACAGTCGATGGAAGCGCTGATCCATCACTTCAAGCTCTACACCGAGGGCTTCCGCACGCCGGAAGGCGAAGTCTACGCCTGCGTCGAGGCGCCCAAGGGTGAGTTCGGCGTGTTCCTGGTCAGCGACGGGACCAACAAGCCCTACCGCTGCAAGATCCGCGCACCCGGCTTCCCGCACCTGGCGGCCATGGACTTCCTCAACCGCGGGCACATGCTGGCGGATGTGAGCGCCATTCTGGGCAGCCTGGACATCGTGTTCGGGGAGATTGACCGGTGAGCGACAAGCCACTCAGCGACCTGGTGCGACAGGGCTGGGAAGTGGTCCAGTACTCCGCCTCCATCGGCGACATGGGCGTGCTGGAGCACTGCGTTCTTGTTCGCCGCAAGGGCGAACACAAGATCGTCCGCGTGCGCAGCAAGATGCTCGGCAAGGGCGCCGTCGTCGAAGAGCTGGACGTCTAGATGGAGCCGCTCGCCGCCGCCGTGATGATGTGCATACCGATGACGTCGGGGCCGATACCGCCGCCGTCAGCGGTGATCGATGCATTCATCACGGCTTACAACGAGCATGACATGGACACACTGCGCCAGCTGGTCGCGGCGGATGCACGAATGGGGCCGGCCGATCAGTCTGAAATGATAGACGGACGGACCGTGATCGGGCTCTATGAAACCTCCCTGTTCAAGAGATTTCCGACCGTTTCAATCAAGGTCGTTCAACAGATTTCGGCCGGCGACATGGTCGCCCAGACCGAGTCCATTTCCGGTGTCGGCGAAGATAGCGTGGTGCTCAGCGCCTACCGCATCGATCGCGGATGCATCGTGAGCATGAGCTATAGCAAATGAGCGTCCGTCGTCTCGCCAAAGACCAGCCCGCCAGTTTCACCTTCAGCAAGGACACGCTGGAGACCGCCCAGTGGTGGATCGCCAAATACCCCGCCGAGCGCAAACAGTCGGCGGTGCTGCCGATCCTGTGGCTGATCCAGAAGCAGGAGGGCTGGGTCTCCGAGCCGGCCATCCGCGTGACCGCCGAACTGCTCGGCATGCCGGTGATCCGGGTGCTGGAGGTGGCGACATTCTACACCATGTTCCAGCTGGAACCCGTTGGTTCTGTTGCGTTTGTCCAGCTGTGCGGCACCACGCCCTGCATGTTGTGCGGCGCCAATGACCTGAAAAAGGTGCTGGAAAAGAAGATAGGCCCGAAGAACCACGTCTCCGCCGACGGCAAGTTCAGCTGGGAAGAGGTCGAGTGCCTGGGCGCCTGTTCCAACGCCCCGATGGCCGCGATCAACGATTACTACTACGAGGACCTGACGCCCGAGAGCCTGGCGATGATCCTCGACGAGTTCGCGGCGGGCGGTTCGCCCAAACCCGGCTCCCGCATCGGCCGGGGGGCTTCGGAACCGCACGGCAAGATCCAGACCCTGCTCGACCCGAAGCTCTACGACGGCTCGGCTGGCAAGAAGATCAAGATCCCGAACCTGCCTGAAAAGCCGGGCAAGGCAAAGAAGGCGGAGCCGGCGGCTTGAACCCTGAAATCCTCAGGCTCTGGCGCTCGCGCCCCTTCCAGATCGCTGCGGTCTGGGAGGTGCTCTGCGTTGGCGCGGGGATCGTGGCCTTCTACCGGACCGGCGTTGAGATCTACGCCGTCGCGGGAATTTTCGCCGGTGTCGTCCCGATGAGCGTAGTGATGCTGCGGTTCCTCCGCTCGCAGAAGGCCGGCGCAGCCGCTGACCGCTCCAAGGACATCGTCCAGTGAGCGACGAAGCCGAGATGCTGGCGAATCGGATCGCCTATATCGACCAGCTGCGGGCGCTGTACCGCAAGGAACGGCTGGCAGGTCTGTTTCTGATCCTCACCGGCTTCATGCTGGTGATGCCGTCCTGGAATAATCCCGCCTGGCCCCATGCCGCGATCCTGGCCGGCTACGGCCTGATCGCCGGCGGCTGGGTCACCTTCATCTATGTCATCTGGCGCCGCACCGCCTGGCGCCGCGCCAATCCCTTCGATCCGAAAGCCTAGAGAATCATGGTCGGCATCCTCGAAGACAAGGACCGCATCTTCACCAACCTCTACGGGCTCCATGACTGGGGTCTGGAGGGTGCGAAGAAGCGCGGCTGCTGGAATGGCACCCGGGACATGCTCGACGCCGGCGGAGCGTGGATCATCGACAACATCAAGCAGAGCGGCCTGCGCGGCCGGGGCGGCGCCGGCTTCGGCACGGGCCTGAAGTGGTCCTTCATGCCCAAGGAGGTGAAGCCGGGCCGGCCGCACTACTTGGTGGTCAACGCCGACGAGTCCGAGCCGGGCACCTGCAAGGACCGGGAGATCATGCGCCATGATCCCCACCTGCTGATCGAGGGCTGCCTGATCGCCTCGTTCTCGATGCAGGCGCACGCCTGCTACATCTACATCCGCGGCGAATATGTGCGCGAGCGCGAGGTGCTCGAGGCGGCGATCAAGCAGGCCTATGAGGCGAAACTGATCGGCAAGAACAACGTCCACGGCTGGGATTTCGACCTCTACGTCCACCACGGCGGCGGGGCCTATATCTGCGGCGAGGAAACCGCGCTGCTGGAGAGCCTGGAGGGCAAGAAGGGCCAGCCGCGCCTCAAGCCCCCGTTCCCGGCCGGCGCCGGCCTCTACGGCTGCCCGACCACGGTCAACAACGTCGAGAGCATCGCTGTCGCCGGCACGATCCTGCGCCGGGGGGCGGGCTGGTTCGCGGGCTTTGGCCGGGCAAACAACACCGGCACCAAGCTGTTCTGCGTCTCGGGGCATGTGAACCTGCCCTGCAACGTCGAGGAGGCCATGAGCATCCCCTTCCGCCAGCTGATCGAGGATCACTGCGGCGGCGTGCGGGGCGGCTGGGGCAACCTCAAGGCGGTGATCCCTGGCGGCAGCAGCGTGCCGATGATCCCGGCCGAGCAGTGCGAAGACCTGCCGATGGATTTCGACGCCCTGCGCGAGCTGCGCTCGGGCCTGGGCACCGCGGCGGTCATCGTCATGGACAAGGACACCGACCTGGTCCGCGCCATCGCGCGCCTGAGCTACTTCTACAAGCACGAGAGCTGCGGCCAGTGCACGCCCTGCCGCGAAGGCACCGGTTGGATGTGGCGGGTGATGGAGCGCATGGCCACCGGCGAGGCGGACATGAAGGAGATCGACACGCTCCTTGATGTCACCACCCAGGTCGAGGGCCACACCATCTGCGCCCTGGGCGACGCCGCGGCCTGGCCGATCCAGGGCCTGTTCCGCCACTTCCGCCACGAGGTGGAGGACCGCATCACCAGCTACCGGGCGAGGAGGCCGCACGTTCAGGGGGCAAGCCTGATCGCGGCGGAGTAGGGGGCGTGCGCGCCGGGTTTCCACTTCTGGTGGTCGTTGGGCTGGCGGGCGTCGGACTCGGAAGCTGCGACGTGTTCAAGCCCCAGCCCGAGAAGCTCGTGGAAGCATGCAAGGGGCGCGGTGTGGCTGCGATCCCGGGACTCGATCGCGCCGCCTACCGTGACTTCGCCTATGGTGACGAGAGAGACCCGTTTGTGGCCATGGTCGTGAACGACCGCCACGTGCTGTGGTGCGGCCTGAAGAGCATGCAGGGCCAGCCTGGCGTCGTGGCTTCTTCTTGGGACAATACGCCCTTCCGGCCTGGCGATCGCTTCGATCCTGCGACCAACTCCTGGAAGCGCGGTGCGGATAGTCACGACGGGGCCGCGCGATAACCGACGGTCACGAGTTCCCCGGCCCCGAGGAGGAGCGCTCCCGGCTGCGGTCAATGGCGACATCGTCGGTGCTCGGCGGGGTATGAACGGCGACCGTTTGAGGCCAGGCGGCTGTTTGTGCTAGTATTGAAGCCATGCTGATCGCCGACCGCATCACCGCTGAACCGGACAAGCTGGGTGGCAAGCCCTGCATTCGCGGACTCCGCTTTCCGGTTCGCGATCTTCTGGAGCTGCTGGCCAACGGCGCCACCGTCCAGGAAATCCTTGAGGACTACCCAGACCTCGAAGCCGAGGACATTCCCGCCGCCCTGAACTACGCGGCGGCGCGCACCGGTGAGCCGGTTGTCTGGTCGCAAGTCGCGGCCGAGTGAAGTTCGTTGTCGACGAGCAACTTCCGCCCGAGCTTGCCGGCTGGCTGGTCGGGCAAGGCCACGACGCCGTTCATGTCAGGGACCTTGGACTCCGGTCATCAAGTGATCGCCTCATCCGCGAGGCGGCCCAGGATTCTGGAGCCGTGGTGATTACAAAGGACGAGGACTTCGTCCGAATTCGCCGCGCGAATGATCGAGTTCTCTGGTTGCGTTGCGGCAACCTCAGGCGGGCGCTCTTCATGCCAAGGTTCATGGAGGCTTGGCCCGACGTGCGTCTGGCGCTTGAAGCGGGTGAACCGGTCGTCGAGGCGAACTTGAGGTCTTGAAGCGCATCCGGAACTGTTCCAACCCTTTGGGTCGCTGATGGGCGTCTGGTGCGCCGTTATCGTTAGCGATGTGGCTGACCCGGGCGACGAATGTCTGATTCACGAACCGACGACCACGAACTCGAGATCGCCGCGCCGGCCGAGGAGCGCTCCTGGCTGCGGTCGACGGCGATCTGGTCGGTGCTGGGCGGCGTCGCGACCATCATTACGGCCGTCACCGCCGTGCTGGCCGTCTATCTCGGCCTCGACCAGATCAAGACGGCGCGGCAGCTGCAGGTGATGGATTCCACCTACGCCAGCTGGAACGCCCTCAACCAGGTCAGCATCGCCAATCCGGAACTGGCCTGTCCCAGCACCGACGAGGCCTTCAACCGGCTGATGGCCACGCCTGATCCGGCGTCGAGAACCGGCGGCACCTATCAGGACCGCTACACCGCCTACGGTTACATGCTGATCACCACCTCCGAGCAGATCCTCGAGATGGCGCCGGACGATCCGCGCTGGGCGTTCCTGATCGCCGAGCGGATCAAGTGCCATGCGCCGGCGATCCGCTTCCTGCAGAAGGAAGGCACCTACGAGCAGCGCTACAGCTGCCGTTTGCGGCAGGTGATCGCCGGGGCGCTGGACCAGCCGGTTCCGGCCTGCCCGAAAGGACAGCGGTGAGCCTCACCATCACGCCGCTGGAATGCGGGACCATCACCGCCCCGGCCAAAGTGTTCCAGGAGGGCCTGACGGGCGAGCGGACCGTGCCGGTCTACGCCTTCCTGATCACCCATACCTCGCGAGGCATGGCGGTGTTCGACACCGGCCTGATGCCGGAGATGGATGGCAAGCTGCTGTTCGGCGCCTATGCCTGCAGCCTGCCCGCAGGTCACGACCTGGCCTCGCGGCTGCGGGCGCTGGACGTCGATCCGGACAAGGTCGAGCGGCTGGTCGCCTCGCACTGCCATTTCGATCACCTCGGCGCGGCCGGGCTGTTGCCCAACGCCGACCTCTACATCCACGCCGCCGAGCTTGAGCGGTCCCTGGCCGATCACCCCACGGCCCACGGTCGGCGGGCGCTGGAGCTGGGCCACCGCCGGGTGTTGACCGGCGACAGCTGCGACCTGTTCGGCGACGGGTCCTGCGAGCTGTTCCACACCCCCGGCCACACCTGCGGCCACCAGTCGCTGCGGGTGAAGCGGGCAGGGGGCCATGACGTGCTGACCGGGGACGCCTGCTATTTCTGTGAGACCCTGGAGCCGCTGGGCGTGCAACCGAACCCGCAGGATCGCGAGGTCTATCTCGCCACCCTGACGCGGCTGCGGGCGATGGCGCGGGACGGCGATTTCGTCGTTCCGGGGCATGATCTGGCCTTCCTGGACGCGATCCCAGCGACCAGCGCCCTGACGGCGGCGTTTTCCCCCGTTTCGAGGGCCCCGAATGGTTGACGCGGGGCGTGAAGCGATAGAGACAGCGCACCAACGCGGCTCCCGCTCAAACGGGGGTCGGCGCGCCCATGCTCAGGTAGTGCAGCCCATATGCCCATAGCCAAGGTCAACGGCGTCGAGGTCGAGTTCGAACCCGGGATGACGGTCCTGCAGGTCGCCGAACTGGCGGGCGAGGAGATTCCGCGTTTCTGCTACCACGAGCGCCTGTCGATCGCCGGCAACTGCCGCATGTGCCTGGTCGAGGTGAAGCCCGGGCCGCCCAAGCCGCAGGCCTCCTGCGCCCTGCCCGCCGCCGAGAACCAGGAGATCTTCACCAACACCCCGATGGTCAAAAAGGCCCGCGAAGGGGTGATGGAATTCCTGCTGATCAACCACCCGCTGGACTGCCCGATCTGCGACCAGGGCGGCGAGTGCGATCTGCAGGACCAGGCCATGGGCTATGGCCGCGACGGCAGCCGCTATGCGGAGAACAAGCGCGCCGTCGAAGAGAAGGAGATGGGCCCGCTGATCAAGACGGTGATGACGCGCTGCATCCAGTGCACCCGCTGCGTGCGGTTCATCACCGAGGTCGCGGGCGTTCCCGAAATCGGCCTCATCTCCCGCGGCGAAGACGTTGAAATCACGACCTATCTCGGCGCGGCGGTGACCAGCGAGCTGTCGGGCAACGTCAACGACCTCTGCCCGGTCGGCGCCCTGACCCACAAGCCCTGGGCGTTCAACTACCGCCCCTGGGAGCTGAAGAAGACCCACAGCGTCGACGTTATGGACGCGCTGGGTAGCGCGGTGCGCATCGACAGCCGGGGGGCGGCGGTCCTGCGCGCCTTGCCGCGGATCAATGAGGACATCAACGAGGAGTGGCTTAGCGACAAGAGCCGCTACGCCATCGACGGCCTGGGCCGCCAGCGCCTCGACAAGCCCTACGTCCGCGTGGACGGCCGCCTGCAGCCGGCGACCTGGGGCGAAGCCTTCGCCACCCTCGCCGAGCACGTGAAGGCGACCACGGCGGAGAAGATCGGCGTCATCGCCGGCGACCTGCAGGACGCCGAGTCGATGAAGGCCGCCCTGGACCTGTTCGGATCCCTCGGCGTGAAGAACCTGGACTGCCGCCAGGATGGAACGGCGCTGGGCGCCGGGCCGCGCGAGAGCTGGCTGTTCAACACCACCCTGGCCGGGATCGAGCAGGCCGACGTGGTCCTGCTGGTCGGGACCAACCCGCGCCTCGAGGCGCCGGTGTTCAACGCCCGCCTGCGCAAGCTGTGGCTGAACGGCAGGACCCGCTTCGGCGTGATCGGCGCTCAGGCCGACCTGACCTACGGCTACGACTACCTCGGCCCCGGCCCGGCCTCGATCGCCGGTCTGGCCAAGGCCAAATCCGACTTCGTGACAGCGCTGAAGAACGCCGAGCGTCCGGCCATCATCATCGGCCAGGGCGCCCTGACGCGGGCCGACGGCGGCGCGGTGCTGAAGGCGTTGGCCGGGCTGGCGAAGAGCTTCGGCATCGTCCGCGACGGCTGGAACGGCTGGAACGTGCTGCACACCGCCGCCGCGCGGGTCGGCGGCCTGGATCTGGGCTTCCTGCCGGGCGAGGGCGGCAAGACGGCGCTTGAGATGGTCAAGCCGGGCGCGCTCGACGTGCTGTTCCTGCTGGGCGCCGACGAGATCGAGGCTTCGGCCTCCGGCGCCTTCACTGTCTACCTGGGCAGCCACGGCGACCGCGGCGCGCACAAGGCCGACGTGATCCTGCCGGGCGCCGCCTACACGGAGAAGAACGGCCTCTACGTCAATACCGAGGGCCGGGTGCAGATGGGCGAGCGGGCCGTGTTCCCCAAGGGCGAGGCCCGCGAGGACTGGGCCATACTGCGGGCGCTCAGCGAGCACCTGGGCGCCAAGCTGCCCTACGACAGCCTCGACCAGCTGCGGTTGAAGCTGTTCGCCGACCATCCGACCTTCGGCCAGATCGACTTCGCGCCGGGCTCGATCCCCTCGGCGCCCGACCTGTCGGGCCTGGGTGACGGCGGCAAGCTGTCGGACGAGCCGTTCACCAACGCCGTGACGGCCTTCCACCTGACCAACCCGATCGCGCGCGCCAGCGTGACCATGGCCGAATGCGCGGCCCTGGCCTCCGGCGCCGCCAAGATGGCTGCGGAGTAGGCGAGTGCCGGAGCAAACCGTCTCCCCCTGGCTCTGGTTCGGTCTGGCCGTCGGCCAGATCCTGCTGATCCTGATCTGGATCCTGCTCAGCCTGGCGTTCCTGCTGTGGGGCGACCGGAAGATCTGGGCCGGCGTGCAGATGCGCAAGGGTCCCAACGTCGTGGGTCCGTTCGGCCTGTTCCAGTCGTTCGCCGATTTCCTCAAGTTCGTGCTCAAGGAAGTCGTCGTGCCGGCCGGGGCCGACAAGGCGGTCTTCCTGCTGGCGCCCCTGCTCAGCTTCACCCTGGCCTTCGGCGCCTGGGCGGTCATTCCGCTGGCCCCGGGCTGGGTTATCGCCGACCTCAACGTCGGCATCCTATACGTGCTGGCGATCAGTTCGCTCGGCGTCTACGGCATCATCATGGGAGGCTGGGCCTCCAACTCGAAATACCCGTTCCTGGGCGCCCTGCGCTCGGCGGCGCAGATGGTCAGCTACGAGGTCTCCATCGGCTTTGTGATCATCACCGTGATCCTGCTCGCCGGCACCATGAACCTCACCGAGCTGGTCGAGAAGCAGGCCGGCTGGCTGTGGAACTGGAACGTCTTCGGCGGCGGCCTGGCCAATCTGCCGATCGCGCTGGTGATGATCCCCATGATGGTGATCTTCTACATTTCGGCCCTGGCCGAGACCAATCGCCCGCCGTTCGACTTGCCCGAGGCCGAGTCCGAACTCGTGGCCGGCTACCAGGTGGAATACAGCTCCACGCCCTACCTGCTGTTCATGATCGGCGAGTACGCCAACATCGTGCTGATGTGCGCGATGATCAGCGTGCTGTTCTTCGGCGGCTGGAATCCGGGCTTCCCCACGCCGTTCCTCGAGAGCTGGCCGGCCACCGCTCAGAGCATCTTCTTCTTCCTGGTGTTCTTCGCCAAGATCATCTTCTGGTTCTTCATGTTCGCCATGGCCAAGGCCATCGTGCCCCGCTACCGCTACGACCAGCTGATGCGTCTGGGCTGGAAGGTCTTCCTGCCCACCACCCTGGTGGCCGTGGCCCTGGTCGCCGGCTGGCGCGTCTATGGAGGCGCCCTGTGAGCCGCGCCCTGACGCCCCTCGCCCTGCTGATGCTGCTGGGCGCCTGCGCCGGGACCACGGCCAGGATGGAGAGCTACACCATCGGCCGGGGCCTGGTGACCTATGACGAGATGCGCCGGGCCAAGGCCGAGTGCGAGTCCGCCGGCGGCGTTGTGCGGCCCAAGGACGCCGGCGGCGACATGGCCCAGCTGGGCAACTACGTCTGTCAGATCCAACCGAAGAAGGCGGCCCAGCCATGATGCAGCGCCTCGGACAGGCCATCAAAGGCGCGGCCCTGCTCGACTTCGTGGGCGCCTTCGGGCTGGCCATGAAGTACATGATGGCCCCCAAGAAGACGGTCATCTATCCCAACGAGCGCGGCCCGCAGTCGCCGCGCTTCCGGGGCGAGCACGCCCTGCGCCGCTATCCCTCCGGCGAGGAACGCTGCATCGCCTGCAAGCTGTGCGAGGCCGTGTGCCCGGCCCAGGCCATCTACATCGAGGCCGAGCCCCGCGCCGACGGCAGTCGCCGCACGACCCGCTACGACATCGACATGGTCAAATGCATCTACTGCGGCCTGTGCCAGGAGGCCTGCCCGGTGGACGCCATCGTCGAGGGGCCCAACACCGAATACGCCACCGAGACGCGGGAAGAGCTCTACTACGACAAGGAACGGCTGCTGGATAACGGCGACCGCTGGGAGCGCGAGATCGCCAGGAACCTCGAAATGGACGCGGCCTTCCGATGATCTCGCTGCAGGCCATAGCCTTTTACATCATGGCGACGACGACGATCCTGGCGGGTCTCGCCGTGGTCTTCGCGCGCAACCCCGTCCACTCGGTGCTGTTCCTGATCACCGCCTTCTTCAGCGCGGCCGGACTGTTCGTGCTGATGGGCGCCGAGTTCCTGGCCATGCTGCTGGTCGTCGTCTACGTCGGCGCGGTGGCGGTGCTGTTCCTGTTCGTCGTGATGATGCTGGATGTCGACTTCAGCCAGCTGCGCGAGGGTTTCGCGCGCTACCTGCCGCTCGGTGGTCTCGTCGCGGGCATCCTGACCCTGGAGATGATCATGGTCGCCTCCACCGTGGCGACCCAGGGCGCGGCGGCCGGCTCGACCGGGCCTGACGCCTCTGGCGGGGCCGACGTGACCAACGCCGAGGCCATCGGCCGGGTGCTCTACACCGACTACGTCTACTTCTTCCAGGCGGCCGGCATGGTGCTGCTGGTGGCGATGATCGGGGCCATCGTCCTGACCCTGCGCCACAAGCCCGGCGTCAAGCGCCAGAATATCGCCGCCCAGAACGCCCGCACGCCGGCCACCGGCATGACGATCGTCGACATCAAGCCCGGTGAGGGAATCCAGGAATGATTGGGCTGGGGCACTACCTCACGGTCGCCGCGATCCTGTTCACGATCGGCGTGTTCGGCATTTTCGTGAACCGCAAGAACGTCATCATCATCCTGATGTCGATCGAGCTGATCCTGCTGGCGGTGAACATCAACCTGGTGGCCTTCAGCGTGTACCTGCACGACGTGGTCGGGCAGATCTTCGCCATGTTCGTGCTGACCGTCGCGGCGGCCGAGGCCGCTGTCGGCCTGGCCATCCTGGTGACCTTCTTCCGCAACCGCGGCGACATCGCCGTGGACGACGCCAACGTGATGAAGGGCTGACCCTTGGAACAGCTCGTCTCCATCATTGTTCTTGGTCCCCTGCTGGGCGCCGTGATCGCGGGCCTGTTCGGCCGGCGCATCGGCGACATCGCCTCGCAGAGCGTCACCACGGGCCTGCTGCTGCTGGCCTGTGGCCTCAGCTGGTACGTCTTCAGCCAGTGGACCTGGCACCATCTTGAGGCCTTCACGGTCCAGCTGGCGTCGTTCATTAACGTCGGCGACTTCCAGTCCAACTGGGCGATCCGCATCGACGGGCTGAGCGCGGTGATGCTGGTGGTCGTGACCACGGTCTCGGCGCTCGTCCACATGTACAGCTGGGGCTACATGGCCGACGACGACAGCCGTCCGCGGTTCTTCGCCTACCTGTCGCTGTTCACCTTCGCCATGCTGGCCCTGGTGACCGCCGCCGACTTCATGCAGCTGTTCTTCGGCTGGGAAGGGGTGGGGCTGGCGTCCTATCTGCTGATCGGCTTCTGGTTCAAGAAACCCACCGCCAACGCCGCCGCCATCAAGGCCTTCGTGGTCAACCGGATCGGCGACTTCGGCTTCGCGCTCGGCATCATGACGGTGTTCTGGGCCTACGGCACCGTCCAGTTCGCCGAGCTGTTCCCGCTGATCGCGGCCAGCACGGCCCGGGGCTGGGAGTTCGCCGGCCAGACCTGGCATCTGGTCGACCTGGCCTGCGTGCTGCTGTTCATCGGCGCCATGGGCAAGTCGGCCCAGTTCTTCCTGCACACCTGGCTGCCGGACGCCATGGAGGGCCCGACCCCGGTCAGCGCCCTGATCCATGCGGCGACCATGGTCACCGCCGGCGTCTACATGGTCTGCCTGCTGTCGCCGATGTTCGAGTACGCCCCAGTGGCGCGCAACGTCGTGACCCTGATCGGGGCGGTCACCGCCCTGTTCGCCGCCACGGTCGGCCTGGCCCAGAACGACATCAAGCGGGTCATCGCCTATTCGACCTGTTCGCAGCTCGGCTACATGTTCTTCGCCGCCGGCGTGGGCGCCTACCAGGCGGCCATGTTCCACCTGTTCACCCACGCCTTCTTCAAGGCGCTGCTGTTCCTGGGCGCCGGCTCGGTGATCCACGGCATGCACCACGAGCAGGACATGCGGCGCATGGGGGGGCTGTGGAAGCACCTGCCGGTGACCTACGCGGTGATGACCATCGGCACCCTGGCGATCACCGGCTTCGGCATTCCGGGCATCGACCTGGGCTTCGCCGGCTTCTACTCCAAGGACACCATCATCGAGGCGGCCTGGGCGGCCGGGCGGGACAACGGCTTTGCCCTGTTCGCCTTTATTGTCAGCCTGCTGGCCGCCGGCCTGACCGCCTTCTACAGCTGGCGGCTGGCCTTCATGACCTTCCATGGCACGCCCAAGTGGGGCGCGGACGCGCATCACGCCGCCGACCATCATGACGACGCCCATGCGGCGCACGATGACCACGGCCACGCGCATCAGCCGCACGAGAGCCCCTGGTCGATGCTGGTTCCGCTGCTGCTGCTGGCGGTCGGGGCCCTGGCGGCCGGCTACGTCTTCGTCGAGAACTTCGTCGGCGAGGCGCAGGCCGAGTTCTGGCGCGGGGCCATCGTCAACGGTCCGCACAACCACGTCCTGCACGAGATGCACGACGCGCCGGGCTGGGTCATCTGGGCCCCGCTGGTGGTTTCGGGCCTGGGCCTGTTCGGCGCCTGGTGGGTCTATATCGCCCGCGAGGGCATGGGCGCGCGCATCGCCGCCAAACGCGGCCCGCTGTGGATATTCCTCTACAACAAGTGGTTCTTCGACGAGCTGTACGAGGCCACCTTTGTCCGCGCCGCCCGCTTCCTGGGCGACCTGTTCTGGAAGGGCGGCGACCAGAAGCTGATCGACGGCTTCGGCCCCGACGGCGTCTCGGCAGTCTCGCTGGAGGTCGGCAAGCGCGCCGGCCGGCTGCAAACCGGCTACGTCTATCACTACGCTTTCGTCATGCTGCTGGGGGTCGCCGGTCTGCTCTCGTTCGCCCTCTACGCCTTCTCGCGGGGAGGCTGATCCATGCTCGGCATCCTCTCCCTGATCACCTTCCTGCCGCTGGCCGGCGTCGCCGCCATCCTGGCCCTGCGCTTCATCGGCAAGCCTGGCGAAAAGACCGACACGGTCGGCAAGTGGATCGCCCTGGCGACCACTCTGGCCACCCTGGCCCTGTCGGCAAAGCTGGTCGTCGACTTCGACACCACCACGGCCGCCTTCCAGTTCCTCGAGGAGGTTCCCTGGTTCGCGGGCCTGACCTACCGCATGGGCGTGGACGGCATCTCGGTGCTGTTCGTTCTGCTGACGGCCTTCCTGCTGCCGCTCTGCATCCTCGCCAGCTGGAAGACCATCCAGACGCGCGTCCTCGAATACATGGTCGCCTTCCTGGTGCTGGAGGCCCTGGTCATCGGCGTGTTCTGCGCCCTGGACCTGATCGTCTTCTACCTGTTCTTCGAGGCCGGCCTGGTGCCGATGTTCCTGATCATCGGCATCTGGGGCGGCAAGAACCGGGTCTACGCGGCCTTCAAGTTCTTCCTCTACACCCTGTTGGGTTCCGTCCTGATGCTGGCGGCGATCCTCGCCATGATCGGCATCTCGGGCACCAGCTCGGTCCCCGAGCTGATGACCTACCACTTCGACCCGGCGATTCAGACCTGGCTGTGGCTGGCCTTCTTCGCCAGCTTCGCGGTCAAGATGCCGATGTGGCCGGTGCATACCTGGCTGCCCGACGCCCACGTCGAGGCGCCGACGGCCGGTTCGGTGATCCTGGCGGGCATCCTGCTGAAGATGGGCGGCTACGGCCTGATGCGCTTCAGCATCCCGATGTTCCCCCAGGCCAGCCACCTGTTCACGCCGCTGGTCTTCGCCCTGTCGGTCATCGCCATCATCTACACCTCGCTGGTCGCCTTCCGTCAGACCGACATCAAGAAGCTGATCGCCTATTCCTCGGTCGCCCACATGGGTTTCGTGACCATGGGCATCTTCAGCGGCAACGTCGTCGGCGAGCAGGGCGCAATCTTCCAGATGCTCAGCCACGGCGTGATCGCCGGCGCGCTCTTCCTCTGCGTCGGCGTTGTCTATGACCGCATGCACACCCGCGAGATCGCCTTCTACGGCGGCCTGGTGAACCGAATGCCGTTCTATGCGGCGGTGTTCATGCTGTTCACCATGGGCAACGTCGGCCTGCCGGGGACCAGCGGCTTCGTGGGCGAAATCCTGACCATGACCGGCGCCTATGGCGCATCGACCTGGACGGCCGCGCTGGCGGCGACCGGGGTGATCCTGTCGGCGGTCTACGCCCTGAGCCTGTACCGTCGGGTCGTGTTCGGCGAGATGACCAATCCCGCCCTGGCCCAGATCGACGATCTGAACTGGCGCGAGGTGGTGGTGTTCGCGCCGCTGATCCTCTCGACCCTGTACCTCGGCGTTCAGCCCGACATCGTCTTCAACATCACCGGCGCGTCGGTCGACGCCCTGGTCGGCGCCTGGCGCGCCGCGCTCGCCGGGTGAGCCGCCGATGACCCTCGCTGATCTCAATCTTGTCTGGCCGGAACTGATCCTGGTCGTCGGCGCCCTGACCCTGCTGATGATCGGCGCCTTCCGCGGCAAGGGCGGGCCGATGTTCGACGGCCTGGCCATGCTGGTGCTGGCCGCCGCCGCCGTCGCCGCCGCGACCGGTGAACAGGGCCGGGCCTTCGCCGGCGGGGTGGTCGCCGACAACCTGGCGGCCTTCGCCAAGGTGGCCATCCACAGCGCCAGCGCCCTGGCCATTCCGCTGGGCGGCGGCTGGTTGCGCCGGCGCGGCGACGACAAGTTCGAGTTCCCGGTGCTGATCCTCCTGGCGGCGCTGGGCATGGGCATGATGGCCTCGGCCGGCGACCTGATCTCGCTCTATGTCGGGGTCGAGCTGCACTCCCTGGCCCTTTACGTGCTGGCCGCCTTCCGCCGCGACGACGCCAAATCCTCCGAGGCCGGCCTGAAGTATTTCGTGCTCGGCGCGCTCTCGTCGGGCCTGCTGCTCTACGGCGCCTCGCTGATCTACGGCTTCGCCGGCTCGACCCATTTCGACGTGATCGCCTCGGCGGTGCAGGGCGAGGCCAACACCGGCGTCCTTTTCGGCCTGGTGTTCCTGATCTGCGGCCTGGCTTTCAAGGTCTCGGCCGCGCCGTTCCACATGTGGACGCCGGACGTCTACGAAGGCGCCCCGACGCCGGTGGTCGGCTTCTTCGCCGCGGCGCCCAAGCTGGCGGCCATGGTGCTGCTGGCCCGGGCCCTGTCCGAGGGCTTCGGCACGGCCGTCGCCCAGTGGCAGCAGGTCATCGTCCTGGTCGCCCTGCTGTCGATCTTCGTGGGCGCCTTCGCGGGCCTGGTCCAGCGCAACCTGAAGCGCCTGTGGGCCTACAGCTCCATCGCTAACATCGGCTACGCCCTGCTGGGCCTGGCCGCCGGCGGCGAGGCGGGGGTCCAGTCCATGCTGATGTTCATGGTCCTCTACATGGTCGATGTGACCGGTTTCTTCGCCTGCCTGTGCGCCCTGCAGCGTGACGGCAAGCCGATGGAGACGATTGACGACATGGCGGGTCTGTTCAAGGAGCGGCCGGGCCTGGCCCTGGCCATGACCGTCTTCGCCCTCTCGGCCCTCGGCCTGCCGCCGTTCAGCGGCTTCTTCGCCAAGGTCTTCGTCTTTCAGGCGGCGCTCGGCGCGGGACTGGTCTGGCCGGCCGTGCTGGGCCTGATCGGCAGCGTGGTGGCGGCCTACTACTACCTGCGCCTGATCAAGGTGATGTGGTTCGACCCGGCGCCGGGCGCGACGGAGAAGCCGCCCCTGACGGCCCAGACCATCGCCATCGCCGCGGCCCTGTTCTCCTTCCCGGTCGTGCTGGTCGCCCTGGCCTGGCTCGAGCCCCTGGCGCTGGCCGCCGCCGCGGCCTTCGGTTGACGTGACCCTCCCGCGCATCGAGGCGCTGGACGAGGTCGATTCCACCAACGCCGAGGCGCGTCGGCGGGCCGAGGCGGGCGATGCCGGCCCGGTCTGGATCACCGCCGCGCGACAAACCGCCGGCCGTGGACGGCGCGGCCGCTCGTGGGAGACGGGGCAGGGCAACCTCGCCGCCACCCTGCTGTTCGTCACCGACCGGCCGCCGGCCGAGGCCGCCCAGATCAGTTTCATCGCCGCCCTGGCCGTCGCCGACCTCGCCGACGCCTATGTTCCGGCGGCGCTGGTCAGTCTGAAGTGGCCCAACGACCCGATGATCGGCGGCCGCAAGACCAGCGGCATCCTCGTCGAGTCTGGCCAGCACCCATCGGGCGGCCTGTGGGTCGCCGTCGGCGTCGGGGTCAATCTCGCCACCCCGCCGGAGGCTTCCGAACGTCCGGCCACCGCCTTCGCCCAGCACATGACCGGTCCGCCGCCAAAACCGCTGGAGGCCCTGGCGGTCCTGTCGGAAGCCTTCGACCGCTGGCGGAGGGTCTGGCTGACCTCCGGGTTCGCCTTCATCGCCAATGAATGGACCCGGCGGGCCCACGGCCTGGGCGAGACCTGCACCGCCCGGCTGGGCCACGAAACCCTGGTTGGGATCGCCGAAGGGCTGGACCCCGACGGCGCCCTGCGTCTGCGCTTGCCAGATGGAATGCTGCGGCGCATCACGGCGGGCGACGTCTTCTTCGGAGAGCACTAGATGCTGCTGGCCATCGAGCAGGGCAACACCAATACCCTGTTCGCCGTCCATGACGGCGAGACCTGGATCGCCCAGTGGCGTTCGGCGACCGAGAGCAGCCGCACCGCCGACGAATACGCCGTCTGGCTGTCGCAGCTGTTCGAGATGAACGACCTGAGCCTGAAGAGCCTGACGGGCTGCATCATCTCCAGCGTCGTGCCGCAGTCGATCTTCAACCTGCGCAACCTGTCGCGGCGCTACCTGCACGTCGAGCCACTGATCATCGGCGAGAACGCCGAGCTGGGCGTCGATGTGCGGATCGACAAGCCCTCCGAGGCCGGCGCAGACCGGCTGGTCAACGCCGTGGGGGCCCACATTGCCTATCCCGGCCCGCTGATCGTCATCGACAGCGGCACGGCCACCACCTTCGACATCGTCGGGGCGGACGGCGGCTTCGAGGGCGGCATCATCGCGCCGGGGGTCAATCTCTCCATGCAGGCCCTGCACGACGCTGCGGCCAAGCTGCCGCGCATCGCCATCCAGCGCCCGGAGCGCGACCGGGTGGTCGGCACCGACACGGTCACGGCCATGCAGTCTGGTGTCTTCTGGGGCTATATCGGCCTGATCGAGGGCCTGATCCGCCGCATCAAGGACGAGCGCGGCGGGCACCTCACGGTCGTGGCCACGGGCGGGGTGGTGTCCCTGTTCGAAGGCGCCACCGACATGATCGACCACTATGATCCGGACCTGACGATCCGCGGCCTCCTCGAAATTCACCGCCGCAATTCCCATCTGCGAGCGCAATGAAAAAATCAAACAACGACGAACTCGTCTTCCTGCCGCTGGGCGGGTCGAACGAGATCGGCATGAATTTCAATCTGTACGGCTATGGACCGGCGAACGACCGCAAGTGGATCGTCGTCGACCTGGGCATCACTTTCGGCGACCAGACCACACCGGGCGTCGAGGTCATCCTGCCCGATCCGGAGTTCATCGAGGCCTACGCCGACGACATCCTCGGCATCGTCCTGACCCACGCCCATGAGGACCATATCGGGGCTGTGGCCTGGCTGTGGCCGCGTCTCAAGGCGCCGGTCTACGCCACGCCGTTCACCGCCTATCTGCTGCGCGAGAAGCTGCGCGACGCGGGCCTGCTGGACGAGGTGCATATCACCGAGGTGCCGCTGAGCGGGACCATCAGCCTGGGCCCGTTCGAACTCGAGCTGATCACCCTGACCCATTCGATCCCCGAGCCCAACGGCCTGGCCATCCGCACGCCGCTGGGCACGGTGCTGCACACCGGCGACTGGAAGATCGACCCCGACCCGCTGCTCGGCGGCGTCACCGACGCCGACGCCATCCGCAAGCTCGGCGACGAGGGCGTGCTGGCCATGGTCTGCGACAGCACCAACGTCTTCGTCGACGGCCATGCCGGGTCCGAGGCCGACGTGCGCAGGGCGCTGGCCGATCTGATCAAGCCGCTGCGGGGCCGGGTGGCGGTCGCCTGTTTCGCCTCCAACGTCGCCCGCATGGACAGCGTCATCCGCGCCGCCGAGGCCGCAGACCGCCGGGTCTGCCTGGTCGGCCGCTCGATGCACCGGATGAGCGCCGCCGCCGCCTCCGTCGGGCTGATGCGGGGCTTGAAGGACTTCATCAGCGAGAAGGAAGCCAAACACTTCCCGCAGGACAAGATCCTCTACCTCTGCACCGGCAGTCAGGGCGAGCCGCGCGCGGCCCTGGCCCGCATCGCCTCGGGCACGCACCCGCACGTCAATCTCGGCAAGGGCGACCACGCGATCTTCTCCTCGCGGGTCATCCCCGGCAACGAGGTCTCGATCCGCAACCTGCAGAACGGCCTCGCCGACCAGGGGGTGCGTCTCTACACCGAGCGCGACCATCCCGGCATCCATGTCTCCGGCCATCCCTGCCGCGACGAGCTGGCCCAGATGTACGCCTGGGCCCGGCCGCAGATCGCCGTGCCGACCCACGGCGAGCGCCGCCACCTGCTGGAACACGCGCTGTTCGCCAAGGATCTGCAGGTCCCCCAGACCGTCTCGCCGCGCAACGGCGACATGGTCCGCCTGGCCCCCGGCCGAGCCGAGATCATCGACGAGGTGCCCGCCGGCCGGCTGTATGTCGACGGCGGGGTGCTGACGCCGGAAAACGGCGACGCCCTGAAGGAACGCCGCCACGCCGCCTACAACGGCGTGTTGATCGTCTCGCTGGCCCTGGACGGCAAGGGTCGCATCGTCTCGGGTCCGCAGGTCCGCGCCCTGGGCCTGCCTGGCGACGCGGAATACCCGCTGGAAGAGGCCCTCGACGATCTGGCGGCCGAGGCCGAACAGGCGGTGAAGAAGATCCCGGCGGAAGAACGGGCCTTCGACGAAATCGTCGAAAACGCCCTCTCCCGCGTGGTCAAGAAGGGCGCCCACCGGATATGGGAACGCAAGCCGGTGGTCGAGACCACGGTATTGCGCATCTAGGAGACAGACGATGATCGGCAAGCTCAACCACGTCGGGGTCGCCACGCCCTCCATCGACGAGTCGCTGAAGATGTATCGCGACCTGCTGGGCGCGACGTCGCACACCGACAAATGGGCCATGCTGGAGCAGGGCGTGTGGGTCTGTTTCGTCAACCTGCCCAACAGCCAGATCGAGCTGATCGAGCCTTATGGCGAGGCGTCGCCGATCCACGGCTTCCTGGCCAAGAACCCCCGCGGCGGCCAGCATCACATCTGTTTCGAGGTGGAGAACATCTACGAGGCCCGCGACGCCCTGGTCGGCAAGGGGGCCACGGTGCTGGGCGAGCCGCGCATCGGCGCCCACGGCACCCTGATCATCTTCGTGCATCCCAAGGACATGGGCGGCATGCTGGTGGAGCTGATGGAAACCCCCAAGGAAGGGCATCACTGATGGGCATCGGGACCGGCATCGCCATCTATCTGACCCTCTGGTGGACCACCCTGTTCGCCGTCCTGCCCCTGGGCAACCGCACCTATGCGGAGGAGGGGATCGAGGTGAAGGACGGCGGCGATCCCGGCGCGCCGGTCAATCCCAACCTGAAGAAAAAGTTCATCACCACCACCTGGGTGTCGGCTATCGCCTGGGGCGTGGTCTGGGCGACGATCCGCTTTGGCCTGATCGACCTGCCGCCGCTGCCCAACGGCTCCTGAGAATCGCCCAGGCTTTCGGCGCCCGCTGTCGCCGGTGCGTCCTGACGCCCAAACTTTGAGCGATCGCCGTTTCGCGGACACCTGCCGTTGCGATTGCCGCCGACGGCCGGCGAGTCGCCGCTAGGCTGATCTCATGGAAGGCCGGTTCGCCGGTCTTGCTCCGTGGCGTTTTTCCCCGACGATGACTTGCAAGGCCGCCGGCTCCCCCGGCGGCCTTCTTTTTGCCGCCCGCGTTGCCAATGCAGGGAAGCAGAGGCTAAGTCAGCCCCGGATATTCAAGGGGTTCCCATGCGCCTGTCGCGCTATTTCCTGCCTGTGCTCAAAGAGGCGCCGTCTGACGCCCAGATCGTCTCCCACCAGCTGATGCTGCGCGCCGGCATGATCCGCCAGGAGGCGGCCGGCATCTATGCCTGGTTGCCACTGGGCCTTAGGGTGCTGAAGAAGGTCGAGCAGATCGTTCGCGAGGAGATGGATCGCGCCGGGGCCGTCGAGCTGCTGATGCCGACCATCCAGCTGGCCGACCTGTGGCGCGAGAGCGGCCGCTACGACGCCTATGGCGACGAGATGCTGCGCATCACCGACCGGCACAAGCGCGACCTGCTCTATGGCCCCACGGCCGAGGAGGTGGTGACCGACATCTTCCGCGCCTATGTGAAGAGCTACAAGGACCTGCCGCTGAACCTCTACAACATCCAGTGGAAGTTTCGCGACGAGCGCCGGCCCCGCTTCGGGGTGATGCGCGGCCGCGAGTTCCTGATGAAGGACGCCTACAGCTTCGACCTCAACGAGGCCGACGCCCGAGCGGCCTACAACCGCATGTTCGTCGCCTATCTGAACCTGTTCTCGCGCATGGGCCTCAAGGCCGTTCCGATGAAGGCCGACACCGGTCCGATCGGCGGCGATCTGAGCCACGAGTTCATCGTGCTGGCGGAGACCGGCGAGAGTCAGGTGTTCTGCCACCGCGACCTGGTCGAGATGGGCGCGCCCGGTCCGGACGTGGACTGGTACGGCGACCTGCAGCCGCTGGTCGACCAGCGCACCGCCCTCTATGCGGCTACCGAAGAGATGCACGACGAAGCGGCCTTCGCCGCCGTGGCCGCCGACAAGCAGCTGTCGGCCCGCGGGATCGAAGTCGGCCATATTTTCTACTTCGGACAGAAATACGCCTTGCCGATGAAGGCCAACGTGACCGGCCCGGACAGCCAGGAGCACACGGTGCACATGGGGAGCTACGGGGTCGGGGTTTCCCGTCTGCTGGGCGCGATCATCGAGGCCAGCCACGACGAGGCCGGCATCATCTGGCCGCAGAGCGTGGCCCCGTTCGACATCGCCCTGATCAACCTGCGGCCCGGCGACGAGGCCTGCGACGCGGCCTGCGATCAGGCCTACGCGGCCCTGAAGGCGGCCGGCCGGACGGTGCTCTATGACGACACCGCCGAACGCCCCGGCGGCAAGTTCGCCAAGGCCGATCTGATCGGCCTGCCCTGGCAGCTGATCATCGGCCCCAAGAGCCTCGCGGACGGCGTCGTCGAGATCAAGAACCGCGCCAGCGGCGAGCGCTCCACCGCCCCGCTGGCCGAAGTGCTGGCCGGCCTGACGAAGGCCCCCGCGTGACCAAACAGGCCGACACCGTCGCGCCGCCCTTCGGTCTGTGGGAGCGGGCGGTCGCCGCCCGTTACCTGCGGGCCAAGCGCAAGCACGGCGGCGTGGCCCTGATCTCGCTGATCTCCTACATCGGCATCACCCTGGCGGTGCTGGTGCTGATCGTCGTGATGAGCGTGATGAACGGTTTCCGCACCGAGCTGCTGGACCGCATCCTGGGCTTCAACGGTCACGCCTATATCGACGGCGCGCCGATCAATAGTCCGGACCGTCCGGCGATCGTCGGGCGGCTGAAGGCTATTCCCGGGGTGAAGCAGGTGATCCCGGTGGTCGAGGGCCAGGCCATGGTGCTGGGTCCCAACCAGATCACCGGCGCCATCGTGCGCGGCGTCTCGCCCGCAGACCTGAAGGCCACCACCCTGGTCTCGGGCAACATCAAGCAGGGCTCCCGCGCCGGGTTCGGCGACGGTGATGACGGCGGGGAGCTGATCCTGATCGGCGACCGCATGGCCGCGGCCCTGGGCGTGGCGCCGGGCGACTCGGTGACCCTGATCTCGCCGGCCGGCGCGGCCACCGCCTTCGGCACCAGCGTGACCCAGAAGGACTACACCATCGGCGGAATCTTCTCGGTGGGGATGAGCGAGTACGACCAGTCGTTCATCTACATGCCGCTGGCCCAGGCCCAACTGTTCTTCGGCCGGGCCGAGAGCGTCGACGCCATCGAGATCATGCTCGACGACCCGGACGCGATCAACGCGATCAAGCCGCGGCTGGCCGCCGAGGCCGGGCCCGGCGCCCGGGTCACCGACTGGACGCAGAAGAACCAGAGCTTCTTCGAGGCCCTGCAGGTCGAGCGGGCGGCCATGCGGCTGATCCTGATGTTCATCGTCGCCATCGCCGCCATGAACATCATCTCGGGTCTGGTCATGCTGGTGAAGAACAAGGGCCGCGATATCGGCATCCTGCGCACCATGGGGGCGGGGCAGGGGGCCATCCTGCGGATCTTCTTCATGTCCGGCGCGGCCGTGGGCGTCGCCGGCACCGTCACCGGCCTGCTGCTGGGGGTGCTCTTCTGCGCTAATATCGAGGGCATCCAGAAGGCCGTCGAATGGGCCACCGGCGCCAATGTGTTCAACGCCGACGTCTATTTCCTGACCCATGTGCCGGCCAAGATCGAATGGCGCGAGGTGGGCATCATCACCGGCTGGTCGCTGTTCATGAGCTTCGTCGCGACCCTGCCGCCCGCCTGGCGCGCCTCGCGCCTCGATCCGGTCGAGGCCCTTCGTTATGAGTGAGCCGGTCCTTTCCTTGAGGGGCGTTGCGCGCACCTATGTCACCGACGCCGGCGAGCTGCCGGTGCTCAAGGGCGTGGACCTGGACGTCATGCCCGGTGAGATCGTCGGGCTGATCGGCCCGTCAGGCTCGGGCAAGTCCTCGCTGCTGCATGCCGCCGGCCTGCTGGAAAAGCCCGACGGCGGGACCGTGTCGATCCTCGGCCAGGACTGCACGAAGCTGAACGACCGCGCTCGCACCCGCATGCGGCTGGGGACCATCGGCTTCGTCTACCAGTTTCACCACCTGCTGCCCGAGTTCACCGCCATCGAGAACGTGGCCATGCCGGCCATGATCGCCGGCCGCAAGCGCGCCTGGGCCGGCGAGCGGGCGGAGGTCCTGCTCGGCCGCCTGGGCCTGGCCGAACGGCTGCACCACCAGCCCGGACAGCTCTCCGGCGGCGAGCAGCAGCGGGTGGCCCTGGCGCGGGCCCTGACCAACGCGCCGCGCCTGCTGCTGGCCGACGAGCCGACCGGCAACCTGGATCCCGAGACCGCCGCCTCGGTGTTCCAGTCCCTGTTCGACCTGGCCCGCGAGACCGGCGTGGCGGCCCTGATCGCCACCCACAACATGGAGCTGGCCCGCTATATGGACCGGGTCTTCGCCCTCAGGGACGGGCACCTGGAAGAGCGCACGCCTGGGTTTTAGGGCGGCGGGCTCCAAGCAGCGATTCGCCGCTTGCTGACCGGATGGCCCGAGCATCTTCTCCCTTCCTCCACGATGGAGGAAGGGCCGGGGATGGTGGTGCGCGCGATGGCGAGAGGCGGAGAGCACCATTGGGCACGGAGCCCTTTGGCGCCTTTCGCCCAAACCCGGTGACCACACCACCACCCAACCCTCCTCCATCGAGGAGGAGGGCTCTGGTGGGCCTCAGCACCAGCCGAGGGCTAACCTTGGCGATCCTGCTCAGGCCGGGCAGGGCCAGGCGGTCTTGAGGGACCGCATCGCGAAGTCCCTCATGGGCTCGCCGGCCTTCGGACTGCCGGCCGCGATGACTGGCAGGGTCTTCTCGACCAGAAGATTGCTGTCCACGCCTTCCGGCACACAGACGCCGGACTTGTCCGACAGGCCGAACAGCACCCCGGCGCAGAAGCCGACCGGGCCGGGCTCGTCGCTGGCGCAATAGCGCCGATAGGCGACGGCGTCGGCGTCGGCATAGCGCTCCGGCGGACCGCTGCGCATGTGGTACAGGGACCGGGCTCGAACCGAAGGAGTCTTTGTTCCGGTTCCGAGGATGATGTCTACCTGGTAAATCGGCTGCCCGCTGTTCGAGGAGCCCTCGACAAGTTCGACACGCTCGATCCGTTCAGGCGGGAGGGTGGCGGGATCAAAGCCATCCGGAGCCGGCGCTCCGTCGATCAGGAAGGTCACGCCGGCCAGCCTGGCGTCTTCGGCCGGATCGCCGGTCACCCGGTCCAACCGGACTTCCACGGAGCCCTTGAACAGCATAGGCCCATCGCGCTGTTCGACAGCCTCGTCGGCTCGGAAGGAGACGCCTCCACCAGTGCGCTCAGCGGGTGGGGTCGAGGCGCCCGACAAGGGCGTCGCGGCGGCCGTCGGGGCGACGACCATGGCCAGGGCGCCGGACCCTGCCGCCACGATGACGCAGAGCGACACGGCGGCGGCGAGCGTGGTCATCGCCACGCGCGGCGACATCGGCGGGCGGGGCTTGAGGATGGCGTTCAGACGCATGGCGGCGATGCTCCTTCCGGCGCCGATGAAAGCGGCATGCGGCTCCGGACCGGCGCCGAGCCGGAGCGTTTGGACGAGGGTTTGCGCATAGCGGCGGCGGGTCTCGGGCGCGGCGCCGGCCAGAGCCAGGTCGTCACGGCCTTCCTCCCGCGCGGCGGCGAGGCGGCCGCGGATCGCCGGCATGACCGGGTTGAACCAGAACAGGGCCAGCAAGACGTCCTCGATCGCCAGTCGCAGGTTGTCGCGCAGCCTCAGATGGGCCAGCTCGTGCCCGCAGATCAGGGCCAGCTCCTCCGTCGGCAGGCGCGCAAGCCCCTCCGGCAGAAGGATCGCCGGCTGCAGCAGGCCTGCCAAGCGTGGGGAGGTGATCTCGGGGCTAATCAGGAGGGCCGGGAGATCGACCCCGAGCCCGGCCGCCTGTTGGGCCAGCGCGACTACCAGATCCGGCCGTTCGCAGGGTCTGGCCCGTGCGGTCAGCCTCGCCAGCCGTGCATGCCTGAGCGCCAGCAGCGTCAGGCTGATGATCGCGCCGACGGCGATGGTCGCCAGGACCATCTCCGGCCAAGGCAGCATCAGTTGAGGCGCGGTCACGACGGCGCCCTGATCGGGCAAGGCGGCGGCCCTTGGCGCCTCCAGGATCAGATCAAGGCGCGATGTCTTCGGCTCAGCGGGCAGCAGGCGGCTTCCGGCCAACGCCGCCACAACATGCACCGCCGGCAAGGCCAGCAGCCCCGACCAGGCGCCCTCGCGCATCCGGGCGGCGATGGCGAACCTGTCGGCGTTGCGGTCGAACAGCGCGCCGGCCAGCCAGCAGAGACCAGCCACGGGCAGGCTGGTCACCAAGGCGAGGAGCAGCGCGGTCATTTCGCGTCCTCCGCGTCGGCGTTGAGTATGGCCACCAGTTCGTCCAGCTCCTCACGGGTCAGGACATGACTGCCGGTGAAGGCGGCGGCGGGCAGGCGGCCCTCGACCTCCAGCACGTCACGCATCACCCGCCGCAGGGCCGCGCCCAGCACCTCGACCTTGCGCCGCGCCGGGCCATAGACGGCCATGCCGTGCACCGACTTGCGGGTCAGCAGGCCCTTGACCCGCATCCGCTCCAGCACCGTGCGGGTGGTCGAGACCGCCCAGCCCAGCCCCGCGGGCAGGCTGTCCTGCACCTCGCGGGCGCTCAGGTCGCCGGCGCGCCAGAACAGCTTGAGCAGCTCCAGCTCGGTTTCCGAGGGCGTAGAGGGGGCGGCCATGGCCAGTTTCCTTGCATCCGTCGAGTCGTGCATACGCTACAAATGTAATTCTTCGACGTCAATCGTCGTGCTCCCCGACCGATCACCGCCACCTCAACGCCTTGCTTTCGCCAGGATAAGGGGGTCAATCGGCGCTCCCTTTGTGCAGCGGCTGGGAAGCTTGCGTTTATGACCCGCCATCTCGACCTCCCCGGCCAGTCCGGGACCACCTATCGCTACAAGACCCTCGAAGACATGCGGCCGGTTCCGCCGGGCGGCGCCAACTTCGTCTATGTGAAGTGGGACAAGGACGCCCCGGTGATCGTCTATGTCGGCGAGACCGACAGTCTGCACCGCAGCGTCTTCGAGACCTGGGACGAAGCGCAGAAGGACTACGGCGCCACCGAGATCTACGCCCGGCTGAACATCACCGGCGTGGTGCGGCGGGCGGAACACGCGGACATGCTGGCCCAGCACGCGCCGGCCATGAACCTGGGCGGCGTTAGCCTTCCGACGCGGCGAAAAACGTCTCCCCACGCGGGGTGATCTCGCAGAACGGATTGTGCGCCACTTCCCACAGGTGGCCATCCGGATCGGCGAAATAGCCGGAGTAGCCGCCCCAGACCGCCGGCTGCGGCGCCTTCACGGCGCGCGCCCCGGCGGCCAGCGCCTGCGCGTAGACGGCGTCCGCCTCCTCCCGTGACCGCCCGTTCAGCGCCAGGGTGATGGCCCCGCCCGTCGGCGGCAAGGCCTCGCCGACGTCCTTCGCCAGGTCCGCGCGCGGGAACAACGACAGGGCCAGGCCTGGCAGCTGGTAGAAGACCACCTCGGGCGAAGCGCTGACCGCCGCCCAGCCCAGACCTCCCTCATAGAAGGCCCGCGCGGCGGCAAGGTCCGCCACCCCCAGGGTGATCAGGCTCAGGCGCTGGTCCATGACGGCGTTCTCCGAAAGTGGGTTGACGTGAGAACAAAACAGGAATTAGAACAAAAAGGCAACTTGTTCCAGGGGAGGCCTGAATGGTCCGGATCGCGCGTGAATCGCTGGCTCTCGTGTCTGTGGTGGGCTTCTGCTGGATGATGTGTTCTGTCGCGTTTGCGATGGCGTGAGTCGCCTCTGGATCGGAAACGCCCGCCGGGCGATGGTCGATCCGTCGACTCGTTTGACGCCGGGCCTGAAGGGCCGGGCGCTGTGATCTGAAGGATGGGCGCCATGGCGCGGGACAAGGCAGGGGGAGGCGCCGGAAACGGGTTCATCCACCTGCGGGTCCGGTCGGCCTATTCGCTGCTCGAGGGGGCGATCAAGGCCGACGTGGTGGGCAAAATGGCCGCCGAGGCCGGGATGCCCGCCGTGGCCGTCGCCGATCGGGCCAATCTGTTCGGGGCGCTGGAATTTTCCGTCACCGCCAAGGAGGCCGGGGTACAGCCGCTGGTGGCCTGCGCCCTGCCGGTGACCGGCGTGGGGGAGGGGCCGCCCGAGCGCTGGGCCAGGACCCCGACCATCGTCCTGATCGCCCAGAACGAAACGGGCTATCTCAACCTCTCGGCCCTGTCCTCGGCCGCGTATCTCGACAGCGACGGCATCGCCGAGCCCAGCGTGCCCTGGTCGATGGTGGCGCGGCATGCCGAGGGGCTGATCCTGCTCACCGGCGGGACGGACGGGCCGATCGACCCGCTGTTCGCCGCCGGCAAGACCGGCGAGGGTGCCGCGGCCCTGGCGCAGATGGCCGGGGTGTTCGGCGACCGGATGTATGTCGAGCTGCAGCGTCACGGCCTGCCGGAGCAGGCGGCGGCCGAGGCCGGGCTGGTCCACTGGGCCTACGAGCACGACGTGCCGCTGGTCGCGACCAACGACGTCTATTTCACCAAACCCGACATGTATGAGGCGCATGACGCCCTGCTGTGCATTTCCGACGGGTCGTTCATCGGCCAGGACGAGCGGCGGCGGGTGACGGCCGAGCACTGGTTCAAGCCGGCGGCGGAAATGCGGGCGCTGTTCTCCGACTTGCCGGAAGCCTGCGACAACACCATCGACATCGCCCGGCGGTGCGCCTTCATGGTCGAGAAGCGCGAACCGATCCTGCCCAGCTTCCCCACCTCGGCCGGGCGGGACGAGAACGCGGAACTGGCGCACCAGGCGGCCGAGGGCCTGCGCCTGCGGCTCGAGGGGCTGGAGCTGGCGGCGCCGGAGGCCGACTACTGGGCCCGACTGGAGCGCGAGATCGGCGTCATCCAGGCGATGGGCTTCCCCGGCTACTTCCTGATCGTGTCGGACTTCATCAAATGGGCCAAGGCCCAGGGCATTCCGGTCGGGCCGGGCCGCGGCTCGGGCGCCGGGTCGCTGGTCGCCTGGGCGCTGACCATCACCGACCTGGACCCCCTGCGGTTCGGCCTGCTGTTCGAGCGCTTCCTCAATCCCGAACGGGTCTCCATGCCCGACTTCGACATCGACTTCTGCCAGGAGCGGCGGGAGGAGGTGATCGAGTATGTCCAGGACAAGTACGGCCGCGGCCGGGTGGCCCAGATCATCACCTTCGGCACCCTGCAGGCGCGGGCCGTGCTGCGCGACGTCGGCCGGGTGATGCAGCTGCCGCTGGGTCTGGTCGACCGCCTGGCCAAGATGGTGCCCAACAACCCGGCCAGCCCGGTGACCCTGGCCCAGGCGATCAATCTCGAGCCGCGGCTGCGCCAGGCCCGGGACGACGACCCCTCGGTGGCCCAGTGCCTGGAGGTGGCCCTGCGGCTGGAGGGCCTCTACCGCAACGCCTCGACCCACGCCGCCGGGGTGGTCATCGGCGACCGGCCGCTGATCGAGCTGACGCCACTGTACAAGGACCCGCGCTCGGAGCTGCCGGCCACCCAGTACAACATGAAATGGGTCGAGGCGGCGGGCCTGGTGAAGTTCGACTTCCTGGGCCTCAAGACCCTCACCGTGCTTGACCGGGCGGTCAAGCACCTGGCCAGGCGCGGGGCGGCGGTGGACCTGGCGAAACTGGCCCTGGACGACGCCCCGTCCTACGAGCTGATGGCGTCGGGCCAGACGGTCGGGGTGTTCCAGCTGGAAAGCCAGGGCATGCGCGACACCCTGCGCAAGATGCGGCCCAGCTCCATCGAGGAGATCACCGCCCTGATCTCCCTCTACCGGCCAGGCCCGATGGACAATATCGACCTGTTCATCGACACCAAGTTCGGCCGCCGTCCGATGGACGTGATGCACCCCTCGCTGGAGGGGGTGCTGAAGGAGACCTACGGGGTCATCGTCTACCAGGAACAGGTGATGCAGATCGCCCAGACCCTGGCCGGCTACAGCCTCGGCGAGGCCGACCTGCTGCGCCGGGCGATGGGCAAGAAGAAGAAGGAGGAGATGGACCAGCAGAAGGCCCGGTTCGTCTCCGGCGCCGTCGAGCGCGGGGTCGCCGCCGCCCAGGCCGGCTCGATCTTCGAACTGGTGGAGAAGTTCGCCGGCTACGGCTTCAACAAGTCACACGCCGCCGCCTATGCCATCATCGCCTACCAGACAGCCTGGCTGAAGGCCAACACGCCGGTCGAGTTCATGGCCGCGTCGATGAGCCTGGACCTTTCCAACACCGACAAGCTGGCGGTGTTCTACCAGGACGCCCGCAAGTTCCAGATCAAGGTCCGCCCACCCGACATCAACCGCTCCGGCGCCGACTTCGAGGTCGAGGACGGCGAGGTGCTCTATGCCCTGGGCGCGGTGCGCAACGTCGGTTTCGCGGCCATGGAGCATGTGGCCGCCGTGCGGGCCGAGGGCGGGCCGTTCACCGACCTGTTCGATTTTGTGGAAAGGGTCGATCCGCGCCAGGTCAACAAACGGGCGCTGGAGAGCCTCGCCCGCGCCGGCGCCTTCGACACCATCCATCCCAACCGCGCCCAGATCGTCGAGGCGGCGGACGCCCTCATCGCCCACGGCCAGAGCCTGGCCGCCGACCGGGCCAGCGCCCAGGTCAGCCTGTTCGGCGGCGAGCAGCCCGACGCGGCCCGGCCGCGCCTGCCGCGCACCGAGGCTTGGGACCAGATCCGCCGGCTCGACGAGGAGCTGGCCGCGGTCGGCTTCTACCTCACCGGCCACCCGCTGGAGGACATGGTCGAGGTGCTGCGCCGCCGCCGCACCACCATGCTCAGCGACGCCATTCCCCAGGCCGAGGCGGGGACCGAGGCCTTCCGCATGGCCGGCATGGTCCGCCGCCGCCAGGAACGCACCCAGCAGAGCGGCGAGCGGTTCGCCTTCGTTTCCCTGTCCGATCCGACCGGCGAGTACGAGGTGCTGTTTCCGCCCGAGGCGCTCAAACGCTGCCGCGAGATCCTCGAGCCCGGCAAGGCCGTGGCCATCAAGGTCCGCGCCAAGGCCCGCGATGGCGAGGTGCGCTTCTTCGGCGATGACGCCGAGCCGATCGACAAGGCCGTGGAGAACGTGGCCGCCAGCCTGCGGGTTCATGTCTCGCCGCAGTCGATGGAGATCGAGGCGCTGAAGAAACGGCTGTCGGTCGCCTCGGCCGCCAGGGGCGGAGAGGTCGTCCTCGTCGCGGGCCTGGGCGCCGGCCGCGAGGTCGAGGTCAAACTGCCGGGGTTCTACACGCTGGATGCATCGCTCCGGGGCGCGCTCAAGACCGCGCCGGGGGTGGCGTATCTGGAGGATGTTTAGGGGTAGGTCCGAATGAGCAGAGCCTTGCGGGTCACGCGTTGAATCCCCCCTGGATCACGCATCCCGATATTCCGCCCGGTTCTGTTGGTTGGCGAATGGGAAGGGGAGAGGAAGCCGGCACCCGTTTCTATCGGTGGTTTTCCGATCTTGGTCCGCCAGCTCGCGAAGCCTATGCAGCGGCTAACCCGGAGCCTGACGGCTGGGCCGGGTACTATAACCGGATCGCGGCCAGTCCCTGGCCGAATGATCGCTAGACGATCGAAAGCGCACAGCCCCTGATGTCTTGACGGCCAGCTTGCTCCGGCAGCGACCTTGGTCAAGGACGGGCCCGGAGGGCCCGCCGCTGCGCGGCCGCCGAAGGCGGTCCTTGACGAAGGTCGCCGCCCGGAGCTCCAATTCCATCAAGGCCTTCAGGGCGTATCATCACCAGTTCATGGCCAGGAAGCTCGGGGCGATATGGGAGTCGCAAAAGCGAAGAAGGCTCGCATCCGGCGCTGGATGGACCATCTGGAGCGAGGCGGCGCGCATGTCGCGGGATTCGAACGCGGGTCACGCGGCTATGAGGCGGCGCTCAGGAGCGTGATCGGCCAGTATTCTGATCGCGAATTTGAAGAGATGTTTCCCACCTCCAGCGGCGAAGACAAAACCTAGCCCCGCTTGCATTTCCGCCGCTCATCCCCTACATGCGCGCCTCATCACGCACGTGGACGTTCGGGCGGCGCGGGGAGACATCCCGCACTGTCCGTTCCGGTCCCTGAGAAATCAGGGGTTTGTCCGCGGAGGCGCAACCGGAAAAAGGATACGAACACATGGCTCTTCCCGAGTTCTCCATGCGTCAGCTGCTTGAAGCTGGCGCCCACTTCGGCCACCAGACCCACCGCTGGAACCCGAAGATGGACCGCTACATCTTCGGCTCGCGGTCGAACATCCACATCATCGATCTGTCGCAGTCGATCCCGCTGCTGCACCAGGCCCTCGTCAAGGTTCGCGAAGTCGCGGCCGCCGGCGGTCGCGTGCTGTTCGTGGGGACCAAGCGCCAGGCGTCGGACCCGGTGTCCGTCGCGGCCAAACGCTGCGCCCAGTATTACGTCAACCACCGCTGGCTCGGCGGCACCCTGACCAACTGGCGGACCATCTCCGGTTCGATCTCGCGCCTGCGCGAGCTGGAAGGCGTGCTGGACGGCGACGGCGGCGGCCGCACCAAGAAGGAACTGCTGCAGCTGACGCGCGAGCGCGACAAGCTCGAGCTGAGCCTGGGCGGCATCAAGAACATGGGCGGCATCCCCGACATCATGTTCGTGATCGACACCAACAAGGAAGCGATCGCCATCCTCGAGGCCCGCAAGCTGAACATCCCGGTCATCGCGATCCTGGACACCAACTGCGACCCCGACGGCATCACCTATCCGATCCCGGGCAACGATGACGCCGCCCGCGCCATCCAGCTGTACTGCGACCTGATCGCCGACTCCGTGCTCGACGGCATGGCCGCCGGCGTGGTGGCCAGCGGCGTCGATATCGGCGCCTCGGAAGCCCCGGTCGAACCCGCCCTGGCCCGAGAGATGACGCCGGAGCCCGCTCCCGCTCCCGTCGTGGAAGCCCCCGCCCCAGCCGTTGCTGAACCGGAGGCCGCCGCGGCCCCGGAAGCCGCTCCGGCCGAAGATCCGGTGGCTAAAGCCGCCGCTGAACCGGAAGCCCCCGCGGCGGCCGATGACGCGGCCGCCGAGGCTGAAACGCCCGCGAGCTGATCAGCGCCCGTCAGGGGCCTGAAGGTTCATCCCAATTCGCAGCCCGGTCGAAAGGCCGGGCCGCACCCCTATAAGTCCCAATTCAGGAGGACATGACATGGCGGAAATCACCGCGGCGCTGGTCAAGGACCTGCGCGAAAAGACCGGCGTCGGCATGATGGACTGCAAGAAGGCGCTCGTTGAGAACAACGGCGACATGGAAGCGTCGATCGACTGGCTGCGCGCCAAGGGCCTCTCCAAGGCCGCGAAGAAGGCTGACCGCGCCGCCGCCGAGGGCCTGATCGCCATCGCCACCCGCAAGGACGGCGCCGGCATGAGCGCCGCCGTCATCGAGCTGAACGCCGAGACCGACTTCGTCGCCCGCAACGAGCTGTTCCAGTCGGCCGCGCGCAAGACCGCCGTGGCGGCCCTGGACGTCGCCGGCGGCGTCGAGGACATTGTCGCGGCCAGCACGGCCGACGGCGAAGTGATCAGCGAGATGGTCACCCAGCTGATCGCCACCATCGGCGAGAACATGATGGTGCGCCGCTCGGCCAGCTTCAGCGTTTCGCCGGGCGCCGTCGGCGCCTATGTGCACAACGCCGTCGCGCCGGATCTCGGCAAGATCGGCGTGCTCGTCGCGCTGGAAGGCGCCGGTGACCAGGCGGCCCTGCAGGAGCTCGGCCGCAAGATCGCCATGCACGTGGCCGCGACCAACCCGATGTCGCTGTCGACCGATGACCTGGACCAGGCCAACGTCGAGCGCGAACGCGCCGTCTTCACCGAACAGGCCCTGGCCTCGGGCAAGCCCGAGTCGGTGGTCGAGAAGATGGTCGAGGGCCGGATCCGCAAGTTCTACGAGGAAGTCGTGCTGCTGAAGCAGGCCTTCGTCATGAACCCGGACCAGACCGTCGAGCAGCTGGTCGAGGCCGCCGGCAAGGAACTGGGCGCGCCGATCAAGGTGGTCGGCTTCGTCCGTCTGGCCCTCGGCGAAGGCGTCGCGAAGGAAGTCAGCGACTTCGCCGCCGAAGTCGCCTCGATGACCGGCGGGAACTGATCCGCCTGCCAATGACCTGAAGAGGGCGCTCCCGGCTGACGTCGGGGGCGCCCTTGGTCTATGGTCTCCCAGCCCTGACTCGTGAGCGCCTCCCAAGCCATGTCTGCCAAGCCCTACAAGCGAATTCTGGTGAAGGTGTCCGGCGAGGTGCTGATGGGTGATTCCGCCTTCGGCATCGACATGGACACGGTCGAGGCGGTGGCCCAGGACCTCAAGCAGGTCGCCGACGAGGGCATCGAGCTGTGCCTGGTGATCGGCGGCGGCAACATCTTCCGCGGCCTCGCCGGCGCCGCCAAGGGCATGGAGCGGGCCAGCGCCGACTACATGGGCATGCTGGCCACCGTGATGAACGCCCTGGCGATGCAGGACGCCCTGGAGCGCATTGGCGTGTCCACCCGGGTCCAGTCGGCCATTCCCATGCCCACCGTCTGCGAGCCGGTGATCCGCCGGCGCGCCGAGCGGCATCTGGAAAAGGGCCGGGTGGTTATCTTCGCCGCCGGCACCGGCAATCCCTTCTTCACCACCGACAGCGGCGCGGCCCTGCGGGCGGCGGAAATGAAGTGCGACGCCCTGTTCAAGGGCACCAGCGTCGACGGCGTCTACACCGCCGATCCCAAGAAGGACAAGACCGCCCAGCGGTTCGACCGGCTGACCTATCACGACGTGCTGTCCCGCGACCTGAAGGTCATGGACGCCTCGGCGATCAGCCTGATGCGCGAGAACGGCATTCCGATCGTGGTGTTTTCCATCCGCGAACGAGGCAATCTGATGAAGGTGCTGCGCGGCGAGGGGGTTCACACCGTCATCGCCGAAGCCGCATAGGAAGAAGAGGGAGCCTGCACATGGCCGCCACCGAAAAACCCGTGCTGAGCAACTACAAGGGCCGCATGGACAAGGCTGTCGCCGCCCTGAAGGACGAGTTCGCCAGCCTGCGCACCGGCCGCGCCTCCGCAGGCCTGCTCGACCAGGTGCATGTCGAGGCCTACGGCAACACCGTGCCGCTGAACCAGGTCGGTTCGGTGAGCGTGCCCGAGCCGCGCTCGATCAGCGTCAGCGTCTGGGACCGGGGCCTGGTGGTCTCGGTGGAGAAGGCCATCCGCAACGCGGGCCTGGGCTTCAATCCCGTGGTCGAGGGGCAGAACCTGCGCATTCCCGTGCCGCCGCTGACCGAGGAGCGGCGCCGGGACCTGGTCAAGGTGGCCGGAAAATACGCCGAACAACAGAAAATCGCCGTGCGCAACGTGCGCCGCGACGCCATGGATGACCTGAAGAAGGCCGAAAAGGACGCGGCCATTACCCAGGACGAGCACCGCCGGATGGACGGCGAGGTTCAGAAGATGACCGACGAGTCCGTCAAGCGCATTGACGAGACCTTGAAGACCAAAGAACAAGAGATCATGCAGGTTTAGGCTGGACGGCTCGCGCGGGGATGGCGCGTGACGGACAGGAGGGAGTGGCGATGACGCCGACGGACGGGCCGCTGCATGTCGCCATCATCATGGATGGCAACGGGCGCTGGGCCAAACAACGCGGCCTGCCACGCACCTTCGGTCATCGAGAGGGCGTGAAGGCCCTCAAGCGTACAGTCGCGGCCGCGCCGGACCTGGGCGTCACGGCCCTGACGGTGTTCGGCTTCTCGACGGAGAACTGGCGCCGGCCGATGGCCGAGGTCAGCGAACTTATGAGCCTGCTCAAGGTCTATGTGGAGAGCGATCTCGACCGGCTGGTTCGCGAGAACGTGAGGGTGCGGGTGATCGGCCGCCGAACGGGCCTGAAGCCGGACATAGTCGAGGTCATTGATCGCGCCGAGGCCCGCACCGCGCACAACAGCCGATTCCTGCTGCAGGTGGCCTTCAACTACGGGGGCCGGGCCGACATCGCCGACGCCGCCCGCCGCTTCGCCGAGGAGGTGGAGCAGGGCAGGGCCAAGGCCGCCGATCTGGACGAAGCCTTGTTCGAGCAGCATCTGTCGACCGCCGACGCGCCGCCCCCCGACCTGATCGTGCGCACCAGCGGCGAGCAACGGATCTCCAATTTCCTGCTCTGGGAGTGCGCCTACGCCGAGCTGGTGTTCCAGGATGTCTACTGGCCGGACTATGGCCCCGAGCACCTGAAAGCCGCGATCGCCGAATACCGGGCGCGCGAGCGTCGTTACGGCGGAGCCGCGTCCGATGACGTCCTCGCCGCCGGCTAGACGCTTCGACTGGACCAATCTGGGCGTGAGGGCGGCCTCCGCGGGCGTGCTCATCCCGGCCGTCATCGTCGCCCTGTGGTTCGGCGGCTGGGTCTGGCTGCTGCTGATGTCGGTGGGTGTGGCGCTGCTGGCGGTGGAGTGGGGCGTGATGAGCGCGCCGATCGCGCCGGTGCGCATCGCCTGGGCGATCACCATCGGCGTGCTGATGTCCGTGTTCGTGACCTATTTGAACATGCTGCCGCGGGACGAGCTGGGCCTGATGTGGCTCGCCTGGGCCCTGGTGGTGGTCGGCGCGACCCTGGCCGCCCTGGTGGCCCGCGGCACGGCTGAGCGGCCCGCCGACGCCGCCTATGGGGTGATCTACATCGCGCCGGCCGCCATCGCCCTGATCTGGCTGCGGGAAATGCCCCACGGGCGCAGCTGGGCCACCATGCTGTTCGCCGTCACCTGGTCGGCGGACATCTGTGCCTTCCTGGTCGGCAGCGTGCTGAAGGGCCCCAAGCTCTGGCCGCGTTTCTCGCCAAACAAGACCTGGTCCGGCTTCTTCGGCGGCCTGGCCGGCGCGATGATCGCCGCAGTCACGGTGGCGACGTTTTCTGACGCCACCCTGATCTGGTACGCCGCCGCCCTGGTTGGCCTGGCCGGAGGCTTGGCGACCATGGCCGGCGATTTGTGGGAGTCGATGTTGAAGCGCAGGTTCGGGGTCAAGGACTCGGGTGATCTAATCCCGGGGCACGGCGGCCTGCTGGACCGCGTGGACGGGCTGATGTTCGCCGCCGTGATCATCGCCGGCGCGCGGCTGATCGATTACTGGGGATGGGCGCATTGACCGCCGCCCGCACCGTCGTGGTCCTGGGCTCCACCGGCTCGATCGGCGTCTCGACGCTGGACCTGTTTGAACAGTCAGGGGCGCAGGTTGACATCCTCGCCCTGACCGCCGGCCGCAATGTCGAGAAGCTTGCCGCACAGGCCCTGCGCTGGCGGCCGCGCATCGCGGTTATCCAGCAGGAGAGCCTGCTGCCGGAGTTGCGAGAACGACTGAACGGCAGCGGCATCCAGGCCGCCGGAGGCGAGGCCGCGGTGATCGAGGCGGCCGCCATGGGCGCCGACTGGGTCATGTCGGCCATCGTCGGAGCGGCGGGCCTGGCCCCCACCCTGGCGGCGGCGCGCATGGGCTCGGTAATCGCCCTGGCCAACAAGGAGAGCCTGGTCTGCGCCGGTCCGGCGTTGCTGGAAACGGCGCGGGCCGCCGGCGGGCGGGTGATTCCCGTCGACTCCGAGCATTCGGCGATCTTTCAGGTGTTGCAGCCCGACTGCATCCAGCGGGTTTCCCGCCTGATCCTGACCGCGTCCGGCGGGCCGTTCCGCACCTGGACCCGTGAGCGGATGGAAGGCGCCACCCCCGCCCAGGCCGTGGCGCACCCGAACTGGAGCATGGGCGCCAAGATTTCGGTCGATTCCGCGACCATGATGAACAAGGGCCTGGAGATGGTGGAGGCGTCCTACCTCTTCGCCACCCCGGCCGAGCGCATCGATGTCCTGATCCATCCCCAGTCGGTGATCCACAGCATGGTCGAATACGAAGACGGATCGACCCTGGCCCAACTGGGCCCGCCGGACATGCGCAGCCCCATTGCCTGCGCCTTTGCCTGGCCGGACCGGCTGCCCTGGCCAGCGCCGAAGCTGGACCTGGCGGCGTTGGGTCAGCTGACCTTCGAATCGCCGGACGACGCCCGGTTCCCGGCCATCGGCATCGCCCGGGCGGCCCTGACGGCCGGTGGCGGCGCGCCGGGGGCCATGAACGCGGCCAATGAGGTCGCGGTGGCGGCCTTCCTTGACCGCAGGATCGGCTTTCTCGATATTGCCCCGTTGGTTTCGGATACCCTCGACCGCATGAACGGTGTGGGGGATCTGGCCGCCAGCGTGGGGGACGGCGCTCTCGAGGGCGCGATGATGGTCGATGCGAGCGCGCGCCGAATTGCGGCTGACGCGGTTTCACAACGCCCAATCTTCCACTGATCGTAAGGGAGTAACCTCGGCCGATGCCCGACCTTGTGTCCTGGATTCTGCCGTTTCTGTTCGTGTTGACCCTGGTGATCACGGTCCACGAACTGGGACACTATTGGGCGGGCCGGTCCTTCGGCCTGGTGATCGACTGTTTTTCGATCGGCATGGGCCGAGCGCTGTTCAAGTGGCGCGACAAGCAGGGCGTCGAGTGGCGCATCGCCTGGATGCCGCTTGGCGGCTACGTGCGCTTTGCCGGCGACGAGAACGCCGCCAGCGTTCCCGACAAGGAAGACCTGGATGAGATGAAGGCCAAGATCCTGGCCCACAATCCTGCGTCGGCGCTTCCACGATTCTATCATTTCGCTCCGGTCTGGCAGCGCGCGACCATCGCCGTTGCGGGACCCGCGGCCAATTTCATCCTGGCCATCGTCCTGTTCGCCGTTCTGCTGGGCGTGTTCGGCGAGGTCCGCCTGCCGCCGACGATCACCACAGTGGAGGCGGGCAGCCCCGCGGCCCAGGCCGGCTTCCTCACCGGCGACCGGGTCCGGAGCATGGACGGCAAGCCGGTCACGAGCTTCATCGACATCGCCCGTTACGTTCCCCTGCGCGCCAATGTGCCGATCACCTTCACCATTGAGCGCGGCGGCAAGGTCCTGGACCTGGTGGCCACCCCGGCGATGGTCGTGAAGATCGACGACATTTCCGGCCGGCAGAAAGTCGGCCGCCTGGGCATCGGCCCGCCCAACGAATACGAACGCGTCCGCTACAATCCGATCGAGGCCGTCGGCGCCGGGGCGCGCCAGACCTGGAACGTGCTGTCCTCGACCTTCTACTACCTGGGCCGGCTCGTGCGCGGAGAGGTGCCGGCCGATCAGCTCGGCGGCGTCATCGGCATCGCCAAGGCCTCGGATGGGGTCGCCAAGTTGGGCGCCCAGGGTGCGCCGAACACAGCCATGGGTGTTTTCGGCTCCTTCATCGCGCTGTTGCAGCTGTCGGCGATTCTCTCGGTCAGCGTGGGCTTCCTGAATCTTCTGCCGATCCCGGTTTTGGATGGCGGACATCTGGTGTTTTACGCCTATGAAGCCGTTGCGCGCAGGCCACTGGCGGCAAATGCCCAGGCCGTAGGCTATCGCCTTGGTCTTGCCTTGCTGTTGGGATTCATGCTGTTCGCGGTCTGGAACGACCTGCAGCGCTACAACGTGTTCAACTTCCTCGGTGGTCTGTTCTCATGAGCACCCGCCGACCGCCGATGGCAGACCTTATGAAGAATGCTCGTGCGCATGGCGCAGCGATTGTAACCCTTGCTGCGCTCCTGATGGGGACGACGGCGCTCACGGCTCCGACCGAGGCTGCGGCCCAGGTCCAGTCGGGGGTGGTCCAGCGTATCCTGATCCAGGGCAACGAGCGGATCGAGGCGGGGACGGTTATCTCCTACCTGCCGATCCAGCCCGGCGACACGGTGGATGCCGCGCGCATTGACGTGGCGCTCAAGACGCTGTTCCGCACCGACCTCTTCGCCGACGTGAAGATCGACCTGCAGCCGAACGGCGACCTGGTCGTCCGCGTGGTCGAGAACCCGATCATCAACCGGGTGATCTTCGAGGGGAATTCGGCCCTCAAGGAAGAGAAGCTGCGTGACGAGGTCACGATCCGCCCGCGGGGCATCTTCACCCGCGCCAAGGTCCAGTCCGACGTCCAGCGCCTGATCGAACTGTATCGCCGTTCGGGCCGGATCGGCGTGACGGTGACCCCCAAGGTCGTCGAACTGCCGCAGAAGCGCATCGACCTGATCTTCGAGATCAACGAAGGCCCCAAGAGCGGGGTCCTCGACATCAACTTCCTCGGCAACAGCGAGTTTTCCGACGGGGACCTCGCCAACGTCATCGTGACCGAGGAGTCCCACTGGTACAAATTCCTGTCGAGCAACGACAACTACGATCCCGACCGGATCGAGTACGACAAGGAACAGCTGCGGAAATTCTACCGCAACAAGGGCTACTACGACTTCCGCATCGTCTCGGCGGTGGCCGAGCTGTCGCCGGACCGCAACGGCTTTGTGATCACCTACACGATCGAGGAAGGCGAGCGGTACAAGTTCGGCAAGCTGACGGTCGAGACCGAGCTGAAGAAGCTGGACGGCACGGTGCTGCAGCAGCTGCTGCCGATCCGCACCGGCCAGATTTATCAGGACGAGTCGATCGAGCAGGCCACGGACGCCCTGACGTTCGCCGCCGGCGCCGCCGGCTTTGCCTTCGTCGACGTCCGCCCGCGCTACATTCCCAACCGGGAAACCCGCACCATCGACGTGGTCTTCCAGGTCAAGGAAGGCCCGCGCGTCTACATCGACCGCATCGACATCATCGGCAACACCCGGACCCTGGACTACGTCGTCCGCCGCGAGATGAACGTCACCGAGGGCGACGCCTACAACCGCGTGCTGGTGGATCGTTCGCGGCAGCAGATCCGGGCCCTGGGCTTCTTCAAGGACGTGACGATCGAGGAAGTGCCCAGCGGCACGCCCGACCGCACCACACTGCGCGTCACGGTCGAGGAGCAGCCCACGGGCGAGCTTTCGTTCAGCGCCGGCTATAGCTCGGTCGACCAACTGATTCTCGACCTGGGCATCAGCGAGCGGAACTTCCGCGGCCGCGGCCAGAACGTGCGCGCCCGCATCTCGGTCGGTTCGCTGCGCCAGCAGATCGACTTCTCGTTCACCGAGCCCCGGTTCATGGGTCGTGACCTGCGCGCCGGCCTGGATCTCTATTCCTACCGCTACGACTTCAGCCAGCAGACCGCGTTCGACACCCGCTCGACCGGCATGGGCGTGCGGTTCGGCTTCCCGCTAACCAACAACGCCTCCATGGGCCTGCGCTACACCCTGCGCACCGATGACGTGGTGGTGGACGATTCCTTCTGCATCCCGGGCCAGGAGCTGGTCTCGCCGACCCTCTGCGCCCAGCGGGGGTCGAACATCACCTCGCTGGTCGGTTACACGGTGCGTCTGGACCGGCGGAACGATCCGGTCCGCCCGACCCGCGGCTTCTTTGTCGAGTTGAACCAGGACATCGCCGGCGTCGGCGGCGACGTGAACTACCTGCGCACCGAGGCTTCGGGCGGCTGGTACTACGGTTTCAACAAGGACTTCGTCCTCAGCGCCAACGGCTCATTCGGCTTCATCGACGGCTGGCACGGCGACAACGTACGGATCAACGATCGCTTCTATCGCGGCGGCAACACCTTCCGCGGCTTTGAAGTGGCCGGCATCGGGCCGCGCGACACGACCTTCGGCCGCGACGACGCCCTGGGCGGCAAACTCTACGCTATCGGCTCGCTTGAACTGTCGGTGCCGACCTTCCTGCCGGAACAGTATGGCATCAAGGCCGCCCTGTTCACCGACGTCGGCACGCTCGGCATGCTCGACGATGCCGACCTGCGCGACCGTTTTGGCCAGGTTATCGACTGCGACAACATCGTCGGTACGATCACGCCCTGCATCAAGGATGACCTCGGACTTCGCGCGTCCGCGGGCATCTCGATCCACTGGCGTTCGCCGATGGGACCCATTCGTTTCGACTTTAGCCAAATTCTGGCCAAAGAAGACTACGACAAGACGGAAACGTTCCGTTTCTCAACCTCCACAAGGTTCTAGACTCCATGCCCTTCAACAAGACCCTCGCGGTCGCGGCCGGCGCGGCCGCCGTCCTCGCTTTTGCTTCGGCCGTTGCGGCCCAGACGCCTCCGGCGCGTCCGGCGGCTGCGGCCCCTGCGCGCCCCGCCGCCGCGGCGCCGGCCATGCCGCCGGTCCGTCACGGGCCGGCCCTGCCGGGGGTCTGCACCTACAGCGGGGAGCAGGCCATCCAGGATTCCGAGGTCGGAAAGTACGTGACGGCCCGCATTAAGCAGATCGTCACTGAGGTAAACGCCGAGCTCCAGGCTGAAGACCTGGCGATCAAGAACGAAGCCAAGGCCATCGACGCGGCCCGGGCCACGGCCCAGACCGACGCCCTGGAAGCCCGCGCCGCCGCGTTGCAGGCCCGTTTCAACGCCTACAAGCGCAAGCAGCAGCTGCGTGAGGCCGAGGTCGAGCAGACCCGCCGCAAGGCGCTGATGCGCGTCCTGCAGGAACTCGATCCGATCGCCGTGGGCGTCTACCAGGCGCGCAACTGCTCGATTCTTTTGGGCGACGGCGTCCTGCTGGGCAATCCGGCCATGGACATCACCCCGCAGGTGATCACGGGCCTGAACGCCAAGATCAAGTCGTTCGCCTTCAACCGCGAGCGCCTCGACACGCCGGCCCCGGGCGCCCCGGGCGCGCCGCCGCGCACGAACTAGCACGACGGGCAGGGCGGCCGCCGTCTCTGGCGGCCGTCACGTCGCGCGTCCGGATGACTGGAGCCCTTTCCTCCCCGACGGAATTCGTCTGTGGTGGAACGGCGCCAGCCCGACTCGCGCTATCGCGGGTCAGTTCGAGGATGTCATGCCGGATCCGCGCTTCTTTCTGAGTCTGGGCCCTGTCGCCCTCGCCGGGCTGATCGACCTGACCGGGGCAAGCCCCGGCCGACCGGCGCCGCCTGACCTGTCCATCCTGGGTGCCGCGCCGCTGGGCCGCGCCGGTCCGCAGGACGTGGCTTTCCTGGCCGACCGCAAGCACCTGGACGCCCTAGGATCCACTCGGGCGGGCGCCTGTTTCGTCACCGCCGACCATGCCGCCGACGCGCCGGACGGCTGCATCCCGCTGATCGTCGGCAGGCCCCTGGCCGCCTGGGTCCAGGCCGCCAATGCCCTGCACCAGCCCAGGGACCATGACCATGCCGCGCCGGCAATCCATCCGGACGCCGAGCTGGAGGCGGACGTCGTCCTGGGCCACCACGTCGTCGTCGGCGCCGGGGCAAAGATCGGTCGCGGCACGAGCATCGGGCCGGGCGCGGTGATCGGGCCGGGCGTGGCGCTTGGTCGAGACTGCGTGATCGGCGCCAACGCCTCTATCGCCTGCGCCTTGCTGGGTGATCGGGTGAAGGTCTATTCCGGCGCCAGGATCGGCGAGGCGGGTTTTGGCGCCACCGCCGGCGCGGCGGGCGTCGTCGATGTGCCCCAGCTGGGCCGGGTGATCCTCCAGGACGGCGTCACCATCGGCGCCAACAGCTGCGTCGATCGGGGAGCCTGGGAAGACACCGTGGTGGGCGAGAACACCAAACTCGACAACCTGGTGCACATCGGACACAACGTCCGCGTTGGTCGCAACTGCGTGATGGCCGCCTATGTCGGCATCTCCGGCAGCGTGGTGATCGGCGACGGCGTCGCCTTCGGCGGCCGCGCCGGGGTCGCCGACCACGTCACCATTGGCGACGGCGCCCAGATCGCGGCCTCGGCGGGGGTCTTCCGGGATGTCCCGGGCGGCGAAACCTGGGCCGGCTCGCCCGCCCAGCCGCTGAGGGACTTCTTCCGGGAAGTCGCCCTGATCCGCGCCATGGTGCGAGAGAACAAGAAGGGGAACAGGGAATGACTGGCTCTGCAGTCGATGCCTCCACACGAATTGAGATCGGCGAGATCCTCGAGCGCCTGCCGCACCGTTACCCCTTCCTGCTGGTCGACAGCGCCGAGGACTTCGTTGCCGGCGAGTCCCTGACCGGCATCAAGTGCGTGACGGTCAACGAGCCCTTCTTTCCCGGCCACTTCCCGGGAAACCCGGTGTTTCCCGGCGTGCTGGTCATCGAGGCCCTGGCCCAGACCGGGGCCCTGCTGATGACCAAGACCCTCGACATCGACATCAGCAAGTCGACCATCTTCTTCATGTCGGTGGACGGCGCGCGCTTTCGGCTCCCGGTGCGGCCGGGCGACGTGCTGAAGCTGCATGTAAAGGTCGTCCGCACCCGCGGGGACGTGGTCAAGTTCACCGGTCGGGCCCTGGTCGATGGCAAGCTGGCGGCCGAATGCGACTTCGCGGCCATGAAGGCGGACAACGTCCGGTGACTCAGATCCATCCCACGGCGATCGTCGACAAGGCGGCGCAGATCGAGTCCGACGTCGAGATCGGCCCCTACTGCATCGTCGGCGCTGGCGCGCGGCTGGCCAGGGGCGTGAAGCTGCTGTCCCACGCGATCGTCGAGGGCGTGACCGAGGTCGGCGAGGACTGTGTGCTGCATCCTTTCGCCAGCCTGGGCGGTACGCCGCAGCACACGGGACACAGGGGCGAGCCCACCCGCGTGGTGGTCGGCGCCCGCAACGTCTTCCGCGAACATGTCACCGTCCATGCCGGCACGGCCAGCGGGCGGGGCGTGACCACCGTGGGCGACGACGGCCTGTTCATGGTCAGCACCCACGTGGGCCACGACTGCATCATCGGCGACAAGGTGATCATGGCGCCCAGCGTGGCCGTCGGCGGCCATGTGACGGTCAGCGACTTCGTCTTCCTCGGCGGCCTGGCGGCGATCCACCAGTACACCCGCATTGGCCGTTACGCCTTCATCGGCGGCGGCGGCATCGTCACCAAGGACGTGATCCCGTACGGCTCGGTCTGGGGCAACCACGCCCACCTGGAGGGGCTGAACCTGATCGGCCTCAAGCGCCGCAACTTCACCCGCGAGCAGATCGCCACGCTGCGGGCGGCCTACCGCCTGCTATTCGCCGACGAGGGCACCTTTCAGGAGCGGCTCGACGACGTTTCCGAGACCTATCCGGACGTTCCGGAGATCATGGAAATCGTCGCCTTCATCCGCGACGACGCAAGCCGGCCGCTGTGCCTGCCGGAACGCGAGGTCTGAGCGTGAAGAAGCTCGGAATCGTTGCCGGGGGCGGGGGGCTGCCGGCGGAAATCGCCGATCGTTGCCGTCGAACGGGCCGACCCTATTTCGTCATCCGCTTGCGTGGGTTTGCCGACGAGGGCACGGCGGACCACCCCTCCGCGGATATCGGTATCGCTGAACTCGGCAAGGTTTTCAAAACCTTGCGGGCGAAACATTGCGTTGCCGTCTGCTTCGTCGGCACGGTCGCCCGGCCGGATTTCGGCAAGCTCAAGCCCGACCTGCGCGGCGTGGCCGCCCTGCCGTCGATTATCGCCGCGGCGCGCAAGGGCGACGACGCCCTGCTGCGGGCGGTGCTGGACGAATTCCGCAAGGAAGGCTTTGAGATCGAGGGCGCCCATGAGGCCGCCCGGTCTATGACTCTGCCGCTGGGCCGGCTCGGCGCCGTGTCTCCTGGCGACGGCCATGGCGAGGACATCCAGCGGGCCCTGACCGCCGCCCGGGCCATCGGCCGGCTGGACATCGGCCAGGGTGCGGTGGTCTGCGACGGGTTGGTCCTGGCCGTTGAGGCCCAGGAAGGCACCGACGCCATGCTGCGCCGGGTTCGTGAACTGCCCGAAGCGATCCGCGGCGGTCCCGGCCGGGCGCGAGGGGTGCTGGCCAAGGCGCCCAAGCCGATCCAGGCCACCGAGGTGGATATGCCGACCATTGGCGTCGCCACCGTGCGCGCGGCGGCTCAGGCCGGGCTGGCGGGCATCGTCGGCGAGGCCGGCCGCCTGCTGGTGGTCGACCGCGAGGAGACCGTCGCCATGGCTGACGACCTGGGCCTGTTCATCCTGGGCGTCGAGACGAAGGCCGAATGAGCCGGCCCCTGACCGTCATGCTGGTGGCCGCCGAGGCCTCGGGTGACGCGCTGGGAGCCGGTCTCGCCCGGGCGCTGAAGGCCCGACTGGGCGACGGCGTCCGCTTCGTCGGGGTCGGCGGCGCGCGGATGGCCGCCGAGGGCGTCGACAGCCCGTTCGATATCTCCGACCTGTCAATTCTCGGCCTGTTCGAGGCGATCCCCGCCTATCCCCGCATCATGCGCCGGGTGGCCGACACCGCCGCCCTGGCGCGGCGGGAAGAGCCCGATGTGGCCGTCCTGATCGACAGCTGGGGCTTCACCCTGCGCGTCGCCAACGCCCTGCGGCGGCTGTTTCCGGCCATGCCGCTGGTCAAGTACGTCGGACCGCAGGTCTGGGCGACCCGGCCGGGGCGGGCCAAGACCCTGGCGGCGTCGGTCGATCACCTGCTGTCGATTCACAGCTTCGACGCCCCCTGGTTCGAGGCGGAGGGCCTGCCCGTCACCTTCGTCGGCAACCCGGCCCTGGCGAAGGACTTCTCCCGGGCCGATCCGGCACGCCTGCGCGAGGCCATCGGCGCTGGCGCGGATGAGCCGATCCTGTTGGTCCTGCCCGGCAGCCGGCGGGCGGAGATCAAGCTGGTCATGCCGGTCTTCGAGGCGGCGGTCGCCCGGCTGAAGGCCGAACGCCCCGACCTGCAGGTGGTCGTGCCGGTGGCGGGCACCGTCCTGGAAGCGGTCAAGGCGCGGGTGGCCGGCTGGCCGTTCCGCGCCCATGTCATCGAGGACGAGCAACTGAAGGACGACGCCTTCGTCGCCGGCACGGTCGCCCTGGCTTGCAGCGGCACGGTGACCACCGAACTGGCCCTGGCCGGCGCGCCGATGGTCGTCGCCTACCGCATCGGCGCGATGACCTACGCCGTGCTCAGGCTGATCTTCAAATCGCCGTGGATCACGATGTTCAACATCGCCGCCAAGGCCTTCGTCGCGCCGGAGTTCATTCAGGCCGACTGTACGCCCGAGAAACTGGCGGCCGCCGTCGCCGAACGGCTGGACGACCCCGCCCTGCGCGCTCGCCAGACCGCCGCCCAGACCGCGGCGCTGGAGCTGATGGGCAAGGGCGGGCCGGACCCGTCCGAGAAGGCGGCGGACACGGTGCTCGGGATTCTGGCTGAAAAGACGGTCTGATGCAGACCTTCGACGTCGTCATCGTCGGCGCCGGGGCGGCGGGCATGATGTGCGCGGTTCAGGCGGGCCGGCGCGGCCGGTCGGTGTTGATCATCGACCACGCTAAGGCGCCGGGGGAGAAGATCCGCATCTCCGGCGGCGGGCGCTGCAACTTCACCAACATCCATGCCGGGCCGCAGGCCTTCCTGTCGCAGAACCCGCGCTTCTGCATCTCGGCCCTGCGGCGTTACACGGCCAGGGACTTCATCGCCGCTGTCGATGCGCGGGGCATCGCCTGGCACGAGAAGACCCTGGGACAGCTGTTCTGCGACGGCTCGGCGATGCAGATCGTGACCATGCTGACCGACCAGATGGCGCAGGCCGGCGTCGAGCTGCGGCTGGCCACGGCGGTCGAGCGGGTCGATCAGGACGGGGAGGGGTTCGCCCTGACCCTGTCGGACGGCGCCCGGATCGGCTGCGCCTCACTGGTGGTCGCCAGCGGCGGCAAGTCGATCCCGAAGATGGGCGCGACCGGCTGGGGCTACGACATCGCCCGGCAGTTCGGTCTGCGGGTCACCGAGACCCGGCCGGCGCTTGTGCCCCTGACCTTCGAGGTCGGCCTGCTGGAACGCTGGAAGCCACTGGCCGGGGTGGCGGTGGACGCGGTCGTCGCCTGCGGCAAGACCAGGTTCGCCGAGGCCATGCTGTTCACCCACCGCGGCCTCAGCGGCCCGGCGATCCTGCAGATTTCCTCATACTGGCGGGAGGGGGACGAGATCAGCATCTCCATGGCCCCCGGCGTGGACGTCTGGGAGATGCTCAAGGCCGCCAAGCTGACCCATCCGCGGCAGGCGGTGCGCAACGCCCTGGCCGCCGTCCTGCCGGCCCGGCTGGCCCAGAAGCTGACCGAGGACGCCGGGGCGCGGGGCAACCTCGCCGACACGCCTGACAAGGTGCTGCGGGCGCTGGACGCGGCCGTCAACGGCTGGCGGGTCAAGCCGGTCGGTTCGGAGGGCTATCGCACCGCCGAAGTCACCCTGGGCGGCGTCGACACGCGCGACCTGAACTCGAACACCATGGCGGCCAACGAGGTCCCCGGCCTCTATTTCATCGGCGAATGCGTCGACGTCACCGGCTGGCTCGGCGGCTACAATTTCCAGTGGGCCTGGTCGAGCGGCTGGGCGGCAGGGCAGGTGGTGTAGGGGCGCGGGGACATGCACTGCAGTGCGTGTCCCCCTGCTCGCGGGCCAGCCCGGGGACACGCACTGAAGTGCATGTCCCCTCATTTCAGCAGCTTCTGCCCCTCGTCCTTCAGCCGGCCGCCGATCTTGCCGGCCAGCAGGCCGAGCAGCCCGGGCAGGATCAACTCCAGCCGCACCGCGTCGGCCAGCACGTCCAGCGTCCCGCGGATATCCTGGCCGCCGATCAGGGCGGCGAAGACCATCCGGTCGCCGTCCCAGCTCTGGTCGATCTTCGCCGCGCCGCCGGGCAGCTTGCGGGTCATGTCGGCGAACCCGGCCTCGAGACGCCGCCGCGCCTCGGCGGCGCCGAGCTGGTGGGGGATGGTGACGATCAGGGGCTTGGACATGATCATACAACGACGACGGCCCCGGATCGCTCCGTCGAGGGGACATGTACCAAAGGTACGTGTCCCCCAATCGGTTCTGCTCGGATAGGGGACACGTACCTTTGGTACATGTCCCCTGCTGATCATCCCCGCGTGTCGATCGGCGCGTAGTCCCGCGCCGCCGGGCCGGTGTAGAGCTGGCGGGGGCGGCCGATCTTGCGGCCGGGATCCTCGAACATTTCCTTCCACTGGCTGATCCAGCCGACGGTGCGCGCCAGCGCGAACAGCACGGTGAACATCGAGGCCGGGAAGCCCATCGCCCGCAGGGTGATGCCCGAATAGAAGTCGATGTTCGGATACAGTTTGCGCTCGATGAAGAAGGGATCTGAGAGGGCGATCCGCTCCAGCTCCATGGCGACCTCGAGCAGGGGGTCGTTGATGCCGAGCAGGTCGAGCACCTCGTGGCAGGTCTTCTGCATCACCGTCGCCCGGGGATCGAAGTTCTTGTACACCCGGTGGCCGAAGCCCATCAGCTTGTACTTGCGGGCCTTCACCCCCTCGATGAACTCGGGGATCTTGTCGACCGTCCCGATCTCCTCGAGCATTTCCAGGGCTTCCTGGTTGGCCCCGCCGTGGCTGGGTCCCCAGAGGCAGGCGATGCCGGCGGCGATACAGGCGAACGGGTGGGCCCCGGACGAGCCGGCCAGCCGCACCGTCGAGGTCGAGGCGTTCTGCTCGTGGTCGGCGTGCAGGATGAAGATCCGGTCCATCGCGCGGGTCAGGATCGGGTTGGGAACCCAGTCCTCGGCCGGCACGGCGAAGCACATTCGCAGGAAGTTCTCGGAGTAGCTGAGGTTATTGCGCGGCGAAATAAACGGCTGGCCCATGTGGTACTTGAAGGCCCGGGCGGCGATCGTCGGCATCTTGGCGATCAGCCGGTGGGCGCTGATCTCGCGCTCCTTGGCGCTCTCGACATTGATGCTGTCGGCATAGAAGGCCGACAGGGCGCCGACCGCGCCGGTCATGATGGCCATCGGGTGGGCGTCGCGGCGGAAGCCCTCGAAGAAGCGGTCGAACTGGGCATGCAACATCGTGTGGTAGGTGATGTTGTGCTCGAACTTCTCGAACGCGCCGGCCGTCGGCAGCTCGCCGTTCAGCAGCAGGTAGCAGACCTCCAGGAAGCTCGACTTTTCGGCCAGCTGGTCGATCGGATAGCCGCGGTGCAGCAGGATGCCGGCGTCGCCGTCGATGAAGGTGATCTTGCTTTCGCAGGACGCCGTCGAGGTGAAGCCGGGGTCGAAGGTAAAGCAGTCCGAGTCGGCGTACAGCTTGCGCACGTCGAGCACGTTCGGGCCGGTCGTCCCCTTGATGATCGGAAGCTCGAAACTGTCGGCCCCGATCGTCAGCATCGCCTTGTCGGTCATGCCTGATCCTTCTGAAAAACACACATAGGCCCGAACGGGCGTTCAGAGGCCGTTATAGCGGTTCACGCGACAGGCGAAAGCGCATCATCGAGCCGGGCCAGACTCTCCTCGCGGCCAAGCGCGGAAAGGGTGCGGCCAAGGTCAGGCGATGCCGTCCCGCCGGTCAGAATCCCGCGCAGGGCCGGGGCGAATTTGCCAAAGCCCACGCCCTCGGATTCGGCGAACGCCTTGAGCAGGGCCTCCAGCGCCTCGGCGCTCCAGTCGTTGGTCGCCGCCAGCTGGCCGCGCAGGCGGGTCAGGCGCGCACGGGTCTCGCCGGACAGCAGGTCCCGGGTCTTCTCGTCCAGCGTCAGCGGGCGGGCGCGGTAGAGGAAGGCCAGCTGGTCGGCCAGCTCGACGATGGTCTTGGCCCGCTCCTTGACCAGCGGGATGGCGCGCAGGGCGTGGGCCTTGCGGGCCTCGTCCAGCGGCTCGCCCCGGGCGGCGAAGACGGCGGCGACCAGGTCGGCCAGCCGCGCGTCGTCGGCCAGGCGGATATAGTGGGCGTTGACGAAACCCAGCTTGTCCCAGTCCAGCCGCGAGGCGCCCTTGTTGGCGTCGGCGATGTCGAACCAGGCGATGGCGTCGGCGTCGCTGAACAGTTCGTCGTCGCCGTGGCTCCAGCCCAGCCGGGCCAGATAGTTGCGCATGGCCTCGGGCAGGTAGCCGAGGTCGGCGAACTCGGCCACCGCCTGGGCGCCGTGGCGCTTGCTGAGCTTGGCCCCGTCCGGGCCGTGGATCAGCGGCACATGGGCGAAGTGGGGCAAATCCCAGCCCATGGCCTTGTAGATCAGGGTCTGGCGGGCGGCGTTGTTCAGGTGGTCGTCGCCGCGGATGACGTGGGTCACCGCCATGTCGTGGTCATCGACAACCACGGCCAGGTTGTAGGTCGGGGCGCCGTCGGACCGCAGCAGAACCAGGTCGTCCAGGTCTCGGTTGCGGAAGGTGACCTGGCCCTGGACCAGATCCTCGACCACGGTGTCGCCGTTCAGCGGGCCACGGAAGCGGATCGCGTGGGGCTTGCCCAGGTCCGCCGGCCGGGGATCGCGGTCGCGCCAGGGCGAGCGCAGGGCGTGGCCGGCGGCGTGAGCCTTCTCGCGCGCGGCGGTCAGCTCCTCGCCGGCCAGCCAGCAGCGGTAGGCCTTGCCGGCCTCAAGCATCTGCAGGACCGCCTCCCGATGGCGGTCGGCGCGGGCGAACTGGAACACCGGCTCGCCGTCGAACGGCAGGCCCAGCCACGTCAGGCCGTCGAAGATGACCTGCACGGCCGCCTCGGTGGAGCGCTCACGATCAGTGTCCTCGACACGCAGAAGGAAGCGACCTCCTGTATGTTTCGCGTATAGGTAGTTGAACAGGGCGGTGCGCGCCGTACCGATGTGCATGGAGCCGGTCGGCGAGGGGGCGATGCGGGTGACGACGGGCCTGGAGTCGGACATCTCGGTGGGGTCTGGAAGGGGTGGCGGGCCTCTTAGCATGGTCGCTCGCGCCGCTGATAGCCTTGCCGGGCTGCCGGGTGAATTCGCCGCCCAGGCCGGACGCTGGACCCTGTGGACGCCGGTGGCCTTCGGGCTGGGCGCGGCGGCCTACATGACCCTCAGGGTCGAGCCGGCGTTCTGGCTGGCCCTTGCCTTGGCGGCCGTTGCGGCGGCGGTGGCGATCGTTGCGCGGCGGCGGCTCGGCGCCGTCGGCTGGGTGGTGCTGGCGACCTTGGCGGCCTTCGCGGCGGCGGGCTTCCTGGCCGGCAAGGTGCGGTCCGAACGCGTGCGGGCCCCGGTGGCGGCCTCTGCCGACTCGCCCCGGACCATCGAAGGCTGGGTGGTCGACGTTCCCAGCCGGGGCGCCGGCGGCGCCAGGGTGCTGCTGGCTCCGGTGTGGATATCGGGTCTGGAGCCGGAGGAGACGCCGGTGCGGGTGCGGGTCACCCTGCGCGATCCGGCCCAGTCGCCGCCGCCCGGCTCGGCGCTGCGGCTGCGGGCGATGATCGGGCCGCCGCCGCCGCCTGCCAGCCCCGGGGCCTATGATTTCGCCCGCGACGCCTGGTTCGATCGGGTCGGCGGGGTCGGCTTCGCCCTGGGCGAGCCGCGCGAGACCATGTTGCCGCGCCCGCCCTGGCGGTTGCGGCTGACCATGGCCGTCAATGCCATGCGCTGGCGGCTGGCGCAGCGGATCGTGGCGCGAATGGGCGAGGGCAGCGGCGGGCTGGGCGCGGCCATGGTCACCGGGCACGAGGCCTGGATCACCCCGGACGTGACCGAGGTCATGCGGGCGTCGGGTCTGGCCCACATCATCTCGATTTCAGGATTGCACATGGCCATCGTCGGCGGCGCCGTCTTCGCGGCGGTGCGCCTTCTGATCGCGCTCTGGCCCTGGCTGGCGCTGCGCACGGCGGGCAAGAAGGTCGCCGCGGCGGCGGGGCTGGCGGCCGTGACGGTCTATCTGGTGGTCTCCGGCGCGCCGCCGCCGGCCGAGCGCGCCGCGATCACCGCCGCCGTGGCCTTCATCGCCATCCTGGTCGACCGCCAGGCGATCAGCCTGCGCACCCTGGCCGCGGCGGCGCTGGTCATCCTGCTGATACAGCCCGAAGCCGCCGCCGCGCCGGGCTTCCAGATGTCCTTTGCCGCGACCACGGCGCTGGTGGCCCTGGCCGAGGCCTGGCCAAGGCCGGTGCGGGAGATCTCCACCCCCTGGTGGATCCGCGCGCCGCAGGCGGCGACCCTGTGGCTGCTGGCGGCTGTGGCGGCCAGCTTCGTGGCGGGCCTGGCGACCGGCCCCTTCGCCATGCACCACTTCAACCGGGTGGCCAGCTACGGCCTGTTCGCCAATCTGGTGGTCTCGCCCCTGTCGAGCTTCGTCATCATGCCCTTCCTGGCCCTGGGCGCGGCGCTGGAGCCGCTGGGACTGGGCGCGCCGTTCCTGTGGGTGGCGGGGCAGGGGATCGAGGCCATGCTGGCCGTCGCCCGCGTGACCGCCGACCAGCAGGGCGCGCTGCTGACCGTGCCCAGCGCCCCCGGCGCGGCCCTGCCGACGGCGTTTCTCGGGGTCATGCTGCTGTGCCTGTGGAAGGGCCGCCTGCGCTGGCTGGGCGCGCCCCTGGCCATGGCGGTGCTGATCTGGCCCAGGCCCGCGGCCCCGGACGTCTGGATCGCGTCGGACGGGGCGGCCATGGCCGTGCGGCAGGATCGGCAGGCGGTGCTGCTGCGCCCGGACGCCCGGCGCTTTGCCGCCGACCTCTGGGCTCGCCGGCGCGGGCTGGCGATCGCGGTCGATGCGGAGGGCGAGCGCGACGCCCTGTTCACCTGCGACCGCTTCGCCTGCCTGCCACGCGCGCGGCCGGACCTGGCGCTGTGGAACGGCAAGAATCAGCCCAAGCTGATTGAATTCGATCAGCTTTGTGCGCCGGGACGGCTGGTGGTGTTGCGCTCGGACAGCCCCTGGCGTGGCTGCGAGGGCGCGTTCCTGTTGTCGGCCCCCGACTTCGCCCGCGGCGGCTCGGCGGAGCTTTGGCGGAAGGAGTCGGGCTGGAAGGTGCGGTGGGCGAATGATCTGCGCGGGGTGAGGCCGTGGACGGTGCACTAATCCTCCCCATCGGGGGAGGTGGACCTGCGTAGCCTTGGCGAAGCAGGGACGGAGGGGGTCCGCTCCGGTCTCGGGAGACCCCCTCAGTCGGCTTCGCCGACAGCTCCCCCAAGGGGGGGAGCATCTTTCAGCTCAGTGATACTTCCGGATCAACCCGACCAGCTTGCCCTGCACCTCGACCTGGTCGGGGCCGTAGACGCGGGTCTGGTATTTCGGATTGGCCGCCTCCAGCGCGATGCTCGCGCCCTTGCGGCGCAGGCGCTTGAGGGTGGCCTCCTCGCCCTGGACCAGGGCCACGACGATCTCGCCGCTGTGGGCGGTGTCGGCCCGGCGGATCAGTACGAAGTCGCCGTCGAGAATGCCGGCCTCGATCATCGAGTCGCCCTGCACCTCGAGCACAAAGTGTTCGCCGGCGCCGAGCATGCTCTCGGAGACCAGCATCTTGTCCCGCTCGACCTGCAAGGCCTCGATCGGCGAGCCGGCGGCGATTCGGCCCAGCAGGGGAATTTCGCGGACGTCGTTGGCGAACGGCGGGGCGCTGGCGGACCGGTCGCCGGCCACCACCTGCGGCTTGAAGGTCTGGCGCCCGCCGGAGGGCGCCGAGGGGGTCGCCTGCTGCGGCAGCTTGGTCACCTCCAGCGCCCGCGCCCGGTGGGGCAGGCGGCGCAGGAAGCCGCGCTCCTCGAGCGCCGTGATCAGCCGGTGGATGCCGGACTTGGAGGCCAGGTCCAGCGCCTCCTTCATCTCGTCGAACGAGGGGGAAACGCCGCTCTCCTTGATCCGCTCGTGGATGAACATGAGCAGCTCGTGCTGTTTGCGGGTGAGCATCGCCTGGCCTCGCTTACGAATCTGTCGCGGAACAAACCGCTAACACCTGTCGATGTTCTCTAGGCGTTCTTGGTTTCTGTCAAGTTAACGCCGGCCAGTCTCGGGGACTGGCTCGCGCAGCGTGCCTGTCCCGTTGTCTGGAAGGGGTTTCAGGGACAGGCACGCCCCGTGGGCGAGCCTGTCCCCTTCGACTCAGCCGAGCAGCACCCGTGTCGCCGCTTCCACATCCGCCTGGCGCATCAGGCTTTCGCCCACCAGCATGGCCTTCGCGCCCACGCCTTCCAGCCGGGCCGCGTCGGCGGCGGTGAAGATGCCGCTTTCGGTCACCAGCAGGGCGCCGGTGGGCGCGCGGGCGGCGAGGCGTTCGGTGATGGCCAGATCGACGGTGAACGTCCGCAGGTCGCGGTTGTTGACGCCTACGAGCGTCGCCCCCAGCGCCCCGGCGCGGTCCATCTCGGCCTCGTCATGCACCTCGACCAGGGCGTCCATGCCGAAACGGGCGGCCTCGGCCAGCAGGTCGGCGGCCAGGGCGTCGTCGACCATGGCCAGGATCACCAGGATGGCGTCGGCCCCGAGCGCCCGCGATTCGGCCACCTGCCAGGGATCGACGAGGAACTCCTTGCGGATGCAGGGCAGGGCGGTCGCCCCGCGGGCGGCGACCAGATAGCGGTCCGCCCCCTGGAAGCTGGGTCCGTCGGTCAGCACCGACAGGCAGGCGGCGCCGCCGGCTTCGTAGGCTTTGGCGAGGGCAGGCGGGTCGAAGTCGGCGCGGATCAGGCCCCTGGACGGGCTGGCCTTCTTGATTTCGGCGATCAGCGCCAGGCGCCCCGGCGCATGATGGCGCTCCAGGGCGGCCTTGAACCCCCGCGGCGCGGCCGCGGCCTTTGCGGCGGCTTCGAGCTCGGCGAGGGACCGCGCGGATTTGCGCACAGCCACCTCGTCGCGCTTGTAGGCGGCGATTTCCGCGAGGATGTCAGTCATTTGGGCAACGCTCCTCCCCATTCATGGGGAGGTGGGCTTTCGAGCGCGCTGAAACCCCGGACTTGATCCGGGGGAGAAAGGTCGGTGGGGCCGATGCGCGGGGTTGGCCCCATCGTCGTCTGTCGCGCTTGCAGCGCGCTCCAGACGACACTTCCCCAGCTCGCTGGGGAAGAGCGTGGCGTGGGGGGCAGGCTAGCCATTGGTGATCGCCACCAGCTGCTCCAGCGCCTTCAGCGCCCGGCCGTCGTCGATCACCGCGCCGGCCAGTTCGACGCCCTCGCGCAGAGTCTCGACCCGGTCGGCCACCAGATAGGCGGCGGCGGTGTTGAGCAGGACGATGTCGCGATAGGCGCCGGTCCTGCCGTTCAGCAGATCGCGCAGGGCGGCGGCGTTGAAGTCCGGATCGCCGCCGGTGAGGTCGGCCAGGGATCCTCTAGGCAATCCAACAGCTTCCGGCGTAATCGTGAACAGCCGGACGCCGCCGTCGCGCCATTCGGCGACCTCGGTCTCGCCGGTGATGGTCAGCTCGTCCATGCCCCCGCCATGCACCGCCCAGGCGCGGACGGCGCCGAGCGCGCCCAGGGCGTGGGCGATCGGCTCGACGAACCGTGGCGCCGACACGCCAACTACCTGCCGCTTCGCCCCGGCGGGATTAGTCAACGGCCCCAACAGATTGAAAATAGTGCGAAAACCCAGTTGCTGGCGGATCGGCGAGACGTGCCGCATCGCGCCGTGGTGCGCCTGGGCGAACAGGAAGCAGATGCCGGCTTCGTCCAGCGCCTTGCGCTGCCGCTCAAGCCCTGGATCGATGATCACGCCCAGGGCCGCCAGCACATCGGCCGCGCCGGACTTGCTGGTGATCGCCCGGTTGCCATGCTTGGCCACCTTCAACCCGCCACCGGCGGCCACGAAGCCCACGGCGGTTGAGATGTTGAGGGTGTGCAGCCCGTCGCCGCCGGTGCCGCAGACGTCGACCGTCTCGTAAGGCAGGTCCAACTTCACCGCCGCTTTGCGCATGGCCCGGGCGCAGGCGACGATCTCGCCGACCGTCTCGCCGCGCAGGCGGATGGCGGTGACGGCCGCGGCTACCTGGGCCGGCGTCGGCTCGCCGCGCAGGCAGGCGCTGAAGAAGGCCTCGGCGTCGGCTTCCGACAGGGTCGCGCCGTCGGCCAGACGGCCCAGCAGGGGCTTGAAGGCGTCCGACACCGCCTCAGACCGCTTCCGCGCGCTTCACGCCGGTCAGGTCGAGGAAATTGGCCAGCAGGTGGTGGCCACCCTCGGTGGCGATGGATTCAGGGTGGAACTGCACCCCGTGCACCGGCCGGGTTCTGTGCTGGAAGCCCATAATCTCGCCGTCGTCGGCCCAGGCGGTGACCTCGAGCACGTCAGGCAGGCTTTCCTTCGGCACCGACAGGCTGTGGTAACGGGCCGCCGTGAAGGGATTGGGCATGCCGGCGAACAGCCCCTTGCCGGTGTGGTGGATCGGGCTGGTCTTACCGTGCATGATCGCCTTGGCCCGCACCACCTCGCCGCCATAGGCCTGGCCGATGGCCTGGTGGCCCAGGCAGACGCCCAGGATCGGCAGGTCCTCCGGCGCCCCGCGCAGCAGCGGCAGGCAGATCCCCGCCTGGTCCGGCGCGCACGGCCCCGGCGACAGCAGCACCGCCTCGGGCCTGAGGCCGAGCGCTTCCTGCACGGTCAAGGCGTCGTTGCGGTAGACGACCGTCTCCGCCCCCAGCTCGTTCAGGTAGTGAACGAGGTTGTAGGTAAAGCTGTCGTAGTTATCGATTACGAGGATCATGACCCTGCCCTTCTAGGGGCTGGCGCCATTTGCGCCAAGGGGCGGCGCGCTTCATCCTGCGGTCATGGCCAACGCTGATTCCGTTCTCGACCACGAGGCCCTGGCCTATGCCAGGGCGCTGCTCAAGCCGCCGCTGGAGAAGGAGAGCGTCCTGGCCGCCCTGGCCGCGGCGCTGTTCGCGGCGGTTTCGGCCCTGGCCTTCGCCGTGGCGATGGTGATGGCCCCGCCGGTGACAACCAGCAGGCTGGCGCTTGAGACCGAGCCGACGAAAACCGAAGTCGTGTCGAGCAGCGAGAACAACTAACCGAACCGCCACGCCTCCGCCGCCGCCCGGCGCAGGGCGTTCGACTTGTGGATGGTCTCGTCGTACTCAGCGTCCGGGTCGCTGTCGGCGACCACGCCGCCGCCGGCCTGGACGTACATTGTGCCGTCCTTCACCAGGGCGGTGCGCAGCACGATGCAGGTGTCCACCGAGCCGTCGGCGCCGAAATAGCCGACGGCCCCGGCGTAGCCGATGCCGCGCTTCTCGATCTCCAGCTCGTCGATGATCTCCATCGCCCGCACCTTGGGCGCGCCGCTGAGGGTGCCGGCGGGCAGGGCGGCCATCAGCACGTCCACCGGGTCCAGACCGTCAGGGGCGTCGCCCTCGACGTTGGAGACGATGTGCATCACGTGACTGTAGCGCTCGATGATGAAGCTCTGGGTGACCCGCACCGCCGGGCCGCGCTGGGCCTTGGCCGGTTCGTTTCGGCCGGGCTCGCGCAGGCGGGCGACGCGGCCCACGTCGTTGCGGCCCAGGTCCAGCAGCATCAGGTGCTCGGCCCGCTCCTTGGGATCGGCCAGCAGCTCGGCCTCCAGCGCCGCGTCCTCCTCCGGCGTCTTGCCGCGAGGCCGGGTGCCGGCGATCGGCCGGATGGTCACCTTGCCGTCGCGCAGCCGCACCAGGATCTCGGGACTGGAGCCGACCAGCTGGAACGGTCCGAAGTTCAGATAGAACAGGAACGGCGAGGGATTGGTCCGCCGCAGGGACCGGTAGAGGGCGAACGGCGCCTGGGTGAACGGCGCGCGGAAGCGGTGGCTGGGCACCACCTGGAAGATGTCGCCGGCGCGGATGTAGTCCTTGGCCTTCTCGACGATCTGCGCATAGGCGGCCCGGCTGACCGGGGTGTCGAAGATATCCGGGCCGGGCGCGCCTTCCGGGGCCGGAGCGGGCAGGGGGCTGCGCAGGTCGGCCATCACCGCGTCCAGCCGGGCGTTGGCGGCGGCCCAGGCCTCCTTGGCGCTGACGCCCTTCACCGGCCGCGCGGGGGTGACCAGCACGATCTCCTGGGCGATGGCGTCGAACACCGCCACGATCGAGGGCCGAATCATCACCGCGTCGGGCAGGCCCAGCGGGTCGGGGTTGATGTTCGGCAGCTTCTCCACCAGCCGGACCATGTCGTAGCCGATGGCGCCATAGACCCCGGCGGCGGGCGGCGGCAGGCCGGCCGGCAGTTCGATGCGCGAACGGCTGACCAGGTCCCGCAGGCTGTCCAGCGCCCCGCCGGGCTGCGGCGTGAAGCGGTCCTGGGCGATGGCGTCGCCCTCGGCCACCTCGGCGGCGTCGCCCCGGCAGCGCCAGACCAGGTCCGGCTTCATCGCCAGGATGGAATAACGCCCGCGCCAGGCGCCGCCCTCCACCGACTCGAACAGGAAGGCGTAGGGCCGCTCGCGGGCCAGCTTGAGGTAGGCCGAGACCGGCGTCTCCAGGTCGTCGATCAGACGCGTCCAGACGACCTGGGGCCGTCCGCCGTCCCAGGCCGCCGCGAAGCTGTCGTAGGACGGCTCTGTCGTCACTTGCCCTTGCCCGCGGGCGCTTCCTTGCCGGGGGCGGTTTCGGCGGCGACGGCCGGATCGACGCCCATGGCGACGCGGGCCCGGGTCAGGTCGGTCTTGGTCTTGAGCCTGGTGCGGGCGTAGCCGCGGGCCGACTCGCTGATGTCGCCGAACAGCTCCTGGGTGAACTGCATGCGGCTCTGCTCGGTGGCCTGGGCCACCTGCATCGGATCGCCCGCGCGGATGGCGGTGATCACCGCCACGGCGACGGTGAAGTTGGGTCCGCTGGCGGTGAAGGGCTCGCCCTTCTTGGCGCCCAGAGCCCCGCCGACCAGTTCGCGGCCGAGCGCCTGTTGCGCCTGCAGGGTGGCGCGGCTGATGGCGTTGACCCGCACGACCGTGGCCCCGGTCGAGGCGGCCACGGCGTCGATCGGCTCGCCCTTCTTGACGCGGGCCAGCAGGGCGTCGGCCCGGGCCTGCATCAGTTCGGCCTGCCGGCGCATCTTCAGCGTTTCGAGCACCTTGGGCCGGATCGAGGCCATCGGCGGCATGGTCGGCGGGATGATGGTATCGACGCGCAGGGCGAAATAGTCGCCGCCGCCGGCGTCCAGGATGCCGCTCTCGCCGCCCTGGGACTGTTCGTAAGCCGCCGCCAGGACCTGGGGCGAGATGCCGGCGACGGGCTTGCCGTCCTGGCCGCGACCGTCGCTGGACACCGGGCCGACGACCGTCATCGGGGCGCCGGCCTTGCGGGCGGCTTCCGGCAGGCTCGAGCCGGCGTCGATGGCGGCCTCGAAGGCCTCGGAGATGTCGGACACCTTCGATCCGGCGAGATCGCCGCGGACCTTGGCTTCGATCTCTTCGCGGTGCTCCTCGAGCGTGGCGACCTTGCCGGCCGTGACCTTGACGACCTTCACCACGGCCAGGCCGAACTGACCCTTGATCGCGCCGCTGACGCCGCCTTCGGGCAGGGTGAAGGCCGCGGCGCCGATGGCCGGGTCAAAGAAGGCCGAGCGCGGCTTGTCGTTGAACGCCACCGGCGTAACGCCGAGAGCCTTGGCCACGGCGGCGGGATCCTCGCCCTTCTGCAGCCGGTCGATGATGGCCGCGGCCTGGGCGGCGTCCTTGGCCGGGATCTGCGCCACCGAGCGCAGTTCCGGCTTGGACAGCGACTCCTTGAGGAAGGCGAACTGCCTTTCGACCTCGGCCGGATCGACCACCACGCTGCCCTCAACGTCCTTGGCCGAGAAGCGGACCACGGTGAAGGTGCGGAATTCCGGCAGGGGGCCGACGTTCTGCTTGATAAAGGCGCTGATCTCCGCCTCGGTCGGCTCGGGGACGGCGCCGACGGAGGCGGCGTTGATGGTGAAATAGGCCAGGTCGCGCTGCTCGAGGGCGAACAGGCCGCCCAGCGCCGAATAGGCCCGCGGCGCGCGCAGGCCCGAGGCGGCCGCGGCGACGAACTGGTTGCGGCGCATTTCGTCGCTGAGGATGCCCTCGAAGATCGTCGGGGTGAGCCCCTTGTCCTTCAACTGCTGGGCGTAGCGGACTTCGTCGAACGCGCCGGTCACTGGATCGAAGAACACCGGCGCCTTGCGCAGTTCGTCGGTCAGCATCCTGTCCGAGGCGCGCAGGCCCATGCGGGACAGCAGTTCGTCCAGCGATTCGCGGAACGCCAGTTCCTCAAGCACCCGGCGGTCGAGGCCCTGTTGCAGGGCCAGCTCATTGGGGATTTCCTGCTGGAAGCGCTGCTCCAGCTGGCCCTTGTAGCCTTTGAACTCCCGCTGGAAGTCGACCGCCGTCAGGATTCGGCTACCCGCCTTGACGACATAGCCCGTTCCGGCGCCGGCGAGGATGTCGCTGTTCACGCCGAATATCGCGAACCCGATCAGCAGCGGGGCGAACAGGAGGGCGGCGAGCCAGGACTTGGCGAACTTCCGCATCAGAGCGAGCATGGACAGACAGACCTTCAGGTGCGCGGAGGGCTTGCGCCGCCCCGGCGGTATAGTGGAGGCGTATCCAACCCCGCAAGCGTGGCGCGGATGCGGCGTGACAGGGCGCACGCCTTCGCGTAGGCCGCGACACAGTTATCCTGAACCCCCGAGGCCCTGTCCATGACCGCTCCACGGCCCCTGATCGCCGGAAACTGGAAGATGAACGGCCTGGAGCTGGCCCTCGACGAGGCCCGCGCCGTGGCCGCGGCGGTCGATGCCCGCCCGCCCGCCGCCCGGGTGGCGCTCTGTCCGCCGGCGACCCTGGTCCACCGTATGGCGGAGGCGTTGGGGGGCGCCTGCGTGGAGGTCGGCGGCCAGGACTGCCGGGCCGAGGCGTCGGGGGCCTTCACCGGCGACATCGCCGCCGAGATGCTGGCCGACGCCGGCGCCACGCTGGTCATCCTGGGTCACTCCGAGCGCCGCGCCGGCTATGGCGAAAGCGACGCCCTGGTCGCCGCCAAGGCCCAGGCCGCCCTGCGCGCGGGCCTTGAGCCGATCGTCTGTGTCGGCGAGACCCTGGCCGAGCGGGAGGCCGGCCGCACCCTGTCGGTGGTTGCCGGGCAGGTGAGGGGATCGCTGCCGGCGGAACTGGCCGGCAAGGCCTTCGCCGTCGCCTACGAGCCGGTCTGGGCCATCGGCACCGGCCTGACGCCGTCGCTGATGCAGATCGAGGAGGTCCATGTGGCCATCCGCGGGGAGCTGACCGGGATGTTCGGCGCCTACGGGGCCGGGGTTCCGATTCTCTACGGCGGCTCGGTGAAGCCCTCGAACGCGGTCGAGATCCTCGCCATCCCCGACGTCGGCGGCGCCCTGGTCGGCGGGGCGTCCCTCAAGGCCGCGGACTTCCTGGGGATTGTCGAGGCGGCTTAGGTGCGCCTGCTCCTCCCCATGCAATGGGGAGGTGGGCTTTCGAGCGCGCTGTAAGCGCGAGAAAGGTCGGAGGGGCAGTCGGTGCACTTGACGCCCCATCGTCGTCTGTCGCGCTTTCAGCGCGCTCCAGACGACACTTCCCCAGCGAAGCTGGGGAAGAGCGGATATCTACAGCAGCGTCCCCCACAGGCGGCAGTCGCGGCGTTCGCCGTCGCGGTCGACGTGGCCGCGCAGGTAGCCTTCCTCCTCGAAGCCCAGCTTGCGCAGCAGGCTCTCGGAGGCGTTGTTGCCCACATGGGTCCTGGCCCACAGCCGCTTGAATCCCAGCGTCGCGGCGTGTCCCAGCACCGCCTGCATGGCCTCGTAGCCATAGCCCTTGCCCCAGGAGTCCTTGCCCAGGATAAAGCCGACCTCGGCCCGGTGATGCCGCCAGTCGATGTCCGACAGATCGACGCTGCCGAGGTAGACCGCCCCCTCGTTGAGCCGCACCGACCAGTAGAAGGCCTGTTCGTTGGCCATCTCGATCAGCTGGCCGCTGATGAAGGCGTTGACCACGTCCGGGTCGTCGATGGCGGCGCTGTCCATGTGCGCCATGACCTCCGGATCGGCCATGATCGGGTGAATCAGCGGCGCGTCGGCCTCTGTGACGGGCGTAAGGGTCAGACGGTCGGTTTCGAGAATCATGGGGTTGCGCCAGCGGGATCCATGCCCAGCTATGGCGTGGCCGCCTGCGTGGTGCTAGAGGGGCCGGCTTGTTTCGACCGCGCCGACCGGACTCCAGATCGCCATGCTGCTGAATATCCTGCTCACCTTCCAGATCATCGTCGCTGTGCTGCTGGGCATCACCGTCCTGCTGCAGCGCTCCGAAGGCGGCGCCCTGGGCATGGGCGGCGGCCCGTCGGGCTTCATGACGGCGCGCGGGCAGGGTGACCTGCTGACCCGGGCGACCTGGACGCTGTTCGCGATCTTCCTGCTGCTGTGCGTCGGCCTGACGATCCTCCAGGGCCATGAGCGCGCCGGCGCTTCCGTGGCCGGCCGTGAGGACATTGGACGGCTCAACGCCACGGACCTGGCGCCCCGCGCGGCGACGACCGCGCCCGACGCGGCGCCGGCCCCCGGCGTTCCGGCTTCGGAACTGCGGGGCCTGCCCGCCGCCCCGACGACGACACCCGGCTCGGCGGTCGACGGCGCCCTTGGCGGCGTGGCCCCCGCCCAGACCCCGCCGACCAAGTAAAAACACGGTTCTTTCAATGAGGCAGGCGCCGACCCCGAATCGGCGCTATTCTGGATTCCCATGGCCCGGTACATTTTCATCACCGGCGGCGTGGTCTCCTCATTGGGAAAAGGTCTCGCGTCCGCCGCCCTTGGCGCGCTCCTGCAGGCGCGCGGCTACAAGGTCCGCCTGCGCAAGCTGGACCCGTATCTGAACGTCGATCCGGGGACGATGAGTCCCTATCAGCACGGCGAGGTCTTCGTGACCGACGACGGCGCCGAGACCGACCTGGACCTGGGCCACTACGAGCGGTTCACCGGGGTCAACGCCACCCGCGCCGACAACATCACCACCGGCCAGATCTACAAGACCATCATCGAGAAGGAGCGGCGCGGCGACTACCTGGGCGCGACGGTCCAGGTGATTCCGCACGTCACCAACGAGATCAAGGACTTCGTCCTGACCCCCGCCCTCGACGAGAACGGCGACGAGGCCGACTTCGTACTGGTCGAGATCGGCGGCACGGTGGGCGACATCGAGGGCCTGCCGTTCTTCGAGGCGATCCGTCAGCTGGGCCAGGAACTGCCCCGTGGCCACAGCTGCTTCGTCCACCTGACCCTGCTGCCGTTCATCAAGACGGCCGGGGAGATGAAGACCAAGCCGACCCAGCATTCGGTGAAGGAGCTGCGCTCCATCGGCATCCAGCCGGACATCCTGCTGTGCCGCTGCGAACAGCCGATCCCGACCGAGGAAAAACGCAAGATCGCCCAGTTCTGCAACGTGCGCACGACCGGGGTGATCCAGGCGATGGACTCCTCGTCGATCTATTCGGTGCCGCTCGACTATCATGAGCAGGGGCTGGACCGGGAAGTGCTGGAGGTCTTCGGCATGGGCGACGCGCCCGAGCCGGACCTGACCCGCTGGCAGACCATCAGCGACACCCTGGCCAATCCCGACGGTGAGGTGACCATCGCCGTGGTGGGCAAGTACACGGTGCTCAAGGACGCCTACAAATCCCTCATCGAGGCCCTCAGCCACGGCGGCGTGGCCAACCGGGTGAAGGTCAACCTCGACTGGGTGGAGAGCGAGACCTTCGAGAATGAGGACGGCGCGGCGGCCAGCCGGCTGGAGGGGGTGCACGGCATCCTCGTACCCGGCGGCTTCGGCGAACGGGGCAGCGAGGGCAAGATCCTGGCCGCCGAGTTCGCCCGGGAGCGCAACGTGCCCTATTTCGGCATCTGCTTCGGCATGCAGATGGCGGTCATCGAAGCCCTGCGCAACGTCGGCGGCCTGGCCGGCGCTTCATCTTCCGAGTTCGGGCCGACCCGCGAGCCGGTCGTCGGGCTGATGACCGAATGGACCCTGGGCAACCAGCGGGTCGCGCGGACCGAGGGCGACGATCTGGGCGGCACCATGCGGCTGGGCGCCTATGAGGCGGTGCTGACGCCGGGCTCGAAGATTGCCGGCATCTACGGATCGACCACCATCTCCGAGCGGCACCGGCACCGCTACGAGGTCAACATCGGCTACCGCGAGCAGATGGAGGCCGCCGGCCTGACCCTGACCGGTTGTTCGCCGGACGGCCTGCTGCCGGAAACCGTGGAGCGTGAGGACCACCCCTGGTTCGTCGGGGTGCAGTTCCACCCCGAACTGAAGAGCCGCCCCTTCGCCCCGCACCCCCTGTTCGCCAGCTTCATCGCCGCGGCGAAGGAGCAGAGCCGGCTGGTGTGATGGTGGACGGGCGAGCATTCGTGGATATCATGCGCCCATGTCCGTGACCCTGACCCCGAAATTGGAGCAGTACGTCCGCGCCAAGGTGGCCGCGGGCGAGTATCGCGACGAGGCCGAGGTCATCGCCGATGCTCTTTACCTGCTGGAGCAACGGGATTCTGACCGGCGCGCGGCGCTCATCGGGGCTATCGACCAAGGCGAAGCCGACATCCGGGCGGCGCGTTACACGACGCTCAGCACGCCTGAAGAGATCGACGCCTTCTTTTCCGCCCTGTGAAGCCGGTCAGGCTTTCGGCGCGGGCCAGGCGAGACACGCAGCTGATCGCGGCGTCGAGCAGACGCGAATGGGGCGAGGAACGGACGGCCCGCTACCTCGCTGACCTGGCCGCGGGGCTCAAGCGAATTGGCGACAATCCCGGGATCGGCTCGCTGTTTGGTCCGGAACGACCCGACCTTCGCCGGCTGCGAGTCGGGCGCCACATCATCTTCTATCGCGACGAAACCGATGCCGTGGCTGTCCTGCGGGTGCTTCACGAACGGATGGAACATCTTTCACGCCTGGGGGATTGAGGTCCGGCTTGAATCCCCAGCCGCTTTCCGGCATATACCCGCGCTCACGCGGCGGCCCCACGGCCGCCGTCACCGTTTTCATGCTCAGCGAGCAGAGTTACTCCGATGGCCGTTCCTAAACGCAAAGTCTCCCCGTCGCGTCGCAACATGCGCCGCTCGCACCATGCCCTGGGCGCGAACGCCTATGTCGAGGACAAGGACACCGGCGAGCTGCGCCGCCCGCACCACGTCGATCTGAAGACCGGCATGTACGGCGGCCGCCAGGTGATCACGCCCAAGGAAGACTAGTCCGCTCCAGCGGTTGGTCCGATGCAATTCGACGGCGCCCGGGGATCCCTCCGGGCGCCGTTCGCATTTGGCGGACCCAAAGTGCGGCAACGTGGTATTCTCCCTGAAAGTACAGGGGGGAGGACCCCATGCTCAGCCGCCGTCAACTCGCTCTCGCCCTCGCCAGCGCGGCTTTCGCGCCCGGCCTTGCGGTCGGCCAGGAGCCCGAGCCCGAGCCCACCTCGATCATTGGCGCCGGCGAGGACCGCTACGACCGCTTGACCATTCCGGTGCGCGTCGGCGGCCAGGGGCCTTACGACTTCGTGGTTGATACCGGCGCCGACCGCAGCGTGCTGTCGCAGGACATAGCTGATTCGCTGGGTCTGGAGCCGGGCAAGCCGGTCATCGTCCAGGGCATCGTCGGCGCCGAGCTGACCCAGACGGTCAAGGCGCCCGAGCTGGACCTGGGCAGGATCGTTCTGAAGGGCCTCGACATGCCGGTCCTGCCGCGGGAGCGGCTGGGCGCGGACGGCCTGCTGGGCGTCGACGCCCTGCAGCGGCGCCGGCTGATCATGGACTTCCGCGAGCGCCGGCTGGAGATCCAGGCGGCATCGGGCGCCTTTTACCCCAACTCCACGCGCACTGACGCCTTCGTCCCGGTGCGTGACCGGTTCGGCCGGCTGGTTATCATCGACGCCAACGCCAACAGAGTGCCGGTGGCCGCCTTCATCGATTCGGGGGCCGGCATGAGCATCGGCAACCGCGCCCTGGCCGACGCCATCCGGGCCAGGGGCGACTGGCGCGACTCCGCGCCCCTGGCGCCGCTGTACGGCGTGACCAGTCACGAGGCCACCGGCGAGGTGCGCAGGCTCGATTTCGTGCGGCTGGGCGGCGTGCGTTTCACCGACATCCCGGTGTTGATCGCCGACCTGGACCTGTTCGAGCAGTGGGGCGTGGCCAACCGTCCGACCCTGCTGCTGGGAGTCGATGTGCTGCGATTGTTTTCGCGGGTGGAGATGGACTACGGCCGCAAGCGGGTGATGTTCCGCGTCGGCGCCGACCCGCAAATCTGGCTGGCGTAGCCCTCACCAGTCATCCCGGAAGCCGCGCAGCGGCTATCCGGGACCCAGATCCAAGCCCACCCGAAGCAGCTGAAGCCAAAGCTGGGTCCCGGCTCTCCCCCCGGCCTTCGCCGGGGTTCGGCCGGGATGACAGTGGAGTCTAGTTCTGGGTTCGGGCTCTTGCCAAAATACCCAGGCGCCGGGCCTCGACAGCTTCCGGCGTGACGGTGCGGTTGTTGGCCGTTGAGCGGGCGTGTTCCAGCTTCAGCGAGTCGCCGAAGGATTCGGCGAAGCCATCGTCGATGATCCGCTTGTACAGGGTCAGGGTTTCCACCGGGATGGTGGCCATGTCGGCGGCCAGCTTTTTCGCCACGGGCAGCAGGTCGGCCGCCGGGACCACCCGGTTCACCAGGCCCCAGTCGCAGGCGGTCTGCGCATCGAGGAAGTTGCCGGTCAGGCTGAGCTCCTTGGCGCGATAGAGGCCGATCAGCCGCGACAGCTTCTGCGACAGGCCCCAGCCGGGCATGATGCCGACCCGGGCGTGGGTGTCGGCGAAGCGGGCGTTCTCCGAGGCGATCAGCACGTCGCAGGCCAGGGCCACCTCGAAGCCGCCGGTGATGGCCACCCCGTTGATCGCCCCGATCACCGGCTTGGTGCACAGCTCGATGGCCTTGACCGGGTTTTCGTCGGCGCCTTCGGCGTTGGCCGCGCCCATGGCGCCCGGCTCGCTGCCCAGCTCCTTGAGGTCCAGCCCGGCGGTGAAGGCCCGCTCCCCGGCGCCGGTGAGAATCACCACGCTGACCTCGGGATCGGCGTCCAGCGCCACCATCGCCTTGTACAGCGCGGAGCGAAGCGCCTTGCTGAGGGCGTTCATCGCCTCGGGGCGGTTCAGGGTAACGACGGCGACGCCGTCCTGTTTCTCGACCAGCAGCATGCGCGCGACCTCCATCAGGAGATCGCGTTGAGCCGCCCGCCCGTGGGGAAGTCAAGCCGCCGGCCAGTGTGCTGGATTTGAAGTTCGCTTCATTGTTGGATCAAGCCGCGAGCGAACTTCAAATCCAAAAAGCACACTAGAAACATACATTTGCTAGTGTCCTCTTCGATTCCGAAGTTCGTCGGAGCCCGCCAAGAGCGCTTGCGAACTTCGGAATCGGGACACTAGTGTCGACGGTCGAAGCGGATGCCGGCTTCGGTCTGGTTGATCGCCGTGTTGACGGCGGCCAGGGCGCGGTTGCGATGGCCGCCCTTGTCCGGCGTGGCGGCCTGCAGATCGGCGCGGGCCTGATGCAGATTGCTCAGGGCGGACTGCATCTTGGGCTGGTCGGCGATGGCGCCGCCAACCATGGCGCCGCCAGCGAAGGCGACTACGACCACGACGGCCAGTGCGATAAGAGACTTGCGCATTCCCGATCTCCGACAACGGTGTTTTTCGTTCCGCGAAGTTCAACGCTGGCGGGTTGACGGTCCGTCGCGGTTCGCCGCCGACCCCTCCCGGTTGCGATTTCGGGGGCAGGGGGCTAATCGGAGCCCGCATTTCCCCCGGAGCTCCCATGACCGAGATCGTCGACATCATCGCCCGCGAAATCCTCGACAGCCGCGGCAACCCGACGGTAGAGGTCGACGTGGTGCTGGAAGACGGCGCGTTCGGCCGCGCCGCCGTGCCGTCGGGGGCCTCCACCGGCGCCCACGAGGCGGTCGAGAAGCGTGACGGCGACAAGAACCGATACGGCGGCAAGGGCGTGCTGGACGCGGTCGCCGCGGTCAACGGCGAGATTTACGACGCCCTCAGCGGCGTCGACGCCGAGGACCAGCGGCGGGTCGACAGCCTGCTGATCGCGCTGGACGGCACGAAGAACAAGGCCCGCCTGGGCGCCAACGCCATCCTCGGCGTCAGCCTGGCGGTGGCCAAGGCGGCGGCGGTCAGCGCCGACCTGCCGCTCTACAAGTACGTCGGCGGCGTCTCGGCCCGGGTGCTGCCGGTGCCGATGATGAACATCATCAACGGCGGCGCCCACGCCGACAATCCGATCGACATTCAGGAGTTCATGATCCTGCCGACCGGCGCGGCGACCTTCTCCGAAGGCCTGCGCATGGGGGCGGAGATCTTCCACGGCCTGAAAAAGGCCCTCAAGGACGCCGGCCACAACACCAACGTCGGCGACGAGGGCGGCTTCGCGCCGAACATCGGCTCGGCCGAGGAGGCCCTGGCCTTCATCGTCAAGGCAGGCGAGGCGGCCGGCTACCGTCCGGGCGAGGACTTCGTTCTGGGCCTCGACGTGGCGGCCACCGAGTTCTTCAAGAACGGCAAGTACGTGCTTGAAGGCGAAGGCAAAACCGTCGATCCGGCCGGCATGGTCGCCTATCTCGAAGGCCTGGTGGCCAGGTTCCCGATCGTGACTATCGAGGACGGCTGTTCGGAGGACGACTTCGAGGGCTGGAAGCTGCTGACCGACGCCCTGGGCAAAAAGGTCCAGATCGTCGGCGACGACCTGTTCGTGACCAACCCCGAGCGCCTGGCCATGGGCATCGACAAGGGCCTGGCAAACTCAATCCTGGTCAAGGTCAACCAGATCGGCACGCTCAGCGAGACGCTCGACGCGGTCGATATGGCCCACCGCGCCGGCTACACCGCCGTGATGAGCCACCGCTCGGGCGAGACCGAGGACTCGACCATCGCCGACCTCGCCGTCGCCACCAACTGCGGGCAGATCAAGACCGGCTCGCTGGCCCGCTCCGACCGGCTGGCCAAGTACAACCAGCTGCTGCGCATCGAGGACCAGCTGGACGACCAGGCGGTGTACGCGGGGCGCAAGGCGATCAAGTAGGGCTGATCTTAATCCTCTCCGCGAAGCGGGGAGGGGGACCACGCGGAGCGTGGTGGAGGGGTTGCGCGGGCGGGGGTGGATAGCTGCGTTCTGGCTTCGACGCCTGACGCTGGCGCCGCCCCTCAGTCACGCTCCGCGTGCCAGCTCCCCACAAGGGTGGGGAGCATTAGGGTGGGCTTAACCACGCCCGCCCAAAGGTGCGCTCGTACCGCCGCCCGGATTCGCGAGCTTGTTCCAGCGCCTGCAGCCCCTTCTTCCGACGTTCGCGTTGATCGCGCTGATCGTCTATTTCGTGTTCCACGGCCTGACCGGGGAGCGTGGGCTGCTGCTGGGATCGCAACGTCAGGCCCTGCTCGCGCAACGGACCAGCGAGTTGAAGGTTCTGCACAGTCGCAGGGTGGACCTGGAGGCCCGGGCCCGGCTATTACGCGACGGAAGCCTGTCGGCGGACCTTCTTGAGGAACGCGCGCGGTCTTTGCTGGGATTCGCGGACCCCAAAGATTATGTGATCCGCACCAAGCCCTGACCGGGGGCAGTTTCCATCCCGGCGCTCGGCGAGGGATGGACTGGCCGGGAATGAGACGATCCAAGGGAGCACGGAATGGCGCGGGCGCGTAAAGCGGAAACAACATTGGGCAAGGCTGCTGACAACGTTGTCAATTCAAGCCTGAAGGGCGCGTCGCAGGCGCAGCTGCTCAAGTTCTATCGCGACATGCTGCTCATCCGCCGTTTCGAGGAGCGGGCCGGCCAGCTGTACGGCATGGGTCTGATCGGCGGCTTCTGCCACCTCTATATCGGCCAGGAAGCGATCGCCGTGGGCATGGACGCCATCCGCAAGCCCGGCGACCAGATCATCACCGGCTACCGCGACCATGGCCACATGCTGGCCGCCGGCATGGACCCGAACGCGGTCATGGCCGAGCTGACCGGCCGCGCCGGCGGCTCATCCAGGGGCAAGGGCGGCTCGATGCACATGTTCTCGACCGCCGCCGGCTTCTACGGCGGCCACGGCATCGTCGGGGCGCAGGTCAGCCTGGGCACCGGCCTGGCCCTGGCCGACAAGTACCGGGACAACGGCGCCGTCAGCTTCACCTATTTCGGCGACGGAGCGGCCAACCAGGGCCAGGTCTACGAGAGCTTCAACATGGCCCAGCTCTGGGACCTGCCGGTGGTCTATGTGGTGGAAAACAACCAGTACGCCATGGGCACCTCGATCGAGCGGTCCAGCTCCGAGACCCGGCTGCACAAGCGCGGCGTGTCGTTCAACATCCCGGGCGAGGAAGTCGACGGCATGGACGTGGAGGCGGTGGCCGAGGCCGGCGCCCGCGCCGCCGGGCACGCCAGGTCCGGCAAGGGCCCCTACATTCTCGAGATGAAGACCTACCGCTACCGCGGCCACTCGATGAGCGACCCGGCCAAATACCGCACCAAGGAGGAGGTCGACGAGGTCAAGAAAACCCGCGATCCCATTGAACACCTTCGGGAACGGCTGGCGGCTGTAAAGGTCGAGGAGGACGAGCTTAAGGTCATCGACGCCGAGGTGAAAGCCATCGTCGCCGCCGCCGCCGAGTTCGCGCGGACCAGCCCCGAGCCGGACCCGGCCGAGCTGTACACCGACGTCTATCTGGAGGCGTGAGGGTGGCTAACTTTTTGGCAGTTTCTCTCGCTGTTGGAGCCGTCCTCCTTGGGCCCGCGGCGTCCGCCCAAACGCCGCCTGTGACCGCCGCGAGCCGCGCTGATCTGGTTTGTGTGTCGTTTATTTCGGGCGTTACGTCGCCAAACCAAGCCACTTATCTGATTGACGGTCGAGAGACGTCGAGACGCGACTTGGCTAGGTCGATTGCAGAGGCAGCGCGCGGCAAGCGGCTCGTAGGGTTCTACTTCGAGACTGGTGCGGCCATCATGGGTGGCGGGATGCCAGCCATCAACGACCAACGTGCCCGGATCATTGAGCTCGGCGAAATTTTTAAACGGGTTGAGGGAAGCGAGGGAACGCCTTCCAGATCGAGTAGTCACCGGAACTGCGAGGACTTGATCACCACCGACCGCGCTGAATCGACTGGAACAAGTCAATGACCGACATCCTGATGCCGGCCCTCTCCCCCACGATGGAGGAGGGCACCCTCGCCAAGTGGCACGTGAAAGCGGGTGACACGGTCAAGGCCGGTGATGTCATCGCCGAGATCGAGACCGACAAGGCGACCATGGAGGTCGAGGCCGTCGACGAGGGCGTCGTCGGCGCCATTCTTGTGCCGGCCGGAACCGAGAACGTGAAGGTCAACACGCCGATCGCGCGGTTGGGCGAGGGTGAGCCCCCCTCGGCGTCTGTCGCTTCGCCCCAGACGCCACTCCCCCCGGAGGGGGGAGAGCCGGCCTCCGCTCCTCCCCCTGAGGGGGAGGTGTCGCCTGGAGCAGCGCGACAGGCGACGGAGGGGGCAAGTGGCGGCCGGCCCAAAGTCGAACTTCAGGACCCGCAAACCCCCGCCGGCGCCAAAATGGTCCGCATCACCGTGCGCGACGCCCTGCGCGACGCCATGGCCGAGGAGATGCGCCGCGACGGCGACGTCTTCCTGATGGGCGAGGAGGTCGCGCAGTACCAGGGGGCCTACAAGGTCTCCCGCGACCTCTTGCAGGAGTTCGGACCACGCCGGGTCATCGACACCCCGATCACCGAGCACGGCTTCGCGGGCCTGGGCGTCGGCGCGGCCATGGCGGGCCTGAAGCCGATCGTCGAGTTCATGACCTGGAATTTCGGCATGCAGGCCATCGACCAGATCATCAACTCCGCCGCCAAGGCGCACTACATGTCCGGCGGCCAGATCCGGGCGTCGATCGTGTTCCGCGGTCCCAACGGCGCGGCCAGCCGCGTCGGGGCCCAGCACAGCCAGGACTACAGCGCCTGGTACGCCCAGGTGCCCGGCCTGAAGGTCATCGCGCCGTACGATGCCGCCGACGCCAAGGGCCTGCTCAAGGCGGCCATCCGCGACCCCAACCCCGTCGTCTTCCTTGAGCACGAGATGATGTACGGGACCGAGTTCGACATCCCCGATGTCGAGGACTGGGTCGTCCCGATCGGCAAGGCCAAGGTCCGCCGCGAGGGCAAGGACGTGACCATCACCGCCCACAGCCGCATGGTCGGCTTGGCGCTGAAGGCCGCCGAGACGCTGGCCGCCGAGGGCATCGAGGCGGAGGTCATCGACCTGCGCACCCTGCGCCCGCTGGACCATGAGACGATCCTGCAAAGCGTGCGCAAGACCAACCGCCTGGTCAGCGCCGAGGAAGGCTGGGGCCCGATGGGCGTCGGCGCCGAGATCGTCGCCCGGGTGGTCGAACACGCCTTCGACTACCTCGATGCGCCGCCGCTGCGGGTGCATCAGGAAGACGTCCCGCTGCCCTACGCCGCCAACCTGGAAGCCCTGTCGCTGCCCGGTCCGGACAAGATCGTCCGGGCGGTGAAGGCGGTGTGTTACCGGTGAGCCCGTGTTCCCCCTTCCCGTCATCGTCGGACTTGTTCCGACGACCCACGAACACCCATGAACGTCGGTGTGCATGGGTCCTCGCGACAAGCGCGAGGATGACGGTAAAATTGGAGCGCTAATGACCGCCCCCGCTTTCTTCCCCCACACCGGCGGCTGCCACTGCGGCGCGGTGCGGTTCGAGGTCGACCTGCCGGCCGTGGTCGAGGCCCAGACCTGCAACTGCTCGATGTGCGAGAAGGTCGGCTTCATCCACATCATCGTGCCGGAAAGCCGCTTTCGCCTGACCTCGGGCGCCGACCAGATCACCACCTACACCTTCAACACCGGCGTCGCGAAACACACCTTCTGCAAGGTCTGCGGCGTGAAGAGCTTCTACCGGCCGAGGTCCAATCCGGACGGCTGGTCGGTCAACGCCCGCTGCCTCGACACCACCGAAGGCCTCGATCTGCGCATCGAGGCCTTCGACGGCCAGAACTGGGAGGCCCACGCGGCCGCCCTGGCGCATCTCAGTAAGGAAGACTGAATGTCCATCGAGATCCTCATGCCCGCCCTGTCTCCGACCATGGAGGAGGGGACGCTGGCGAAATGGCACGTGAAGGCGGGTGACACCGTGAAAGCGGGCGACGTCATCGCCGAGATCGAGACCGACAAGGCGACCATGGAGGTCGAGGCCGTCGACGAGGGCGTCATCGAGGCGCTGCTGATCGACGCCGGGACGGAGAATGTGAAGGTCAATGCGGTGATCGCGCGGCTGGCGGGGGAGGGGGAGCCCCCCTCGGCGTCTGTTGCTTCGCGCCAGACGCCACTCCCCCCGGAGGGGGGAGAGCGATCCGCATCTGCTCCTCCCCCTGAGGGGGAGGTGTCGTCGGGAGCGAAGCAACCGGCGACGGAGGGGGCAAGTCCCATGGCCCCAAAGCTCAACGGCTCGTCGGGCGAACGCATCTTCGCCTCGCCACTGGCCCGCAGGCTAGCCCAGGCGGCGGGTATCGATCTCAAATCCATCGCCGGCTCCGGCCCGCACGGCCGGGTGATCAAGGCCGACGTCGACGCCGCCCGCGGCAAGGCGCCCTCGGCTGCGCCCGCGCAATCCGGCGCCGCGCCTGCCTCTGCGCTCCCCCGCCAGCACCAGTCGCTGGAGCAACAGGGCATCCTCGCCGGCAGCTACGACCTCGTCCCGCTCGACGGCATGCGCAAGACCATCGCCCGGCGGATGACCGACAGCTTCCGCGACGTGCCGCACTTCCCGCTGACCATCGACCTGGAGATTGACGGCCTGCTGGCGGCGCGGGCGAAGATCAACGCCATGCTCGAGAAGGACGGCGTGAAGGTCAGCGTCAACGACCTGGTGATCAAGGCCGTCGCCGTGGCCCTGGGGCGCGTGCCGGAGGCTAACGCCAGCTACACGCCCGAAGGCATCGCCCTGCACCACCATGCGGACATCGCCATGGCCGTGGCCATCGACGGCGGCCTGATCACCCCGATCATCCGCGCCGCAGAGACCAAGGGCCTGGCCCGGATCGCCACGGAGGCCAAGGACCTGGCGACCCGGGCCCGGGACAAGAAGCTCAAGCCCGAGGAGTTCCAGGGCGGCACCTTCACGGTGTCCAACATGGGCATGATGGGCATCCGGTCCTTCGCCTCGATCATCAACGAGCCTCAGGCCTGCATCCTCAGCGTCGGCGCCGGCGAGCAGCGGCCGGTGGTGAAGAACGGAGCCCTGGCGATCGCGACCGTGATGACCGTGACCCTGACCTGCGACCACCGGGTGGTCGATGGCGCCATCGGCGGCCGCTTCCTGTCGGCGTTCAAGGCGCTGATCGAAGATCCCCTGACGATGATCGTTTGAGGCTGTAACCATGGATTTCGACGTCATCATCATCGGGTCGGGGCCCGGCGGCTATGTGACCGCCATCCGCGCCAGCCAGCTGGGCCTGAAGACCGCCATCGTCGAGCGGGCCGAGCTGGGCGGCATCTGCCTCAACTGGGGCTGTATCCCGACCAAGGCCCTGCTCAAGAGCGGCGAGGTCTATGAGCAGCTGTCGCATCTGGGCGACTACGGCCTGTCGGCGACCGGCGCGGCCTTCGACTTCGGCAAGATCATCGCCCGCTCGCGTGGCGTGGCGAAGAAGATGGAGGGCGGGGTCGCCTTCCTGATGAAGAAGCACAAGATCGAGGTGCTGTTCGGGACGGCCACCCTGGAGAAGGGCGCGCCGACGCCGAAGGTGACCGTGGCGCTCAACGCCGGCGGCAAGCGGACGATCACGGGCAAACACGTGATCCTTGCCACCGGCGCCCGCGCCCGGACGATCCCGGCCATCGGGCTGGAGAGCGACGGCGACCGGGTCTGGACCTATCGCGACGCCTTGGCGCCCAAGGCCTGTCCGAAGAGCCTGATCGTCATCGGCTCGGGCGCGATCGGCGTCGAATTCGCCAGCTTCTACAGGGCGCTAGGCGCTGAAGTTACCGTCATCGAGGCGCTTGACCGCATCCTCCCCGTCGAGGACGAGGAGGTCTCCAGGGCCGCCCACAAGGCCTTCGAAAAGCGCGGCCTGAAGTTCCGGGTGGCGGCCAAGGTGACGAAGCTGTCGAAGCGCAAGACCGGCGTGTCCGTGGCCCTCGAAGCCGGCGGCAAGGCCGAGACGCTGGAGGCCGATGTGGCCATCGTCGCGGTCGGCATAACCGGCAACGTCGAGAACCTCGGCCTTGAAGCCCTGGGCGTAACGGTTGATCGCGGCCACGTCGTCACCGACGGCCACGGCAAGACCAATGTGGCCGGCCTCTACGCTATCGGCGACATCGCCGGTCCGCCCTGGCTGGCGCACAAGGCCAGCCACGAGGGCGTCCACTGCGTCGAGCATATCGCCGGCCTCAAGCCGTCAAACCTCAACGCCCCGATCCCCGGCTGCACTTATTCCAACCCGCAGATCGCCTCGGTCGGCCTGACCGAGGCCGCGGCCAAGGCCGCCGGTCATGAACCGAAGGTCGGCCGCTTCCCCTTCCGGGTGAACGGCAAGGCCGTCGCCGCCGGCGAGATCGAGGGCTTCGTCAAGACGGTGTTCGACGGCAAGACCGGCGCGCTACTGGGCGCCCACATGATCGGCCACGAGGTCACCGAGATGATCCAGGGCTTCGCCCTGGCCATGACCCTGGAGGCCACCGAGGAAGACCTGATGGCCACCGTCTTCCCCCACCCGACCATGAGCGAAGCCATGCACGAGGCCGTGCTGGATGCGTATGAGCGGGTTCTGCACCTCTGACGGGGGAGGCGGGGACAGGTTAAGGTGTCCCAAGGGACACCTTAACCTGTCCCCGCCTCGCAACCCTAAGCCGCCCGCGCTTCCGTTTCGGCCATGCGCTGGATGGCGACGTAGTCGGTCTTGCCGGTGCCAAGCACCGGGACCTCTGGAACCTTGACGATCTTGCGCGGCACGGACAGCTCGGGCGCGCCCTGGCTCTGGGCGTGGGCCAGCAGCGGGGCCACCGTCGCGTCGCCGCGGTCGGTGAACAGCACCAGCCGCTCGCCCTTCTTCTTGTCAGGCATGGCGATGACCGCGTGGCGGCCCTCCGGCCAGACGGCCACGGCCAGGTCCTCGGCGGCGGTCAGGGAGACCATCTCGCCGCCGATCTTGGCGAAGCGCTTGACCCGGCCCTTGATGGTCACCCAGCGATCCTCGCCCTCGATCATCACCACGTCGCCGGTGTCGTGCCAGCCGCCGGGCAGGGGATCGACCCCGCCCTTGTCGTTGAGATAGCCGGCCATGACGTTGGGGCCGCGCAGGAACAGGCGGCCGCCGCCGGCGATGCCCTCCACCGTCTCGATGCGGGTCTCCATGCCTGGCAGCATGCCGCCCACGGTGCCGCGGCGGTTGTCGGTCGGCTTGTTGACCGCCACCACGGGTGAGGCCTCGGTGGCGCCGTAGCCTTCGAGGACCGGAATATTGCCGAAACGCTCGGCGATCAGGTTGTGAGTCTCCTCGCGCACCTTCTCGGCGCCGCAGACAATGAACTCCAGCCCCGACATGTCACCCGGATCGGCGGAGCGGGCGTACTGGTTCACGAAGGTGTCCGTGGCCAGCAGGATCGACGCCCCGGTCTCGCGGATCAGGGTCGGGATCTGTTTGATGTGCAGGGGCGAGGGGTACTGGAAGGCCTTCATGCCGGTGAGGATCGGCAACAGCACCCCGCCGGTCAGGCCGAAACAGTGGAAGGTCGGCAGCGGGTTGAACATCACCCAGTCGGGGTCGAGTTTGATATGCGCCTCGACCTGCCGCACGTTGCTGACCAGGTTCTTGTGGCTGAGCACCACCCCGCGCGGCGCGCCGAAGCTGCCGGAGGTGAACAGGATCACGCCCGCTGCGTCGTGGTGCAGCTTGGCGCGGAAGCGCTGCGGGAACAGGGCCGCGGTGGCGGCGAACAGCTTGTCGGCCAGGCCGATCTTCTCGCGCAGGTCCTCGAGATAGACGATCGTCGCCCCACCGTTCTCCAGCGAGTCGACCAGGTCGTGCAGCTTGCCCTGTTCGATGAAGGCGTGGGCGGTCAGCACCGTCTTGACCCCGGCCAGCTTGCAGGCGGCCCGCAGGTTTCTGAGGCCCGCCGTGAAGTTCAGCATGGTCGGGATGCGGGCGAAGGCATGCAGGCCGAAGAAGGTGACCACCGCCCCGGCGCTGGACGGCAACAGGATGCCGACGTTCTCACCCTTCTCGGTGATGCCCGCGATCTTGCGGCCCAGAGCGAAGCTGCCCCGGATCAGGTCGGTGTAGGTTAGCGGTGTACGGTTCTGATCCTCAAGGATCGGCTTCTTGGCCCCGTATCGTTCGCGGGCTTCGAGGAGGGCGTCAAAGACCGTACGCTCCCCGGCCCGCGCGTCGTAAGCACGCGGCATATGGGCGAAACTCCCCGGATGTTTCCCACCAGTATCGTTGCAATGACCCTATCGTCCGGGTCCACGCTTGAAAAGGTCCGTTACAGTCCGTGATCGACGGTGGGGCCAATGAGGAAGGCCCTGGCCCCGGTCCGCTCGCGGATAAAGCCGTCGATGGCCTCCAGCCAGGGGGCGCGGACGGCATCCCGTTCCAGGTGCAGGGCGTGGCGGCCGCCCTTGAGGCTGGCCAGCTCGCAGGCCGGCATTGCCTTGCAAAGCGCGGCCTGGGCTGTCGGGGCCCTGACCGTGTCGGCGTCGCCGGCCAGCAGCAGGGTCGGCGTCTTCAGGCCGGGCAGGCCCGTTTCGACGGCTTTCGAGGTCGTCCGGAGCGCCGCCAGCCAGCCCAGGCTCTCGCCGCCCATGCGCAGGTCCGGATTGGCGGTCTGCCAGGCCATCTGCACGGCCCCGCGCCATTGGTCGCCGGTCAGGCCCTTCGCCCGGGCGTCCGGACCGCCGCGCTTCCAGCCGGAACCCCAGCCGGAGGGCAGGCGGCCCAAACCCGCCTTGACCAGCCAGGTCTTTGAACTGTCGACCAGGTCATCGCCGGCGAGGACCGGGGCCGACAGGATCAGCCCCTCGGCCGGCGCGCCCTGTTCCACGGCGGCGAGGGCTGCCAGGGCGCCCTCGGCGTGACCCATCAGGATCAACGGGGCGTCGGGCGCGGCGGCGGTCATCATCCGCGACAGGGCCTTCACCGCCGCGATGTCGTCCTTGAAGGACGGCGCATGGCCCAGGTCTCGCGGCTGGACGTAGCGTTCCGACCCGCCCTGGCCGGCCCGTTCCAGCACCCATACGCTGTAGCCCCGCCGGTTGAGGTCGCGGGCGGTCTCGAACCAGGCCTCGGCGGACTCGCCATAGCCGGTGAGGATCAGAATCTGCGCCTGCGGCGTGATCGGGGTGGAGGAGACGCCGTAGCGCTGCGCCGGCGCTTCACCGACCTTGAGCAGCCCCCAGGCCCAGCCATCGGGCGCCCAGAAGCGCGGCGACAGCGATGGTGGAATACGGCTCTCGACAAACGGCGCCCGCCCGTCCCCCGCGCCACAGGCCGCGAGAAGGAGCAGGCAGAGAAGGGAAAGGGCGCGCGCCATGGCGCGACTGTCTCCCGCTTCGCCGAAAAACCGCAAGCCCGTGCACGCTGCAAGGGACAGACACCTTCGGGTGTCTGTCCCTATCCGGCTTGATCCGGGGCCTCAGAAAGACGATCTAGGCCCCATGGCCACGGTCATCGACACCTTCAAGGCGCGGCCGCGCCATCCCGAGAAGCAGAACCGGCCGGAAACGCCGCTGCTGCGCAAGCCCGACTGGCTGCGCGTTCGTGCGCCCGGCTCGGCCGGCTACAACGAGACCCGCGACCTGGTCCGCTCGCACGGCCTGACCACGGTCTGCGAGGAGGCGGCCTGTCCCAATATCGGCGAATGCTGGACCCAGAAGCACGCCACCATGATGATCATGGGCGAGATTTGCACCCGCGCCTGCGCCTTCTGCAACGTCATCACCGGCAAGCCCAACGCCCTGGACCCCACCGAACCCGCCCGCGTGGCCGAGGCGGTGGCGAAGATGGGCCTCAAGCACGTGGTCATCACCTCGGTCGACCGCGACGACCTGGACGACGGTGGCGCGGCCCATTTCGCGGCCGTGGTCCACGCTATCCGCGCCGCGGCGCCGGGCACGACCATCGAGATCCTGACCCCCGACTTCCTGCGCAAGGACGGGGCGGCGGAGGCGGTCATCGACTCCGCCCCGGACGTGTTCAACCACAACCTGGAAACCGTGCCGCGGCTGTATCTGAAGATCCGCCCCGGCGCCCGTTACTACAATTCCCTGCGCCTGCTGGAACGGGTCAAGGACCGCGACCCCCGCCGCTTCACCAAGTCGGGCCTGATGGTCGGCCTGGGCGAGGCGAAGGAGGAGGTGATGCAGGTGATGGACGACATGCGCTCGGCCGGCGTCGATTTCCTGACCATCGGCCAGTATCTGCAGCCGACCCGCCGTCACGCCGCAGTCGACCGGTTTGTGCACCCAGACGAGTTCGCCGCCTATGAGACCATCGCCCGCGCCAAGGGCTTCCTGATGGTCTCCGCCAGCCCCCTGACCCGCTCCTCGCACCACGCGGGCGAGGACTTCGCGAGGCTGAAGGCGGCGCGCGAAGCTCTTGAGGCCAAATAATCCCGCTCACCCCGGAGAATGCCGGGGCCCAGATCGGAGGGCGCCGGAGCTTGTGGGAATCGGCCAACATCGCGAATGCATCTGGGTCCCGGCATTCGCCGGGATGAGCGGTTTGGGATTGTCTTGAAACATCGGCTCACCCGCGTCCTGCCTTACACGCCGGACCAGCTGTTCCTGCTGGTCGGCGATGTGGAGCGGTATCCGGAGTTCGTGCCGTGGATCACCGCCCTGCGGGTGTGGAACCGCCAGGATCCCGGCGACGGGGTGACCCTGCTGGACGCCGAGGCGGCGGTAGGCTTCTCGTTCCTCAAGGAGCGCTTCTCGACCCGGGTGCGTCGCGACGCGGCGGCCCGGACGATCGAGGTGAACCTGCTCAGCGGCCCGTTCCGGCGGCTGCAGAACCGCTGGGGCTTCGTCGAACACCCGCAGGGGACCTGCGTGGAGTTCGAGATCGACTTCGAGTTCAAGCTCGGCTTCCTCGACCGCCTGCTCAACGCCAACTTCGACCATGCGGTGAACCGGCTGATCCAGTGTTTCGATGATCGGGCGAGGGTGCTGTACGGGCAGAAATAATCCTCCCCGGAGCGGCGCGAGGGGGAGGGGGACCGGCGGAGCCGGTGGAGGGGCGGCGCTGACGTTAGCGGCCCGATCCTGAATTCAGGTCCTTCCGACTCGACCGGCGCTGCCCCTCCACCATCCTGCGGATGGTCCCCCTCCCCAGCAAGCTGGGGAGGATCCTCTAGATCGCGTCCCGCAGCATCTGCAGCGCCACCGCCGCCGCCGCCATCTGGACTTCCAGCCGGGTCTCGCCCTCGAACAGCTCATGCCGGTGGCGGATGCCGGCGGTGCTGCGCGCCGTGGCGATATGCACCGTGCCCACCGGCTTCATCGGACTGCCGCCGCTGGGGCCGGCCACGCCGGTGATCGCTACGGCGATATGGGCATGGGAGTTGGCCAGGGCGCCCTCGGCCATCATCCGGGCCACCGGCTCGGACACCTCGCCGAAGTCGGCGATCAGGTCGCCCGGCACGCCCAGCATCTCCTGCTTGGCGCGGTTGGTGTAGGTGACGAAGCCGCGCTCGAAGACGTCCGAGGCCCCCGGGATCGAACAGATGGCGGCCGCGACCAGCCCGCCGGTGCAGCTCTCCGCCGTGGTGATCCGCAGATGACGCTCGCGCACCTCGTCGATCAGCAGCCGGGCCAGGGTCTCGACTTCGAGGGGGAACATGCGGGCAGTCTCCGGGGGGCTGGTCAAAGCGAGCCAGCCTAGCCCAACATCGCCCACCCGCGGCTGACAAGACGATTCGATCCATGACCGACACGATCGACGGCCCCTCTGAAGCATCGAAGGCCCTCGCCACGCCCACGCCGCCGCTGTTCGTGGTCGCGGTGTTCACCAGCGCGGCGCTGGTGTTCATGGTCCAGCCGATGGTGGCCAAGCTGGTGCTGCCCTTGCTGGGGGGCTCGCCGGCGGTGTGGAACACCAGCATGGCCTTCTTCCAGATCGCCCTGCTGGCCGGCTACGGCTACGCCCACCTGCTGCAAAAGCTGCCGTCGGTGCGGCGGCAGATAACGGTGCATATCGCCGCCCTGGCCATCGCCGGGCTGACGGTGTTTCCGCTGAACATTTCGCGGCTTATGGGCGATCCCTCATCCGACCAGCCGGCCCTGTGGCTGTTTGGCCTGCTGAGCCTGTCGATCGGCCTGCCGTTCGCCATCCTGTCAGCCACCGCCCCGTTGGTGCAGGCCTGGCACGCCCGGGTGATGCGCGGGGAGGGGGCCGCCGAGCCCTGGAGCCTCTACGCCGCCAGCAACCTGGGCAGCCTGCTGGCCCTGCTGGCCTATCCGGTCATCCTCGAGCCCCTGCTGACCCTGCAGGCGCAGCGCTGGACCTGGACCAGCGGCTATCTCGGGTTCGTGTTGATCCTGGCCTCGCTGGCGGTGCTGGTGTGGAAGCGGGCGCAGGCCCAGGCCGGCATGGTCGCGCCCTCCGCCGAGGTGGCCCCGGCCAAGCTCACCCCGGCCCCGACCTGGCTGACCCGGGTCATCTGGGTGGCGCTCGCGGCGATCCCGTCCAGCCTGATGCTCGGGGTCACGGCCCACCTGGCCACCGACGTTGCCTCCGCGCCCTTCCTGTGGGTCGCGCCGCTGGCGCTGTATCTGGTCACCTTCATCATCGCCTTCCAGAACAAGCCGCTGATCAAGCCGGGCGGCGCGCTGATGTTCCAGGCGGCGTTCGCCGCCGCCTGCGCCGCAGTGCTGCAGCTGTTCGCCGCCGGGGCCATCGAGCTGCAGATCTTCGTCCACCTGGGCTGCTTCTTCCTCACCGCCCTGGTCTGCCATCAGGCCCTGGTGGCCCGCCGGCCGGATCCGGAGCACCTGACGGTCTTCTATCTGTGCATGTCGCTGGGCGGGGTGGTCGGCGGCTCGTTCAACGCCTTCCTCGCGCCGCTGATCTTCAGCAACGTGTTCGAGTATCCGATCGTGCTGGCGCTGGCCTGCCTGGCCCGGCCCTGGGGCAGGGGGCGGCCGACCTACTGGCAGTCCAGCGTCCTGGGCGCCGGCCTCCTCGGCGCGGGCCTCGCCTGGGTGGCCGTCATCCAGATGGGCCAGCAGGACCTGACCACCAAGGCGGCCCTGGCCGTGGCCGTGGTGGCTGTGTTCCTGCTGCGCGACCGGGCGCTGTTGATGTTCGCCATGATGGTCGTGCTGTTGTTCGCCGCCGGCAAGGTCGGCGACCGGGCCGACGTGATCCGCACCGACCGCAGCTTCTTCGGCGTCCTGCGCGAAACCCGTACGGTGGTGTCGGGCCTGGGCGGGGAAGTGCGCATGCTGGCCCACGGCACGACCCTGCACGGCTCGCAGGCGCAGGACCCGAGATATCGCTGCCGGCCGCTGGTCTACTATGCGCCCGAGACGCCGATCGGCCAGGTGTTCATCACCGAACAGGCCATGCGGCCGGCCCTGCGCATCGGGGCGGTGGGCCTGGGCACCGGGTCGGTGGCGGCTTATGTGCGGCCCGGCGACCACCTGACCTTCTTCGAGATCGATCCCCTGGTGATCCGCATTTCCGGCGGCTCGGGGGCCTTCACCTATGTCCGTGACTGCGCCAAGGGGAAGGTGGACTTCGTTGTCGGCGACGCCCGCCTGACCCTGGACAAGCAGCCTGAGGGCATCTTCGACATCCTGCTGATCGACGCCTTCTCGTCGGACTCGGTGCCGGCCCACCTGCTGACGGTCGAGGCGCTGCAGGGCTATCTCAAGCGGCTCAAGCCGGACGGGGTGCTGATCCTGCACCTGTCCAACCGCAACCTCGAACTGCGGGCGCCGGCCATGGCCGTGGCGAAGGCGGCCGGCGGCTACGCCCTGCTGCAGCGGCACAACAAGGACTGGGACACGCCCAATATGTGGGAGTCCTCCGAGGACGCCCTGATCGTCGGCCGCACCGCCGCGGCGCTGGCCGCCTATGAGGCCGACGAGCGCTGGCAGCGGTCCGACCCGACCCTCGCCCGCCCCTGGACCGACGACTACACCAACCTGGTCGGGGCGTTGTGGGGGAGGCTGAAGGAGCGGTTCGAGCGGTAATGAAGCCTCTCCCTCCCCTTTATGGGGAGGGATGTCGGCGTAGCCGACAGGGTGGGGAGGCCGGACGCCGTGCTGGATACATCGGGGAGGTCGCCTGCTCCCCCACCCGTCCGTCGCTTCGCGCCGGCCACCCTCCCCATGAGGGGAGCGAGGGCGCTACATCTCCACAGCCGCCACGGCCTGCGCCGCCAGGCCCTCGCCGCGGCCGGTGAAGCCCATGCCTTCGGTGGTGGTGGCCTTGACGCTGACCCGGTCGAGGGGGAGGCCGAGGATCGCCGCCAGCCGCTCGCGCATGGCCTGGCGGTGCGGTTTGATCTTCGGCCGCTCGCAGATCAGGGTGACGTCGACATTGAGGATCCGGCCGCCCTTCGCCGCCACCAGCGCCGCCGCGTGCTCCAGGAACAGGTCGCTGGAGGCGCCCTTCCATTTCGGGTCGGTGGGCGGGAAGTGGTCGCCGATGTCGCCCTCGCCGATGGCCCCCAGCAAGGCGTCGGTCAGGGCGTGCAGGCCGGCGTCGGCGTCGGAATGGCCGATCAGCGTCTGGTGGTGATCGATGCGCACCCCGCACAGCCAGACCGCCTCGCCCGGCCCCCAGCGGTGGGCGTCAAAGCCCTGGCCGATGCGGGTGACCCGCGTTGCGCCCGCCAGCCGCTCGGCCATGTCGAAGTCCTCGGGGAAGGTCAGTTTCATCAGCATCGGGTCGCCCGGGACCAGGACGACGCGGCCGTGATGCGCCTCCATGACCTGGGCGTCGTCCGTCGGCTCGTCCGCCCGCCAGTCGTGGTAGGCGTCCACGAGCCGTCCGCGCCGGAAGGCCTGCGGCGTCTGCGCGCGCCAGAGACCGTCGCGCGGTGTCGTGCGCAGCCTGTCGCCGTCTTGGCGCTTCAGCGTGTCGGCGACGGGCAGGGCGGGGATGGCCCCGTCGGCATCGATCAGGCCGATCAGCAGGCCGCGGACATGGGCGGCGGTGACGAACGGCCGGGCAGCGTCGTGGATCAAGACCGGCTCGTCCTCGGGACCCTGGATGGCGCGCAGGCCGTTGTAGACCGACACGGACCGGGTGCTCCCACCCCGCGCCGTCGTCCAGCCGGTCAGGCCCCTGAGGGCCTCGGCGGCCGGGGCCTCGCCGTCCTCGCTGACCACGACGACCAGCTGCCGCGCCCCGGCGGCCAGCAGGGCCTCGACCGACCAGCGCAGCACCGGTTTGCCGGCCACGGTGCGCCACTGCTTGGCCAGCCCCGGCCCGGCCCGGGTTCCGCCGCCGGCGGCGACGATGACGGCTGAAAAGCTCATTCATCCTGTCTAGGCGGCGGCACGGCTAACTCCAACCTTTACTGCACCGCACAATATGCCTAAAAAGGCAGCGTTCGGGGTGATTATAGAATGAGCACAACGCTCACAGTCGGAGATGTCGAGGTGCCCGGGCACGTGTGGATCGCGCCGATGACGGGCATTTCCGACCTTCCTTTCCGCAAGGCCGCGGGCCGCCTTGGGGCCGCCTATGCGGCCACCGAGATGGTCGCCTGCGCCGAGTTCGCGCGGGGCCGGCCCGATGTGGTGCGTCGCGCGGTCGTGGGCGACGGCCATCCGCTGATGGTCGTCCAGCTGGTCGGTCGCGAGGCGCGCTGGATTGCCGAGGGCGCCCGCCTGGCCGAACAGGCCGGGGCCCAGATCATCGATCTCAACTTCGGCTGTCCGGCCCGCGAGGTCACCGGCATCCAGTCCGGCTCGGCCCTGATGCGCGACCTGGACCTGGCCGAAAGCCTGGTTGTCGCCGCCGTCGAGGCGGTGGATGTGCCGGTGACCGTCAAGATGCGGCTGGGCTGGGATGACGCCACCCGCAACGCACCCGAGTTCGCCCGGCGCGCCGAGGCTGTCGGCGCGAAGGCGCTGACCGTGCACGGCCGCACCCGCTGCCAGTTCTACAAGGGGGCCGCCGACTGGGCCGCCGTGCGGGCGGTCAAGGACGCCGTGTCCCTGCCGGTGCTGGTCAACGGCGACATCACCGACGGCGCGTCCGCGGCTCGCGCGCTCGAACAGTCCGGGGCGGACGGGGTGATGGTCGGCCGCGGCGTGCTCGGCCGGCCGTGGATCGCCCGGTCGATCGAGGCGCAGCTGCAGGGCGCGGTCGACGCCGAGCCGCCGATGGCCGAGCGGCTGCAGATCGTGCTGGACCACTTCCGCGACAGCGTCGCCTTCTACGGCCCGCGCCTGGGTCTGCGCATGTTCCGCAAGCATCTGGCCGCCTATATCGAGAACGCCACCGTGCCCGCCGGCGCTGACGCCCGGCGCGAGGCCCGGGCGCGGCTCTGCCGGCTGGACGACCCGGCCGCGGTTGAAGGCGAGCTGGTCGCTCTGTGGACCAGCGCGCCCGAAAGGCTGGCGGCATGACCGGCCGGCCATTTCCCCTTACCGGCCTGTCGGCCGACGCCCTGAAGGCCGCCGCCTTCGACCTCAGCCCCGAGCCGGCGCTGCTGATCGGCAAGGACGGAGCGCTCGCCGCCGCCAACGAGGCCGCCGAGGCGCTGTTCGGCCAGGGCCTGGGCCTGCTGGCCCGGGGCAGGATCAGCGGTGTGCTGCCGGCGTCCTCACCCCTGATGGCTCTGCTGACCCGGGCCGTCGAGGAGGGGGTGCGGGTGCGCGAGCACGGGGTGGAGATCGCCCTGTTCGGCAATTCCGGCTTCGAGGCCGACTGCGCCGCCTCGCCGCTTGGCGACGGGGCGGTGCTGCTGACCCTGCATGTGCGCGCCGCGATCGGCGGGGAACGATCCAGCGATCCGGCCGGGCTGCGCTCGGTGGTCGGCCTTGGCCGCATGCTGGCCCACGAGATCAAGAACCCGCTGGCCGGCATCCGCGGCGCGGCCCAGCTGCTCAAGACCGGGGCGGCGGCCGAGGATCAGCCCCTGGCCCAGCTGATCGTCGATGAAACCGAGCGGATCCGCCGTCTCGTCGACCGGATGGAGGCCTTCTCCGACGACGCCCCGCCGCAACGCGAGGCGGTCAACATCCACAGCGTGCTGGACCGGGTCCGGGCGCTGGTCGCCAACGGCGTGGCCGAGGACCTTGTGCTCAAGGAGCGCTACGACCCCTCGCTGCCGCCGACGTGGGGGGACGAGGACCTGCTGATCCAGATCTTCCTCAACCTGGTCAAGAACGCCGCCGAGGCGGCCAACATGCGCACCGACGGCGGCGGCGAGATCACCTTATCCACCGCCTGGCGGCCGGGCGTGCGCGTGCGCGGCGCCGACGGCCAGGTGCTCAAGGGCGCGCCGCTGGAGGTCAAGATCCAGGACAACGGACCGGGGGTGCCGCCGCTGATGCGCGACCACCTGTTCCAGCCGTTCGTCACCTCCAAGTCGTACGGGGCGGGCCTGGGCCTGGCCCTGGTCGCCAAGCTGGTCGCCGGACACGGCGGTCTGATCGATTTCGAATCCGAGCCGGGCAGGACGGTCTTCCGCGTCCTGCTGCCGGTCGCGCCCTCCGGGACCCCTTAAATGAACCCCGCCACCAAGAAGATCCTCATCGCCGACGACGACAGCTCGATCCGGCTGGTGCTGAGCCAGGCCTTCACGCGCCTCGGCTACCAGGTCCGCGCCACGGGCAACGCCTCGACCCTGCTCAAGTGGGTGCAGGAGGGGGAGGGCGACCTGATTCTCACCGACGTGATGATGCCAGATGAGAACGTGTTCAACGTCCTGCCGAAAATCCGCAAGGAACGGCCCAAGCTGCCGATCATCGTCATGAGCGCGCAGAACACCCTGCTGACGGCGGTCAACGCCGCCGACGCCGGGGCGTTCGAGTACCTTTCCAAGCCCTTTGACCTGGATGACGTCACCGCCGCCGCCCGCCGCGCCCTGTCGCGGCCCGCGGACGGTGAGGCGGCCAAGGCCCAGGCCCGGGCCATGAAGGACGAGCGCCTGCCTCTGATCGGCCGCTCGGCCCCGATGCAGGAGGTCTACCGCACCGTCGCCCGGCTGGTCGGCGCCGACCTGAAGGTGCTGATCCTGGGCGAATCCGGCACTGGCAAGGAGCTGGTCGCCCGGGCGCTGCACGACCTGGGCCGCCGCCGGGATGGCAAGTTCGTGGTTATCAACCTGGCCGCGGTGCCCCGCGAACGGGTCGAGACCGAGCTGTTCGGCCGCGGCGAAGGGGACCTGGGCAAGCTCGTTGAGGCCGACGGCGGCACCCTGTTCCTCGACGAGATCGGCGACATGCCGCTGGACGCCCAGAGCCGCCTGCTGCGGGTCATCGACGGCGCCGAGCCGGCGCTCAATCCGCGCACCAACCGGGCGCCCAACGTGCGGATCATCGCCGCCACCAACCGGGACCTGCGCGGCCTGATCCAGCAGGGCCTGTTCCGCGAGGACCTGTTCTTCCGCCTCAACGAGGCGCCGGTGCGCCTGCCGCCGTTGCGCGACCGGGTCGAGGACATTCCGGACCTGGCCCGCTCCTTCCTGCTGCGCGCCGCGCGCGAGGGCCTGCCGTCCAAGACCATCGACCAGTCGGCGCTGGACCGGATGAAGACCCACGCGTGGCCGGGCAACGTGCGCGAGCTGGAGAACCTGGTGCGCCGCATCTGCGCCCTCTACGGCGAGGACCAGATCACCGCCCGGATCATCGAGCGCGAGCTGCAGGACCCGGCCCCGGTGCTCGGGGAGGGCGGTCCGCTGACCCTCGCCCAGCTGGTAGAACGGCACCTGATCAGTCATTTCGCCGATCAGCCGGACGGGGCGCCGGCGCCGGGGCTCTACGACCGGGTGCTCGAGGAAGTCGAACGGCCGCTGATCCAGCTGACCCTGGCCGCCACCCGCGGCAACCAGGTGCGGGCGGCGGAGATCCTCGGCCTCAACCGCAACACCCTGCGCAAGAAGATCCAGGACCTTGGGGTGGACATGACCCGCGGCAAGCGCTGACGGCCCCGCTGACGCAAAGCAGCCACAAGGCTGTTGCAAGAAGGGCGCAGTTGGTCTTAGGCTGCCGCCCATGAGTTTGTCCGCGTCAAAGGCCGTCGAGAGCGGCGACGCTCCACTGCCGGCGTGGCGGCGGCTGATCGAGTCGCGCTACGTCGTTGGCGGCGGCTATGCGGTGGCGGCCCTCCTGACCATTACCGGCGCCCTGCTGGTCTCCAGCCCCCCCGCCGTGGGGCCGATCGGCCCCGCGGTGCAGGCCATGCTGGTGGTGCTGGGCCTCAACCTGATCCTGATCCTGGGCCTCGCCACCCTTGTCGGCATGCGCGTGTTCCGTCTGCTGCGCGAGCGGGAATCGGACGCCGGCGCCCGGCTGCATCTGCGATTCATGGCCCTGTTCGGCACGGCCGCCGTCGCCCCGGCGATCATCGTGGCGATCTTCTTCGGCGGCTTCGTCCTGACCGGGGTCGAGACCTGGTTCGGCCGCAAGATCAGCACCCTGGTGGAGAACTCCGCCACCACCGCCCGATCGGTGGTCCAGGAGCAGACCCAGATCCTCAGCGACAACATGATGCTGGTGACCGCAGACCTGAACGAGGCGGCCGGCGCGCTGGAGTCCACGCCGGTCGCCTACGCCCACTTCCTGGCCCAGGTCTCGTCCGGCGCCTTCTCGGCCGTCTATGTGATCGACCGAGACGGCCGGGTGCTGGCGCGGGCGGAAAAGCCCAACGCTCCGGCCTTCGTCGCCCCGCCGGCGACCAGCTACAAGGCCGCCGACGAGGAGGACATTTCCGCCCAGACCTTCGAGTCGGAGAACGTCATCCGGGCGCTCTATCGCCTCAAGGCCTATCCGGATCCCGTTCCTTACCTCTACGTCGTGCGGCCCGTGGGCACCGGCATTCTCAGCCAGCTGCGCGAGGCCGAGGCGGCCCTGGTGGCGCTGCGAGAGGCGGCGGACAATCGCGAACGGATCAAGGGCGCTTTCCTGCTGACCTACATCGAGACGGCCCTGCTGGTGCTGGTCGGCGCCGCCTGGCTGGCCATCGCCGCGGCCAACTCGATCGCTGCCCCGGTCGCTCGCCTGGTGCAGGCCGCCGGCAAGGTGGCGACGGGCGACCTCAACGCCAGGGTGGACACCCACGATCAACCTGAAGAAATGGCCGTATTATCCCGCGCATTCAATAGTATGACGCATGATCTTCAGGTCCAGCAGGTGGCTCTGCGAACCGCCAGCCTCGACGCGGAGTCCCGGCGCCAGTTCATCGAGACGGTGCTGCTGGGCGTCAGCGCCGGGGTCATTGGCCTGGACCTGACCGGCGGTATTTCCGCCGCCAACCGTCAGGCGTCGCTGCTGCTGGGCGCCGATCCGGGCGACATGAGCGGTCTGAAACTGGCGGATATCGCCCCGGAACTGGTGGCCGTGGCCGAGCGGGCCGAGGAGATCGGCGGCGAGGCCGAGGAAGAGGTTGATGTGGTTCGCGGGGCCGAGACCCGACGCCTGCGGGTGCGGGCCTGCAGGGCCTCCGACGGGGTGGTGCTGACCTTCGACGACATCACCCGGCTGATCACCGCCCAGCGCAACGCCGCCTGGAAGGACGTCGCCCGGCGCATCGCCCACGAGATCAAGAATCCGCTGACCCCGATCCAGCTGTCCGCCGAGCGGCTCAAGCGCAAGTATCGCAAGGAAATCACCTCGGACCTGGAAACCTTCGACCGCTGCACCGAGACGATCATCCGTCAGGTCGGCGATATCGGCCGGATGGTCGACGAGTTCTCCTCCTTCGCCCGCATGCCCGCGCCTCGCTTTGCGCCGGTTGATCCGGCCGAACTGCTGCGGCAGGCGGTGTTCGCCCAGCGGGTGGCCAGCCCGGAGCTGACCGTCGAGATGACCGAGCCGCCGCGGGACATCAGCCTGGTCTGCGACGAGCGGATGGTTGGCCAGGCCCTGGCCAACATCCTCAAGAACGCCGCCGAGGCTGTCTCCGCCCGTGGGCTGCCGGCGAAGGAGGGCCGCATCCAGGCCGCCTTGGTGGTCGACGGCGGCGGTCTGTCGTTCCGCATTGAGGACAACGGCGTGGGCCTGCCCACGCGCGACCGTGACCGGCTGACCGAACCCTATGTGACGACCCGCGAAAAGGGCACCGGCCTGGGCCTGGCCATCGTCAAACGCATTCTCGAAGACCACGGGGGGGAGCTGGCGCTGGGGGACGCCGACGACCTGCCGGGAGCCCGCGTGACCCTGATTTTCCCGACGGCGCGTACGACGACCGCGCCTGCATCCAAGGAGGCGGCCCATGGCGGCTGATATTCTGGTCGTCGACGACGAAGCGGACATCCGTGAACTCGTCTCCGGCATTCTCACCGACGAGGGCTACGCGGTCCGCACGGCCGCGGATTCCGAACAGGCCCTGCTGGCGATCCGCGCCCGCAAGCCGACCCTCGTGGTGCTCGACATCTGGATGCAGGGCGGGGGAATGGACGGGCTGGAGCTGCTCGACCTGGTCAAGGCCCTTGATGGGGACTTGCCAGTCATAATGATCAGTGGCCACGGCAACATCGAAACCGCCGTCAGCGCCATCAAGCGCGGCGCTTACGAGTTCCTCGAGAAGCCGTTCAAGTCCGACCGCCTGTTGCTGATGGTCGAGCGGGCCATCGAGTCGGCCAGCCTGCGTCGCGAGAACCGTCGCCTGCGCACCCAGGCCCTGACGCCGGACGGCCTGATCGGCCGCTCGCTGCCGGCCCAACAGCTGCGCCAGATGATCACCAAGGTCGCCCCCGCCAACAGCCGGGTGCTGATCGCCGGGCCGGCCGGGTCGGGCAAGGAGATGGTCGCGCGGATGATCCATGCCGCCAGCCCCCGGGCCAAGGGCGAGTTCGTCGCCATCAGCGCCGCCGGCATGGCCCCCGAGCGCATGGACCTGGAGCTGTTCGGCGAGGAGGGCGAGGGCAGCCGCCCCGGCAAGATCGGCGTGTTCGAGCGGGCCCACGGCGGCACACTTTATCTCGACGAGGTAGCCGACATGCCTCGCGAGACCCAGAGCCGCATCCTGCGGGTGCTGGTCGAGCAGCGCTTCCGCCGCGTGGGCGGCGACGCCGACGTGCAGGTCGATGTGCGGGTGATCTCTTCCAGCTCCCGCGACCTGCGCGAGGAAATCTCCGCCGGCCGGTTCCGCGAGGACCTGTTCCACCGCCTGAACGTGGTGCCCATACGGGTGCCGGGCCTGGCCGAGCGCCGCGACGATGTCCCCGAGATGATCAGCTACTTCATCGAGCGGATCGCCGAGGCCACAGGCCTGCCGCGCCGCCGGCTGGGCGAGGACGCCATCGCGACCCTGCAGGTGCACGACTGGCCGGGCAACGTTCGCCAGCTGCGCAACAACGTCGAGCGGATGATGATCCTGGCCTCGGGCGACCCCAATGATCCGATCAGCGCCGACATGCTGCCCTCCGAGACGCCCAGCGCCTCGCAGAGCGGGGCCATCGGCACGGAGAAGATCATCGCCCTGCCGCTGCGCGAGGCGCGGGAGCTGTTCGAGCGCGAGTATCTCAACGCCCAGATCCTGCGCTTCGGGGGCAATATCTCGCGCACCGCGTCCTTCATCGGCATGGAGCGCTCGGCCCTGCACCGCAAGCTCAAGTCCCTGGGCCTGACCGGGGCCCGCACCGGCGAGGATCTGGAAGCCTGATGTCGCGCTGGGCCTATGTGAACGGACGGTTCGTGCGCCACGGCGAGGCGGCGGTCCATATCGAGGATCGCGGCTACCAGCTGGCCGACGGCATCTATGAAGTCTGGGCGGTGATCGGCGGCCGACTCATCGACGTCGAGGGCCATTTCGAGCGCCTGGCCCGCAGCCTGGCGGAACTGCGCATCGCCGAGCCGATGGGCCGGCGGGCGCTGGAACTGGTCCTGCGCGAGGCGGTGCGGCGCAATCGCGTCAGCTACGGCCTGGTCTATCTGCAGGTCACCCGCGGCGTCGCGCGACGGGATCACGCCTTTCCCGATCCGCCCCCCCCGCCGGCGATCGTCATCACCGCCAAGTCCCTCGATCGCGCGGCGGCGGAAGCCCGGGCCGCCAGGGGCATCAGCGTCATAACCCTGCCGGAGAACCGCTGGGGCCGGTGCGACATCAAGACGGTCGGGCTGCTGCCCAACGCCCTGGCCAAGCAGGCGGCCAAGGAACAGGGGGCGGGAGAGGCCTGGTTCGTCGATGCCGACGGCCTGGTCACCGAGGGGGCCTCGTCCAACGCCTGGATCATCGACAAGGACGGCGTTCTGCGCACCCGTGACACCACGGCGAACATCCTGCGCGGGGTTACCCGCAAGACCGTCATGGGCCTGGTCGGCGAGCTCAATATCCGCCTGGACGAGCGCGCCTTCACGCCCGAGGAAGCCAAGTCGGCGCGGGAGGCCTTCATCACCGGGGCAGGGGCCCTGGTGATGCCGGTGGTCGCCGTCGACGGGACCCCGATCGGGGATGGCAAGCCCGGTCCGGTGGCGCAACGGTTGCGGGCGCTCTATATCCTCAACGCCCAAGCTTCGAACAACCTGTGACCCTGACGTTCGTCAGAGGTTGCGGACGGCGCTAACGGGCGCCTAGCATCCAACTTCGTGTGTGGAAGGCCTTCTGCCTTCCGACCAACAAGAGGGGAATCCCCGTGACGGACAAAAAACAGAACCTGCAGGACACCTTCCTCAACAGTGTGCGCAAGTCCAAGACGCCGCTGACCATCTTCCTGGTGAACGGTGTGAAGCTGCAGGGCGTGGTAAGCTGGTTCGACAATTTCTGTGTGCTGCTGCGGCGGGACGGCCAGTCCCAACTGGTGTACAAGCACGCCATCTCGACCATCATGCCCGCCCAGCCGGTCCAGCTGTACGAGCCCTCCGACCAAGACGATTGACCCAACTCATCGATCACGAAGACCCGGTCCTCAAGGCCCTGGTCCTTCACCCCGTCCGGTCTTCACAGGCCAACGCGCGCGATCCCCAGGCCCGCCTTGAGGAGGCGACGGGGCTTGCCCTGGCGCTGGACCTGGATGTGGTCGAGTCCCGCGTCGTGCCCCTGCGCGAGCGCACCCCGGCCACCCTGTTCGGCAAGGGCAAGGTCGAGGAGCTGCGCCTGCTCTGCGAGGTCGAGGAAATCGACGTCGTGGTTGTCGACGAGGCCCTGTCGCCGGTCCAGCAGCGCAATCTGGAGAAGGCCTGGGACGTCAAGGTCGTCGACCGCAGCGGCGTGATCCTGGAGATCTTCGGCCGGCGCGCGCGGACCAAGGAGGGCGTGCTGCAGGTCGAGCTGGCGCGGCTGGAATACGAAAAGTCGCGCCTGGTGCGCACCTGGACCCACCTGGAACGCCAGCGCGGCGGCACCGGCAGCACCGGCGGCCCGGGCGAAACCCAGATCGAGCTCGACCGTCGCCAGATCGCCGACCGCATCATCAAGATGAAGAAGGAGCTGGTCGAGGTTCGCCGAACCCGCACCCTGCACCGTTCGCAGCGCAAGAAGGTCCCGTATCCGACCATCGCCCTGGTCGGCTACACCAACGCCGGCAAGTCGACCCTGTTCAACCGCCTGACCGAGGCCCAAGTCCTGGTCCAGGACATGCTGTTCGCCACCCTGGATCCGACGCTGCGCACGGTGAAGCTGCCCGACGGCCGGCCGGCCATCCTGTCCGATACCGTGGGCTTCATTTCTGACCTGCCGCACGAGCTGATCGAGTCCTTCCGCGCCACCCTGGAGGAGGTGCAGGAGGCGGACGTGGTCCTGCATGTGCGCGACATCGCCGGTCCCGACACCCAAGCCCAGAGGCGCGACGTCGAGAAGGTGATGGCCGAACTCGACGTGACCACCGAGTCCGGGCGCAAGATCATCGAGGTGTGGAACAAGGCCGATCTGCTCTCTGACGATGACCGTATCGAGGCCGAGGGCGCCGCCCGGCGCACCGGGGCGGCCCTCGTGTCAGCGGTCACGGGTCAGGGCTGTGAGGCCCTGCTCCAGCGGCTGGCGGCCCTGGTCGATGAAACGCCAGAGATCGATGTGATCCTGGCAGCCGAGGACGGCCAGGCCCTGGCCTGGCTCTATCGGCACGGCCGCGTCGTCGGCCGCCACGAAAGCGGGGAGGGAGGGCTGCATCTGCGGGTGCGCCTCGACGGCCAGGCTCTTGGGCGGTTCGAGCGGATGTTCCCCCAAGCCTCGGTGGCCGAAGCCGTCGAATAATCTGGCATCACCCATTGCGGCCGGGTTTGGCCGCGCGTTTGTCTGGAGATACCCATGCGTCGTTCGACCCTGATCGCCGGAGCGGCCCTGATCGTGCTGGCCTCCGCTGGGCCAGCCCTGGCCCTGAAAGCCGTTCGCGCGCCCGTTCTCTTGGACAACGCCGCCGGCGCCCGGCTGGATTGGCGTATCCGGCCATCGGCCGTGCAGGTTGCGGGAATCGCGCGCGGATACAGTGTCAGCGGCGGAGCGATGACGGTCGAATGCGTGCTCGACCGAAACGGTCGCCCCGGCGATTGCGTCGATGTCGCCGTCGGCGGCGGTGACCTTGGCTTCCTGCGCTTTGCCCAGGAGGTCGCTCACGTCTTCAAGGCCGCCAGCAAGGACTCCCTCGGCGCCGCGGTCGCCGGCCGCAAGGTCACCTTCAACCTCGAGTTCGGCGGCGAATCCAGCCTGTAGCCGTTAACCTCGAACCTTTTCAGCCGCCTTGGCCTGATCCCAGAGCGCGTCCATCTCCGCCAGGTCGGACTGGTCTGGCGTTCGCCCGTCCGCGGCCAGCGCCGTTTCGATGAAGCCGAAGCGGCGCACGAACTTGGCGTTGGTGGCGCGCAGGGCGTCCTCGGGCTCGATGTCCAGCGCCCGGGCCAGGTTGGCGATGACGAACAGCACATCGCCCAGCTCCGCCCGCAGCTTTTCCCGGTCGCCGCCGGCCACCTCGGCCTTCAGCTCGGCGACCTCCTCGTCCAGCTTGTCGAGCACTTCCTGGGTGCTGGGCCAGACGAAGCCAACCCGGGCGGCCCGCTTGGACAGCTTGACCGCGCGGGTGAGGGCAGGGAGCCCGACGGGCACGTCGTCGAGCACGCCGCCCCTGGCCTTGTCCGTTCGTTCCTGCTGCTTGATGACCTCCCAGGCCACGGTCTGCTCGCCGGCGGTCCGGTAGCCCTCGCCGCCGAAGACGTGCGGGTGGCGGCGGATCATCTTGTCGGAGATGGCGGCGGCCACGTCGGCGAAGTCGAAGGCCTGCTGTTCGCTGGCCATGCGGGCGTGGAACACCACCTGGAACAGCAGGTCGCCCAGCTCTTCCTTCAGCTCCTTCAGGTCGTTCCGCTCAATGGCGTCGGCGACCTCATAGGCCTCCTCCACTGTGTAGGGCGCGATGGTGGCGAAGGTCTGCTCCAGGTCCCAGGCGCAGCCGCCCGCCTGGTCGCGCAGCCGGTCCATGATCTCCAGCAGACGGAAGATCGGGTGGCCCGGCTCAGGTGACGGCGGGGTTTGCGACATTCGGTTCGGTCCCCGCCACATCCTCTGGAACAACCGGCGGGAACGCGGCGTCCTGCTCGCCCAGCTGGCGGAGAATCTCCGCGTGTTTGGCTTCGGTGAGGGGATAGCCGATCATCACGGCCGCGGCGATCAGCCCGACGATGCCGGGCGCGAAGGCGTAGAGCGCTTGCAGTCCAGCCATCGACAACTCGGTGCTCTTGTCCGCGTGCGCCGCGTCGAAGCCCAGGGCTCCGAGCAGGATCAGACTGGTGACGGCCAGGGCCGAGCCGATCTTCACCGTGCCCGTCAGGATGGCGAACAGCAGGCCCGTGCGGTCAACACCGGAGGTCAGCCGCTCCTCGTCTCCATAGTCGGCCATCATCGAGCGTAGCAGCAGGGCGCCGGCGGAGTAGGGGATGCCCGCCGCGACCAGGAAAGGCGTCGCCAGCCAGAAGTTGCCCGCCGGCAGGGTGACCACCGCGAACTGCACCACCGCGTAGGTGACGCAGGCGGCGATCAGCGCCTTAGACTTGCCCATGCGCTTGGCCAGGCGCGTCCAGATCATCGCGCCGAAGATGGCGGCGACGAAATAGATCAACAGCAGGGCCGAGGATTCCAGGAAGCTGAACTGCTTGATGCGGATGAAGAAAAAGAAGAACAGCGTGCCCGCCACGCCGGGCGCCAGGCCGGTCAGCAGGTCCGCGGCGAGGATGCGCACCACCGTCGGCCGCTTCAGCAACCGGAAATAATCCGCCAAGGTCGCGTGGTTGGCGACGATCGCGCCGGCGCTGTCACGGACCGTGCTCTCGATCGGCCTCGGCTCGGGCACCCGCCAGAGGGTCACGGCGACCATCAACGGCAGCAGAACGACGATGAACCAGCCCTGGCCGTGCAGGATGTTGGGCTGTGTGACACCCTTGATGACCAGGCTCAGCACCAGCGGCATGGCCAGGATCATGATCATCCCGACCACGTTGCCGGTCTGCCAGAAGGCGTAGATCCGCGACCGCTCGTGATAGTCGGTGGTCAGCTTGGCCGCCCAGGAGGTGTGGGACAGCACCGCGATCGAGTAGCCGAAATAGACCACGATCAGCCAGAACCACAGGTAGCCGGCGCCGACGCCGGGCCTGGCCATGAACAGCATGTAGATGGCCAGCATCAGGACCGGCGTGCTGATCGCCATCCAGCCCTTGAAGCGGCCGAAGGACCAGCGCGTCCGGTCCAGGATGGTGCCGAAGATCGGGTCGAAACCGATGTCGACCAGACGGACCAGGAGGAAGGCGAATCCGACCGCAGCGACCTCCAACCCGAGCGTCTCGGAATAGTAGTGCGGCAGGCTGATCGTCAGCGGCAGGCCGAAGGCCGCCAGCGGCAGGCAGGGCGCGGCGAACGCCGCAAGCGTAAGGGTGGAACGTCGGCCGCCGGCCATATTGCCTCGCTATCGGGGGTCCGGCGTTATGTGATCGCCGTTCACGCGATGAGAGCCCGCGAAAGGCGATGACGCAAGCGAAAGCAACGGCAGCGCGGCCGAAAATCGCGCCCACGCGGGCCTATCGGGCGGCGAGCGCTTCGCCCTTGACCAACCGCCGGGAGAAGCGGTCGAAGGTGTTCTGGGCGTCGGACCAGGTGCTGGTTCCCATCGACCAGCGGATGTCGCTCTCGTACCAGCGGTAGCCCACCGGAATCGTCCGGCCGTCGGCGGTGGTCAGGACCCCGCTGATCTCGGCGCCGCCGATGCCGAAGCTCTCGTAGGAGAGGCCGGGCGTGGCGCTCATCTGGCGGAAGGTGGGGCGGTTGGGGATGGCGTCCTCGATGACCAGGTCCAGCGAGCCGCCGGCCGGCGCCAGGTCGCCACTGCGGCTCAAGGAGCGCTCGACGGACTCACGCAGGTCGGCGGCCAGATAATCGAGGTCGCGCGGGCCGTACTTCTCGGCCTTGGCGGCGAGATCTTCGCCGATGGTCACGTTGATGGTCGCCACGGGCCCCAGCGGTCCGGCCTGCGCCGAGACGGCGGCGGCCGAGGCGATCAGGGCGGTGGATAGAAAGGCAGCGATACGCATGAGCGGTCTCCGCGAAACGACTGTGTCCCTCGCGGGAGAAGATAGGCCGGGCAGGGGGGCTTGGGAAGCTGCCGCTCCATCACGTTCGCGGCCGCCGCGAGGCCCTGATCCGCTGCGATTGCGACTTCGATTGGCCATCGCGGCATTTCCTGCATTTTCTGTTGGAAGGTGTGGCCTGATCGTGGGCAACCTTGTCATGGTGCGGTAGCCGTGCTGATCCTTGTGGCGACAACCCGCAGTGACCGTTTGAGCTAGATCAAGGTCGGAACGCGCGTGCGCGCTGATCGTGTTGGCCTTTCCTTGGCGGCCCAGGTTTGAGCGGCGCCGGGGAGCGCGTCGTCTGTCGATTCAGGTCGCTTAGCCCGCTCGGGCCGTTGGCCGTTGCGCACAAATTCGGAACAATCGGAAGTCCGTATGCCGGAAGAGGTCGAAAAGTCTGAAGAGCAGGAGGGGGCCGAGGCCGAGGTCGACGGCCATCGCCAGGACCTTGGGCCGTTCGTCGTCGCGGCCGAAGCCACCCGTATGCCGATGGTATTCACCAACGCCAAGGAACCCGGCAACAAGATCATATTCGCCAATGACAGCTTCCTGGCGCTGACTGGCTACGCGCGCGAGGAGGTTCTGGGACAGGGCTTTGATTTCCTGCTGGCCCAGGACACCGATCCCAAGGTGCGCTCTCGGGTCGCGGCGGCGTTCGCGGGCCAGAGCGAAGATCTTCTGGAACTCCAGTATCGCCGCAAGGATGGAAGCCCATTCTGGGCCGTGGTCTTCATCAGCCCGGTTCGCGACGATGCCGGGGATATCGGGCAGCACTTCGCCTCCTTGGCCGACCTCACCAGGCACCGGCAGGAAGAGGATCATCTCCGGTTCCTCCTCGATGAACTGAACCACCGCACCCAGAACACGCTCGCCACCGTGCTTGCGATTGCCGGCCAGACCCTGCGCACGGCGACCGACCGGGACCAGGTGGACGCCTTCGAGGGGCGTATCCTGGCGCTGTCGAGGGCCCACAGTCTGCTGGGGCGTCAGGACTGGCTGGCGGTGAGTCTGCGCGACGTTATCGAACGGATCCTGCAGCCTTTCGGCCTCGGCGACGACGGTGACTCACGCTTTTTGGTCAAGGGCGTCGATGTTCGCCTTGAACCCAAGATGGCGCTCAGCCTCGCCATGGTGTTTCACGAGCTGGCCACCAATGCCGCCAAATATGGCGCCCTGTCGAAGGCGGGCGCGGGCAGGGTGGAAATCTCCTGGGAGGTCGATCCGGGGGCGCAGACCGACCGGATGCGCCTGCGCTGGCAGGAAGCGGGCGGACCGCCGGTGACGCCGCCCGGGCGGAGCGGCTTCGGGTCACGGCTGATCGCGAAAGGACTGGCGCAGGAACTGGGCGCCGAGGTCAAGCTCGACTTCGATGTGGCGGGCGTGATCTGCACGATCGCCATGCCCGTTCCTCGCATGGCGGGCCGATAGGTATGCCTGGACGACTGCGCGGTCTGCGCGTCCTGGTGGTCGAGGACGAGGTCCTGGTGTTCTGGCTCACCCAGGACATGCTCGAGGAGATGGGCTGTCTGGTCCTGGGGCCGATGACGACCGTCGCTCAGGCCCTGTCGGCGATCACGGCGCAGGAGATCGACGCGGCGGTGCTCGACATCAACCTCAATGGCCAATTGAGCTACCCCATCGCCGACGCGCTCGCCCGGAAGGGGGTGCCGTACATCTTCGTCACCGGTTACGACATTGAGCGGAGGCCCGCCGCCTACCGTGACGCGCCCGCCTTGCAGAAGCCGCTGCACCGCAAGGATCTGGCCCGGACACTGGCAAGCGTGCTGCCACCGACGCCCGATGTGCAAGGCGAGGCCACCCGCGCGTGACCCCCGGGAAAAGGCCATCGTCACGCTTCTACAATTTGCGCCTAAGGAATATTATCAGAAATAGTGGGCCGGGATCGGGAATGGTCGCGATCTAACGCGCAACGGCTTGCGCCAGCGCCCCATCTGGCGACAGCCTGCGCCCAGATGAGCGACCGGGAAGAAATCGCCGCCAGAAACAACGCTGACTGGTGCGTCGCGGTCTGGCGTTCCCACGGGTTGCCGGTGGAAACCGGTCCGGGTCTGGTGGCGTGCCGTCGCCGCACGCCGCGATCCTATCCCAACGTGGTCACCGTTGACCGCAACGCGGATGCCGCCGCCCAGGCGGACTTCATCGCGGCTTTGTGCGCCGCCGCTCCGCACGTGGATGTCGGCGTCAAGGACAGCTTTGTGCGCCTGGACCTTACGGATCAAGGGTTTGAGCTGCATTTCGACGCCCGCTGGGTGTTCCGCGCCGCCATGCCCGATACCGCCGACCCCGGGCCGCTGCGCTGGCGACGGGTCGAGACCGCCGCGGACCTTGCGGCCTGGGAAGCGGCCTGGAGCGCAAGCGCGCCGGCGCCGTGCGTTTTCCGCGCCAGGCTGCTTGCCGAGCCGGCCGTGGCCGTCCTGGCGGGCTTCGACACCGGGGACCGGCTGCGCGCCGGCGGCGTGGCCAGCCGGGCGGCCGGCGTGTTGGGTCTGAGTAACATCTTCGGATCCCGACGGGGGTTCCTGCAAGCCGCCGCAAGCCTCTGGCCGGACCTGGACATGGTCGGCTACGAGACCGGCGACGACCTCAAGGCCATGGAATACTACGGTTTCGCGGCGCTCGGGCCGCTGCGGGTGTGGACGAAACCGACCCGCTAAAGCGCGATGTCGACCGTCATTCCGTCGAACGCCGGCTCGACCCCGTCCGGAAGTTGCGCCCGCAAGGCGTTGTAATCCATATCAATATGCATGTTCGTCAGGATCGCCCGGCGCGGCCGGACCCGGGCGATCCAGTCCAGCGTTTGCTGCAGATGCGCATGGGTTGGATGGGGCGTGTAGCGCAGGGCGTCGACGATCCAGGTGTCCACGCCCGCCAGCGCCGCGAAGGCCGCCTCCGGCAGGCCGTTGACGTCCGGCGAATAGGCGACCGGGCCAAAGCGGTAGCCGACGCAGCGGATGTTGCCGTGATCCTGGTCGAAGCTGTCCACCGGAATCGGCCCTGACGGTCCGTCGATGGCGAAGGCCTCGCCATGGGGCGGCAGGTCAACCGCCTCCAGGATTGCCGGATAACCTCCCGTATTTTCAAAGATATATCCGAATCGTCGTTCAAGACTCGCGCGCGTTCGCGCATCCATCCAGGCCGGTATCCGCGCCCGCTGGCGCTGGAAAAAGGCCCGCAGGTCGTCGATGCCGTGCGCCTGGTCGGCGTGGTCATGGGTGAACAGCACCGCGTCGATGCGGCGGACCTGGGCGACGATGGCCTGCTCGCGGAAGTCAGGCGAGGTGTCGACCAGCACGGTCGTTTGGGGCCCCTCCCCCTTTTTCCGCACCAGCAGGGAACAGCGGCGGCGACGGTTCTTCGGCTCGGCCGGATCGCAGCCGCCCCATTCGCCGTCGGCCCGCGGCACGCCGCCGGAGGAGCCGCAGCCCAGCACCGTGACCTCCAGAACCCCGCTCACGGCCGGGGAATCCTACTGAACAGGGCGAAGAAGGCGTCCTCGGTGCGCTGTTCCGCCTCGGCCAGGGTCCAGCCGCGGATTTCGGCCAGTTTGACCAGCACATGCGGCAAGTAGGCCGGCTCGTTGCGGCGGCCGCGCATGGGTACGGGGGCCAGATAGGGGCAGTCGGTCTCGAGGATGATCCGGCCTTCCGGCATGTCGGCGATCACGTCACGGACGTCCTGCGCAGCTTTGAAGGTCGCGATGCCAGAGACAGAGAACCAGGCCCCCAGAGTCGCCGCCCGGCGGGCCAGGTCCGCGCCGCTGGTGTAGCAGTGCATCAGAAGGCGGAACGGCCCGGCGGCATATTCCTCTTCCAGGATGTCGCCCATGACCGCGTCGGCCTCGCGGGTGTGCACCACCAGCGGCAGGCCGGTCTCGCGGGCCGCGATCACATGCTGGCGGAACACGGCGGCCTGAACGTCGCGCGGGCTGAGGTCGTAGTGGAAATCCAGCCCCGTCTCGCCGATGCCGACGACCCGCGGGCGTTCAGCCAGCTGGATGAGGTCTTTCGCCTTAAGGTCCGGATTTTCCTTGGCTTCATGAGGATGCGTGCCGACCGTGGCCCAGATGTCCGGGTTGTCCGCCGCCACGGCGTAGGTCGCCTCGAAGGTCGAGACCTTGTCACTGATGTTGACCATCAGGGCGACGCCGGCCTCGCGGGCGCGGTCGATCACCGCCTGGCGATCCTGCGCGAACTGCGGCGCATGCAGGTTGACGTGGCTGTCGATCAGCACGGGCTCAGGCCGCCGCCGCGGCGCGCAGCTCGCGCAGGGCCGTCCAGAAGGCGTCCGCCCGGTCGAGGTTGAGCCCCTCGGCCTGGTCGGGCAACACCCGCAGCCGCTCCCAGGCCAGCACCCAGCGGTCGAGCCCCTCCCCCGTGCCGCTCATGGCCTGGCCCACGGCCATGGCGCGCACCTGGGCCGCCAGCCGGTCTAACAGCAGGTCGAACCGCGCCTGGCCCTCCGCGCCGCGGAAACCGTCCGCCAGATGCAGCAGCGCCGCCTCGTCCAGCCGGGGCAGGTTGCGCAGGATCTCGTGGGCCGCGTCGTCGGCCGTCAGGGCGTCCGCCGCCGCCAGCCGCAGGGCCAGGCCCGGCGCGCCGCCGGCCATCCGGGCCAGCCGCAACGCCTGGTCATGGGCCAGGTCGGTGCGGGCGGTCAGGAAATCGGTGGTCACGTCCTCGCCCGGCGCGGTGAAGGCAAGGCGGCGGCAGCGGGACCGGATCGTCGGCAACAGCCGTCCCGGCGCATGGCTGACCAGGAAGATCACCCCGCGCGGCGGCGGCTCCTCGAGGGTCTTGAGGATAGCGTTGGCCGAATTGACGTTGAGATCGTCGGCCGCGTCGATGATCGCCACGCGGTAGGGCGAGGTGGCCGGGGTCTGGCTGAAGAACTCCGGCAGCCGGCGGGCCTCGTCCACCGGGATCACCTTGCGCACCTTGCCGTCCTCGCCCAGGCGCTCGAGCACCATCAGGTCTGGGTGCGAGCGGGCCGCGACCTGCCGCACCACGTGATCGGCGCCGTCCGAGCCCAGCAGGCCGTTGGCCGGGTTGGGCGCCGCGCCCAGCAGCCGCCGCGCGGCGCGGTAGGCGAAAGTGGCCTTGCCGACGCCCTCTGGCCCGGTCAGCAGCCAGGCGTGGTGCAGCCGGCCCCGGTCAATGGCGTCGAGAAACGCCTGCTCCTGGGCCTGCGCGCCCTCCAGCGCAAAGGCATCGCGAGGATGGACCGGCGCCTCGGTCATGACGCCAGCCGGTCCATGACCGTGCGCCAGATCACCGCGGCGACCTCGTCCTCGGTTCCCGAGGCGTCGATCACGGCGCAGCGGCCGGGCTCGTCGCGGGCGATGGCCAGATAGGCGGCGCGCAAGCGGTTGTGGAAGTCGATGTCCTTGGTCTCGAAGCGGACCTCGAACATGTCCCGGCCGAAGGCGCGCTCCAGGCCGATCTGCGGCGGCAGGTCGAACACCAGGGTCAGGTCGGGCCGGTTGTCCCCGACCACGGCCCGCTCCAGCGTGGCGATGAACTCGGCCGGTACGCCGCCTCCGGCGCCCTGGTAGGCGCGGGTGGAGTCGGCGAAGCGATCGCAGATCACCCAGTCTCCCTGCTCCAGGGCCGGCGCGATGGTCCGCTCCAGATGGTCGCGCCGGGCGGCGTTCATCATCAGGGTTTCGCTGAGGGGCGACCAGCGGTCGGCGCGCCCTTCAACCAGCAGGCTGCGCAGGGCCTCGGCCCCGTCCGATCCGCCAGGCTCGCGGGTGCGGATCGCCGGCCGGCCCTCGCTCATGAGTCGGGCCGTCAGGATGCGGGACTGGGTGGATTTCCCGGTCCCCTCTCCGCCTTCGAAGGTGATGAATTTTCCGCGCGCCACGGCTCTCTCAATCGGCCGGAACGGGACCGATGTCCAGAATGGGCGGGCGACGAACTGTGGATGGTTAGCGGGCGGCGGGCGCCGGGCCGATGTAGCGCACCCGAACCCGGGCCACGCCCTTCTGATAGGTGCCCAGTTTCCTGGCCGCGCCCTTTGAGAGGTCGATGATTCGGCCGGCCACGAAGGGGCCGCGGTCGTTGACCCGCACCCTGATCTTCTTGCCGGTGTCGAGGTCGGTAACCTCCACGATGGAGGGCAGCGGCAGCGTCTTGTGGGCGGCCGTGATCAGATCCATGTCGAACACCTCGCCGTTGGCGGTGTTGCGGTTTTGGAACTGCTCGCCATACCAGCTGGCGATGCCCTTCTCGTCATAGTCCGGGTCGTGGCGCGGCGTGTACCAGACGCCCTTCACCTGATAAGGCCGCATGGTCGCCGGGACGCGGCCACCCGCCGAGGCGCGCGGCGGCCCGGCGCCCTGCCCTCGGGCGGCGTACCGCGGCGTGGCGCAGGCGGCGACCGTCAGGCAGGCCAGCAGGACCGCAACGGCGCTCAGCGACAGATTGTGGCGCGAGGCTGACATGCCCCCTCCCCCATTCGATGGGCGTCAGCATGCGCCGGAAGGGTTTTCGACGTGGTTAAAGGCCGATGTGCGACTCGACGGCGCCGCCGCGAAGGTTAGGCTGTCCCCCGAACCTTCGGAGACCGCCATGACCGCTTCCCTTCCCCAGCAGGGCCAGCCCTGGGACGCCGTGCGCGCGCAGATGACCGGGATGGCCACTGGCGACGTGAAATGGCGGGACGGCAAGGCCGCCGTCTATGTGTTCAACGCCGGGGAAGACATCGAGCGGGTGCAGAAGGAGGCCTATGCGATGTTCGCCTCCGAGAACGGACTGGGCCCGGCCGCCTTCCCCAGCCTGGCCCGGATGGAGAGGGAGGTGCTGGGGTTCGGCCTGGGCTTGCTGCACGGCCCGGAGGGCGCGGCCGGGGCCATGACCAGCGGCGGCACCGACTCGATCCTGATGGCGGTCAAGGCCGCCCGCGACTTCGCCCGCAAGGAACGGGGCCTCACGGGACAGCTGAACATCGTCCTGCCGCGCTCGGCCCATCCGGCCTTCGACAAGGCCTGCGCGGTGATGGAGATCGAGGTCCGCCGCACGCCGCTGAAGGCTTTCCTCGCCGATCCCGAGGCCATCGAGGCGGCGGTCGATGAGGCGACCATGATGATCGTCGGTTCGGCCCCCTGTTTTCCCTATGGCCTGATCGACCCCATCGAGGCCCTGGGCGACCTGGCCGGGCGGCGCGGACTTTGGCTGCACGTGGACGCCTGCGTCGGCGGCTATATCGCCCCGTTCGTGCGGATGAACGGCGGCGACGTGCCGCCCTTCGACTTCGCGGTTCCGGGCGTCTCGTCGATGTCGGCGGACCTGCACAAGTACGGCTATTGCGCCAAGGGCGCCTCGACCGTGTTCTTCCGCAGCGAGGCATTGCGGGCGCACATGGTCTTCACGGTCAGCGACTGGCCGGCGGGCAAGATGGTCACGCCCACGCTGGCCGGCACCCGGCCCGGCGGCGCCATCGCGGCGGCCTGGGCGGTGATGACCTTCCTCGGCGTCGAGGGTTATCGCGCCCGGCACGGCCAGGTGACCCGCGCCCGGGAGCAGATCGAGGCCGGCGTCCGCGAGCGGGGCTTTACGGTCATCGGCGCGCCGCAGCTGGGCATCGTAGCCTTCTCCCATCCGGACGTCGATGGCCTGGCCATCCTCGGCAAGCTCTACCAGCGCGGCTGGGTGACCAGCGCCATCACCGAGCCCCGTGGCCTGCACCTGATGCTGTCGCCTGTGCATCTGACGGTGGCAGACCAGTATCTGGCGGACCTCGACTGGGCGACAGAAGCGGCGCGGGGCGAGACCGGCGCCGGCGCGACCGTGGGCTATGGCCGGTAGAAGGGCGCTCGCGATGAAGGCCCCGGGGGAACAGACAGACCGTTGATGTCGGTCAATGTTGGCCGACGGAAGGGCGGTCAGTCTGCTCATCATAGTCGCCGCGTTCCCTCCCCCTGCGCCATGGCCGGCGCAAAGCCCCCAGCCTGATCGCTGGCGAGGAGAGACTCATGAAACGGATTGTGACCGCCGCCCTGGCCCTGTCACTGCTGACCAGCGTCTCGGCCCTGGCCCAACCCGCCTATCCGGACCGGGACCGGGGCCAGTATTCCGACTATCGCCCCGGCGGCCCGCGCTGGTCCCGCGGCGACCGCTTCCCCAACCAGTACCGCCAGGAGCGGTATGAGGTGAGAGACTGGCGTCAACGGGGCCTGCGCCAGCCGTTCCGCGGCTATCGCTGGTACCGCTATGGCGACAGCAACTATTTCCTCGTCAACGTCGCCACGGGCCTGATCTACGAGACGGTCTATCGTGATGTCCGCGACCAGCGCTGGCAGCAGGGCTATTCCCGCACCTACACCTACAATGACGACCTCTACTACCGCGAGTGCCGCAACGAGTCCGACCCCGGCGGGGCCCTGATCGGGGCCCTGATCGGCGGCCTGATCGGCAACCGGGCCGGCGATGACGGCGACCGGGCCGGGGCGACCGTCGCCGGTGTGATCATCGGCGGCGTCATCGGCGCCGCCATGAGCAAGGACCTCGACTGCGACGACCGCAGCTACGCCTACCGGTCCTACTACAACGGCTTCAACTCGGGCCGCACCGGCAGCCGCTACAGCTGGACCAACCCGCGCTCCAGCCGGCGTGGCGACATGGTCGTCAACAGCTACTACACCGACCGGTACGGCTTCCGCTGCGCCAACTTCACCCAGACGGTCTACTTCCAGGGCCGCCCGCGGGTGACCCGCGGCAGGGCCTGCCGGCAACCTGACGGCGCCTGGGCCGTCGTGGACTGAGGCGTCCAGCTGTCGTTCGCGACGGCCGCCGAAGGGAGTCCCCCCGCGGTGAACGCGGGGGGCTCGCCTAGGTAACCACCCGCACCGGATCGCTCCCGTCCCAGTCCACCGCCGCGCGGCGGATGTGGTCGAAGAAGCGCATCTTGGTTCCGCTGACGTCGGACAGCTCGATCACCGTTCCGGGGTGGTCCAGGTCGGTGTCGAAATAGGCGAATCGGCCGTTGGGGCCGTTGATCTGGCCCTCGTGGCCGATGGTCAGGCCACGGGCCAGGGCGGCGTCATAGTCGGCCTGGTAGGTCGTCGACCACCAGGACATGTGCTGCAGCCCCTCGCCATGCCTGGCCATGAACTCGCGGTACATCGATGGCGCGTCGTTGTTCTGCTGGATCAGCTCGATCTGCAGATCGCCGCTGTTGGCCAGCGCGATGCTCATGTCCAGCTCCTGGGCCACGCCGCGATGGCGGAACCAGTCGATGGGGACCTTTTCGATGAAGAAGAACGGCCCCACCCCCAGCACCTCGATCCAGTGGGTCATCGCCGCCCGCACGTCGCGGACGACATAGCCGTTCTGGCGGACCGGACCGGTGAAACGGCTCATGGCGTCACGCTCCGGTCCCCAGCGACGAACATCCACACCCTCCGCGGATCAGGTCTCACGGAAGCGTAAGGTTTCATGGCGCGTCTCGTCCTGTCCGTCTGGCCCGACTTTGACCGGCGCCGGGCCAGCGCAGTCAAGCCGGATGCCGCAACGGCAAGGCAATTGGCGCGTGACCGGGGCCGCGATCCTCACGTAGCCTGAAAGAAAAACACCGCGACCAGGGACCAGACGCCATGCCGGATCATGCTTCAACCGCCGCCGCCACCGAGGTGGATGTGGTCATTGTCGGGGCCGGCTTTTCCGGCCTTTACCTGCTCCACAGGATGCGCGGGCTGGGCCTGACGGCGCGGGTGTTCGAGGCTGGCGATGGCGTGGGCGGCACCTGGTACTGGAACCGCTATCCCGGCGCCCGGGTCGATATCGAAAGCCAGGAATATTCCTACTCCTTCTCCGAGGAGCTGCAGGACGACTGGCGGTGGACCGAGCGCTACGCCGCCCAGCCGGAGCTGCTGGCCTATCTCAACCACGTCGCCGACCGGTTCGACCTGCGGCCCGACATCCAGTTCGAGACCCGGGTCACAGCGGCGGTCTACGACGAGCCGTCGGCGACCTGGCGCGTGACCACCGACCGCGGCGACGCCGTCACCGCCCGGTTCTGCGGCATGGCCACCGGCTGCCTGTCCTCGCCCAATGAGCCGGACTTCCCGGGTCTTGAGACCTTCAAGGGGCCGACCTGGCACACCGGCAAATGGCCCCACGAGGGCGTCGACTTCACCGGCCAACGGGTGGCGGTGATCGGCACCGGCTCGTCGGCGATCCAGTCGATGCCGCAGATCGCCGCCCAGGCGGCGCATCTCTACGCCTTCCAGCGCACGCCCAACTACAGCGTCCCGGCGCACAACGGCCCGATCGATCCGGCAGTGGTCGCCGACTGGAAGGCCAACCGCGCCGACTATCGCCAGCAGGAGCGGATGTCGGCCATCGGCATCTTGGCCATCGCCCCCACCGAACGGCTGGCGCTGGAGACCCCGCCGGACGAGCGCCAGAAGATCTTCGAGGAGAAATGGGCCCAGGGCGGCTTCGCCATCGGCGGCGCTTTCGCCGACACCGGCGTGGACCTGAACGCCAACGCCACGGCGGCCGCCTTCGTCGCCGGCAAGATAAGGGAGATCGTCAAGGACCCGAAGGTCGCCGAGCTGCTGACGCCCAGGGACTATCCTTTCGGGACCAAGCGGTTGTGCGTCGACACCGGCTACTACGAGATGTTCAACCGCGACAACGTCACCTTGGTCGACGTCTCGAAAGCCCCTATCGAGGCCATCACCCCGACCGGCATCCGGACGGCCGACGGCGAGTACGCGGTCGACAGCATCGTCTTCGCCATCGGCTTCGACGCCATGACGGGGGCTCTGGGCAAGATCGATATTCGCGGTCGCGGCGGCCAGGCCCTGAAGGACAAGTGGGCGCATGGTCCGCGCACTTACCTAGGCCTGATGTCGGCGGGCTTTCCCAACCTGTTCATGGTCACCGGACCGGGAAGCCCGTCGGTGCTGTCCAACATGGTGGTTTCCATCGAGCAGCACGTGGACTGGATAGCCGACTGCATCGACCATCTGGGCGCCCGCCAGCTGAGCTCCATCGAGGCCACCGGCGAGGCGGAGGACGCCTGGGTCGCCCATGTCAACGAGGTGGCCGACACCACTCTCTATCCCCTGGCCAGTTCCTGGTATCTGGGCGCCAATGTGCCGGGCAAGCCCCGGGTTTTCATGCCCTATGTCGGGGGCGTCGGACCCTACCGCGAGAAGTGCGACGGGGTCGCGGCCAACGGCTACGAAGGCTTCGCGCTCGCTTCCGCCGGACGCGGTTGACGGCGCGCACCGAGCGCCGGACGAGTGGATACGTCTATCCGGGGCCATCTCCGGCCAGGATGGCGGACGGGGTGGGATTCGAACCCACGGTAGGCTTCCACCTACGGCGGTTTTCAAGACCGCTGCCTTAAACCACTCGACCACCCGTCCGTTGGCGGCGCTTCTAACAGCGCCCGGCGCGGGTCTCAAAGCGCTATCGGCCGGCCGCCGTCACGAGGACCCCAGCGGTCCCATGGAGGGACAGCGTGAGTGTTCCCGGCGCATCACCGATGACGTCCCGTTGATCCTGGAACGCGAGGACACTGGAGCCCGTCGCCACGATGCGTCACTGTCAGCCGCTGGGAGGCCGTGCGCCATGAAGCCCTCGAGACGTTCAACCCTTCTCGGGCTGGCGGCGGCCTCGGTCGCCGCGCCGGCGCTCGCCAACCGGTACACGCCCGTTGTGCGCACCAGCCTGGGCGAGGTGGCCGGGGTTCACGAGGACGGCGTCTCCCGGTTCTTCGGCATTCCCTATGGCGAGCCGGTCGCAGGCCGCCGCTTCCAGCCGCCGCTTCCGGTGAAACCCTGGCAGGACACCCTGCGCGCCTACGCGTTCCGGGAGGCCTCGCCCCAGCGCGGCGACGAACCGAACCAGGCGGAAGACTGCCTGTACCTGAACATCTGGACGCCTGGCGTGGAAGCCGGGTGCCGGCCGGTGATGGTCTACATCCACGGGGGCGCCTACAGCACCGGGTCCGGCTCCGCGCCGCTGTACGACGGTCGGCGCATGGTTCGCCGGGGCAATGTGGTCGTGGTCACCCTGAACCACCGGCTGAACGTCTTCGGCTACCTGTCGCTGGCTGGCCTGGGCGTGAAGCGATGGGCCGACAGCGGCAACGTCGGCCAGCTGGATCTGGTGCTGGCGCTGCAGTGGATACGCGACCACATCAGGACGTTCGGCGGGGATCCCGAGCGGGTGACCCTGTTCGGCCAGTCCGGCGGCGGGGCCAAGATCGCCACCCTGATGGCGACTCCGGCGGCCAGCGGCCTGTTCCACCGCGCCATCACCATGAGCGGCCAGCAGGTGACCGCATCGGAGCCCCGGAACGCGAGGCTGCGGGCCCAAGCCTATCTGGACGCGTTGAACCTGCCCCCGGAACGCATTGAAGATCTTGAGACAATGCCGGTCGAACGGCTGATCGAGGGGCTTGCCGCGAAGGATCCGATTCTACCCTTCGGCTCCATCTATTTCGGGCCGGTGCGCGACGGCCGCACCCTGGAGCGGCATCCGTTCTCGCCGGACGCGCCGCCGCAGTCGGCGCACATTCCGATGATCATCGGCAATACCCGTGACGAGGCGCGGGCCTTCCTGGCCGGGGACGAGCGCAACCACCACCTGACCTGGGACGAACTGCCGGCGCGGCTGACCCCCGAGCTGCGGGTGACGATCGACGCGACGATGGTGGTCTCCGAATACCGGCGGCTCTATCCCTCCTGGTCGCCCAGCGAGGTGTTTTTCGCGGCCGCGACGGCGTCCAGGTCCTGGCGCGGGGCGGTCATCGAGGCGGAGGCGCGGGCGCGTCAGGGTTCGGCCACTTGGGTCTACCAGCTCGACCGCAAGAGCCCGAAGGACGGCGGCAAGTGGGGCGCACCGCACACCATGGATATCCCGCTGGCGTTCGGAAACCTCGATGCGCCGGGGTCATACGCCGGAACGACGCCTGAGGACCGGGTGCTGTCGGATCGTGTCCAGGATGCCTTCATCGCCTTCGCCCGGTCAGCCGACCCGAACCACGCGGGCCTGCCCCGATGGGAGCCCTACGGCCTGCCCCGTCGCCAGACGATGATCTTCGATGCGCCGCCCCGGATGGCTGACGATCCCCGCGGGGCGGAACGGGCGCTGTTCGCCCGCGTCCCCTACATCCAGCCCGGGACCTGACCGGCCAGCGCCGCGCGCCGCGAGACCGGCCCCCTAGGTGCCCCGGGCCTTGGCCCCGGCGTCGAGGAGGTCCGGCCGCAGGGGCGTCATGTCGTCCAGGTTCCAGTCGGACTCGACGAACGGGCGGCTGGTCGGCGTGTGCTTGGGGTAGCCATGCAGGTCGTTCTCGGAGTCGATGATCTCGCCGCGACCCTCGGCGGTGTCGCTGATCAGCTGCACATCGTTGGCGTCGCGGTCCCAGGGCCGCGCCCCGGCGTTCTGCAGCACCCACTGCTGCACCTGCTCGGCCGGAATGGCCACCAGGCCGGCCGGCCAGAACGGCGCCTTGTTGAGCATAACGATCTTCGCCGGCGTCGTGGTGTAGCGGCCGAACATCGGCAGCGGCGCGCCCCAGCGGTCGACGGCGATGTTGTCTCGGCCGAAGTACTCCACGTCCGCATAGCCGCCGAGCATGAACAGGGGCAGGCCCTCGGGCGTGTCCGGGCCGCCGCGCAACACGTTGCCGACCACCACCAGCTTGCCGATCTGCCAGGGGTTGGTCCCCCACTCCTCGGCCATCAGGTTGTAGTGGATCGCCCGCTGGCCGGGATTGAAGATCAGGTTGTTGACGATCACCGCCCAGACGCCGCCCTTGAGCATCGGATTGCGCTCGTAGTTGTGGGCGTAGAGGTTGCCCCAGATCAGCACGCCCGTGACGTTGTCGTGGATCAGGGTGCCCTTGGAGTGCTCGATCTTGCCGTGGGTCGAATTGCGCAGGCTCTCGGCGATGATGTTCTGCGAGAAGGTGATGTTGCGCGAGGTGCCCGCGCGCCACTCCTCCGGCGTCTTGCCGACGAAGCGCGGGCCCGAGGCCGACAGGTTCTCGTCCGTGCCCCAGGTCAGGGTGCAGTGGTCGATGATGACGTTGAAACTGATCCCCTGGGTGGAGATCGAATCGAAGTCATGGCCGCTCTTCTTGGCAAAGCCCGCCTCGCCCGGCCGCACGCGGATATGGCGCACGACGACGTCGTGGGTGGCGATATCGAGGCCGCCCTTGATGAAGGTCACGCCCGGCGAGGGCGCGGTCTGGCCCGCGATGGTCAGGAACGGCTCGCGGATGGTCAGGGTCTGGCCACCCAGGTCGATGACGCCGCCGACCTCGAACACCACCGTGCGCGGCCCCCTGGTCTCCACCGCCTCGCGGAAGGAGCCCGGACCGTCCGTGGCCAGGGTGGTGACCCGGATGATCCTGCCCCCTCGCCCGCCCGGCGTCGTCGCGGCCCAGCCCTGGGCGCCCGGAAACGCCAGGGGGGCGGCGGGCGCGGCGACCGTCACGGCGGCCGAATCGCGGTTGCCGAATGGCCAGGCCGCCAGGGCCGTCGATGCCACCGCCAGGCTAAGGCTCAGGCCAACTAGGACAGGTCGCAACACGTGTTTCACTCCCGGACTTTGCTTCATTCGCGGGTCTTGGCGCCGCATGCCGTTGAAAATGACACCGGTTTCCTCTAGATACAATCAGGACCTCGAAACTGAGGCCAATGTGTGGGGGAGGACAAGCGGCGTGACAGCAGGGGTGAGGGCTTCGATGACTCCGGCCGCGTCCGCGACGGCCCCCGGCGAGATCGCCCAGGCCTTCGTCGGCGCCCGTCTGGCCGCCCGCGCCCTGCCCGGCTTTCCCGGCGTCATGCCCGCCACCCTTGCTGAGGCCTACGCCGTCCAGGACGCCGCCCTGGCCCTGTTCCCCGACCAGATCGCCGGCTGGAAGGTCGGCCGGGTGCCGCCGGACCTGCAGGCCCGCCTGGGCAACGAGCGCGTCGCCGGCCCGACGTTCCTGGGCGCCCTGCGTACCCCGGCGGCGGGCAAGACCGTCGCCCTGCCCGCCATCGCCGGAGGCTTCGCCGCCGTCGAGGCCGAGTTCGTTTACCGCCTGGGCAGCGACGCCCCCGCTGGCAAGACAGACTGGACCGTGGACGAAGCGCTGGCCATCGTCGCCGCCCTGCATGTGGGCATCGAGTTCGCCGGCAGCCCGCTGCAGGCCATCAATGACCTGGGCTCGACCGCTGTGGCCTCCGACTTCGGCAACAACGCCGCCCTGGTGGTCGGGCCGGAGATTCCCGGCTGGCGGGATCGCGCCGATGCCTCCCTGACCGTCGAGACCTTCATCGACGGCGTTCGCGTCGGATCGGGCACGGCCGCCTCGGTGCCCGGCGGCCCGGCCCCGGCCCTGGCCTTTCTGCTGGGTCACTGCGCATCGCGCGGCCTGCCGCTCAAGGCCGGCCTGTACGTGACGACGGGCGCGGCCACGGGCATTCATGAGATCATGGCGGGCCAGACGGCCCGCGTCAGTTTCGGTGAGTTCGGCGAGATCCTCTGCGTCGCGGAGATCGCGAGACCGGCCGCCCGCCAGGGAGACGACCATGACGACCGAGGCTGACGCCGCGCCGACCGCGCGGATCGGAAACTACCGCTGGGCCGTCGTCTGGCTGCTGTTCGCCGCCATGGTCATCAACTATGTCGACCGCCAGACCATCGGCCTGCTCAAGCCGACGCTGAGCGAGGAGTTCGGCTGGGACGAAACGGACTACGCCAATCTGATCCTCTGCTTCCAGGCCTCCTATGCGGTCGCCTACCTGGCGTTCGGGCGGGTGATGGACCGGCTGGGCGCCCGCTGGGGCTTCGGCATCGCCTTCCTGATCTGGCAGCTGGCCCATATCGCCCACGCGGGGGCGCGCGGCCTGACCGGGTTCATCTTCGCCCGCATGGCGCTGGGCATCGGCGAAGGCGGCGGCTTCCCGGGCGGCATCAAGGCGGTCACCGAGTGGTTCCCCAAGACGGAACGCGCCTTCGCCACGGGCATCTTCAACGCCGGCACCAACATCGGCGCCATCGTCACCCCGCTGATCATTCCGGGCATCGTGCTGGCCTGGGGCTGGCAGATGGCCTTCATCATCACCGGCGTGGCCGGGCTGATCTGGCTGCCGATCTGGCTGCTGGTCTATCGCCGCCCGCGCGAGCACGCCAAGGTCACGGCGGCGGAACTGGCCCATATCGAACAGGATCCCGCCGACCCGGTGGAAAAGGTCAGCTGGCTGAAGCTGTTCACCAAACGGGAAACCTGGGCCTACGCCCTGGGCAAGTTCCTCATCGACCCGATCTGGTGGATGTTCCTGTTCTGGCTGCCGGACTTCCTCGGCAAGCGCCATGGCCTCGACCTGAAGACCTTCGGCCCGCCGCTGATCGCCATCTATCTGCTGTCCGACATGGGCAGCGTCGGCGGCGGCTGGCTGTCCTCGACCCTGATGAAGCGCGGGCTGAGCCTCAACGCGGCGCGCAAGATCGCCATGCTGATCTGCGCCGTCTGCGCCCTGCCCGTGGGCTTCGCCGCCCTGGCCGACAATCTGTGGGTGGCGGTCGGCGTCATCGGCCTGGCCACGGCGGCCCACCAGGGTTTCTCGGCCAACCTCTACACCCTGCCCGGGGACGTCTTCCCGCGCTCGGCGGTGGGCTCGGTGATCGGCATCGGCGGCATGATCGGCGCCATCGGCGGCATGGCCATGGCCCGCTACGCCGGCTGGGTGCTGGACACCATCGGCACCTACACGCCGATCTTCGTCGTCGCCGCCAGCGCCTATCTGGTCGCCCTGGGCGTGGTCCACCTGCTGTCGCCGAAGATGGAGCCGGTGAAGCTCTGACGGAGGCTCAGTCCTGATCGTCCGTGAGCAGCCGGATACGACCGCCTTCGACCGACCAGGCGCCGTGCTCGGTCATTACATAGAGGGTCTTCTTGAGCCAAAGCGACAGGAAGACGTGTATCTCCGTCGGTGTCGGATCAAGGTTGTGCGTGATGCCCGGGAATGAGCCATCGTTCGCGCCGACCGGCATGTTCATGCAGGCGCGCGTGAAGCGCCGCGAGGCGACGACATCGCCGTTCGCGCCGATCTCGACGAGGAAATGGCCGCCGAACGGATAGACGCCGTTCTGCACCTGAGGCGTCAGCAGATAGACCAGCCATGGTCCACCCTCGGTTTCCGGCGGTAGAACGACGGTGTTGAACGGCGCATTTGCGCAGGCGGCGAACTCGCTACCCATGGCTGTTGCCCGCGCCTTGATGATCGCCTGCTGGGCCTGGGAAAGGACGGCGGGCTCCCCCAGGTCGTAAACCGTGCTGGCCGCTACCTTGTTGTCGACCACATCCGCTGAATAGACGGGGAATGGTGTCGCCCCCCGAAGGCCATAGTAGGTGGCCGTCAGCATCTCGCCCTTCGGCTCGACGATCCAGCCTGCGACCTTGGCCTGTCCCGAGCGAGGCAGCTCGACGAGCATGGTGTCGGTAGAGACCCATGCCGCCTGGTCGTAGCTGTAGATCAACTTGCCGCGGGCCAAGGCGAGGCCGAGGGCCTTCTCTTCGGCTGGCGTCACTGCGGCCCAGCCCAAGGTGACAGCCGCCAGTCCGACGACCAGCGCCGACACTCCTAGAACAAGCCAGCGCATCACGCCCTCCCCAAGCTCCCGGGCAAGGCTAGCGGCCCAAGAGCGCGGGGTCGAGGCCGGGGCTCAGGCGTCCACCGGTCCGAATCGGTAGACGCACAGCTTGTTGCCGTCCGGATCGCGGAAATAGGCGCCGTAGAAGCCGTCGGGCTCGTCGCCGCGCACGCCGGGCGGCCCGTCGCAGGTCGCGCCCATCTCCAAGGCCCGGGCATGGACCGCATCGACCTGCGCCCGGGATCGAGCGGCCAGGGCGGTCATCGCGCCGTTGCCGCTGGTGGCTCGGCCTTCGTCATAGGGCCGGCAGACCATGATCTGCGGGCGCTTCACGCCGTAGATGATGCTGCGGTCGCCCACCATCAGCCGTTTGCCGCCCAGCGGTTCGAACACCGCATCGTAGAAGGCGTACGACTTTTCCAGGTCGTTCGATCCGATGGTCACATAGCCGAGCATGGGCGTCTCTCCAGGCTTCGGCGCAAGGGCGCCGGTCATGACGCCCCCTCCTGAAGACCGTCCTGTCGCAGATCAGGCCTGGACGTAACCCATGCCGGTGAGCTGCTGGTTGAACCACCAGTACAGCAGGGCGCCCAGGGCCACGGCGCCGATAGTCAGCACGTAACCCCACATCGTCGGGCGCTGCCCGCCGGGCTGCCGCAGCAAGGCATCGGCCTTGGCCCCGCCGGCCACGTAGGCGATGCCCAGGACGAAGCCGATCGGCACGGCGAACACGCCCTTCATCCGGTAGCTGATCTCAGACACGCCCGTCTGGGCCATCTGCAGCGGTTCATAGACGGCCCAGTAGGCCAGCAGACAGCCGAGCCCGATAAGGCCCACGCCGGCGGCCCGGCACACGAGATCACGGTACATCTTTGAGCACTCCCCCTGCCGATACGCTCGCATGGCTTCGGGGCGGATTCAATCAGGCAGGCCGCCGGATCGACGTCGAGCCTACCGGATAACCCGCGCGCCCTTGCCCTGCATCACCGCCTCGACCTCGGCGGCGCGGACCATCGAGGTGTCGCCCGGGGTGGTCATGGCCAGGGCGCCGTGGGCCGCGCCGTATTCGACGGCGGCCTGGGGGCCCTTCCCTTCGAGGAAGCCGTAGGCCAGCCCGGAGGCGAAGCCGTCGCCGCCGCCGACGCGGTCGTAGATCTCCAGGCCCTCGCGCATCACCGACTGATAGAACTCGCCGCCGGCCCAGAGGATCGCCGACCAGTCGTTGACGCTGGCGGTCCTGGCGTTGCGCAGGGTGGTGGCCGCGACCTTGAAGTTGGGGAACCGGGCGACCGCCGTCTCGATCATCGTCTTGAAATTGGCCGGGTCGATCGACGAAATGTGCTCGTCCAGGCCCTCGACCTCGAAGCCGAGGCAGGCGGTGAAGTCCTCCTCATTGCCGATCATCACATCGACATACCGGGCGATGTGGCGATTGACCTTCTGGGCCCCGGGCTTGCCGCCCTGGCTCTTCCACAGGGAGGCGCGGTAGTTGAGGTCGTAGCTGACGATGGTGCCGTATTTGTGGGCCACCTCGACGGCCTCGATGACCGCCTCGGCGGTGTTGCTGGCCAGGGCCGCGAAAATGCCGCCGGTGTGGAACCAGCGCACGCCCTCCTCGCCGAACAGCTTCTCCCAGTTCACCTCGCCCGGGCGGATCTGCGAGGCGGCGGAGTGACCGCGGTCGCTGCAGCCGAGGGCCGGCCGGACGCCAAAGCCCTTTTCGGTGAAGTTCAGGCCCACGCGCGTGTTGCGGCCCAGGCCGTCGAAGTCACGCCAGACCACGTGGCTCATGTCCACGCCGCCCTGCATCATCAGGTCCTCGACCAGCCAGCCCAGGTCGTTGACCGGCAGGGCCGTGACCGCCGTAGCGCGCTTGCCCCAGCATTTGCGCATGGCCCTGGCGACATTGTACTCGCCGCCACCCTCCCAGACCTGGAAGCTGCGGGCGTTGCGCACCCGGCCAAAGCCGGGATCAAAGCGCAGCATCACCTCGCCGAAGGAGGCGCAGTCCCAGCGGGTCTCGCTGGCCGGTCGGATGGTCAGAACGTTGTCGCTCAAGCGAGCTCTCTCCGTATCTTGGCGATGAGATCCACGGTCTTGCGCACGCGGGCTTCGATTCCCGCCCAGTCGCCTGCTTTCAGCAGGTCATTGGTGATCAGCTTGCTGCCCATGCCGGCGGCGACGATGCCCGCGCCGAACCACTCGCGCAGGGAGGCCTCGTCGGGGTCGACCCCGCCTGTGGGCATGATCTTGGTCCAGGGCATCGGCCCCAGCACATTCTTGACGAAGGTCGGGCCGCCGACGCTCTCGCCGGGGAACACCTTGACGATCTCGCTGCCCAGCTCCTGGGCATAGCTGATCTCCGTCGCGCTGCCGCAGCCCGGCGAATAGGGGATCATGCGACGATTGCACAGCCGGGCCACCTCGGCGTTGAGGATCGGGCCGACGACGAACTTGGCCCCGTTGGCGATATAGAGGCCGGCGGTCGGCGCATCGACGATGCTGCCCACGCCCATGATCACGGCCGGATCAGCCTTGGCGAAGTGACGGGTGACATCAAGGAAGGTGTGGACCGCGAACTCGCCGCGGTTGGTGAACTCGATACAGCGGGCCCCGCCGTTGGCGCAGGCCTGGATGACGTTGACACAGGTCTCCACGTCGGGGTGGTAGAAGACCGGGATGACCCCCTGGTCAATCATGGCGGCCAGAACGGCCATGCGGTCCTTGGTCATTGGATCTCTCACTTCCTTGCGCGCGGCCCAAGCCTTACGCCGCCTGCCGGAAAAAAGAAGGGCGCCGGGGTGAGCCGGCGCCCAGTCTGCGCAAGGAGGGTTGGTTAGAACCTGTACCGGAAGCCGAAGAAGAGCTGGCGGCCGGTGTGATGGTAGACGGACGTGCTCTGGCGGTTGTCGTCGCCGACCCACTGCTGGTTGGGCTCGTCCGTCAGGTTGAGCGCCTCGAGCGTGATCGACATCTGGTCGTTGACCTTGAACGTGGACGCCGCGTCGAGGCTGAGGGTGTCCTTCTTGCCTTCGAGGGCGTTGCCGTTACGCCCCGGGACGTTTTGCAGGTAGCCCTCGCGATAGGCGGCCGAGACCCGGGCGCTGAACCGGTCGTCTTCGTAGTAGAGGGTTGCGTTGAAGGCCCTCGGCGACAGGTTAACGAGGTCGTCCGTCACGACCGTGGTGCAGGTGGCGTTCGAGCAGTAGTCGATCTCCGAGGTCACCTGCGTGTAGTTGGCCTGGATCCCGAAGTTGTCGAACGGCGCCGGCAGGAAGCTGAACGGCTGTTGGTAGCTGATCTCGAAGCCCTCCAGCGGGCCGCCGTCGGTGTTCACCGCGCTGGTCAACTGGAAGGTCTGGGTCGGCGTGCAGGCGCCGATGCAGAAGGCCGGCGCGAAGGCCGTGGGGTTGAGGGCCGTCAGCTGCTGGTACTGCAGATCCTGCCGGATGATCTGGATGTAGGTGTCGATGTCCTTGCGGAAGAAGGCCAGCGACAGCAGCGACTCCGGCGCGAAATACCACTCCAGGCTCAGGTCGTAGGTCGTGGCCCGGAACGGGTCGAGCTCGACGTTGCCGATGGTGGCGGTGAAGTTCGGGCCGCTGGCGGCCAGCGATGTGGTCGGAACCAGATAGTTGGTGCCGGCCAGGCCGTTGCCAATCTGCGGGCGGGCCATGACCTTGGCCGCGCCGAAGCGAAGCATGAGGTTGTCGGTCAGATCCACCGCCAGGTTCAGGGACGGCAGATAGTCGTCATACTCGTTCGTACCCCAGACCTTTGTCCCACCGCCGGTGGAGCTGTAGCCCTCGGCGTAGAGTTTGGTGTTCACGCCCCGCAAGCCGATGTTGCCGCGATAGTCGAAGCCGGCGAACACGGAATTGAAATCGAGCTGCAGGTAGTAGGCCCGGTCTTCCTCGCGGATGAAACGGTTCGAGCCGCGGGCGTTGCCGTTGGTGATGCTGGTCAGCCGGAAGTCGCCGCCGGGTACGCCGGTGTCGCAGTTGCAGTAGATGTTGAACAGCGAGGCGACGGCGTTGAGGTTCGGAACCACCCAGGAGGTGGCGTTGCCTCCCGGCTGGCCGAGATTGTTGCCGAAGCCGGTCAGGATCGTGGAGATGTCGGCGATGGTCACGCCGGGCGGCAGCGCCGGAACGACCGTCTCGTCCGACCGGCGGGATTCGAAGGAGTCCGACTCGTAGCTCTTGTAGTTGTAGCCGAACTTGAACGTGAAGGTGTCGTTGAGCTCCCAGTCGAAATCGAGTTGCAGGGAGTCGAAGATGTTCTCCACGCCGCCGGGGCGGATGCGGATCTCCGAGCGCGGCACGCTGCTCCCGATCTGGCGCCAGGACCAGTTCGCCGGATCCGCGACGTCGAATCCGTAGTCGATCAGCGGCGTGCTGCGGTTGTTGGTGAAGTCATAGGCGTAGCCGTCGGTGTTCTGGCGATCGAAGGTGACCGTGGTCTGGATGGGGTTGGTGAAATCCGACACCGCACGGCCGACGAAGAGCTTCACGCTGAAGGTGTCGCTGAAGTCGTGCTCGATGGTGAAGGTGTGCTGGGTGAACGCCGTTTCCAGCTCGTCGTAGCGTTGCTCGCTGCGGACATCGACGTCGTCGAACACGCCGGCGATCAGCATTCCGTTGTCTTCGGACGCGCTGACAATGTCGATCTGAGGCTTGCCGCCGGCCGAGGCGTTGCGACTCAGGGACAGGGACTCCAGGAAGTTCTCTGTCCGGGTGGCCTCCAGATTTGAATACAGGACGTCGTAGCTGATCGTCGTGGAGTCCCACGGCCTGAACTGGATGGCGCCCGTGAACCCCAACCGCTTCTGGTCGTGGATCAGCTGACCGTAGCGAGGCAGGCGCGGGTGGAACAGGTTCGCGGCGTTGGCCGCTCCGCCCGGCAGGGCCGCCGGGTTCTGGAAACCACCATTGGCGCTGGCCTGCTCCCAGCGGACCGCGCTGAAGCCTTCTTCCAGAAGGTTGCGTTCGCTGTAGGCCAGCGAGGCCAGGACGCCGAGTCTGCCGTCCATGAAGATGTCGCTGTAGAGGACGGCGAAGCGTGGGTCCCACTCTTGCGAGAGGTCGTTGTAGCCGTATTGCAGCGAGCCGCCGAGAACGAACCCCTTGTAGTCGAACGGGCGCGCGGTGCGCAGATCCACCGTGGCTCCGAGGGAGCCTTCCTCGATCTCCGCCGAGGCGGTCTTGCGGACCTTGATGCTGTTGAACAGCTCGGAGGCGAAGACATTGAAATCAAACCCGCGACCACGGTTGACGCCGCCCGAACTATCCGTGCCGCCGGCGGTCGCCTGGGCTTCCATGCCGTTGATGCGGGTGCGGGTGAAGTCCGGCCCCAGCCCGCGCACAGTCATCGTCCTGCCCTCGCCCGCGTCGCGGTCGATCGACACCCCCGGGATGCGCTGGATGGCTTCCGCGAGATTGGTGTCGGGGAAGTCGGCGATGTCTTCGGCCATGATGGCGTCGACGATGTCGGTTTCCTGCCGCTTGGCGGTGAGCGCGCTGGCCAGACTGCCGCGGAAGCCGGTGATGACCACGTCCTCGACGACGGTGTCGCCGGAAGCGGGCGTGTCCTGGGCCTGAGCGGCTCCGACAGCGGTCAGGCTGTATGCAATAACCGCCAGCGAAGCGCCGAAGCGCAGGCCTGAATGGCGCGAACGAATGACCTTCGACACGTCGTACTCCCTCCCCTGTGGCGCGATTGCCCGGCGATCTTGAGCCGCCGGCTGTGTCGTGTCCCCCGATTGTCGACCGCGCACCCTGTCGACCGTTGGAGTGACACCGGTGTCATTCACAGATCCAATCCGTTTGACACCGGTATCATCCGCATGGATAGCGTAAGTTCGATGCGGCTGACAAGCCATTCGCGCCACAGGATCGTCACTTTCTCGCCATGAGCGAGTTCGGCGCCACGCTCGCTGGACCTGACCGGGAGTCTCCCTTGCTGCACAAGCCCTTCGCCGCCCTGGTCATCGCCGCCCTCGCCACTTCCGCGCCTGCCGCGACGGCCCGAGGTGGCCCTGTTCCCGCCTTTCCCGGCGCCGAGGGGTTCGGCCGGTACGCGGCGGGCGGCCGCGGCGGCGCGGTCTTTCACGTCACCACCCTGGCCGATTCGGGGCCGGGCAGCCTGCGGGCGGCGGTCGAGGCCAAAGGTCCGCGGACGGTCGTGTTCGACGTGGGCGGCACAATCACCCTGGTCTCGCCGCTGAAGATCAGCCGGCCGGGCATCACCCTCGCCGGCCAGACCGCACCCGGCGACGGGATCACCCTGCGCGGTCAGCCGCTGGTCATCGCCGCCGACGACGTCATCGTGCGCTACATCCGCGTGCGCCTGGGCGACGAGACCCGGGTCCAGGACGACGCCGTCTCGATCACCCGCGGCCGGCGGATCATCATCGACCATGTCTCGGCCAGCTGGTCGGTGGACGAGACCCTGTCCGCCGGCAGCCGCTACGACCCGCCGGAGGACGGCATCTATGACCTGACGGTGCAGTGGTCGTTGATCGCGCAGTCCCTGAACGTCTCGGTGCATGACAAGGGCAAGCACGGCTACGGCAGCCTGATCCGCGGCGGTTATGGCGCGCGGTTCTCCTGGCATCACAACCTGTGGGCCGACCATCAGGCGCGGATGCCCCGGCCGGGCAACTACAACAGCGCGATGGTCGACCCGGTCGGGCCGCTGTTCGAGTTCCGCAACAACGTCTTCTACAACTGGGGCGGCGGCCGGGCCGGGTACAATGCCGACAGTGACTCCCTGGCCGGCTATGACTTTGTCGCCAACTGGTACCAGGCCGGCCCCGACAGCGAAGGGACGCTGGCCTTTTGTGAGGAGAACCCCCTCGCCCGCGCCTTCTTCGCCGGCAACACCATGAACGGGGCCATTCCGGACGATCCCTGGAGCCTGGTCGGCTGCGCGCCGGGCGCGGGCTACCGCTCCCCTGCCCCGCTGGCCGACTCGGGCATCGTCACGGATGCGGCGGCGAGGGCCTACGAGCGGGTGCTGGCGGGCGCCGGGGCGTCGAAGGTGCGGGACGCGGTGGACCTGCGGGTGGTCGCCGGCGTCCGCGACCGCACCGGCCGGCTGATCAACAGCCAGGCCGACGTCGGCGGCTGGCCCGTGCTGAAGGGCGGGCCAGCCTGGGTGGACGGCGACGGCGACGGCATGCCGGATGACTGGGAGCGGGCGAACCGCTTCAACCCGAAGGACGGCTCGGACGGCGCGGAGGACAGGGACGCCGACGGCTACACGAACCTCGAGGACTGGCTGAACAGCCTCACCTGAGGGACAGACACCGCAGGTGTCTGTCCCTATTCACCGCGCCAGCCAGCCGCCATCCACGGGCAATGTCACCCCGTGGACGTAGTCGCTGGCGCCCGACGCCAGGAACACCGCCGCCCCGCCGATGTCGCCGGGCTGGCCCCAGCGGCCCGCCGGGATGCGTTCGAGGATGGAGCGGTTGCGGGTCTCGTCCGCCCGCAACGCCTCGGTGTTGTTGGTGTCGAAATAGCCGGGGGCGATGGCGTTGACGTTGATCCCCCTGGCTGCCCATTCGTTGGCGAGGATCTTGGTCAGGCCGGCCAGGCCGCTCTTGGAGGCGGTGTAGCTCGGCACGCGGATGCCGCCCTGGAAGCTCAACAGGCTGGCGATGTTGATCACCTTGCCGCCCCGGCCCTGCTCCAGCATGCGCCGCACCACCGCCTGGGTCAGGAAGAACACCGTCTTGAGGTTGGTGTTCATCACCGCGTCCCAGTCGTCCTCGGAGAAGTCGATCGAGTCCGCCCGGCGGATGATGCCGGCGTTGTTGACCAGGATGTCGATCCCGCCCAGCGCCGCCACAGCCTCCTCGACCACCCGCGCGACCGGCTCTGTCGAACCGAAGTCGGCCTGGATCGAGACAAACCGGCGGCCCAACGCCTCCACGGCCCTCTGCGTCTCGGCCGGCGCGGACCGGCCGGCGGCGGCGATGTCGGCTCCCGCGGCGGCCAGGGCCACGGCGATCCCCTGGCCGATGCCGGTGTTGGCGCCGGTGACCAGGGCTGTCTTGCCGGTGAGGTCGAACGGATGGGTCATTTCAGCTGACAGATGTCCAGAACGTTCATGTCGGTGTAGTCGAGGTTCTCCCCGCCCATGGCCCAGATGAAGGCGTAGTTGGCGGTGCCCGAGCCCATGTGGATCGACCAGGGCGGGCTGATCACCGCCTCCTCGTTGGCCACCACGATGTGCCGCGCCGCGTCGGGCTCGCCCATGAAGTGGAACACCCGCTCGTCCGGCTTGAGCCCAAAGTAGAAGTAGATCTCCGAGCGCCGGTCATGCAGATGCGGCGGCATGGTGTTCCACACGCTGCCGGTCTTGAGGATGGTCAGGCCCAGCAGCAACTGCGCCGACTGACAGACGCCCGGAACGACGTACTGGTAGATGGTCCGCTCGTTCGACGTCTCCAGCGCGCCGCGCTCCAGCGGCGTGGCGTCGGCGATGGAGATCTTCTGCACCTTGCAGGCCACATGGGCCGGGGTCGAGGCGAGGTAGTAGCGGGCCGGGTTGGCCGGATCGACGCTCTCGAACACCACGCTCTTGACGCCCATCGGCACATAGAGCCCGTCCTTGGGACCGATGTCATAGGCCACGCCGTCGACCGTCACCCTGCCCGCGCCGTCGCCGACGTTGATCAGGCCCAGCTCCCGCCGCTCGAGGAACGGATGGCCCGCCGCCGAGGCAGGTTCGGTCTGGTCGGGCAGGCTGACCGGCGCATTGACCGGCGCCGCGCCGCCGATCACGAACCGTTCGTTGTGCGAATAGTTCAGCATCACCTCGCCGGGTACGAACAGGTCGGTGACCAGGTAGCGATCCCGCAGCTGGTCGTTGTCCACCAGCTCCATCATGTCGGGATGGGTGGCGTGATAGGTCTTGTTGAACATGGCGGCGCTCCGGCTCGTCAGAGTTTGTAGGCCCGGTTGGGCAGGGTGCAGGCAAGGTCGATAGCGACGTCGCGAATGGCTTGATGGTGGACCAACGCCTCGCGTGGACATGGAGAGCGGGTTGGTTCCAAGCGTTCTTCATTGCGGGTTTGGTAACCGGTGTCATCGCGACGGGCAAGCTTGAACACGGCGGTCGCATGAAGACGGGATCCCTGCCATTCTGCCCCTCCCCAACGAGTGAGGGTATCGTGCTCCCCAAAGCGCTGATCGAGAAAATCCGCGATCTCCATTCGGGACCGAGGCGCGGCTATCACGGCTGGAGCCATCCCCTCGCTCTGATCAGATGGTATGAACTGGTCAAGTCGAGATTGAACGATCCACTCGCCGTCTACTGCGCGATTCTGCTTCATGATGCAGTCTACGAACCCCGCCGGCCGGACAATGAATCCCGCAGCGCGGCCTTGGCTGAGGAGCTCTTGAACGATGTGGTTCCAGACGCGTCTCTGAACCGAACCTTTCGATTGATAGAGGCGACCGCCCGGCACGCCATTCCTCCCGGCCTCTCCGTTGAAGACGCTAACGACATGGCGATGTTCCTCGACATGGATCTGTCGATTTTGGCGGCGCCGCAGGCGGCCTTCGATGCCTATGAAGACGGAGTCCGTCACGAATATCAGGAAGTTCCCGAAGAGGCATTTCGGGCGGGTCGCGCGAGCATCCTCGAAGGCTTTCTGGAGCGAGACGCCCTCTACATGTCGCCTTGGGGGCAGGCCGAATTCGAGACGAAGGCGCGCGCCAACTTGAAGCGCTCGGTTGCGAAACTGCGGAGCAAGTCCGCGTAGATGGCCATCTATCGCCGAGACGAGGTGCTCCCCGATTGGGAACCAATCCCCTGGACGCTGTCAGGCGAGCACGCCGACGCCCAGGAGCGCGAGTTTCATCTGCGGGCCGGCAAGGCCATCCTGTGGAGCCCCGTCCCACTCCGGGCCTTCCCATCCGGCGGGCTGTTGGGCCAGGACCGGAGCTGGTTCGTTGCCAATGATGTCGCCTTTGTCGCCACAGTTGATGGGGAAGACCTCGTGCTGATCGACAACACCTGGTTCGGCTTCCCTGACCCGCCTCGATGGGGTCTGGCGACACGCCCGGCAGACCGGTTCGATTTACCTTGGCGATCCTGGGGTCACTTCCCCGATCTACCGCAGGCCTGGTCTACGCAGGCGAACATAGATTAGCCTCTACCTCTTCGGCTTAGCCGCCCTACCCCCTCGGCGCGGCCGTTGAATCCCGCGCCACCAGCGACGGCAGGCGGTCCGCCGGGTCGCGCTTGTCGTCGCCGGCCTGACCGATCAGCTTCTCGGCGGCGAGGCGGCCGATCTCCCGCGTCGGCGCCCGCACCGTCGAGAGCGGCGGCCAGACGCGGGACGCGATCTGGAAGTCGTCGAAGCCGATGACGGAGAGGTCTTCCGGCACCGACAGCCCCGCCCGCCGCGCCGCGTGCAGCGCCCCGGCGGCCATCTCGTCATTGCCGGCGAAGATCGCCGTGGGCCGGTTTGGCAGGGCCAGCAGCTTCGCCGCGCCCTCCAGGCCCGACTCGAAGGTGTAGGCGCCCTCGGCCACATGCTCCGGCGCCAGGGTCAGGCCGTGCTCGGCGAGCCCGTCCTCGAAGCCCCCTCGCCGCTCGTGCGAAGAGCGGAAGGTCAGCGGCCCTGAGATGAAGCCGACCCGCTTGTGACCGAGTTCGG
>JAUXTQ010000023.1 GCA_030678995.1 Caulobacter sp.
CAGCACCTCCAGCCGGCGAACCTGCGCCGCCTTAGGGTCAAGCGTAGGGTTAAATCCAGACATGAAACGATCCGCCCAAAGGGATCGTCACCATCACCGGACAGCAGCATCAGGGAAAGGTGGGGTCCAGACAGCGCTTACTCTGGACGGCGACGGCGCGGCGATACAGTGCGATCAGCGCGCCCGGTGCCGAGACTTTTCGGATTGGCGGTGAAGGTGGCTTGACAAAGGCGGTTCAGGCAGCGGCGTGGGAAGCGCGAGCCACAATCGCATTGATACGACCCAATCGACGCCGATATGGCTTTGGAAAGTCTCGCCGTAGCGGACGGCCCATCGCGACTATGCTTGAGATCAATGTGGCGCGTGCGACCGAAGTCTCAATGCATGGCAGTCCGGGAAAGCGACCGAAACGTTTTCAGAGCACCTGGCTCATCAGATCGGTGCCGTCGGTGAGGACGCGGATGGGGCGGCCTTGGAGGTAGCTCCCGATGCTTTCGACATAGCCGCCGAAGTAGTCCTGGTAGGTCTGTCGGGTCACGTAGCCCATGTGAGGCGACAATACGACATTGGGGAGAGAACGAAGACGGTGCTCCGCGGGCAGCGGTTCGACGTCGTAGACGTCGAGGCCGGCTCCCGCGATGGATCCTCTCTAGCGCCTCGATGAGGGCGTCCTCGTCGATGAGCGGGCCCCGCGATGTGTTCACGAGGAAGGCAGTCGGCTTCATCAAGCTCAGCTCGTTCCTTCCGATGTATCCGGTGGATCGCGTAGAGAGTTTGAGGTGAAGGGTAACGACATCAGCGGTGTTGATGAACTGATCGTGGTCGAGCGCCGTCACGTTGAGTTCCGCCGCACGCTCCTTCGAAAGGTTCCGGCTCCAGGCCGTCACCTCCATGCCGAAGGCTCGCGCGATCGGGATCATGCGAGGGCCGAGATTGCCCAGGCCCACAATGCCCAGGGTGCGACCGCTCAGCACCGTTCCGACCCCGCGCTGCCACCCGCCGGCGCGAACCAGGGCATCCTCGCGGACAAGGGAACGCGCCGACGCCAGAATCAGCGCCCACGTAAGCTCAATTGTACCCGGTATCCCGTTACGCCCAACCGTGCCGCTCACGACGATCCCGAGCTCTCGTGCTGCGTCGATGTCGATGGCGGCGTTGACCGGGCCCGACGTCACCAACAGGCGCAGTTTCGGCAGGCGCGCGAGGACGTCGCGTGGAAAGGGCGTTCGCTCCCGCATGACGGTGATGATGTCGAAGGGTTCGAGGCGGCGGACCAATGCATCGGGATCGCTCACGTGGTCCCGGAAAACAGTGACTGACGCACCCAGAGAGGACCAATCCGCCATCTCGAGCGCGACGCCCTGGTAGTCATCGAGCACGGCGACGCGATGAATCTCTTCCGATCGTCTCAGCTGTTCAGGCACACGAGCATACCGCTTCTTGCGACCGCCGGCGAAGCCGTCGGGTTCACCTGCCGAGAGCCCCATCCCCGAGGCGGGTCATCGCCACGGTGGAGTTCAGGCGATGGCCGCGACTTTGGCGGCGTCCTGGTAGTAGATGTCGCCACGAAGGAGTTTCCCATCCGGGCTGAACCGGAAAATGTCGATCACCGGCATCACCACACGCTCGCCGGTGCGCAAGGACTTGAAGCCGAAGACGAACTCGCAGAGAAGCACGTCGTTCTCAGCTTCGCTGATCACGGAGCTGACGATGTCGATTTCGTACCGTTCACGGATTTGGCGCACGACATCGACAAAGCCTTCAGGCCCTACGAACTTGCCGGCGTAGGGCAGTGCGTCCGGTTCCATCATGACGAAATCCTCCGCGATAAATCCGCGAATCTTCTCGAAGTCCTGCTCCATCACCGCAGACTGGAGTGCGGCGTACCGTTCCTTGTTGCTAGCCATTTGGCCAGATCTCCTCAATCCTTGAACGCGCCAGCGAATGGGTCTCGGAGCTCGCGCCCCGCAGGCCCGTCCGACCCAGGCGCTGGTGTTGCGCCGGCATAGTTCAGCGCTGCACGAACCCGCCCTGCTCCGGCCAGGCGCATCGGGTTGCGGTGGGCCGGGATCGGATTGCCGATCAGGACGATCCTGACCCGCTCGGTGATCCGGGCCAGAACCGCGGCCTCCACGTTGAGCACCGCACCCATGCAGAACGGGTTGGCATGATGCTCGTTGAGCCCGACACCGTCGAAGCCGACCTTCTCGGCCAGCACCGCCTCGTCGAGATAGGCGTTGTAGTCATCGGAGGCCAACTGGGCGTCGAACGCCGCGTTGGGGTAGGTGAAGTACGACCCATGCTCGTAGATCTGATCTTCCGTCAGACCACGATAAGGACGCTCGGTGATGTAATTAAACTGCATTCTGCATTTTCCCCGGGCGAGCTTCACTCATGCGGACCGATGATGTCCGGCCGAACGATCTGTCAGGCAGAGGTGTTTCCAGAAACTCGGACACGAGTTTGACGAACTGGTGGCGATCTTCGATCTCGGGTCGGTGGCCGACCCCGGTGACGACCTTGAGCCGGGCGCCGGGGATGGCCTGTTCATAGGCCTCGGCGCACCCGCGGGGGGCGACCTGGTCCCGCTCCCCCCAGATGATCAGGGTCTCCAGGTCCCGCACCCCCGCCAGTCGGTGCGGCAGAGTGGGATCGAACATGAACGGCTCCCACGCCAGCCGGCTGGACTCGGCGCGCGCCGCCTCGAACAGCTCGAACTGCTCCGCCGAGATCGCGCCACCGTACATCGTGGCCAGCTCCTCGGCGTCCTGATTGCTGACCGTGGTCATCACGTGGCGGCGCATCGTCATCGCCAGGAAGTCGAGGATCTCCCCCTCGGCGGGCCGAATGCCCAGCGGAGCCACCAGCACCATCCGGTCGAACAGCTCCGGGTCCGAAGCGGCCATCTCCGCGGCAATCCAGCCCCCGGCCGAGAACCCCACCACATCAACCGGCCCCAGCCCCGACTCCCGCAGCATCCGCGCGTAGAATGCCGCCACGTCCCGCACCGAGCCAAACCAGTCCACCCGCGGCGTCCGCCCAAACCCCGGCTGCAACGGCACAACGAACCGGCGGTCAGCCGCCAGCGCTTCGTTCCACCGCATCCACCCCGGGAACCCGAGCTCGTCGTGCAACATCAGCAACGGCCGACCCGAGCCGCCCTCCAGGGTCACCAGACCGACCCCACCGACGCCGACAACCTTCTCAACCAACTCCACGGGCTGGTTCGCCACGGGCTGCTCCCATCAAACGGCTTCGCGCTAGCGCACTTCGAGCCCCTCACAGCAATAAGTGGAGCGATCGCTCCATTCGTGTTAGCCGCACCACCCCGCCTCGTCAAGACCTCGACGAGACCCGCCAACGCCGCCCGAGACCAGCACTGTGAGCAGCCCGGCCATCATCGCATACCGGAGGCTGTCGCGACCGAATTGGGGGCGCCAGTGGTCGCTCAGGGCGTCGACAAGAAACGGCGTCAGGGCGCCGCCGACAATGGCGTTCAAGAACGCCTGAACGCCAGCGGCGGTGGCGCGCGTGTGCGGCGCGCAGACGGCCTGGTAGGCCGCCGAAAAGGACGGCGCGTAGAGCGTGCTCACAAACGCGCCCACAAACATCGCTGCGAGCGCCAGTTCCTTTGTTGGGGCCAGCAAGAGCGCCATGTAGATTGGAAAGAGTGCGAACGTGTTCCAGGCGACGAACCGAATAAGCGTGTCCACGCCGCGGCGTGCAAAATGGTTGCCGATCCAGCCGCCGCCAACCAGCCCGCACGCCATGCCAACCGCCATGACCGGCCCAAAAATCAGGCCGACTTCGCTCGTGTTCATGCCGTAGCTACGAATGAAAAAGACCCCCAGCATGCTGACGAGGCCGATACTGATGTAGGTCACAAGCGATGAGCCCAAGATCAGCCACCTGAAGGGCGCGTTTCGGGAAAGATCGCGAAACGTGGTCAGGCGCGGCGCCTCCCCGCGGGTCGCGGGCGTTTCACGCGGCGGATCCACCTTGACCCAGGCGATCAGGATCGCGAAGGCAAGGCCGGGCGGACCCGCCATGAAAAACGCGGCGCGCCAGCCGTAATGCGTCGTGATCCAGCCGCCGACCACCCAGGCCAGGAAGACGCCGACCATCCCGCCCGCATAGAAACGCCCATCGCCAGCGGGCGCTTGGCCTAGGCTTCGCTGATGAGCGCCATGGCCGCCGGAACAATCACGGATTCGCCGGTCCCGACCCCTGCGCGCGCGATCGCCAGCTGTGTGAAGCTCTGCGACACGCCGCACGCCGCGGTGAAGAGGCTCCATACGCCCATGCCCAACGCGACAATGATGCTCTTGTTGAAGCGGTCGAGCAGCCAGCCGGACAGTATGCCCAACGATCCATAGACGAGCACGAAGGCGGCGCCCGTCAACAGGAACAGTTGCCTGTCGGAAAGGCCGAACTCCGCTTGGACCGGCTGGGCGACGACCGCCATCATAAGGCGATCGAGAAAGGCAAGACAGTACGCGCCCGAGAGCAGAACGAGCAGCCGCGAAGAGTGCTTCCGGGCGTCAGTCACGCGCCATCATTCGTTTCCGCTGCGCGCCGTGTCGCTGGCTTCGCCGTCTGTCCAATCGCCGTCGCTTGAGCGATTGCGACGGCTGTGGGAATGCGCCGCGAGTATTTCATCCGGACCATTCCCATTCCTTTTTTTAGTATCAGGCCGCCACACGCGGACATGTCGATGAAGCGCGCGCTTCACGACGATTTGTGACGTTCGCGCCATAGCGTTAGCGATCCCCATCAATGGATGTCTTGGCCAGGATCACCTGGTCAACAGCACGCGACGAAGGCTCCGCTCGGGCGTTTCTGCAATCCGCCGTCATCAACGCGGCAGAGGGCTGTAGAACACTAGGCCGTTGCCCGTGTTGTCGTAGACCACGGCGCGCCGCTCGTGGGCGTCGTCGTACGCAGCCCTGACGACCACGCCGCCACCGGCTTCGACCGCCATTGCCGCTCCATCGACGTCGGCGGTTTTGAGCCCGACCACGACCTCGCCCGGCAGTGGGTGGTCGACTTCCGTCGCTAGCGCGATTGTCACGGACCCGCCGTCCAGAGCGGCGTAGTTGGCGCCGTCACGGAACTTCAGCGGGAATCCGAGCGTGTCGGTATAAAAGGCGATCGACGCATCCAGATCGTCAGTCGTGAGAAGGACCATGCCCATGCTCAGCTCACTCATTTTATATCCCTGAATTCGACACCGACGGCATTGGCCCCTTGGCGCCCCCGGTGTGGCTGGTCTCGAGAGGCGTTCCTGCCGGGACCACCTCTCGCTCCGGCGTCCACGTGAACCTGATTGAGGGTCAGAGCAGCTCGATCACCGTGGCGTTCGCGGTGCCGCCGCCCTCACATATGGTCTGCAGCCCGTAGCGGATGCCCTCGGCGCGCATGCGGTGCAGCATCTTCGTCATGAGGATTGCGCCGGAGCCGCCCAGCGGGTGTCCCATGGCGATGGCGCCGCCCTGCGGGTTGACCTGGTCCCGATTGGCGCCCGTGTCCTTGAGCCATGCCAGAGGGATGGAGGCGAAGGCTTCATTCACCTCAAAGGTTCCAATTTGGGCCAGAGAGAGGCCGGTCCGCCTGAGCACCTTCGCGGTCGCCGGGATGGGGGCTGTGAGCATCGCGATCGGATCGGATCCCGCGACCGCGCCACCGACATAGCGGGCGATCGGTTTCAGCCCCAGCTCCCTGGCCCGCTCCGGCGTCGTGATGAGCAGCGCCCCTGCGCCGTCCGAGATCTGCGAGGAATTCCCGGCGTGGACCATGCCGTCCTCGACGAAGGACGGCTTCAGACCCGCCAGCGTCTCGACTGTCGTCCCCCGCCGGATGCACTCGTCGTCGATGAACGCCGGCGCGCCATCAATGCGAGCGACCTGGTCGCGGAACGCGCCGCTGTCGACAGCCGCCGCGGCGCGCTCGTTGGACTCGGCGGCGTACTCATCGAGATCATGGCGCGTGAGGTTCCACTGCCGGGCGATGAGTTCCGCACCGATGCCCTGGTTGAAATCGCCGTGCGGGAAGCTGTGCTCGGCGAGCGGCTCGGCGTAACGCGCCCGCACCTGAGGGCCGAACGGGCGGCCCAGTTCCCGGCCGGCGCCCAGCGGGACGCGGCTCATCGACTCGACGCCCCCCGCAACCACCACGTCGCACTGTCCCGACATTACCATCGCGGCTGCAAAGTCGATGGCCTGCTGGCCTGATCCGCAGGCACGGTTGACGGTGGAGGCCGGGACCGACTCGGGCCATCGGGCCGCAAGCACTCCGTACCGACCGATCTGGGCGGCTTGGTCGCCGACCTGGTTCACGCACCCCCAGATGACGTCATCGACGACAGCCGGGTCGAGGCCGGTCCGTTCGGCCAGCGCACGCAGGATAGCCCCGCTGAGGTCCACCGGGTGGATGTCGGACAGCGCGCCCCTTCGCTTCCCGATCGGGGTGCGCACCGCGTCTATGATGACGGCTTCAGCCATGATCTGGTCTCCTTCTGGTGACGGGCCGAACCCATACGGTCGTGGGCAGAATCCCTGAGGTGCGTGTGGTCGGCGCAGGCCCGCTCGATCCGAGGCGTCGGCCCCTGGACGCGTCGCGACCGATGGAATGGATGGCGACGGGGTTACATTTGCAGGCGTCGCGCGGTTAGCGTGTCCCACGGTCCGCCGAGGTCGGGCACGAGCCGTGACAGTTCCAGGGCGCAGGCCGTCTCACTGAGGTCGTCCTGCCGCCACGCCGTCAGTCGGGTGGTCGAGAGGTGCAATGGGTGCTCCTGCGTAAAGCCGATCGCCCCGTGCAGCTGATGCGATAACCGGGCGACCACGCTCGCCATCCGATCCGCCTCGATCCGGGTGGCGAGTGAGGTCGCCAGGGTGGTGGGACCCGTTCCACCCGCGAGTGCGCTCACCGCCGCGTCGCAGGCGGCGCGAGCCGCCGTCAGCGCCCCGAACATCTCGGCGATGTAGTGCTGGACGACCTGCCGGCGCGACAGGGGAGATCCGAACTGGGTTCGATCCGTGACGTGGGTGATGGTCAGGTCGAGGGCGCGTTCGCCCGCGCCCAACATGGTCAGCGCCCGGTAGAGCAGCACGCGTGACCGGAGCTTCATGACGGACCCGCTATCATTCACCTCGGCCACCGGGGCGACCGCATTGAAGGTCAGGTGGTCGCGGGGCTCACCCGCGACGTTGTGGTGCGGGGTGATCGCGGCCTCCGCCGTCGGCAGCGCGACGAGAACCTGTCCGGCGTCCGACTTCGCGGGCGCCACCACGAGCGACGCCGTCCGGCTCCACGGTACGTGCCAGCATGAGCCGCTCACGACAGCGTGGCCGTCAACTTGTGCGACGATGAGGTCGCTGCGGCTGGACACCGTCAGCATGTCTTCCGGCGCCACGGCTGTGTGCGGTGCGAGCAGCTCAGCGGCCAGGTGGTCCTCAAGCAGGGCAATGTTGACCGCGTGGTAGCCTAAGCGCTTGAGGACAACGGCCAGATGCGGCAGCTCACCGTCCGACCCACCAGCCGCCTCAGTCACCGCCACCCGGCGCAGCCCAGCCTCGGTCAGCAGCTTCAGCGCCGTGTGGTCGACTTGCCTTTCGCCGCCTTCGCGTAAATCCGTTGCAGCGGCCCTGGTCACGATGGCGTCGACCGTGTGGGCGATCTGGGTCAGCTCCTGGTCACTCATCGCAGCCCTAATCCCCGCGCAACAACCCCACGAAGGATCTCGTTCGTCCCGCCCCTGAGCGTGAACCCAGGCGAGTGCAGAGCGGCCCGGGAGAGCAGTCGCTCAAGCTCGTCCGAAGAGGAGGGGTCGGCGCAGACGCCGTCCAGGATGCGGAGCGCCGTGTCGACGACGTCCTGCTCGAATCGGGTGCCGAGGTCCTTGGCGACTGCCGCCGCGACGTCGGGGGCCTCCCCACGTTGCAGAGCACTGGCGATCGACATGGAAATCTCCCGGAGGGATCGGGCGCGGCTCAGCAGGGCCCCCAACGCGGCCAGCTCGGCCTCCGAGGCGTCGGCTGCGGCTTCCAGCCGTCGGAACATGGCGGTCAGCAGCGGAAACGTGCTCAGCAGCCGCTCTGGACCGCTTCGCTCGTACGCCAGCTCCGCTGTAACCTGTTTCCAGCCGTCGCCGATCGTGCCGAGAACGGCGTCGTCCGAGACTAACGCATCCTCGAAGACCACCTCGTTGAAGTGATGTTCGCCGCTCATGAGGAGGATCGGGTTGATCGTGACCTCAGACGCCCGGAGATCGACGATGAACTGGCTCATGCCAGAGTGGCGCGCCTGCGCGTCGACTGGACATGTCCGAGCGAGGACGACCATCGCGTGGGCGTGATGCCCCCCACTCGTCCAAAGCTTCGCGCCATTCAGGCGCCACCCACCCTCGACCTTCGTCGCCTTGGTGCGGATCGCGGCGAGGTCGGATCCAGCGTCTGCTTCGCTCATGCCGAGCGCGAAGAAGGCCCGGGCGGACGCGATCTTGGGGAGATAGGCCTGCTTCTGCTGCTCGGTCCCGTACCGGAGCAACGCCGGAGCGATCTGACGGTCCGCGATCCAGTGCGCAGCGACCGGCGCTCCGGCGGCCAGCAGCTCCTCGATAACGACGTAGCGTTCGAGACTGCCTCGCCCGCTGCCGCCGTACTCCCGCGGGATCGCCATGCCAATCCACCCACGTGCGGCCAGCTCGGCGCTGAAGGCAGGCGCCCAGCCGGCGAGCCAGCTGTCACAGTCGGGGACGAACCGGCCTGCGCTCACAGCCTCCGCGATAAACGCGCGGACCTCCGAGCGAAGGGTGTCCATTGCGGCGTCCACATCCACCGCCGCTAGCGCCAACGTCATCGGAATTCCTTCCCGTCAGCGGCCGGCTGCGGACGCGCTGGCGACAGGGTTCCGGGGGGATGAGACGACAGGCTCGCACTGGAAATCGTCCAGGTTCGCCGCATGCGTCATGCGCCAGTAGTCGAGGACGCGCCACGGCGAGTTCGTCACCACGCGACCCTGGGCGTTTCGGTAGTAGGTTTCCATGCCCGGGTGGGACCAGACCATCTTGGCGTGAGCGTTATTGACCGCGTGGTTATACTGTGCGCATACGTTTTGGCGGCAGTCGATGGAGGCGATATCCCGCTCGATCATCGAGCAGATCAGATCGACGATGTAGCGGACCTGACACTCGCCAATCTGGATGTAGCTGCCTCCGTGTCCCATGTTGGTGTTGGGGCCATACATAAGGAAGAAATTGGGGAAACCGGGCACGGTTATTCCCAGATGCGCGAATGGGTTCTCTTCGCCCCAAACCTCGCGAAGCGATTGGCCGTCCCTTCCCCGGACATCGTACTGGCCGACCATCCGCCGCGCCTCGAAGCCCGTCGCGAAGACGATCATGTCTGCCGGTCGATCCACGCCGTCGGCGGTGACCACACCGGTTGAGGAAATCCGAGCGATCGGGTCGGTGACCAGTTCCACGGACGGGATGCGCAAGGCGCGGAACCAGCCATTGTCGAGCAACATACGTTTGCCGAACGGCGGGTAGGTCGGCAGCGATTTCTCGATAAGATCTAGGCGCTCGCCCAGCTCGTCTCGGAGGTACCGCTCGAAGTAGCCACGGTGTCCGTCGTTGATCGCATTGACCGAGCGTTCGGGGTGCGCCCAGGCCGGATCGATCTGCAGAGACGGATGCGCCTTGTCGTTGAAGGTCCACGCGAGACGGAACCGGTACCAGGCCCGGTAAAACGGCGCGTGGTTCATCAGCCAGTGCACCCCGGCGGGAACTTGCGCGAAGTAGTTCGAGCTGGGCGCCACCCACTGTGGAGACCGCTGGTAGACCGTCAGCTCAGCGACCTGGCCCGCTATTGCGGGAACGATCTGCATGGCCGAGGCGCCTGCACCGATAACGGCGACCCGCTTCCCGCGAACGTCCGCGCCCTCAGGCCATTGCGCGGAGTGGAACATCTGGCCCGTGAACTGGTCCGCGCCCTTGATCGCCGGGAGGTGTGGCACGTTGAGCTGGCCGACAGCCGAGATGACCACGGACGCCCTGTAGTGGACGGTGCGCCCCTCGCCGTCGCGCGCCGACACGTGCCACTCGCGGCCACGGGCGTCGTACTGCGCGGATTCGACCTCGGTCCCGAAGGCGATGTTGTCGTAGAGTTCCAAACGCCGCGCGACGTTGGCGAAATACGTCCAGACATCGTCGCGCTTGCCGAAGTAAGTGGACCAGTCGTTCGGCAGGAACGAGAAGGTGTAGAGGTAGCTGGGCGTATCAACCCCGCACCCGGGGTAGCGGTTGTTGAGCCAGGTGCCCCCGACATCGTCATTCTTTTCCAGGATCACGTGGCGGATCCCCGCTTGCGTCAGCTTCGCCGACACCAGGAGGCCCGAAGCCCCGGCGCCGATGACGATCACGGAGAGCTGTTTCGAATCCCCGCTGAGCGGGCGACGTACGGGATCCGGAGCGAAGCCCATATCCTCGGCCATCATCGGGGCGTATTCGACCTCAACCGGCTCCCCCATGCAGGTGCTCATCATGCGCACCAACACCTCGCCCTCCGGCGCAGGGATCGCGGGCTCTGCGCCGTTCAACCAGGCGAGCAGCGCATCGTGGGCCGCTGCTCGTACGTTGCGCTGCTCGTCCTCGCCGAGGCCGCCCGTGTCGTGGAGGTCCAGGCCGCGGCTGCGGGAGGGCAGGTACGGCTCCTGGAGCCAGGTGTCGTCGCCGGTCAGTTGGTAGAGCACCATGAGCAGCGTGGGCACGTTGGCCACCTCGATGGCGCGGCGCAGCTCCTCTTCGTTCGGCAACAGGCCCCGGTCGGTGGTGAAAGTCATAAGCGCGGGAATCCCCTCGAAGCCGGTTGTGCTCTTTCCAGGCTTAGGTCTGCCGACAGCGACCGCCGCCTGGACACGCGACGCTGACGGATTGCGACCGCGTCGAGCGCGACCAGCGAACAGGATGCGATTAGAGCGCTCGCTACAACTTATGAAATTTCACCGGGCGTGTCAACGCGCCGGCCGATGGGTCAGCGCGCCCGATCTCGTGGCGCCAGGGCGGGCCAAATCGGAGCTCGCTTCTCGCGGAAGGCCGCCGTTCCCTCGATCGCCTCGGCGGATCCGGCGGTTTCCCTCGTAATCTGGAACGCTAGGTCCCACGCCTCGTCCTGGGTGATGAGGGGGACCTGACGGATCAGTTGCTTCGTGTTGGCCAGGGCCATCGGCCCCCCCGCCAACAGGTCCGTGACGATGTCATCGATCTCCGCGTCCAGTTGATCGCCCGGAACCGACTTGTTCACGAGGCCAAGGGCGGCGGCGCGGGAGCCGTCGATGCGGGTTCCCCTCAGAAGCAGTTCAGCGGCGTCGCCAGGGCGCAGTCGAGGCAGCGACACGACCGACGCCAAGGTGGCGGTCCGCCCCAACCGGACCTCACTGAAGCTGAAGATCGCCTTGTCGTCGGTGACGGATAGGTCGCATACGGCCGCTAGGCCGATCGCGCCGCCGAAGCAGTGACCGTTGATCCTGGCTACCACTGGCTTGTCGGCGTCGAGGATCCCTCCGAAGAGATCGCGGTAGGCCTGCTCGATCACTGCCAGGTCGGTCGTGTCGCGCAGGTCCGCGCCGGACGAAAAGACGTTTCCGGTCGCCGTCAGGACGATGACCCGTACGTCCGGTGACGCGAGCGCGCCCTTTAATCCGAACACGAGCCCAGCGAGGACCGGTCCTCCCAGGGCGTTGCGGTTCGCCGGGCTATCGATGACAAGCCAGGCGACCGGTCCCCGCTGCTCTACACGCACCAGCTGCTCGGTGTTAGACATGAAAATCCTTCCAGAGGAACGCCTAGCGGCGCCCGGGTTACGCCCCGGCTTTGAACCGCTTGATGGCCTCCTTGAGGCCAAGCTGGCCGACAGAGTCGCGCAGCGCTTGAACTGACGGGAGCTCGTGAATAAGGGCGTCCGTCTCAGCGCCGAGCACCGCGGTAGTGCGGAACCCGTTGAGGTCAGCAACGCGGTTGAGCGACATCTTCTTCATCAACAGGACATCCGCCGGCACCTTGGCGATACGCAATGCATGCGCGCGAACCGTTTCCATGAGCTCGTCCGCCGGCACTGAGTAGTTGGCCCAGCCCCACTCGCTGGCTGTCACGCCGGAGATTCTGCTATCGGGCTCGAAGGACATCTGCTTCGCCCGTTTGATCCCCACGAGCGGCGCCCAGAGCGGGCTGATGTATCCGCCGCCGAGGGGCATCGCCGGGAAGCCGATGATCGCATCGTCCGCCACGATGGTCATGTCGCATACGGATGGGATCAGTGTCGTAGCGCCAAGGCAGTACCCGTGCACGGCCGCGATCACCGGCTTGGGGAAGTCCCAGATGGCGAGCATCCTGTTGATATTCGCGCGCAGACGCACGAAGTCCTCCACGATGCCGGGCTCCTCGGTTGCATACTCCCCCGGCGCACTTCCCGAGACGTCGAAGCCGCTCGAGAAGCAACGCCCGGCTCCGCGGATCACGATGACTCGCGCCTCGTCGCTGGCCAGCCATGTGAACGCCTGGCTAATCTCGTCGAGAAGTTTCCGGTTGATCGCATTGAGCCGATCGGGGCGATTGAGCGTTATCCAGACCAACCCCTCGTCGCGTTCCAGGAGAAGGTGTTCGAACTCCGGAAGTTCCCTGGCTGCCATCTGCAGTTCCCTTTCATGTCCGCCGCGGGCCCAGCTTCGCACGAGCGAAACAGCGCTGGCCCACGCCCAAATGTTGTTTCAAATGAAACTTAGGTGAACCGAGACCCGGATCAGCCTGTCTCGCGGCCACGTCCGAACTGGCCAATGCACCGATCGTGGGCATTCGGCCCCACTTTTGTTGTGGAGCGCTCGATCCAATCGACGCTACGTTGACGGCTCACCCGTGTCAAGCAGTCCGCCGCCACGTCGTGGTCACTCCGCCACGCGCTCGAAAATCGCCGCCAGCCCCTGCCCGCCGCCGATGCACATCGTGGCAAGTCCGTAGCGGCCCTCGCGGCGTCGCAGCTCGTTGGCCAGCGCACCCAGCATCCGACCGCCGGTCGCTCCCACCGGGTGTCCCAGCGAGATGCCCGAGCCATGGATGTTCGTACGTTCGAGATCGGCGGCGCCGAACCCCCACTCGCGCATCACGGCGATCACCTGCGCGGCGAATGCCTCGTTGAGCTCAATGACGTCGATCTGGCTCATCATCAGGCCGGCCCGCTCCAGTGCAATCGCCGTCGCCGGCGCCGGTCCGATACCCATGACGCTCGGCTTCACGCCGGCGACCGCCCAGGAAACAAGGCGGACGGCCGGAACCAACCCGAGCTTTCCGGCATGCTCGCGCGTGGTGACAAGACACAGGGCCGCCGCGTCGTTCTGGCCGCTCGCATTGCCGGCAGTGACCGTGGCTTCGGCGTCGCTGGCGAGAAGGAGGGGCTTCAGCTTGGCCAGAACTCCAAGGCTCGCATCTGCGCGCGGATGTTCGTCGGTGTCGACGAGCGTCTCAATGCCGCGGCTTTTGACCTTCACCGGGATGATCTCGGAGCCGAACACGCCCGTGGCCTGGGCTGCGATGGCTCGCCGGTGGGACTCGACCGCGAGCTCGTCCTGCTCTTCGCGAGAGATACCGTAGGTCCGTCGCAGATTCTCGGCGGTCTCGATCATTCCGCCCGGCACCGGATAGTAACGCCCACCGGCCGTGATGCGCCCGCGCACGAGGCCATCGTGCACCTTGACGCCCGTCCGGGCGCCGCCCCAGCGCATGTCTGTCGAGTAGAAGGCCACGTTGCTCATGCTCTCGGCGCCGCCTGCGACAACGACGTCGTTCGCACCCACTCCGACCGCCATCACGGCGTTGATGATGGCTTGCAGACCCGAGCCGCATCGGCGGTCGACCTGCTGACCGCCGACACTGACCGGCAGGCCGCTGTCGAGGGCGATGACACGCCCAATCGCAGGCGCCTCGCTGTTCGGGTAGCAGTGGCCGAGGATGACGTCCTCGACGAGCTCCGGATTGATCTTCGTACGCTCAAGCAGGCCCTGCATTGCGACCACTCCGAGGTCCACTGCGCTCAGTGACTTCAGCGCCCCGCCGTAGCCGCCGACCGGCGTGCGGACGGGTTCGCAGATGACCACGTCTCGCATTACATCGATCTCCCGCCGGAAACCTCGGTGACCGTGCCCGTCATGTATGACGACAGCGACGAGGCGTAAAACACCGCGACCGAGGCAATTTCGCTCGGCTCACCGGCGCGGCCCATCGGGATCTCGGTCATTTTCTGATCCCACGCCTTTTGCGGCATGGCCTCGGTCATTGCGGTCCGGATCAGCCCCGGCTGGATGACGTTCACGCGTACCCCGAGGTGCGCCACCTCCTTAGCAGCTGCCTTGGAAAGACCAACGATTCCCGCCTTCGCAGCCGAGTAGTTGGTCTGCCCGAAGACGCCCGTCTTGCCCGATGTCGAGGAGATGTTGATGATCGAGCCCGAGCCCTGCTCACGCATGATCTCGGCCGCGCGCCGGGTGCCGTGCCAGCAGCCCTTCAGGTGAACGTCAATCACGGAGTCGAACTGCTCCTCGGTCATTTTCCTCATGGTTGCATCCCGCGTGATCCCCGCGTTGTTCACCATGATGTCGAGCGAGCCGAAGGTGTCCACGGCCGACGTAAGCAGGGCGCTGACGTCTGCGTCGTCGGTGACGTTGCACCGAACCGCGGCCGCGCGCTCGGGTCCGCCGAGTTCCGACACCGCGCGCTCAGCTGCGTCCCCGTCCAGATCACCCACGACCACGCGCGCGCCATGTTCGACAAACGCCTTGGCTATCGCGAGTCCGATCCCCTGTGCACCGCCGGTCACGACGGCGACTTTTCCATCAAGAAGCGCCATCTTTGGTCGCCTTTCCTTGTTCTGCATCACGAAAAGGCTTCGTTCCGCGCTATTGAGTGGTTGAGCTCAGGTTGCCGTCGGCGGCTGCACGCAGCTCACGCTTCGACACCTTGCCGGCCGGCGTCCGCGGAAGCGGGGTCTGGACGACCTCGACGTGTCGCGGCTGCTTGTACCCGGCCAGGCGCTCGCGGCAATGGGCCCGCAGCGCCTCCAGGTCGAGCTTCCCGACCGCAACGATCGTGGCGCAAACCGTCTCGCCCCAAACCTCGTCCGGGCGGCCGTACACTGCCACCTCGATCACCCCAGGGAACTCGGCGACGACCGTTTCGACTTCGAGACTATAGATGTTCTCCCCGCCGGATATGATCAAGTCCTTCTTGCGGTCGGCGATGTAGAGGTAGCCCTCCTCGTCGAGGTAGCCGAGATCGCCGGTGCGGTAGAAACCCGCGACGATCGCCTCCGAGGTCGCGTCAGGACGTCGGAAATAGCCCTTCATCATGTTCGGACCCCGGACCGCCACTTCGCCGATGCTACGCGTCGGAACGGACTCACCATTGTCATCCAGGACTCGAACCTCGACCCCCAGCATGGGGTGACCGCACGAGGCGAACCGGCCGCTCCCCGAAAAACGCTCTTGGTGCTGGAATAGCGTTGCCATGGGGCCCAACTCGGTGGCGCCATACATGGATGCGAACTCCACGCCAGGAAGTCGGTCACACGCCTCGCGCAGCAGCGTCTCCGTGATGGGGGCGCCCCCATGCCCGAGGAACCGCAAGGTGCTGAGCCGAGGGTCGTCCGGTCCGAGGACGTCGAGCAGGTCCTGGATCATCTTAGGCACCATGAAGCCGATCGTGACTCCCTCGGCCTGGACCCGATCGGCGTAGAGGGCGGCGTCGAACTTGTGCTCGATCAACAGCGTCGCCCCCGTCCAGAAGGTCGGCAGCAGGCAGAACGTGCCCGAGGTGTGGAACACCGGGCTGCAGTTGAGCCAGACGTCCCCAGGCGTCAGTCGAAGGGCGGCGACCATTGAGAGCGCGTCCGACAGTCGGTTCCGGTGCGTCAACATGACGCCCTTGGATCGACCGGTCGTGCCGCCCGTGTAAACGACCGACATCACCTCGTCCTCGGTGACGATCGACGAAGGCTCCGATGGCTCGGCCGCCGCCACCAGCGCCGAGAACGCCTTTCCCATTGGCTGGACCTTTGCGCCCGAAGGCGCGACGTTGCGCGCCGCCGCGAGATTCCCATCGGTGAGGAGAAGGCGTGGGTCGTACTCTTCGATGATCGGGCGGAGCTCGTGCGCGGTAAGTCGCGTGTTGAGCGGCGCCAGCGCCGCTCCAATCATGGGCGCGGCCAGCCACAGCGCCACAAACTGCGTGCTGTTCTGGGCGAGGACGGCGACCCGATCCCCCCGGGTTACGCCAAGGTCCCGCAGCACGGTCATTGTTTGGGCGACGATCTCGCCCAGCTCGCGATAGGTCACGCGCCGATCGCCCTCGACGATGGCCGTCGAGGATGGGTAGCACTTCGTCGCGTGCGCCAGGACGTGTCTCACGGTGTTCATGACAGCCCCGCCCGTCGATTGAGAGATCGATGATCCTCGAGCCCGAGCTCGTCGTGCAACATCAGCAACGGCCGACCCGAGCCGCCCTCCAGGGTCACCAGACCGACCCCACCGACGCCGGCAACCTTCTCAACCAACTCCACGGGCTGGTTCGCCACGGGCTGCTCCCATCAAACGGCTTCGCGCTAGCGCACTTCGAGCCCCTCACAGCAACAAGTGGAGCGCTCGCTCCATTCGTGTTAGCCGCACCACCCCGCCTCGTCAAGACGCAATCAGGACCCAGACCCGCCGACCCCACCCCGGCAAATCAGGCAGCGATCTCGCGCAGACGCGCAACCACGGCGCACCTCACTGAGACGACTAAGGGACGCGTCCGTATCGGTTCGTGGGGCCAGCCCTTCAGCGCAGACTATCCGCAAAGCCAGGTGAGGCTCCCCACCCGCGGGTTGGGCTTGGCCAGACGGTCACCGACGCCCCGCCGACTGGGCTTCGAAAATGGCGTCTCAGCGCCATGCGGCTTTGGGCGCCTGGCCGACGCGCCGTTCAACCAGTCGCCGCTATCCATGAAACCCCTTGCGGAGAGAGCGCTCCAAAGTTCTATTGAGGCCTTCATCCGAGCGCGCCGCGCCTCGGGTGAACGCAGCCTGCGAGCGAGTGGACGGGACAGCGTGGTCGAGAGAATCTGGAGATGCAGGTGTCGGGGAATCAAGTGAGCGGCCGGAATGACGTCAAGGAGCGGATTCTGCGCGCCGCCGCGGACTTGTTCATGGCGCGTGGCTTTGCCGGCACGACCGTGCGCGAGATCGGGGAACACGCTGGGGTGGGGCAGAGCTCGCTCTACCACCATGCGCGCTCCAAGGGGCAGCTGCTGGCCGAGTTGCACGCCAATTTTTCCGGGGACCTCATCGGACTGCTGGAAGAGGTCGTCGCGTCGCAGACCTCACCGACGATCCAACTGCGCGGCGTCGTCGCCACGATCATGGCGGTCGTGCACGACCACCGAGCGGTGGCGACGGTGTACCTGCGCGAGAGTTATGCGCTCTCGGACGAGAGACGCGCGGAGCTCGGGCCGGAACGCACCAAGGTCAACGCCATCGTCGATCTGATCCTCGAGCGGGGCCGGAGTTCCGGCGAGTTCCGATCAGACCTCGATATCCCCCTGACCCGCCTGGCGATCCTCGGCATGTGCAACTGGGCCTACCAGTGGTATCGACCCGACGGTCGGCAGACGATCACCGAGATCAGCGAGTGCTTCGCGGACCTCGCTGAAGCGGCCGTGCTCGGCGGGCGCCCGAAAAAGGCCGGAGGGGGCCGTCGGAAAAGCCCGAGTGCGTCCGTCGCCGACTGATCTGGCCGGAGGTCCCAGCCAGCCTTTGGAAAGCCAAACCTGGCGCGTCGATGCCGGATGGGTCGACGATCTCACCTGCCAATCTCGGCGCCGCGAAGGGCGTAATCTGTACGCTGCGGGCACGACTCGAACGCTTGGCCCACACTGGCCATAAAGCTATTGCCGTGGACCCGCGCGAACAGACGCCGAGTTCCTTAGCGCCTACCAGATGTCGGACGGGAGATCCGGCACTCCGAGCCGCGGTGGAGTAGCCGCCATCAAGGGCGATGCACTGACCGGCAATGCTGGCTGCCTTCGACGAACTCAGAAAGAACGCGAGATCGGCGACCTCCCCAGCGGAGCCAAAGCGGCGCAGTGCGATGTTCTTCTTTATCGCTTCGATGAACTACGGCGTAAGCCGTTGGCCCAGGCTCTCAAACTGTTCCGTATCGATCACGCCGGGAGCGCTGGCGCGGACGCCATGTCGGCCTTCCTCGCGCGACGCGGCGTACCAGCGCCTCGAGGCCAGCCGAGGCGGCGACGCCTCAGTCAAAGACGTAGTCGGTGACCTTTGGGTTCAACAGGAAGTCATAGTATTCCTCGGCCCGGTACGGCATGTGAACACCTGGGCGACCCGTTGCACTGATGTAGTAGCCGCCGGACGGCGCCACGCCCCAGACGAGCGAATCAATCCGCTTGTCCATAGCCTCGTTGAACACCTCGAAGGGGTCCCGCCGAACCGTGATCGACTGGGCGCAGCGATTGAGCGACGTGACGATCAGGCTCGACACGTAGCAGGCCCACATCTCGGTCCATATGTGGAACGCCCCGGACCTCGGGTGGCTGTTGGGCCCGTAGCAGGAGAAAAAGTTCGGGAAATCCGGGTAGGACATGCCGAGATAGGCTCGAGCGCCATCTCGCCGCCATGCGTCCTCGAGCGTCAATCCGCCCTGACCGGAGCCCGGCCATGGCGGCGGGCCATCTTGGTGGTGGCCCCGGTTTCGTCGAGGGACACCAGTCTGGTCGGGTCCAGGTCGAGTTGGCCCTCGAACCAGTCCTCGCGGCGCTTCAGGACGTCGGGACGGCTTTGTTCGTCCGCGTGCGCCGACTTTTTTTGAGCGTGATCTTGCGACGGTCGAAGAACCGCCAGACCGACGTGCTGCTCACCACCACGCCCCGCTCGGCCAGCCCCGCCTCGATCTCCGCCTGGGTGATGTCAGGCTTGCTCTCCAGCAGGCCAAGGATCAGATCCGCCTGCTGCTCGATACGGCCCGACCGCCAGTCGCCGCCAAGCGGCCCTGGCAGCACGTCGCCCTGTTTGCGCATCAGCGCCCGCCATCGGATCGCGCTCGCCGCGCTCACCCCGAACCGCTTGGCCGCCTTGTGGCAGGACAACCCGCCCTCTACGGCCGCAACAACCCGCTCCCGCAGGTCAACCGACAGCGCCTTGCTCATCCATGCCAGCCTCCTCACCAGCACAGGGCTTGAATCACTCAAACGCCGATTTGGGAATCCCACGATTCAATCAGGTCGCAGAATGCTCTAGGTGTGCGGCCTAGTCGATGTCAAGACATCGACCAGGCTCACCCAAGCTGACCGCGGAATGATCCCGGCGCCTCGGTTTTGGCGCTTCACCTTCGCCGGGACGTGAGAGGCGGCCCCTCCCCGTCGTCATGCGGCTTGGGTGGCGTGGGCCTACGCGGGATGGGCGTCGGCGCCGAACCCTCGAAGCATCGGTCGGCGGCAGGCTGAATGTGTTGTTGATAGGATCGTGGACGGCGAGGATCATGTCAGTTCAAGAGCTCAAGAGGGCAAACCGGCGCGGCGCATTATGTTCGGATGAACGTGGTCGACGAAAGGCAATCCGCGCGAACGCCTGCGCTCATCCAACGCCACCTTCAGGGAACAGTCGCCGACGATTGCCCGGCCGGGGTTAAATCCTGAACATGGTCGGTCACCCTGCGGCCTAACCTATGTAGGCGTTCGCCCTTCCATGTAGCTTTCCGCCGCAGGATCGCCGGTCAGCAGGCTCCGATCCGCTTCCGCATCGGGCTTTGGGCGCAGGAGACTTCTGAGGCAGACGATGGCGCACGTGAGGTCGATCGCCGCGTTAACCAAGAAGGCGATGACAAACTGGCCCTCGGCCGGAACGCCGGGCAGCCACGGAACACTCTTTTGCACAAGGATGATGGAGTAAATTATGGGACCGACCGATCCGGCGAGCACCGTCGTCAGGCCTAGCATCGCGCTCGCCATGCCGGCTTTGGCCTCCGGGACGGCCTTCTGGATCGAGCTCATGAGGCCGCAATTCAGCAACCCAATTCCAATGCCGTAGATCGCGGCTCCGGCGAGGAGCTGCCACTCGGAGTCGTGGAAAAACGCCACCCACAGCGCTCCAGAGCCGTGCCCGAGGGCTCCTAGACCTGCGGCGACGAGGGGATACCCTCGAGCGACCATGCGTGAACCGACCGCCACGCCTAGCACCCCGACCAGAGCATAGGGCAGCATGATAAAGCCGGTCTGCAGGATCGTTGCTTCCGGCCCGAAGCCAGCGCCCTTCACTTGGGCGATCATGGGAAAGAGAACCGTGAATGCCGATCCCCCCATGCCGAGCGTGACGCCACCGAAGAGGGTCCGGCGGAACTGCGTGGATTTGAGTAATGTGAGATCAATGACAGGCGTGTCGAGCTTGAGTTCGCGTCGCGCCCAAACGATGGCGGTGAAGACGCCGGCTGCGATCAATCCGAGCGTCTTCGGGTCCGCCCACCCCCACGCCGGACCCTTGCTGATGGCGAAAAGGATGGCGACGATCCATCCGACCAGAACGCCAACGCTAACGAAGCCGAGAGAGCCACGATCTGCCGCCGGAATGTGCGGGAAGACCACGTAGACCGCTGCGGCGACCAGGGCGCTGGCAATCGCAGCGATCACGAACCAGTCGCGCAGCGAGATGTAGTGGAGGGCCGCTCCTCCCGCGATGAAGCCGAGCCCCGTGCCGAGCAGGACGCATGTCATCGTGATGGAGACAGCTCGCCTGATGGATTCTCCCGGTAGACTTCGCCGGAGCGCGGCCACGGCCATCGCCGGCGCCATGCCGCCCACGCCGATTCCGAGGGCCCCGACGAGGAGGGCGGCGAAGCTGCCAGTAGCCGCCAACGCAAGGCCGGCCGCCAACATCGCTGGAGCGAGCGTTATCGTCACCTTGTCGCCGACAAGGTCCGCCAGTCTGGGCAAGATCGCCAATCCGACAGCGCTGCCGATGAGGAGGAGCGTGAACACCCAGGAGACGGCTACAACGCCTATATCGTATTGGGTCTGCAACGCCGGCAGCAGCGGTCCCAATGCGCCCACGAATACACCGGACAGGAAGACCATAACGCCGACAACCACAGTTATCATCGCTCGGCCATGCGGGGATCCGGGCTGGCCGAGATTGCTTTTGTTGACCGACATAGGGCGTGAAGCCTTTCGGATTTTATGTACGACGGTGCCGGGAACGCACTTGGCGGGACTCGAGGACCAACCGTCCTCTCAGACGGGCGACATGAGATTCTCATTCGGCGCGGGCAAGTCCGCATAGGCGAGGTTCTTCATGGCCAGTCGGATCGTCGACACTTTGAGCGCCCTACCTGCGAGCGGGTTCGGCAATTCGAGCGTGGACGCCTGATCCGGCGGCGGGATGTCCCGACTGAGATAAGAGATCGCGATCTGCCGCACCCGATCCTGGTAGTCGTGCTGAACTACCGTTTGCCATACGCGGCCAATGCCGGTCGGGACGAATTCCAACGGCATGCACCCCAACTCGGGGTCGCCCGTGAGCTGATGAAGGGCAACCCTCAAAGCATTGAGGTCGGCGGCCTGCAACGCAAGTGCATCGATCAGCGACTGGTCGCTGAGGACAGGCTCCGGCAAGGGGGAGACCGCTCGTTGATCAAGCAGCACGCATTCCGTTTGATGTTCAGTCACAGCCAACCCTGCCTCCCGACAAACGGCGGCACGCACCGCGAGGTATTTGGGCTGCGCCAACCTTGGCCCTGTCGACCAAGTCTAGCGAACCCGCCACATCAAAAGCAGCACATTTAATTGGAGCGCTCGCTCCATATGAGACCGTAAGCGGCGACCTGCTGTCTGTCAAGACAACGGCTGATAGCTACGGAACGCTCGACCAGGTGAGCGACTGCGCGGCTTGTTGAGGTGCATGGCCCAGCGAGAGTACCCTTCGTCGCCTTCCGATCTCTTTTCGGCGCCGAATGGCGTCCATGGTTACGCGCCGATTTGCCTCCTCGGCGACTCGCCGCTCCGCGGACGGTGATGCTCTCGCGCGTGGCCGATCCATCGACTGCGACGCCGTTCGACCGCCGAGAGAACGTCGACCTCCACCACCTTGTCCCTCGGAATGATGGTGATGAAGACCGTGGCCGATCGACGGGTCCCAAGCACCATGTGACGAATGACTCTGGATCATTCCGCGGGCGGGGCGTTCATACGCAGTTCTCGATGCGCATCCTTAGAGACGTCAGCGTCCGCGAGCGTTCGATAGGCCCTAGCGACGACGGGCTTGTCTACCATCTGTCCGTCCACGGCCACAGCAGCGCCTCCCGAAGCCTGATCGGCATCGACAACTCGGCGTGCCCATTCCAATTCCTGGATTGTCGGGCTGAAGGCCATGCGAACCGGTTGCAATTGCGCTGGATGGATGCAGAGCTTCGCGCCGAAGCCACGCTTTCGAGCCCTTCGCATCGCCTCCTCAACAGGGGTGGGATCCATGAAGCCGGCTGTCACACCATCAATGGGCGAGGCAAGGCCGTTTGATCGGGACGCGACGACGATTTGCGTGCCGATGGTCAAAAGAACATCGTCGCAGGACGTCTCGAGGTCGAGCGCGAGATCGATCGTGCCATACGCGAGGCGCTTGACGCCTGGGACCCCGGCGATTTTCTGTACCGTCGCGACACCGGCCGCGCTTTCGATCAATGCGACTGTGGGCTTCAACCCCGCGACGCGCGCTAGCGTCACGCCGGCCTCAGCCTTCGGCAGCATGAATCCCAGGAGCCCGACCTCTTTCGAGAGCTCCAGATCCTTCCCGAGCCATACCGTTCCCGCAGCATTGATGCGGACCAGCGCGCCCCTCTCGGCCGAGAGCCAGGCGCGCACCACCTCTCGCGCCGCCTGCTTTGCCGACGGCGCCACGGCGTCCTCGAGATCAAGAACCACCAGATCCGCGCCAGAGGCGGCGGCCTTGTCGAACCGTTCGGGCCGATCGCCCGGAACGAAGAGGAAGGTGCGGGCCGCCGAGATCCGCTCCGCCGGAGATTGCCGCTGCTGCACGAAATGCCCTCAATACTGCTTCGGTCCATTCAAGATCGTTCTGAGACACTCGTCATCAGGTGATGGTTCGCGAGATTCTCCGCCACGTCTTCGATGAATCGCGACATATCCTTCGCATACGCCATGACGAGGCCACGAGAACTGTAAACATCTCGACTTTCGTTCATGGGGATGCCTCCCGCCAGCTGCAAGCCGTATTCGGCGAAAAGCAATTGCGCGAGGAGCGCATCAATCGCGCCGAAATCCCCCAGATCGTCGAGGCGACGAGCCCATTCGGCGACCTCGCGCATCATGCTGGCATAGGTGGCGTACCAAGCCAGGCCATGGAACACATGCTGCATGGCGCCGACGGCCGCGCCGTTCGCCACATCGTCGAATTGCTCGGCAATCCCAGGCTGCACGGCCTCGACGAAGGCCTGTGCGATCCGGGCCGCTTCCGAAATCAAGTCTGGCAGGCCAGGAAGAAGCGGCAATGCAGGTGCGCCGGATCGACCGAACGGCGGTCTGTCACCGTCTCGTTTCCCATGTGTTAGAAGCCTACCGTCGCGCGCATCGCCACGACGCCGTCGCAGCGGACCGCCGCAACTTGGCCGTTGGTCTCGTTCCCGGTGACGCGGATGGGCTGTTCAGCGAACAAGGGTGCGATGGCCCGAAAGCCGAAGCGCGCAGGCCGGCGGCCGCGCGTAGCTTGACGATAGAGGCGCGCCGCTGTGAGGGGCCCCTGCACCACCAGGCCGGGATAGCCTTCGACACGGGTGGCGTAGGGAAGGTCGTAGTGGATGCGGTGGCTGTTGAAGGTGACCGCCGAGAAACGAAACAGTTCGACCGGCCCGGGCCGCCACATCGTGTCGCCGGGCGCGCCGGGCTGGAGCGTGGTCTGCGGCACGACCGCGGTGGTCGGCGCACCCTCTCCGCGATACACCAGCGTCTGCCGCTCATTCACGCAAACTCGACCCCGCTGCGCGATTTCATGCTCGATTTCGACCAGCACCAACTCGCCCGACTTTCCGGTCTTGTGGGTGACCGCTGCGATCGTCGAAACGCGCCGCGCCATCTCGCCCAGCGCCAGCGGCTCGCCGAGGTTGATTTCGCTTCCCGCGAACATCCGCCTCGGCAAAGTTACCGGCGGCAGGAGCCCGCCGCGCTCTGGGTGCCCATCCGTCCCAATTGCATCGGCAAGCGTAGCCGGCAGGAAGAATCCCCAATGGGCCAGCGAGGGCTGGACCTGCTCGACGTCAAGGCTTTCGCCCAACGCAGCAGCGAAACGGCGCAGCACTCCGGCGTCCATTCGCTCCTTGCTAGTCTCAGTCCGTCCGGCCCAGCTTTGCCAATGCGCGATATCGTCGGCGGAAATGGTCACGCGACGACTCCTTCATCGCGCAATTTGCCGATAGCGCCGCTGTCGAGCCGCAACACCGTCGCCAGGACTTCATCAGTGTGCTCCCCGAGCAGCGGCGCTGGGACGAGCGGCCGGCGCGGCGCACCAGCGAGCACCGCGGCCGGCCCCGGGGCGGGATAGGTCAACCCGCTCGGATGGGTCAGGGATTCGAATTGTGGGTTCTGAAGGAACAGGCGAACATCGCCCGTCACTGCTTCATGAAGGCTCTGATAGCGCGCCCAGGTGGCGCCGCCGCTTTCGAGCAACGGTCCCAGTTCCGCAGCGTCGCGCAAGGCGAAGCTGCTTGCGAAAATCGGGAAGAGCCGTTCTCGATGGGCAAAGCGCGCGCTCTCGTCCCGCGCGAAATCCGCGCCCAATTCTTGCTCGAGCGACGCTACCGTTCCGGCGATGTCCAGTGCGGCCAGCAGACCCTTCCACTGACGCGGCGTGATCGCCACCACCATCAGGCGCGCACCGTCGCGGCACAGAAAGTCGCGTCCGAAGGCGCCGAAGAGGTCGTTGCCCATCTTCGGTCGATTCGTGCCTGTCGCCAGAACTTCAGCGACATTGCCGAGATGGCCCAGGCTCGTGGCCGCGACATCGGATAGCGCGACGCGCAGTTCCGCCCCCTCGCCTGTCGTCCGCCGTCGTAACAGGGCGGCCATCAGCGTGAAGGCGCAATAGGCGCCGGTCATCAGGTCCCAGGCTGGCAGCATATGATTGACCGGTCGATCGCTGTCTGCCTGCCCCGTCATCATCGGGACGCCAACCGCGGCGTTGATCGTATAGTCGACGGCGGAGGAACCGTCGTTCCAGCCCATCACCCGAACCGAGATGATGTCGGGCCGCCGCGCCGCCAAAGCGCAATGGCTGAGGAAACCTCCGATCGGATAGTTGGTCAGGAACAGCCCGGCCTCGGGGCCGGGCGCGGTTGCGATCGCGATCGCAAGCTCGCGTCCCTCGGGCCGTGACAGGTCGATGGCGATCGACTTCTTACCCTTGTTGAGACCTTCCCAATAGAGGCTATCCTCGCTTGCCGGCGCGATCGGCCAGCGGCGAAAGTCCGGCCCACCGCCGATCGCATCGAACCGGATCACCTCCGCGCCCATCTGCGCCAGGTAAAGGCCGCATGAAGGGCCCGCGATAAATGCGGCGCCCTCTACCACCCGCAATCCGTCCAGAAGCCCGTACATGACTCAGACCGCCCTCTTGGACTTCGCGGCCGGCCGCAGACCGCCGCCGCACATTACTTCGAGACCGTATCGCCCGTTGCGGCGCCGGCGCTCGCGGCCCCGCGCGGCCAGAATCAGTCCGCCCGTCGCGCCGATCGGATGACCGAGCGACATTGTCGATCCATCGAGATCGAACTCGGCGGGGTCGTCCCAGCCTCCGTCTTTGAGGCAAGCGCGCGGCGGGGACGCAAAAGGCTCATCGATGTCAGCCAGGCCGATATCGCTCCGGCCAAGGCCCGTGCATAAGAACAGCCGCGCAACGGCCAGCGCGGGTCCGAGTCTCAATTCCGCCAGCCTGTCCTCAGGGACCACCAGGCACGCCGCCGCCACGTTGTTCTGCTGGTTTGCGCTGCAGATGACCACTACGCCGCCTCTTCGATCAGTCTTAGTTGGGTGAGGGGTTCGGGCGTCGCGTCGGCGCGGACGACTTCGTCTCTGGCGAATAGCATGATGTTGCCGACACCGAAGGCGGCGGCCTCGTTGAACCGGTTTGGCCGATCGCTCGGAACGAAGAGGAAGGTGTGGGCCGCAGAATTCTGCTGCGCCGGAGATTGGTGCTGCTGCACGAGATGCTCGATGTTGTTTCGGCTACGTCAAGCTCTCTCTGAACCCACGCGAACAGAGTGAGAGGACGGCGCCTGCAAGGGCCGCTCCTCGACGATGTTGAGGCCATAGCCGTCGAGCGCGACCAGCGTACGATGTGAGTTGGTCAGCAGGATCATGTCCTGGATGCCGAGCTCGGCGAGGATCTGTGCGCCAACGCCATAGTCGCGCAACTCCGTTATGATGGGCAGTTTCTCACCGCCGACGTACCGGGTGGTCTGCGACAGCTTCTCCTGCGGTTGGAGCAGCACGAGAACGCCGCTGCCATGATCGGCGATTGCTTGCATGGCCCGGCCCAGCAAGCCCGACCGCTCGCTTTCCAGGCCGAGCGCGTCGGTGAATAGGCCAAGCGCGTGCATGCGCACCAACGTGGGCCGGGCGGGATCGATGTGGCCCTTCACTAACGCCAACGTCTCGGTGTCGATCGCCTTGTTGCGGAAGGTGAGCGCGGTCCACTCGCCGCCCCATTTGCTCTCGAACTTCGCCTCTGCGACGCGCTCGACGTTGTGGTCGTGGCGTCGGCGATGGGCGATCAAGTCGCGGATCGTGCCGATCTTGAGGCCGTGGCGCTGGGCCAAGGCGACTAGATCGTCTAGGCGGGCCATCGTCCCATCCTCGTTCATGATCTCACAGATCACCCCGGAAGGGTTGAGCCCAGCGAGCCGCGAGACGTCCACCGCCGCCTCGGTATGGCCGGCGCGGACCAGCACGCCACCGGCGCGCGCGATCAGCGGGAAGACATGGCCTGGGGTCACGATATGCTCCGGCCCCTTGGAAGCATCGATCGCGACTGCCACCGTGCGCGCGCGGTCGCCTGCCGATATCCCGGTGGTCACACCGTCTCGCGCCTCGATCGAGACGGTGAAGGCGGTTTCGTAACGGGCGCCGTTGTTGCGGCTCATCAGGTCAAGGCCAAGCTGGTCGACCCGATCCTTGGCCATCGCGAGGCAGATCAGCCCCTTGCCGTGGGTCGCCATGAAATTGATCGCTGCGGGCGTCACCATCTGCGCGGGAATGACGAGATCGCCCTCGTTCTCGCGGTCCTCGTCGTCAACAAGGATGAACATGCGCCCGTTCATCGCCTCGTCGATGATCTCCTCCGTTGGCGAGAGGAAGGGATGGCGGGTGGTGTGGAATGGCTCGGTCATGGTCTTCCTAGGGTCGAGTCCTAAATTCCTATTGAATTGGAGCGCTCGCTACATTTTTTAATTTAGGTGCTTGCCCAAGGCGCGTCAAGCACGGGTAACTCTGAAATCGAGCGTTTCCTGACGGCTCATCACCCCGAGATATTGGAAGAATACCGCTCCATCAATCATGTAGCGTCACTAGATCAAGCCTCGCCATTGCCGCCCGCCTAGCGCGCCGCTTCGGTCTGCCTTCTCAGACGATCTATCTGCCCCAGCGAATCAACTGCCCACAGAACTCGGGCTTCCGCCCTCAAATGGCCGCTTACGCAGCGGAAACAGCCCGAAGCTTCGAACAAAGCGCCACCGCGCGCCGACCTGATGGGTCGTCGGAGTGATCCCGCAGCTGCGTCTGCCGGCACAACTCTAAATCACAAAAATAAGCACATTGAGGACCTTTTAGATAATAAAAGGCCTTGACCCGCCGTCTGCACCAACCCACGGTTGGGCGGCCCAGCCTTTACGGGCTGTCGAGACGGAAGGATCCAGCGATGAGACCCATCTCCAGAAATCGTCGTGGGATCGCTTTCAGCCGCCCGATGGGGGCCATTCTGCTGCTCGCCGTCGGGGCGGCTTTCGTGATGGCGGAGCCCGCCTTGGCGGCTGGCAGTGGCACGGCCATGCCCTGGGAAGGACCGCTGACCACGATCATGAATTCGCTCGCCGGCCCCGTGGCGAAGGCGATCGGCGTGATCGCCATCGTCATCACCGGACTTGGCTTTGCCTTCGCAGAGGGCGGGTCGGCCATGCGCAAAGGCATCGGGATCGTGTTCGGCCTGGCCATCGCGTTCACGGCGACGACCTTCGTGACCAGCTTCTTCAACCTGACCGCCGGGGCGGTGTTTTAGGATGGCGGGATCCCGGATCGAAGGCTTCGAGATCGGCTTCCACAGTTCGCTTTCCGAGCCGGTGACCATCGGCGGCGTGCCCCGGATGATCGCGGTGTTGAACGGCACCGTGACCGCGACGCTCGCCCTGGGGCTCCAGGTCCCGATGATCGGTATCCCCTTGGGTCTTGCGGTCCACCTCTGCGCCTACTGGCTGACCAAACGCGACCCCTACTTCTTCGACGTGCTCGGCCGCCACATCCGCCAAAAACCCTACTGGGACGCCTGATGGCCCGCCGCCCGTTTTCGTCGGGGCGGCCCGCGCGTTTGGGCTCCCCTCCCCCCTTTGTCCTGTCTCCACGGCGCCAGCCCGATGCTGGCACTCGGTATTCTCGGAGGAGACTTCACTTTGCTCTATTTGAAGGAATACCGCCCGAAGGCTGAGCGCCTGTTCGACCATCTGCCCTGGGTCGCGCTGATCGGCCCCGGCCTCGTCCTGAACAAGGACGGCAGCTTCCAGAAGACCCTCAGCTTCCGAGGCCCCGACCTCGCCAGCTCGACGGATGCCAGCCTTGTGGCGATCCGCGCCCAGCTCAACAACGCCCTTCGCCGTCTCGGCTCGCGCTGGTGTTTGCACATCGAGGCGCTCCGGGCAGCCTCCCAGGATTATTCGGCCGGCGAGTTTCCCGATCCGGTGTCCGACCTCATCGACGATGAACGGCGCGTGGCGTTCGAGGCGGAGGAGCGGCACTTCGAGAGCCGCTATTTCCTCACCCTCACCTACCTGCCGCCCGAGGAGGCGATCAGCACCGCCGAAAGCCTCCTGCTAGAGAACGCGCCATCCGGCCGCGGCGCTGCAGGGATGTATCGCGCGGCCCTGAATGACTTCCTCGGCACGGTTCGCCAGGTCGTCGATATCCTGACCGCCATCATGCCCCGCGTGCGGGAGCTCTCGGACGATGAGACGCTCACCTATTTGCACGGGTGCGTTTCGACCAAGCCCCACTACGTCCGCACCCCCGAAACGCCGGCCTATCTCGACGCCTTCCTCACCGACGATGACTTTCAGGGCGGACTTTTTCCCAGGCTCGGGAAGAGCTTCATCCGCACGATTTCGGTGCGCGCCTACCCGACGACCTCGTCCCCCGGACTGCTCGACCGCCTCAACGAGCTGGGCGTCGGCTATCGCTGGGTTTGCCGCTACCTGCCGCTCGACAAGGAAGACGCCCGGCGGGCCGTGACCACGCTGCGCAAACGCTGGTTTGCCAAGCGTAAGGGGGTCATGGCTCTGCTCAAGGAGGCCATCACCCACGAGCCTTCCCAACTGGAAGACCCGGACGCGGCGGCCAAGACTGACGACGCCGACGCGGCCTTGGCGATCCTCGGCGGCGACTTTGCCTCCATCGGCTACTTCACCCCGACCGTCACCCTGATGGACCGCGACCCCGACCGCCTGGCCGACCGGGTTCGTGAGGTGGAAGGCGCCATCAACCGGGTCGGCTTTGTCTGCAAGGTCGAGGACATCAACGCGGTTGAGGCCTGGCTCGGAAGCCTGCCGGGGCAGGCCTATGCCGACCTGCGCCGGCCGTTCGTCTCCTCCCTGAACCTTTGCGACATGATGCCAATGTCGGCGATCTGGCCCGGCCCGACGCGCAACGAACACCTCACGGCAGAGTGCGCTAAGCGCGGCCATCCTGGGAGCCAGCCGCCCCTCATGGTCACGCGAACCGCCGGATCGACGCCGTTCCGCTTCGACCTGCACCAAGGGGACGTCGGCCACACCATGGTGGTGGGTCCAACCGGCGCCGGCAAATCTGTGTTGCTCAATACGATCGCCACCCAGTGGCTCCGCTACCCCGAGGCCCAGGTGTTCTTCTTCGACAAGGGGGCCAGTTCGCGTGCGGCCACGCTGCTCACCGGCGGGCAGTTCTTCCACCTTGGCGGCGACCAGGGCGAACTCGCTTTCCAGCCGCTGGCTGAGATCGACGGCGCCGAGGACCGCGCCTGGGCGCAAGAGTGGGTGCAGGATCTGGTCGCCGCCGAGGGCGTGGAGATCACGCCGCCGGTAAAGGAAGAAATCTGGGGCGCGATCAAGAACCTCGCGGCCGGCCCCCGCCAACAGCGCACCCTGACGCTGCTGGCGGCGACCATCCAGGATCACACAGTGAAGGCTGCCTTGTCGCCCTTCACCCTTAGCGGGCCGCACGGCCATCTCCTCGATGCCCAGCAAAACCTCTCGTCGGACGCCCGTTGGCAGACCTTTGAGATGTCTGACCTGATGACCAGCAAGGCCGCCCTGGCCCCGGTCCTGACCTACATTTTCCGCAGCCTGGAGAAGCGGTTCGACGGCCGGCCGACATTGCTGGTCCTCGATGAGGCCTGGCTCTTCCTGGATCGGGGAGCCTTCGCCGCGAAGATCCGCGAGTGGCTGAAGACGCTGCGCAAATTCAACGTCGCCGTGGTCTTCGCCACCCAGAGCCTGGCCGATATTGCCAAGTCATCGATCGCGCCGGCCCTTATCGAGAACTGCCCAACCCGCGTCTTCCTGCCCAACCCCGACGCCCAGACGCCACAGATCCTGGCGCTTTACGAGGCGTTCGGCCTGAACGCGCAGCAGGTCAGGATCATCGCCAACGCCACGCCCAAGCGGGAATATTACTATCAGTCGAGCACCGGCAACCGGCTGTTCGAGCTGGGTCTTGGACCCCTGGCCCTAGCGACCGTGGGCGCCTCTTCGCCTGGCGATCAGCAGCTCATGACGGCGCTCCTTGAGGAGCACGGGCGGGCCGGGTTTGCGCCGGCCTACTTCGC
>JAUXTQ010000038.1 GCA_030678995.1 Caulobacter sp.
ATCTCCCCGGATCTCATGGCTGACCCGCTCGACTTCTTCTTCGCCGAGCACTTCCGCCATCGCCAGCTGTGCCACCTGATCGACCAGCTGAGCGCGACGGTCTTCTTCGATGCCGACCGCATCGCCGAAGTGGTCGACTTCGTCCCGTAACGCGCCCGGATCAAGCCCGATAATGGGGCCGTCAGGCTAACGCTAACTGGTCTCCACTTTGGGGCCGCAGGATGCGGTTGACCGGGGAGGGACCATGCGGCCGATCTCGTTCAAACGGCATCGGTTCCCGCCGGAGGTCATCCGGCATGCCCGAAAACAACGGGGTCGAGAACGCGCACCTGATCTCCCGACCAAGTCTCCGCAACCTGCGCGCCCGGGCCGGGGAAGCCGCGGCCGTCGCCGCCTGGTCCAAGGGAAGGGGAGGGTCATTTCGGCTTGGCCGCGACTTAACGTGTCAGGCCCGGCCGGACATCTTTTGGCAATTGGGATCTTGAGCTAAATCAATGCGCCCGATTCAAAGGTTGGTCACGCTCGTGATTCAAAAGTAGGCGAGTAATTCGCTCGCAAAATTTCAAGTTTAGCAACTGTGGCTATGATCGACCTTGGGCTGGATGAGGCGAATGACAGTCCGGCAAGGGAGGCGGGGCCGATTATTCGCGCCTCGAGGGCCCATTTTCTGGAGTTGATCGCCCTCATTTCCGAGATGATGTCGGGCGATCTCATGAAGGGAATCGTCTTTACCGCCATCGCCTCCGCCAACATGGAAATCGTCCGCCGGATGGATATGAGCGCCGAGACGTTCGCGACGTCTTCGGGCGTTCCGCCTGACACGATGCGGCAGCCGGTCAGCGTCTATGCGTTGTCCAAGAGCCTCGGCCTGCCGTACGAGACCACCCGCCGTTACGTCGCCAGCCTGATCGAGGACGGTCTCTGCGTCAGGGTCGACAAGAGGGGCGGCGTCATCGTCCCGGCCCAGGCCTCCGCGGGCGCCAAGGCGGAATCCTTGCGGCGGCGGCACCTCGCCAGCGTCAGGAAATTCGCCACCGCGGTTAATGGCCTTTCCAGATAGAAGGCGCAAGACCAGTTTCGCCGCCGAGCCATATTTTCCAGATTACAGTGTTATTCCTAAAATTACCGACGCGCCTTATCCGTTGTCTAAACTCATGCTTGAGTTTTGGTGGGCAGATGGCGCAACTGATTCTCCATAAATTCAGCATTACAACTGGCAATTGAAACTGAATGCTGGGAATTGCCCCCATTTTGGGGGCAATGTCCCCGATTTGTGACCAATGTTGCGAGCTCCTTTAAAGTAAACGCGAAAATCTGCCGTCATCAGCGTCGAGTCGGCGCCAAGGCCATCGGCGCGCTCGCCCGACCTGGCCGAGGCGCGGCGACCCGAACGCGGGGACATCCGGGGACATCAGTCATGCCGGAAATGCAGGGGATCGCGGTCATGGCCGAAGACTACGCAGTGAGCGAACGGCTCGACTTCATGAAGCTGGACGGCGCGGCGCGCGAAGCGATCCGATCGCTCCGCCCCCTGATCCAGGAAGAGATAAAACCGGCGCTCGACGCATTTTACGCCCAGGTGCGTAATTTCCCCGAGACCCGGAAACATTTTTCCAGTGACAGCCACATGGCGGCGGCCGCCGACCGTCAGCGACAGCACTGGGACATCATCGCATCCGGCGACTACGGCGAGTCCTATGTGAACGCCGTGCGGGCGATCGGTCAGGTCCACGCCCGGATCGGCCTGGAGCCGCGCTGGTACATCGGCGGCTACGCCCTGCTGACCGAGCATCTGGTGAAGGCGGTGATCCGCAAGGCCTGGCCCAAGGGCTCGGTGTTCGCCAACCGGGGAGATCCGGACAAGACGGGCCACATGGCGGCCAGCCTGATCAAGGCCATCCTGCTCGACATGGACTTCGCCATCTCCGTGTATCTCGAGACGCTGGAAAGCCGGCGCAAGGAAGAAGAGGCCGTTCGTCAGGCCACCGAGCATCAGCAGACGCTGGTGGTCGAGGCGCTCGGCGCCGCCCTGGCCAAACTGGCGGCGGGCGACCTCGCCTCGCGGCTCGACGAGGACGTGTCTCCGCAATTCCAGAAGCTCAAGGACGACTACAACGCGGCCATCACCACGTTGCAGGACGCCATGCGGTCGGTCGCCGATTCGACCGACGGCCTGCGGACGGGCACCGACGAAATCGCCATGGCGTCTGACGACCTCTCCCGGCGCACCGAACAGCAGGCCGCCAGTCTGGAAGAGACCGCCGCGGCGCTCGACGAACTGACCGCTACCGTGAAGAAGGCCGCGTCCGGCGCCCGGCAGGCGTCGGACCTGGTTTCCACCGCCCGCGGCGAGGCCGAGCACTCCGGCGACGTCGTTAAGGATGCGGTCTCCGCCATGGGGCAGATTGAGAAGTCATCGAACCAGATCGCCCAGATCATCGGCGTCATCGACGAGATCGCCTTCCAGACGAACCTTCTGGCCCTGAACGCCGGCGTCGAGGCGGCCCGGGCCGGCGACGCCGGGCGCGGGTTCGCCGTGGTGGCCTCCGAGGTTCGAGCCCTGGCGCAGCGCTCCGCTGAGGCCGCCAAGGAGATCAAGGGCCTGATCTCGGCCAGCACCTACCAGGTGGGCGAGGGCGTGAAGCTCGTCGGCGAGACGGGCGACGCCCTGCGACGGATCATTGAACGGGTCGGGGAAATCGACTCGCTGGTCTCGGAAATCGCGGCCTCCTCGGCAGAGCAGGCGACGGCGCTCAACGAGGTCAATACCGCCGTCAATCAGATGGACCAGGTGACGCAGCAGAACGCGGCCATGGTCGAGCAATCCACTGCGGCAACCCATTCGCTCAAGTCGGAAACCGGTGAGCTGGCGCGCCTGTTGCAGCAGTTCACCCTCGACGACCAGCCGCGCCAGTCGCGCCGCCCCGCCGCCCCCGCCCCCGCCGTCGCCAGCCGACCGGCCGCGGTGCCGGCCGCCTACGCCGGCTCGGCGCCCAAGCCCTCGGTCCTGGCCGCCCGGGAACGTCTGAACGCCTTCATGTCCAAGCCCGTCACCCGCGGGGCGACGGCGCTCAAGGCCGACCCCGACGGTTGGGAGGAGTTCTGATGTCGGCCCAGGCCGTGTCGCTTCCCCTGCCCGCCCGGCTGGACCTCAAGGCGGCCGCACCGCTTCGCGATGACCTGCTCGCCGTGCGTGGCGCGCCTGTCACGCTGGATGGGTCGGCCGTGCTCCAGCTCGGCGCATCGGGCCTGCAGGTGTTGCTGGCCGCCGCCGAGACCTGGCGCGCGGAAGGCCTGGACTTCGGCATCGTCGATCCGTCCGCCGCCTTCCTGGAGGGATTGCGGCAGATGGGAGCCAGTTCGTCGTCACTCGCCGTTTCGGGAGCGCTTCCCCAATGAAGCAGACCATTCTGACCGTCGATGACTCCCGGACCATGCGGGACATGCTGCGCCTGGCGCTGGTTGCGGCCGGCTACCGGGTGATCGAGGCGATCGACGGCGTGGACGGCCTCCAGGTCCTGACCGGTGAAAAGCCCGACGTCATCATCACCGACATCAACATGCCCAATCTCGACGGGTTCGGCTTCATCGAGGCCGTGCGCAAGGACGTCGCCTGGCGCGGAACGCCGATCCTCGTCCTGACCACCGAGAGCGACGCCGAGAAGAAGGCGCGCGCGCGGGACGCCGGCGCCACGGGATGGATCGTCAAGCCTTTCAGCCCCGACAAGCTGGTCCAGGCCATCCGTCGCGTGGCGGCCTAGGAGGCGAACGCCGTGGACGAGATGGAAGCAATCAAGGCGACCTTCTTCCAGGAGTGCGAGGAGCTGCTCGCCGACCTGGAAGTCGGCCTGCTGGCCATGCAGGCGGGGCCGGCCGACGGCGAGACCGTCAACGCCGTCTTCCGCGCGGTGCATTCGATCAAGGGTGGCGCCGGCGCCTTCGGCTTCGAGGGTCTCGTCCGCTTCGCTCACGTCTTCGAAACGCTGATGGACGGCCTGCGATCGGGGAAGATTGAACAGTCTTCCGACCTCGTCGCAGCTTTGTTGCGGGCCGCCGACCTGCTGGCCGACCTCGTCGAGGCCGCCCGTGGCGGGGCCGAGGCCGAGGATGACCGCACCGGCGCCATGGCCGCCGAACTCCAGGTCCTCATCGAAGGCGGGGAGTCCGCCGGGTCCATGTCGGCGCCGGCCGCCGGGGAAGCGGCCGGGGAACTGGATGCCCCCTTCTCGTTTCAGCCGCTGGGCGCGTCCTCGCCCTGCGAGGCGGAAGCGCCCTTCACGCCGCTCGCGGTTCTGCCGCTGGATGGCCCGGCCGGCGACGCCGGTCCCGTCGCCTGGTCGATCGCCTTCAGGCCGCGGGCGAGTCTCTTTCACAACGGAAACGAGCCGGCCCTGATCCTGAGGGAGCTGGAGCGACTCGGCCCGGCGACGATCACCCTCGACGCCTCGTCTGTTCCGCCGCTGGCCTCGCTGGATCCCGAAGCCTCGTGGCTGAGCTGGGAAATCCTCCTGACGGCCAGTTGCGAGGAAACGGAAATCCGGGAGGTCTTCGAATTCGTCGATGGCGACTGCGACCTGTCGATCTCCCGAGCGGGCGAAGACGCGCCGGCCGAGGCGGACACGGACGCCGCCTTCGCCGCCCTTCTGGCCAGCATTCAGGACCCGCCGGCCGCCGCGGTCGATCCGGACGTCGCTCCGCCCGTGATGGCTCCGCCGGTGGTCGCCGCGCCGGTCTCCCGGCCCGTCGTCGCCAAGGCTTCCACCGACCCGCAGGTCGCGGCGCCCCAGGCCACCATCCGGGTCGATCCCGAACGGATCGACCGGCTGATCGATCTGGTCGGCGAACTGGTGATCAACCAGGCGATGCTGGCCCAGCGGGTCATGGAGAGCGGCCTCTCGCCGTCGTCGGCCGTCTCGGTCGGTCTCGACGATCTCGAACAGCTGACCCGGGAAATCCAGGAAAGCGTGATGGCCATACGCGCCCAGCCGGTCAAATCGGTGTTCCAGAGGATGCCGCGGCTGGTGCGGGAAACAGCCGCCATGACCGGAAAGCAGGTGCGGCTGGTCACCGACGGCGAGAACACCGAGGTCGACAAGACGGTCATCGAGCGGCTCGCCGAGCCGATCACCCACATGATCCGCAACGCCATCGACCATGGCCTGGAGACGCCGGAGGCGCGGATCGCCGCCGGCAAGAACCCCGAAGGCATGGTGCGGCTGGCCGCTCTGCACCGGGGTGGCCGGATCGTCATCGAAGTCGCCGACGACGGGGCGGGGATCAACCGGCGCAAGGTCCTGGCCATCGCCACCGACAGGGATCTGGTCGCCGCCGACGCGCAACTTTCCGACGAAGAGATCGACAATCTCATCTTCCTTCCCGGATTCTCGACCGCGACCCAGGTCTCGGACGTCTCGGGGCGTGGCGTCGGCATGGACGTCGTCAGGCGAAGCATCCAGGCCCTGGGCGGGCGCATCTCCATCGCGTCCCGGCCGGGGGAGGGATCGACCTTCACCCTCAGCCTGCCGCTTACCCTGGCGGTGCTGGACGGGATGGTGATCGACGTCGCCGGCCACACCATGGTCGCGCCGCTGTCGGCCATTGTCGAAAGCCTGCGCCCCAAGCCCGAGGACGTTCGCCGGCTGGGACCGACCGGGATGGTCCTGGCCGTGCGCGACACGCACGTTCCGCTGCTGGACATCGGTTGTGTGCTGGGCTTCCGGACCGAGGCGCCCCCCGCCAGCGACCGCGTGGTGTTGCTGGTCGAGGCCGAGGACGGGTCCCGGGCGGCCCTGGTCGCCGATGGCATCCACGGACAGCGCCAGGTGGTGATCAAGAGCCTTGAGGCCAACTATCGCCAGGTGCCGGGCATCGCCGCGGCGACCATCCTCGGGGACGGTCGCGTCGCGCTCATTCTCGATGTCGACGCCGTCATGACCCTGCGACCGCCCGGAGCCTCCCGCGCGGCCGAGTCCACCCTCATCGCCGCGGAATGAAGCCATGACCGATCCCGTCGAGCACTGTGTCAACGACATCTTCGAAATGATTTCCTTTCGCATCGGCGAGCAGGAGTTCTGCGTGGACATCATGGCGGTCCGTGAAATCCGCGGGTGGGCGCCGGCCACGCCTCTTCCCCAGACGCCGTCCTACATGCGGGGGGTGATCAACCTGCGCGGCGCGGTGCTGCCGATCCTCGACCTGGCGGCCCGCCTCGAGCTGCCGTCCAGCGAGCCGTCGGCGCGCAGCGTCATCATCGTGATCGACGCCGGCGGTCGGCTGGTGGGTCTGCTGGTCGACGCCGTGTCGGACATCCTCAGCGTCTCGCGCGACGCCATCCAGCCGCCGCCGGACATCGCCTGCGACCCGGTGCGGAACTTCATCCGCGGCCTGATGTCCGTCGATGGACGAATGATCAGCCAGATCGCCGTCGAGCGCATTCTGCCGGAAGTGGAAACTCTCGCAGCATGACCGTCGCCGCCCGTTCCCGCCGCCATGACGTCCTTGTGGAGGGCGAGTTTCCCTTCACGCATGAAGATTTCCGGCGCATCGCCGCGCTGCTTCACGCCATGGCCGGCATCACCCTCGTGGAATCCAAGGCGACGCTGGTCTATTCCCGCGTGGCCAAGCGTTTGCGCGCCCTGCGGCTGACCAGTTTCTCGGACTATTGCGATTTCGTCGCCGGGGACCAGGGTGTGGAGGAGCGGCAGGCGATGCTGGCCGCGCTGACGACCAACGTCACCCGCTTCTTTCGCGAACCGCACCACTTCGAACACCTGCGGACCCGCGTGCTCGAACCGCTGGCCGACGCCGTGCGGGCGGGACGCCGGCTGCGGATCTGGTCGGCGGGCTGTTCGTCGGGCCAGGAGCCCTACTCGATCGCCATGACCATCCTGGACGTGCTGCCGGATGCGGCGCGGCTCGACGTGCGAATTCTGGCCACCGACATCGATCCCAACGTCGTCGCCACGGCGCGCGAGGCCATCTACGCCGAGGAGCTGATCGACCCCATTCCCGCGCCGCAACGCGGCCGCTGGCTGGAGCGCCGTCCCGACGGCGAATGGGCCGTGAACGCGACCGCCCGGAGTCTGGTCACCGCCCGCGAGCTCAACCTCATGGAACCCTGGCCGATGAAGGGGCCGTTCGACGCCATCTTCTGCCGCAACGTGGTGATCTATTTCGACGAGCCGACCCAGGAGCGGATGTGGAACCGCTTCGCGCCTCTCCTGTCGCCGGGCGGCCGGCTCTACGTCGGGCATTCCGAGCGGGTGGCCTTCGCGGGCTCCCGCTTCGTGACCGACGGTCTGACGACCTACCGGGCGCCGGGGGTGCTGGCATGAACCCCGTCCGTGTTCTGGTGGTCGATGATTCCGCAACCATGCGCGGGCTGATCGGCGCGACCTTGAGGCGCGATCCCGGCCTCGAGGTCGTGGGTTTCGCCGCCGACCCGCACGAGGCGCGCGCGGCGATCAAGGCGCTCAATCCCGACGTCATCACCCTCGACATCGAGATGCCGAACATGAACGGCCTCGAGTTTCTTGAGAAGATCATGCGGCTGCGGCCGATGCCGGTGGTGATGCTGTCGACGCTGACGGTCGCTGGCGCGGAGGCGACCCTGCGGTCGCTGGAACTGGGGGCGGTGGACTGCATCGCCAAGCCGACAGGGCTCGGGCAGGCTGGCGAGGGGCTCAATGAGCTGGCCGATCGGGTGAAGGCCGCCGCCGGGGCGCGGGTCAGGCCGGTGGGGTCGCCAGGCGCCATCAAGGCCGCGCCGGCGTCCTATCGATCCAACGGTCGCGTGCTGGCGATCGGATCTTCGACGGGCGGGGTGGAAGCCTTGCTGACGATCATCTCACAGTTCCCGCGCGACTGCCCGCCGACCGTGATCACCCAGCACATGCCGGCGACCTTCACCCCCAGCTTCGCCGCCCGGCTCGACCGTTGCACCGAGGCCAGCGTGGCCGAGGCGCGAGACGGCGCGCCGATCGAGCCGGGGCGGATCTGGCTGGCGCCGGGCGGCGCGACCCACCTGGAGGTTGTCGGAACGACGACGCCGCGCTGTCGGTTGACGGTCGCCGATCCCGTGAATGGTCACCGGCCGTCCGTCGATGTGCTGTTCCGCTCGGCCGCCGCGGCCAAGGAGCGCGCGGTCGGCGTCATCCTCACCGGCATGGGCCGGGACGGCGCGGAGGGGCTGGGGCAGATGCGTAAGGCGGGCGCCCGGACCCTTGGCCAGGATGCTGACAGTTGCGTCGTCTACGGCATGCCCCGGGTGGCTTTCGAAAACGGGGCCGTCGAGCGCCAGGTCGGCCTCGATCGCATGGCCTCCGCCATCCTTGATTTGTGTCGCGAAGGAGGCTGAACAATGCCCGCCGCATCCGCCATCAAGACCCTGGTCGTTGATGACCAGCTCACCATGCGGGCGTTGATCCGCAGTGGCCTGCAACAGCTCGGTTTCACCCAGATCGAGGAAGCCGTCGACGGAGAAGACGCGCTGCGCCGCCTGATCCAGAACCCTGTCCATCTGGTGCTGTCCGACTTCAACATGCCCAAGCTCGACGGGCTGAGCCTGTTGCGGGCCCTGCGGTCGCACGGTCCGACCCGCCAGGTCGCCTTCATCATGCTCACGGGCCGGGCCGACAACGATCTCGTCCAGCGCGCGGCCCAGTTCGGGGTCAACAACTACCTGGTCAAGCCGTTCACCGTCACGACGCTGAAGGGAAAAATCGAACAGGTCTTCGGGGCGTTGACGTGACGGGACGAGCGGTCGAAGCGAGCCGGAAGGTCCACGTGACCCAGGGAGAACACCATGTCTCCGACGATCCGGCCGTGGTCGCGACCACCGTGCTGGGTTCCTGCGTCGCGGCCTGCCTGCACGATCCGGTAGCCGGGCTCGGAGGGATGAACCACTTCCTGTTGCCGGATGATGGCGGCCGCGATGACGCGGGGGCCATTCGATACGGCGCCTATGCCATGGAGGTGCTGATCAACAGCCTGCTCAAGAAAGGCGCCTCGCGGCAGCGGCTGCAGGCCAAGGTGTTCGGCGGCGCCCGCATGTTCGACGGCTTGTCAGACGTCGGGGCGACCAACGCCGTGTTCATCCGCCGGTTTCTCGACGACGAGGGCATTCCGCTGGTCAGCGAAAGCCTGGGCGGTCAGGCCGCCCGGCGCGTGGAGTTCTGGCCGGCCTCGGGCCGGGCCCGGGTGCGGGCGACAACGACGGCGCCGGCCGGGCGCCCGGCGCCCCCCGCGCTGGAACCCGCCGGCGATGTGGAGCTGTTCTGACATGATCGCGAACGGTCAACTTCCGCTCCAGCAGTTCCTGGTCAGGGTGGCCCACGCCATCGGCGCGGCCGCGGCCCTGTCCGACGACTGTCAGGCTCATGTCGGCGATCTGTTCGATGGCGTGGAGGCGCGCGACGGCGACCATCACCGGCTCCAGCGGCTCGATCTCCTGAGCCAGACCCTGCATGGCCTGGCCCATGCGGTCGGCGAGGCCGCCGCCCGGGCGCCGGCGACGATCATGGTCGATCCCGCGCCGATCCTCTCCGGCATCAACCTCAGGGCTCTGGCCGCCAGCCTGACCGGGACGACGCTTGCCGAGGACCATCCGGCTGGCGAGTGCGAGATGTTTTGAGCGCCATGACCCCTCGCCCGAAAATGTTGCCGAGCACCAAGGTGAACCTGGAAAAGCTCGACGTGATGCTGGTGGACGACAATTCCCAGGGGCTCGACATCCTCGCGCAGGTGGTGTCCGGCTTCGGCGTCCGCAGCATCGTCCGCTGCGCCTCCGGAGACGAGGCGAGGACCCAGCTGCTCAAGGGCGCTTACGACCTTGTCCTCACCGATGCCCAGATGCCGGGGCTGGACGGCTACGAGCTGGCATCCTGGCTGCGCCACAGCGGGCCCGACCAGAACCGGTTCGTCCCGGTGCTCCTGATCACCGCGCATACGCGGCATTCCGACGTCGCGCGGGCGCGGGATTGCGGCGCCAACTACCTGATCGCCAAACCGGTAACCCCCAAGACGGTGCTTGAGCGCATCTACTGGGTCGCGCGGGAAGATCGGATATTCGTCGAGAGCGACTCCTACGCCGGCCCCGATCGCCGGTTCCGACGCGAGGGGCCGCCGCCGGGCATGGCCGGGCGACGTTCCGGCGACCTGTCCGTCGCGGTGGGACATGCCGAGACTCCCAATCTCTCGCAGGACCAGATCGACTCCCTGATGAAGCCCACGAAGGTGTCCATATGAGCCCGGCGCGTCGATATCACGTCCCCAACCGGCTGCGGGCGATGTTGTTCGATGGGGGAGGAAAGCAAGTCAACGAGGCCCTGGCCGACGCGGAGGCGCGACTGTCGACCCTGGCCGAGGCCTGCGACACGACCGTGCGAAACCTGATCGTCGAGATCGAAGCAGCCTTCGGGCCGGCCTCGCGCGGTCGCGAGCGTTCCAGTCCCCGGGACCTCTACGATCTGGTGGCGCGGATCATTGATTCCTCGATCAGCCAGACCTCCCCGGGACTGTTCGAGATCTGCACCACCTTCTGCGACCTGCTCGACAGCTGCCAGGAGCAGAACCGCTGGGACTGGCCGGCCGTCGATGTCCATATCGCCGCCCTGCGCCTGCTGAGCGCCGATGCGTCGCTCCCGGCCACCGCCCGGCTGCGTATCGTCTCCGGCCTCGCCCAATTGCGACGGCGGCGCGCCGAGGCAGGCGGCTGAGTGCTGTCAGTCTAACGCTACCCCTCCGCCACCTCCGGGCCCAGGCTCTCCGGACGTGGGCGGTCGCGACCTCCGCTGCCGGTCCCCACAGGCCTAACCCAACCCTCCCGAGTCCGCTTGGTCCGGACGTCCTTGGGCTAGAGTTCGGCTCGCGGTCGGCAGCCCTGGAGCGCCACCTCGTCGGTCAAGACCAGCCGCAAGGCGGTTCCTGACGGTCGACGCGGCTGTCTGCAACACCTTCTACACGGCCCGGCATCCGACCCGTCGGCCAACATTCAAGGTGCTCCGAGCCGAAGCGTTCGAGGCGTGATCACGGGCGACCTGGGCCTGGAATTCGGCCGGGCCGGGATTGTTTCAGTCCCGACCGGTCAACCAGACTACAGCCCTTTTTCACCAAGCCGGGCCACACGCGAGGTCCGGAAGCGCGGACAGTAACATCGTCGCCCAACATCTGTGCAAGGAACCGGTCGGTAAGTCCGGCAACAGACTGGGTAACCGGCCCACCATCGAGTCCATGGCCCTGACCTGGCGCGACATAGTAACTAAATGGCTTGCCCAGGGTGCAGAGCTTGGCGGCATAAGCGTTTACGCTGCGAACGGGGACCTTCGCGTCGCGATCTCCAGCAAGGAGCAGCACGGGTCGGTGCAGGCGGTTCGCCATCGCCATCGGTGATTGCGCGCCCAGTCGCCGCATCGCGGGAGCGTTGGCGATATCCAGGCCCAGGTGAGCAAACGATGTGCGGAGGCTAAGACCAGCATCATCGCCTTGTTCGGCCATTGCCTGGTACCGGGCCACCCATGCCATGTCGGCGGGCGGAACCATGGCCACGGCCCCGCGAAATCGGTCTGGCCACAGAGTTGTCGCCATCAGGGCGGCATAGCCTCCGAACGAGGCTCCCATGATCGCCATCCGGTCGCCGTCGGCCTCTCCCCGCGCGACGAGCCAGTCGGCGCTTTCCCGGAGATCGCGCAGCACCCGGCCGTCACCGAGATCGTCACCGGCAGCCAGCATGTAGCGTTGGCCATAGCCCCGGCTTGCGCGGAACTGCGGCTCGACCACCAGATATCCTTGCGCGGCAAGCCGGGCGGCCGTGGAACTATAGCCCGGCGGCGAGATACTCCACGGCCCTCCGTGAACCAATACGACCAGGGGCCGCGGTGTCCGGGCCGCACCGGCCGGGCGTGTGACATAGGCAAATATGCGCATGCCATCGGAGGCGGCGAATGACTCCAGACGGCGGCGTGGCAAGGCCGGCGATAACATCGCCTTCCGGCGATGTGGGAAGGCGGGGCGCCAGTTCGCCCCGTCGTCATCGGCGAGTTCCCACTCAAACGCCGCGTGGCGGCCGTCGCGCGTCCCGACAAGCCAGCGGCCCTGCGCATGACCGGCCACCCGGATCTCGCTCGTATCCGGATGACGCCGGGCAAGCGCCGCAAGCAACCGGCGGGCCGCAGGCGTCGCTTCGACCGCTCGCCCACCGGCATAAGGGATATGCAGAAGCTCCGGCGTGCGGGTGACCGGATCGATCACGACACCTTCGCCATCTCCCGTCGCAAGTGGATCGCGGGCGACCAGCCGAAGCGGCCCGGTTCCGTTCATACGGTACAGGCCGTCAAGATTGGCGCCGGCCGATGTCAGCAGATAGAGCGTTCCGCGCTGATCCACCGAGACAAGACTGCACCGCTCCAGCGGACGGCACTGATAGCGCCTCTCCAATTTGCCAGATGGATCCAACCGGCTGATTTCGACCTGGTTCTGCCCGACCAGGCGCAGCCAGACAGCCCCGTCCCGAGCCGTGATCGCGCTGCTTACACGGCGGTCCCCGGCCCAGAGTTCTTCGGTGCGGCCACCGGGGTACAGGCGCAGGAGCGCGAAGCGATCGACCTGCCCGTCACCGTCGCTATCGTCCTCGACGGCGACCAGGGCGGCGGCTCGCCAGGCATCGACGCCCAGATACCGGCGGCCCGTCACACCGCCGAGCTGCGTGATGATGCCTGACCCGGTCCTGTTGGATGTGGTCAGGGACATCAGCTTGCCAGGGGCGACCAGGAACAACCATTCGCCATCCGACGACCAGGCGAGATCGGTCGCGTCCGTGCGCCGCAGCAACCTTCTGGCGGCGCCGACCCATTCCGCCAGCCAGAGGCTCGAGCCTGCCGCATCGCTTTCGATCCAGGCGTGGCGGAGGCCGTCCGGGGACAGCGCGATCGCCGCGACAGGGTCGGCCGGCGCCTGGGGCCTGGGCGGGACCCGCGCCGCGTCTTCGACAGCCGACGGCCTCGGCACGGTCGGGGCGGACATGCGCATGGCGAGCCCTCCAGCCAGGAGTCCAATCAGGGCAAGACCCGCCAAAGCCGCCGACCATCGCCAGCTCAGCATGACGTCTTGCGCCTGTGCAGCAGCAGGAACGCGATCAGCATGGGCGGACCAAGGAAAAGGGCCGCGATCACCCAAATGACCCGCTCGCGCCGATCGGTCAGGACGCGTCCGCCGCGCCACCACGCCCCCAGCGCCGACAGGATGTGCAGCAGCAATGCCAGGGCAAGGATGCTCGAAGGCGCCGCGCGTGGCCCTGTATCCGCCATGACATTGGGTGGGCCGAACGCGCCGCGCAGTGCCGCCGCTCCGGACGTGAGAAGCGGGGCAAACCACAAGTCTGCGTGGCGCATAATAGCGGGATAGTCCGGATCGAGGGGGCGACGGAGCACCGGGGTCACGCGGCCTGCCTCGACGAGCCAGAGTTGCTGCTCGGGCTGGCTCCTTCCTTCCGCGCTGCGCTGGCCATAGGTGAAAGACACCAGGTAGCCGTCGAGCAGCTCGAGCATGTCGATCCGCACAAGCGCGCCGGGCGGGCCGGCCAGATCGACCGTGCCGAGCGGTGGCAGGTTGCCGTCGCCATGCCGCATGACCCGGCCGTCATAGACCCGCAAGGCATGGTCGGACAGGATCGCAAGCTGGTCCCAGGCGGGCTGCGGTGGCGCGATCAGCCGTTCACCCGCCGGAAGCGTTATCCGGTCGCTGAAGCGGCTCGACTGCGCCTCGTACTGGAGGATCCGGTTCCCCGCGATGATCGTCTGACCATCTCCGGCCACCAGAGGCGGGACCGGCAGGGGCGGTGGCGACAGCTCGGGTTTCCAGGGTCTACGGGTCGCCATGCTGGTCGCGGCATAGCGCATGGTGTCGTGACTGAAGCTCCAGACGAGGCGGGAAACGTCATCCTCGATGGTGCTGTCACCCGGGCTTGTCAGGCTGAAGCGCGCTGTTGCATCGCGCAGTTCCGGGACGATTGTGACGACCTCAGAAAGACCCGCCTGTTCGGACCAGAAGCGATTCCGCTCGGAGGGCCGCGACGCGAGCCCGCTGGCCATCAGGGCGGCGCCGTCAGCTCGCATCGCCTCGACAAGGCCACCCGTGGGCGGGACGCCGTTCAGCGGATGATTGCCAACAAGCATCATCCCGATCTGGAGCGCGAAACGCAGGGCAAACGTCCCGACGACGCCGATGGCCAGAGCCGCCACGAACGAGGTGGCCATTCTACGCGGCAGGCGATCGGGGGCTGTCCGATCCGGGCGAAAATCTCCCAGCGCCAAAAGGAAGGCGATCCCGGCCGCCAGCACCTGCAGGCCCGCCGCGGCCGGGCCGGAAGCCTGTGCCTGATAAAGCCAGACCAGCAGGATCGTGGCGGTGAACGCCAGTCGCGGCGGGCCCAGGCGAAGGTGAACGCCGAGCAGGTATCCGGTGGCGCCCACCGCCCAGGCGACCAACGGGAAAAGCAGATGGCGGCTCTCCACGCCTTGCCCGGCCGTGATGTCATGAAATGGAAGAAGCAAGGCAACCGGAAGCGCGACCGCGACGCACGTCAGGGCCAGACCGGTGAGCAGCAACGCGGCCCCGATCCGGCGCGGCGCGACCGGACGATGAAGCAGGTCGATCCAGGCTGCCTGGCGGGCATAGGCGGATACCTGGTAGAGGCCGAACGCCGTCCCGAGCAGAGCCAGTATCCCCAGGTAGACCTGATAAACGATCGCCTGCTGCTGCAGCGGATCCGCAACCCGATCGGCGAACAACAACCAGCCCAGATGCAGCAGGCCGAGGACAAGCGCCCAGCGGTGAAACCGCAGCCATTCCGCTCTAATGAGGCCCCACATCGCCGTCCCCCTTCAGTTCGGCGCCGCGTGGCCGGCGGACAGGAATGCGCTGACGGCCTGATCGAGGTTGACGCGCTGTTGCCTGATGGAGAGCGCGCCCGCCGCCTTGAGCCAGTTTCCAAAGCCATCGCCCTGATCGAGAACGAGGTAGTGGAACAGCCCGTCCAGGCGCCGCACCTGCAGCAGACCCGGGATGCTCGCCGGATCTGGCCCCTTGAAGGGCATGTCGGCGATCCAGAGCCGAACCCGCTCGGTAAAGTCGTCGGGCGCGGAATAGTTCGCGAGTTTGCCGCGCTCGAGAATGATCAGCGTGTCGGCAAGCCGCTCGATCTCGTCCATCTGATGCGAGCAGTAGATGATCGTGGCGTCTTCGGCCTGGGCGCTGTGGATGAGCGCCTCCATGAAGGCGCGTTTGGCGACGACGTCGAGACCCAGTGTCGGCTCGTCCAGAATCAGCAAGTCGGGCTGGCGTGCCAGTGCGATGGCCAGACTGAAGCCGGCGCGCTCCCCTCGCGACAATTCGCGCACGCGCGCTGAGCGGGAGACGGCGAAATAGCCAAGCACCCTGCTCAGGACGGCTTCGTCCCAGCGAGGGTAGAGCGACCGTTGCATCGCGATGAGGGATTTGAGCCGCAGCCAGGCCGGGAGTGTATGGGCATCGTTCACATAGCCCACCCGACCTCGAAGCGCGGGTGTCAGGTGATGAGACGGTGAGCCAAGCAGCATCGACTCCCCGGCGTCTGGCGCCTGGAATCCCAGGACGACGCGGAAAAGGGTCGACTTTCCCGCGCCGTTGGCGCCGACGATGGCATGAATGCCCTCCCTCGGGATCGCGAGGGTGAGACTGTCCAGCGCCCGCTTCCGGCCATAGCAGTGCGTAAGCGCGCGCGTTTCGAGGACGTTGTCGGTGTGCGCCATCACGCCACCCTGCGCGCGTCGAGATCCTGGAGCGCCGCGGTAACCGCGGCCAGGGCGATCGAGGGTGGAAGATCGATCTCCACAATGGTCGCCACGAAGGCGCCGACCGCCTCGTCCAGCCGTCGCCGCCGTTCGGTCTGTGACAGGCGCCCCTGCTGTCCCGCCACGAACATTCCCTGCCCATGCTGCCCTTGAAGCCAGCCCTCGCTCGCCAGGTCCGAATAGGCCCGCGCCACGGTATTGCTGTTGACGAGCAACTGGCTGGCCAGCGCCCTTACGCTGGGAAGCCGCGCGCCGTGCCCAAGTTCGCCGGTGGTGATGGCCAACCGGATCTGGTCGGCTATCTGCCGCACGATCGGGCGCGGGCCACCGGGAGCGAGCACGATCGCCAGGGGAGTTGCTCGGGACATCTGGCCTCTCGAGATGTAAGTGTACCATGACACATGGTACACTTACACCGCCCCAAGGCGACTGTCACCCCACATGCTGGTTTCCCAGTGCGTTGCGGCGAGCCCGGGTTTGGCGGATGAGCGAGGCTTGGCCCCGTGGCAGACGCTTCGAAAATCGCTGCTTCGAACTGCATCGCCGCCGCATGCGTCGATGCCCGCTATTCCCTGCACCGTTGGCTCGGCGTGCCGACGGCCCCCTCAAGTCCGGGGCTCCACTGTTCCTGTGGCTGACGACCGATCGGCGGAATCAAGTCAGCTGCATGGCTTGGTGCCGCAGACCGCCAGTCCGGAGCGTTGCGCGGCTTCAAGGTCTTGCCGGTCGGTGCGGGTGCGTTCGTCCCACTCCGCGCGGGTCATGCAGATGCGACTCGGAACGCGCCTGCCGATGACGGGCTGCGTTTTGCAGATTCGCTGAGCCGGATCCTTTTTCGCGGCAGGGGCTGCCACGGCGGCGGGGTTTGGCGAGGGTGCGGGCGCCGGCTCTTCGGCGGCGGCGATGCCAATGGAAATGATCGCCGAGAGAGTCGCGGCGAGCGAAAGCGGGGTTAGATGGCGGTTCATGACGAGTGTCCGTTGGCTTGGCGCGCGGCGTCCTGGATCGCCCAGGGCGCCGTACAACCTCATTCTCACGTTCATTTCGAACTGATACGTGACCGCGTCGATGTGCCTTATCGTCTGAGATGTGTCTTCTCCGGCAGGACGCCTGGCCGGGGCGGACTTTGCGTCGTCTATGCAAAGGAGATGATCCTGGACACCGTTCTTGACGCCATCGACGTGTCACTGGAGCCGTTCGCCCTGTGCGAGATCAGGGGCGAGGCGTCGCTGGGGCTCGGCTGCAGACCCCATGCCGTCCTCCACTACGTGATCGCCGGGGAGGGCAGGGTCACCGTCGATGGCTGGCCGCCCATCCCAACCCGGGCCGGTTCGATCGTCCTGGTTCCGGCGTTCGCCGCGCACAGTCTCCACGGGTCCGGAACAGGGCTGGGCACGCTACCCAGCTGCCGACCGCTGGAGATTTCCATCGAGCACGTCCGGGCCGGTGACGGCGACGGGGTCCTGGTGGCGATCTGTGGGCGTATCGGGATCGTCTATCGGGGTCTTGGCGGGGCCATGGACCTGCTCCGCGCGCCGCTGGTCGAGCATCTGGACCCCGGCGACCGGGTGCGCAGCGCCCTGGAGGATCTGGTCGCGGAGCTGGCGTCTCCGACCATCGGCACCCGCGCGCTGGCGCGCAGTCTGTTGCTCCAGTGCGTCATTCTGCTGCTTCGCCGTCGGCTTCTGGCTGGCGACCGGTCCCTTGTCTGGATGCAGGGCCTGTCCGACGAGGCGTTGTGGGGCGCGTTGAGGGTCATGCTGGACCAGCCGGGGCGGGAGCACACCCTGGACTCGCTGGCCGAGCTGGCCGGCATGAGCCGCGCGACGTTCGCCGCCCGCTTCCGCACCGCCTACGAAGGCGGGCCGATCGAACTGCTCCGGGGCATCCGGATGCGGCGCGCGGCCGAACTGCTGATGACGACGGACTGGCCGATCAAGCGCATCGCGGCGGCGGTGGGGTACGAAAGCCGTACCTACTTCTCCAGAGCCTTCAGGGACCAGCACGGGCAGCCGCCCGACGCGTTCCGCCGGCGCATCACCGCTACGGCTTGACGTTAACCGAACGATCGGTAAAGTACGAGGTCGGCCCTGATGGCGAGAGTCTATGGAGACTTGGCCGTCCGTCAGGCAAACCGAGCCGAGAGACCAGGAGCACCCGTGGGCCGCAAGGCGTCGATCGATGAAGCGGACCTGATGGCCCGGCTGAGCGCCGCCTTTCGCGAGTTCGGCTTTGAAGGCGCGACCCTGACGGTTCTGTCCCGGGCGACGGGACTGAAGCGGGCGAGCCTCTACCACCGCTTTCCGGACGGCAAGGAGCAGATGGCGCGCGAGGTGCTCGAGGCCGCTGGAACCTGGCTCCAGGTAAATGTTCTGGCGCCCCTCAAGGACGGTGGTCCGCCGGCCGAACGGATCGGCCGGATGGTCGGGAAGCTCGACGAATTCTATTCGGGCGGCAGGCAGGCGTGCCTCCTGAATCTGCTGTCGTCGGCGCACATTCACGAGGGACCGTTCACCCAGCTCATCAGACAGACTTTCGAGGCCTGGATCGGGGCGCTGACCACGACCCTGGTCGACGCGGGCCTGACCGAGGCGACGGCCAGGGCGCGCGCCGAGCGTGGCGTGGTTCTGCTGCAGGGAAGTCTGGTCCTGTCACGCGGAACGGGCGACACGCGGCCCTTCCGTGAATTCCTGAAAACGCTTCCGCAAGAGCTTCTGGGCGCCGACTGACGTCAGCTGGATGCCCCGGGATCGGACAGAAGTCTGACCGCCACGGCTTTCGCATCCCGCGCCGGGCTGCTCGTGTGGCCGAGCATGGCGAGCACAACTGCCCCCTCTTTCAACAGCGTGAGCTGACGAGCAAGCGTTGCTGGATCCGGCAATCCGGCCTCCTCGGCGAGTTCGCGAATCCTGTCGGTCAGCTTTTCAACATGTCCGGCGGCCTGGCGATTTATCGGATGGTCGGCATCCTGATACTCGGAGGTGGCCTTGGCGAACATACAGCCGCGAAAGGTCGGCTCGCTGAACCATTCGCCCAGGGCGTCGAACATGGCGATGAGCTGTTCGCGCGGCGTGGAGCCGAGTTCCTGCATTCGCCGAAATAGCCAGCCGCGGATGTGCTCATCCCGCAATTTCAGGGTGGCGAGGATCAGTTCCTCCTTCGTCCTGAAGTGCTTGTAGATCGACGTCTTCGAAATCCCGGTCTCGGCGACAAGCATATCCATCCCGGACGCCTGGAACCCGTTCCGGTAGAAAATGTCCGTCGCCTTGCGGACGAGTTCGTCACGTTTGGTTGGTCGCATTGCACCTTCCAATTCCCGCAGCATGAATTGCGTGGGTGGTAAATCTATATGTATCAATCACTTACGGATCCCTCGCCGGTCCTCTTTGATGAGGCTTGACAGAGTGTACCGATCGTTCCACCTAGTTGGTACCGATCGGTACACCCACTAGGCGCGCATCGCGCACGATTTCAAGCCTCCCACGGAGATTGCATATGAGACATCTATCCACAGCACGGGTTCAATCCGCCTTGTGCGTGGCCGCCGCTATCATGCTGGCGAGCCTGACCGCTGGAACGGCCGCCGTCGCGGACGGACTGCCTGACCCGGGGTTCGAGATCGTCCAGGGGCAGACCGCCCTGGTCATCACCGACCCTCAGAACGACTTTCTCAGCCCCAAGGGCGTCGCCTGGGGCGTCGTCGGCAAGAACGTCGTCGCCAACGGAACCGTCGGGCACATCGACGACCTCTTCGCGACCGCCAAGGCGTCGGGCATGCCGGTGTTCGTTTCGCCCCACTACTACTACCCGACCGATCACGGGTGGCGCTTTGAAGGCGCGCTCGAGACCCTGATGCACAAGATCGGCATGTTCGATCGCAAGGGAGCGCTGACTACCGAGGGCTTCGCCGGCTCGGGCGCCGACTGGCTGGAGCAATACAAGCGCTACATCAATGACGGCCAGACCATCGTCACCAGCCCGCACAAGGTCTACGGCCCCGAAACCAACGACCTGGTCCTGCAGCTGCGCAAGCGCGGCGTCACCAAGGTCATCCTCGCGGGGATGTCGGCGAACCTGTGCACCGAGTCGCACATGCGCGAACTGGTCGAGCAGGGGTTCGAGGTGATGGTCGTTTCGGACGCCACGGCCGCGGCCCAGCTTCCGGGACTCGATGGCTACGGCGCGGCCCTGGCCAACTTCCGCATGATCGCCAGCCACGTCGCCGATACCCGGACGACGCTGGAGATGATCCGCTCCGCGCCGCGTAGCTGACCCCTGGCAGCAAATCGACACCGGTCAGGCCTGCGGGCCTGACCGGCTGTCCCGACAGGAGCAAGGACCATGTCAGTTTTGAAAGCGTTCGAATTCACCGCGGAGAGCGCCCGCCTGAAGGTTCGCGCGGCGGAAGACGCGTGGAACACCCGCGAGCCAGGCCGTATCGTACTCGCCTACTCCCCCGGGAGCCGCTGGCGAAACCGGGCCGAGTTCGTCACGGGCCGCGAGGACATCGAGGCCTTCCTCAAGCGCAAGTGGGCGCGCGAGCTCGACTACCGGCTCATCAAGGAACTGTGGGCCTTCGCGGGCAATCGCATCGCGGTCCGCTTCGCCTACGAATGGCGAGACGATTCCGGCGGCTGGTTCAGATCCTACGGCAACGAGAACTGGGAATTCGACGAGGCCGGGCTCATGCGGACCCGGTTCGCGAGCATCAACGATCTGCCCATCCTCGCGTCCGAGCGGAAATTTCACTGGCCTCCTGGAGCTCGACCAGAGGACCATCCGGGTCTGACCGACCTGGGACTGTAGGTCGGCGCCGCCAGCGCGGCGGCGGGAGGGCGCCGATAGATGTTCGAGATTTTGATCAGGTCGAACGCGATGTGGCGGCCCGTTACCGCGACGTCGGTCAAATCACGGTGGCGGATCTTGCGCGGGCGATATCCCGCCAGGGCCCGCTGCTGCTGGTCGATGTGCGGGAGGTCGATGAGTTCGCCGTGAGCCGGCTGAGAGGCGCTGTGCGCCTCGATCCCGGCGCCTCGGTCGCCGCCGCGCGATCGAGCCTGTCCGGAAACGTCAGAGGCCGTGTGCTCGTTCTCTATTGCTCGGTCGGACGAAGGAGTTCGGCGATGGCCCGGCGCATTCAGGCGGTGATGGCGGCGGACGGCGCGACGGGGGTGTTGAATCTGAGAGGCGGCATCTTCGCCTGGCACAACGCCGGCCTCCCGCTGGTCAATACAGGCGGGGCGACGCGGTATGTTCATCCCTTCAACGCGGCGTGGGGGCGCTTGTTGACCCACCGGAATCTGGCGTCACACGTCCCGGCGTGAACTCGCCTCCACGGTCGGGGAAGCGGGAGGCGTAGCAAGATGCGCCAGCGGTGCGCCCGGGGCGTAGAGGCCGACCGGATGGATCGCGAACGGGACAAAGCCGGGCAGCGCCTCGATGCGTTCGAGCCAGGTCCGAACACGCGGGTATGCGTCGAGGGCGACGTTGCCTTCAGGCGCGCGGGCCACGTAGCTGTAGAGCGCGATGTCGGCGATCGTCGGGCGATCGGCGGCAAGCCAGCCGGTTCGCGCCAGTTCCGCCTCGATCAGGGCGAGCAGGGCGTGCGCTCGGTCGATAGCGGCATGAGCGTCGATCTTTGCGCCAAACAGGGTGACCAATCTTGCGCTTGCCGGACCCTGGACAAGCTGGCCCGCGGCGATCGAAAGCCAACGCTGCACGGACGCTGCCCCCACGGCCTCGTCCGGATACCAGTCCGCACGGCCGAGCTTCCTGGCGAGATAGACGAGGATCGCGTTCGAATCGGCGATCGTCACGCCGTCGTCCTCCAGCACCGGAATCTGGCCCAAGGGGTTCATGTGCAGGAAGTCCGCGCTCTTGTGCTGGCGCGCGGCGAGATCGACTTCGATGAGATCGAACGCGATGCCAAGCAGCGACAGAAACAGCCGCGCCCGGTGCGAATGCCCTGACCTGGGGCTGAAGTAGAGTTTCACGCGCGTCTCCCTGTCCGTGACCGGCCCGCCGTCAAGCGCATCACGCGCCCTTCGTCAGGCGATTATAATTTACCGAATGATCGGTATAATACCTTGACGCCAATCCGTCGAGCCTCTAATTCAAGTGGACCGATCGTTCGGTAAAAATTAAGCGGCAAACGGAGAACCCATGACCAAGACCGCCATCATCCTCTATTCCGACCCCAAGGCCGGATCCGAAGAAGCGCTGGGCCGCCTCTTCAACGGCCTGTTCCTCGCTTACGAACTCAAGGAGAAGAAGCAGGACGTCGCCGTCATCTTCCAGGGCGCGGCCACGCGCTGGCCGGCTGAACTCGTCAAGACCGATCACCCGGCGCACGGGCTCTACGAGGCGGTCAAGGATGTCGTGGCCGGCGTCTGCGGCGGCTGCGCCGACGTCTTCGGGGCGACCGAGGATGCGCGAAAGACCGGGCTCAAGCTCGACTACGAGAAGGCGATTCCCGGAACCCCGGGCGTGCTCGACGTCTCGAGCTACCTCGACCAGGGCTACAGCCTGGTCACCTTCTGACCCCTGTTCGGCGCCCGGTCGGCCCCAGGGCCGGGCGCCGAACCCCCTGTCTCCGAATCGGATCGAACATGGATAGTGAACGTCCAACCAGCGACATCGCCTTTACCGATACCGTGAAGCAGCTGCAGGCCCGCAATGGCTCGCGCGACACCTATGCCAAGGTGGAAGCCCGAGGGGGTTGGTCCGATCGCATCACGCCTCAACTCGCGGGCTTCATCGCACAGCAGAACAGCTTCTACCTCGCGACCGTCAACGCCGAGGGGCAGCCATATATCCAGCATCGCGGCGGACCGCGCGGCTTCCTCAAGCCGATCGACGAGCAAACGCTGGCGATGGCCGATTTCAGGGGCAACCGGCAGTTCATATCGCAGGGCAACCTGCTCGAAAGCCGCAAGGCCTTCATCTTCCTGATGGACTACGCCAACCGCCGCCGCATCAAGATCTGGGGCGAGGCGCGGATGATCGAAGACGACCCCGCCTTGCTGCAGTCGGTCATGCCCGAGGGCTTTGCCGCGGCGGCCGAGCGCGTGCTGCTGTTCAGGATTTCAGCGTGGGATCCCAACTGCCCCCAACATATCCCGCGCAAGATCGACGCCGACGAAGTCGAGGCCATGTTGGCGGAGCGGGACCGGGAAATCGCCGAGCTCAAGGCGCAAATCGAACACCTGAGACAGTAGGTTTCTGACAGTCATATTCCAAAAATCCATCACTATTAACGTGACGAATTCGAGGAAGCATTGATTCCAACGCCTGAAATATTGTTGTTACCATCAGTGGCCTTCGCCCGGTCGTCAAACAAGCGGTCTCTGCACCTCGTCAAACCTCACCGGGGAGACTCGAGTGACGGGGCGGGGCGCTGTCACTCCAATGACAATATGTCTCCACTTTGGGGGCCATTGGCGCAAGGTGGCGTCGGGTCAGCCATGAGGCGGTTGGCCCCCGGGTCACCTGCTTCGGTCCAGGCCTGCGCAAGGGTCGGCTCCGAACGAGGGACAGGCCCGGGCCGGCAAGCTATGGTCCAACCCGGGTCGGTCTACCGGACCATGGGTGACCGGCCGGCCGCGCAGACGATCCGGGCGAGGCGGCGGTCGTCGTCCAGGCACGCACGCTTGGCTCCGCTGATGGGTCCCCGGTGGCGGAACAGATGGTTCCGGACAGTGGAACATGAGCGACGCCGTTACCTATATTGAGGACAGATCGGAACTTCCGGCTTCTGATGTTTGTCATCAGTGGCGCTAATGGCCGGCAACTTGAACGCCCAGCCGATCCGTCGCCCGCGGGAGTCAGGCGGTCAGCGAGGCGCCCACGCAGCGCCTGGGGAGATCGGCGAGCCACCCCCCTTTCGATGCGTCAGCGCTATTCTGAAATGCCGATGGACCGGCGCATCGTCAGAAGTTGATCCATGATCGCCTTGACCTGGGCGGCCCCGGGCGATGGCGTCTGGCTGAGCAAGGCCAGGGCGTCGAGATGCAGCTTCAGGGCGTCGGTATGCCAGACGCCGCGGTCGAGCAGGCCTTCCACCATGGCGCTGATCCCGCGGGCGGCCTCTCCGATCGTGACCATTCCACCGGCGGCGGCGACTTCCGAAATGTCGAGCGACATTGCGCCGAGGTCCTGGCACCGGGCGAACAGGGCGGCCTCATCCAGGTCGGCATAGGCCATGATCGGCGTCAGCCGGTCCTGCACATAGGCGCGAATGGCTGTCTCAAGCCCGGCCACCCTCGCCTCGGCGTTGGCGACCAGTTGTTCGGCCGTCGCGCCCTGCAGCGATGAAAGCACCCGGGCGAGCCGGTTCTCGGGAGTGAATATGCGCGCCTGACCCATTGCGTGCCCTCAGTTGAACAATGCGTCGATGTCGTTTTGGGAGAGCGCCCGATCGGGCGTCGCCGCGAGTGCTATGCCCTCCGCCCGCCGGTCCTCGATCCCGTCTGGCGGCGGGGCCTTGCGAAACCGCCGGTCAGGGCCGCAGTAGGCTGGGGCGGAGACGAAGGGACGCGTGTTCCGCGCCAGCCAGGATATCCGGTCGAGAAGGACGGCGGGGACGATGGGTTTCTTGATGAAGACGTTCACCCCGGCATCCCGGGCCCGGCGGATCCTTTCCAGCGGCGTGTGGCTGCTGGCGAGGACAACGGGTGACGTGAAGTTTGGCTGATCCGGCCGGCTGCGAATGCGTTGTGTGAGGGTGATACCGTCCTCATCGGGCATGTCGGCGTCGATGATCAAAAGGTCGAACCTCGTCGTCGCCAGAAGATCTTGCGCCGCCAGCGCGCTGGCGCAGACGGTGGTGTTTCCGGCGCGAAACCCGCGCAATATCTCTTCAAGCAACCCCAGCGCCTGGTTGTTGTCATCGACCGCGAAGATGCTGACGGCGTTGAAATCGAGCCGTGACGTCGTGAGCGACATCCCCGGTTGCTCCCTCAGGGCCGATGCCGCGTTACGGGTGCGGCCATCAGGAGATCCGCGGCGGCCTGGTCGATGCCGGCGCCCGCGATCGCCGGCCCGTTCAGCAGCGGGTCACTCGCCGGACTCTTCTGCGCCAGCGCGTCATCGAGCTGGCTGAGCCGCTGACCGACGATGTCTCCAAACGCGCAGGCTTCCAGCATGGCGCAAAAGCTCGCCTCGATCCGATCGATTGCGGCGACATCGCCCTGTCTCCAGAGCGCGAGGTCGGCGAGCCCCTGCTCCACCAATGACAGGAGACTGTCCGCAGCCGCACTGACGCCACCCCGGATGTCGGATGTGATGCGGCGCGCGCCGTCGGCGTCCATCTCAGAGCTCTCCGAGCACTGTGGTGAGCTTCTGGCGAAGCACCGCCAGATTGAACGGCTTGATGATGTAGTTGTTGACCCCCGCCTGCCGGGCGGCGACCACGTTCTCTGTCTTGGCTTCGGCGGTGACCATCACGAACGGCGTGGCGCGCGTGCGTGGATCGGCCCGAACGGCTTTCAAGAGCTCAAGCCCGGTCATCGGCGCCATGTTCCAGTCCGACAGGATCAGGCCGTAGCCGTTGGCGCGGATCAGCGCCAGGGCCGCCGGGCCGTCCGTGGCGTCGTCGATGTTGTGGAACCCCAGTTGTTCCATCAGCCCACGGATGATCCTGACCATCGTCTTGTAGTCATCCACCACGAGCACGTTCATGGATTTGTCGACGGCCATTTCGCGATTCCTCCCGAGCTTCGGCGCCAGCCGACCAAGAAGGAACGATTCACCACTAATAAATGGTAAGCATACGATTGCATGACAAAGATTACATGCAGTCTAAAAGGACTACAAAATACACCTAAAGCGTATTTTTATGCCCTAAATAGCGCATTACATTTACGTCAAATGTAAGTTTCTGTTTCGATTGAACTGAACTTCACCGTTCGCAGTCCAATATAATGCTTGAAGATAACGAGAATCAAACAATGAATCATCACCAGCATCGCTGAGTCGGCGCCCGGCCGCGGCTTCCGCGATCGGCGAAGTCTGGCGAATGGGGGGCGCGTTGGACGATCTGGTTAGCGACTTCATCGCGGAGACGCGCGAAGGCCTGGAAGCACTCGACAGCGAACTCGTTCGCTTCGAACAACAACCCGATGACCCAGAAACGCTCAGCGGCATCTTTCGCCTGATGCATACGATCAAGGGGACCTGCGGGTTTCTTGGTCTCGGCCGGCTCCAGGCGCTGGCGCACGCCGCTGAAAGCGTCCTGGGCGCATTTCGCGACGGGGAGGCGGCCGTCACGCCGGCGGCGATGTCCGCCATTCTCGAAGCAGTCGACGTTATCCGGGGACTGGTCGATGGCCTGGCTCAGTCTGGATCCGAGCCGGAGGGAAGCGACGAACCTCTGATCGCCAGGCTTGAAGCACTGCTTACGGCAGAGGTCGCGCCCTCGGCCAAGGTCGAACCGGGGCCGACATCCGGTCCCGCGAAAAGCCTGATCGAGCGGCTTGGGGGCGACGCGACCCTCGACGCCGCGGCCGAAATGGCAATTGTCCGGTTGCGGCAAGACCCCCAGGTCGGGCCGGCCCTGCTCGATCACGACGTCGATGCGCTGCAGACCGGGTTGCGAGATGGCCTGACGCGTCTTGCCCGCACCAGGTCCGGGCAGGAATCCCTGGAGGGATTCCTCGATGGCGCCGCGCCCGGTCTCCTGACGGTGGTCATGCGAGCGGTGTCTGTCGCACTGGGCGAACTGGACATTGACGACGAAACCATTGCCGACCTGACCGCGCTTGCCATGCCCGTCGAGCGGGCGGCGGCGCAGGAGGCGGCGGCCGCGCCGGAGGGCGTGGCGCCGCCAGCCAGGGTGATCGACAATCCGGCGGCCAGGCCCGCCGCAACCGCCCAGGGGGAGGGCGGCGCGCAGACCATTCGCGTCAGCGTCGACGCCCTGGAACATCTCATGACCGTGGTCAGCGAGCTGGTCCTGATCCGCAACCAGTTGATCCAGACCCTGCGGCTGGTCCCTGAAAGTCCCTTCGCCGCGCCGCTCAACCGCCTGAACCAGGTGACGAGCGAACTGCAGGAAGGGGTCATGACCACCCGCATGCAGCCGATCAGCGGGGCCTGGGCGAAGCTGCCCCGTCTTGTCCGTGACCTGGCGAACGACCTCGGCAAGCGGATCGACCTCGTGATGGCGGGGCAGGAGACGGAGCTGGACCGCCAGGTCCTTGAGCTGATCAAGGACCCCCTGACCCACATGATCCGCAATGCCGCCGACCACGGGCTCGAAAGCCCGGCGGAAAGGCGGGCGGCGGGAAAGTCGGAGACCGGGCGCATCTCGTTGCAGGCCCGCCACGAGGGCGGCGCGATCGTCATCGAGGTGGCGGATGACGGGCGCGGCCTGTCGGCCGAGAAGATCCGGGCCAAGGCCATCGCGGCCGGGCTTCTGACCGCGGCGCAGGGGGAGCAGGCCTCCGACGCCGATGTGCGTCAGCTGGTCTTTCTGCCCGGCTTTTCGACGGCCGCGGAGGTTACCAACGTCTCCGGTCGCGGCGTCGGCATGGATGTCGTTCGCACCAACATCGAGAAGATTGGCGGCACCATCGAGGTGACCTCAGTCGAGGGAAACGGCGCTCGCTTCATCATCCGGATTCCCCTGACCCTGACCATCGTGTCGGCCCTTATCGTTGAATGCTGCGGCGAGCGGTTTGCCGTTCCGCAATCGTCCGTGGTCGAACTGGTCAGCGCCAGCGGCGGTTCAGGGCGGAGCGTGGAATACATCGAGGGCGCCGCGGTGCTGCGCCTGCGGGACCGACTGTTGCCCTTGGTTTCGCTTCAGAACCTGCTGCAACTCGAGGCTTCCGAAGAGGCGTCCGCCGAAGCCTGCATCGTCGTGACCCGCGTCGGAGCCTTCACGTTCGGCGTCATTGTCGACCGCGTGTTCGACATCGAGGAGATCGTCGTAAAGCCTGTCGCCACGGTCCTGCGGCACCTGCGGCTCTATTCCGGCGCGACCATTCTGGGCGACGGGTCGGTGATCCTGATCCTGGATCCGAAGGGAATGTCGGTCGAGGCCGGCGCGGGTCAGGTGGAAGGCACGGCCGCCGAACCCGGCGAACTCGCGGCGGCAGCTGGCTCAACCGCAACCAGCGAGGCGCTGCTGATCTTCCGGGCCGGCCAGGACACGCTCAAAGCGGCGCCCTTGGTCGCGGTATCCCGAATTGAAGAGATCGACGCGAAGCAGTTCGAGCGGGTGGATGGCCGTACGGTGATCCAGTATCGCGGCCGGCTGATGCCGGTGGTCGATGCCGCGGTGGAACCGGCGAAGGCATGGGAGAACGGCTCGCGGCGCCCCCTTCTGGTGTTCACCCGGGACGAGCGGGCGGTCGGACTTCTGGTCGATGAGATCGTCGACACGGTTACCTGCGCGGTCGAAGGCGACCTTGGTTCAGGCGGCAGCGCGACCCGAGGCAGCCTGATTATCGGCGGCAACGCGACCGAGCTGATCGACGTCGACTATTTCTGGCGCAAGGCCTTCGGCGGTGAGGCCCCGCCGGCGCCAGCGATTGAAGCGACCACGGCGGCGCCGAAGACTACCCGCCGTCTGCTGGTTATCGACGCCAGCCCCTTCTCCCAGCTTCTGCTCCAGCCTCTTCTGTCGCAGGCCGGCTACGAGGTGGTCGTGGCGCCGGACGCCGAGAGCGCCATGGCCCTCTACCGCGAGGGCAATCGTTTCCACCTCATCATGGCTGACACCCAGCCGGGCGCCCCGGCGACCCAGGCCTTCGCCCGCACGCTGGCGCAGGCGTCCGACTGGCACGGTACGCCCTTGCTGAGCCTGGGGCTGACGCCGTCACTGGGCCGGGAACCGACCTTCGACACAACCACCCTGCTGGCCACGGTCTCGGCGGCTCTCGACGCTGAACGGAGCGCCGCGTGAGCGCGGAGGGCGCATCCGGTATTGACCTGCAAGGCGCCGCCGAGGGTCTCGTCTCGGTGCGCATTGGCGGCCAGGCGTTCGGAATTCCGGTGCTCCAGGTCCAGGACGTCATCGCACAGGGAACCACCAACCGGGTGCCGCTCGGACCGCCCGAGGTCGCGGGATCCCTGAATCTTCGCGGTCGAATCGTCACCGCCATCGACATGCGCCGGCGCCTCGGCATGGAGCCGCGGCGGTCCGCCGACGGGCACATGTCGGTCATCGTCGAACGCCATGGCGAGCTCTACGCCCTGCTGGTGGACGATGTCGGCGATGTGCTGTGGCTTCCCCCGACCTTGCATGAAGCGGCGCCGTTGACGCTGTCCGCGGAATGGCGAGGGCTTTCCCTGGGGCTCTATCGGCTGGAGGGGGAGCTGCTGCTCGTCCTCAACATCGCCGAGGTGCTCACGCTCTCCCGCCAGGCCCCCGCCTCCCCGGCCGCCGCCGTGGCGAGAGACGCCGCCAGACCAGAACAGGAGCCCGCCGTCGCCGACGGCGCCCTGGTGACCCGATGATCCTGTTTGAGCCTTCCGGAGAGACCCGATGACCAACACATCCGCCGCCAGGCAGCAGTATGAGGCGACCGACGCCGTTGGCTCGGCGCCCAGTCTTTTCGAGCGCCTCGGGGGCGCCGCCGCGGTTGAGGGGGCCGTCGAGCTGTTCTATCGAAAGGTCCTCGCTGATCCTCGCCTCAGCGGCTTCTTCAGCGGCGTGAACATGAAGCGCCAGACGGGTCGCCAGCGGGCGTTCCTGACCATGCTGATGGGCGGACCGGCGGCCTATGAGGGGCCGGGCCTTCGGGCCAGCCATCGGCGGCTCGTCGATATGGGTCTCAACGACGTCCACTTCGACGCGGTGGTGAAGCACCTGGCCGACACGCTGCGGGATCTGGGGGCCGCCGAGGCCGACATCGCCGAGGTCGGGACGCTGGCGGAGTCCGCTCGCGCGGACGTGCTCGATCGCGGAGGCGAGGCCGCCGCGAGCCAGGTGGCCGTGGCGCGCCCGGGCGCGGCCAGCTCAGGGGTCGATCAGACCGAACTGCGGCGGTTGCAGCAGATGCTCGACGAGGCGCCCTTCAATGTGATGCTCTGCGACCTGGACGGGTTCGTCGTCACCTACGCGAACCAGGCGACCATCCGCACGCTTCGGTCCATCGAACACCTGCTTCCGATCAAGGCTGAGGCGCTCGTCGGCACGAGCATCGACCTGTTCCACAAGAACCCGGCCCACCAGCGGCGGATGCTGGCCGATGAGCGTAACCTGCCCCACCAGGCGACGATCGAGATTGGCGGCGAGTACCTCGATTTGCTGGTCACACCGGTCCGCAATCCTGACGGACGCTATGCCGCGGCGATGGCGACCTGGTCGATCGTGACCGAGCGGGTCAAGGCGGAGCGCGACAACCGCCGCCTGCTGCAGATGCTCGATGACATGCCGTTGAACGTCATGCTCTGCGACCCGGAAGAGTTCCGCATCACCTATGTCAACAAGCGCTCCATCGAGACCTTGAGGCCGCTCCAGCATCTGCTTCCGGTGTCCGTCGACAAGCTGGTGGGACAGTGTTTCGACATCTTCCACAAGAACCCGGCCCATCAGCGCCGGATCGTCGGCAACCCGGACGCGCTGCCCCACCGGGCCATGATCAAACTGGGTGATCATGATCTGGACCTCAACGTCGCGCCGCTTCGCGACGAGGCCGGCGGCTATCTCGGCGCCATGCTGACCTGGTCAGTGGTGACCGAGCAGATGCGGTTCATCGGGAGGGTCACCGAGTTCAGCAAGGAGGTCGCTGACGCCGCCGACAGCATGCGGGGCATGGCCCAGACCATGGCGGCCAGCGCCGAAGAGAGCAGCAACCAGGCGGCGGCGGTCGCCGCCGCATCCGACGAAGCCTCCTCCAATGTCCAGACGGTCGCCTCCGCGGCCGAAGAGCTGTCGGCTTCGATCCAGGAGATTACCCGCCAGGTCGAACAGTCGAGCAGCATCTCGAGACAGGCGGTGGACGAGGCGCTCTCGACCGACGAGACGATGCGCGGCCTGGCCGACTCCGCCGAGCGCGTCGGCGAAGTGGTCGGATTGATTCAGGAGATCGCCTCGCAAACCAAGCTTCTTGCGCTCAACGCGACGATTGAGTCCGCCCGCGCCGGCGAAGCCGGCAAGGGGTTCGCGGTGGTCGCGTCGGAGGTCAAGAACCTGGCCGATCAGACGGCCAAGGCGACCAAGCAGATCGCCGAACAGGTCGGCTCCATCCAGAAGGCGAGTCAGGCCGCGGTGGCCGCGATCGAGAGCATCCGGCGCACCATCGAACAGGCGAACGAGGCCTCTTCGGCCATCGCCAGCGCCGTTGAGCAGCAGGGCGCGGCTACCCAGGAGATTACGCGAAACGTCCAGGAAGCCGCGACGGGCACACGGGAGGTGTCGTCGAACATCTCCGGCGTGACACAGGCGGCGACGGAAAACGCCCTTGCCGCCGCCGACATGCTGCAGGCTACGCACGGGCTCGCGGGCAAGGCCCAGGAGCTGGACACGCTACGCTCCGAGATCGAAGCCTTCATGAAGCAGTAGAGAGGGTTCGGCCGGTGTGCCGGCCGGACCCGGTCAGGCCGTTCTGGCGAGGGCCGCCGGAACGGTGGACGGCCGGTAGAGGCCCGGGGCGCCGGGGGTCAGCTCGAAAGCTTCGGTGATTCCGATGACGGTCTCGGCGCTTCCGAGGAACAGCGCCCCATGGTCGGCCAGCGCCGTTGCAAGGTCGGCGAAAATGGCCCGCTTCTGCGGCACGTCGAAGTAGATCAGGACGTTGCGGCAGAAGATGACGTCGAAGGTCCCCAGGCCCGCTGCTCCCTGCAGCAGATTCTGGGGGCGGAACGAGACCATCTGTTGCAGCGCCGGGGAGACCCGCCAGGCGGCGCCTTCTTGCGTGAACCAGCGATTTCGCCGGGCCTCTGACAGACCCCGGTTGACCTCGAAGTCCGTGTAGAGGCCGGATCGGGCTTTTGCGAGAATGGACTCGGACATGTCGGTGGCAACGATTTCCGTCCGCCAGCCCGCCAGCGCCCCGCCGGCCTCCTGCAGCAGCATGGCCACGGAATAGGGTTCCTGACCGCTCGAACAGGCGGCGCACCAGATGCGCAGGCTCCGGCTCGCGCGTCGGGCCTCGATCAGGCCCGGCAGCACCCGTTCGGCCAGCAGGTTGAAGGGCGTGCCATCCCGGAAGAAGAAGGATTCGTGGGTGGCCATGGCGTCGACGCAGCGCCGCAGCAACACCTCCGGCGCGCCCAGCCTCAATCGGGTGAGAAGCGCCGGAACGTCTGGCAGTCCTTCCGCCCGGGCAATCGGGGCGAGCCGGCTGAGCACCAGGTAAGCCTTGTCCGGCGTCAGGGCGAGGCCGGACCGCAGCCGCACCAGCTGGCGGAAATGGTCGAAATCAAGGTCTGTCATCGCACCAGTTCCATTGTCCTGCGCAGCCATGGTCCAATTTCCGCAAGGGGCAGGACGCCCTGCGCAAGACCCGTCGCCGCGGCGGCTCCGGGCATTCCCCAAACGACGCTGGAAGCCTCGTCCTGAACAACAAACCGGCCGCCGGCGCGGGCCACGGCTTCGCAGCCCTTCGCCCCATCCGAACCCATGCCGGTAAGGATGGTCGCGACCACGCCCCGGCCGTAGGCCAGGGCGGCGCTGCGAAGGAGTGGATCGACCGCCGGCCGGCAGAAGTTTTCCGGTGGATTCTGATTCAGCCGTACGACAGCCGGACCGTTCTCCCGATCAACGGTCATGTGCCAGCCGCCGGGCGCGACATAGCATCGGCCGGGCTGGACGATCTCGCCGTCCCGGCCTTCGGCGCAGGGCCGGTCGCCGGCGCGCGACAGCTGTTCGGCGAGCAGCGCCGTGAAGGTCGCGGGCATGTGCTGGGTCAGCAGGATGGGTTGCCGCACGGCGCCCTTGAGGGCCTCGAAGAGCTTGAGCAGCGCGGGCGGCCCGCCGGTCGAGGCGCCGATGGCCAGCACTTCGGGAACGGCCTGGCCCGGGCGGGAGGCGGGCGGCGGCGTACACGCCGGCGTCGCGATCGCCCTGCGGCGGGGCGCCAGGGCGCGGAGGCGGGCAAGAAGGTCGATGCGAAAGGCCTCGGCGCCGGCGATGCCGTTCTCGGGCTTGGCCACATAGTCCGCCGCCCCGAGCTGCAATGCCTTCAGGCTGATCTCGGCGTTTCGGCGGGTCAGGGTTGAGACCATGATCACGCGCACCTGCGGGTACTCCGCCACGATCCGCTGAAGGGCCGTCAGGCCGTCCATGACCGGCATCTCGATGTCGAGCACCACCAGGTCGACCGGGTGGCGCGACAGTTCACGAAGGGCGAGCTCGCCATTGGAGGCCGTGGCGACAACCGTCAGGTCATCTTCGGCCTCGACTTGGCGCGCAATGAGCCCCCGGACGACCGCCGAATCATCGACAATCAAAACTCGCGTGGCGTTCTTCGGTGCGATCGGGGCAGGGGGCAAGGGACCGTTCAAGGAGAGGCTGGCCTGTGCATTTCAATTGGAGCGAGAGCGGGCGCCGCACCGAAGTGGGCCATGTATAGATAAGGAATATGAAAGAAAAAATGGTTAATGGAAACCGGTGTCACCCACCGAGTTAACATCCAGTGGGCTGAAAGGCGGTTATCATGGGCATTATAACTATAACAGTGTGGCCAAAGGCAGGGTCGTCTGGTAACCGTGTTATCAAATCAGGCTCTAATCTATACACCTGAAGTGTAATTACAGTGTCCTCAGGGGGGGGGAGCAATGAGTGGCGGCTCGTTCGGCATCACTGGAGAGCAGATAAGGGCAGCGCGGGCGCTCGCGCGCCTTGAGCAGGCGGAGCTGGCTCGCCTGTGCGGCCTCAGTCTCGAGACGATCAAAAGGCTGGAGCGGATCCGCGGGCCCGTTGACGCGAACACCCGCACGCTTAACGCGATCATTGAGGCGCTCAGCGGCCTGGGCATCCAGTTCGACGGATGCGAGGATGGTGGTGTCGGCGTCTGTCGTCTCCCGGCGCGGATGGCGCGGGAGGCGGGCCATCGCCACGCGCCGCCTCCGAAGCGCGAGACCCAACCGCTGCGTCGGCTGATCTTCCACAGCGTGGCGAACGTGGCGTCCAGGCAGGACTTCAAGGCGTCCATTGACGAGATCAGCCGGTCGTCCGCCATACAGAACGAGCAGCTTGGCATTACCGGCGTTCTCTTCTCCTCCAACGGCCGGTTCCTGCAGGTTATTGAAGGGCCGAAGGATAGTGTGAGGCAGGCTTTTGGGGCCATCTCATGCGACCCGCGGCATTCGATGGTGACCGTCCTCCAGGATCGCGACGTCGCCATCCGGCTGTTTTCTGACTGGAGCCTGTGTTGCGGACGGTTCGCTTCGGACGATGCAATCCTGAAGGGGGAGCCTTCGCTGGACGATGGCTTTCGGCCCGAGACACTTTCGCCCGCCGGAGCGCTAGGTCTGCTGAGTGTCGTGCGGGATATGCAGGCCGCTCCCCCCAGGACCAACCGTCCGGTCTCCGGCGTCTGTCCGCTCGCCGACAACTGCCTGGACGAAACATGCTCGGCCAGCAACGGCTTCCATGGCGCGGCATGACTGCGTCAACTTGTCGCAGCCGGGCCGCCCTGACCCCTGGGGCGTATGGGTTCTTACCCTGTCGTTCAGAAAACCGTCCCTCCGGTCAATCGGGGCCCGACGGGGCATGACGGGACCAGAATGGCGCGTTCTCCGTCCCTTCCAAATCAGGGCACCAGTGTTCCGGGTGCGGGAGAGCGTGCGGCATGGAGCAGCTGGTTCGTGAGCGGGACTGATCAGACTGACAATGTTCCTGGCTTGCTGGTCAGCGCGCAACAGCGGTGGCGCAACGCCCGGGCGGCGCTCCGTCGGAGGATCGCGGTCAATGCCGGTCTGCCGGACCGGGCCGAAGACATCCTGGCCAGCATTCTGAACATTTCCGACGAAGGCCTGATCGTTGTTGGACCCGACCTCAGGATCCTGGTGTTCAGCGACGGCGCCGGCGCCATTTTCGGCTACAGGCCCAGCGAGGTGTTGGGCCGACCCCTCCATGTCCTGGTGCCTCTGGAACATCGCGCCGCCCACGGGGGTCACATGCGCGGCTTCGCGGCCGAGGGGGGCGCCAGCCGCCGAATGGTCGGCCGCCAAACCATCCACGGCCTCACCAAGACAGGCGCGATCATTCCGCTGGAGGTTGGCCTGTCGAAGCTGGGTTCGGGAGAGGAGGCCCTGTACACGGCCTTCATTCGCGACATTTCAGATCGCGTCGCCGCCGAGGCAGCACTGACGCGGGCGGCGGCCAGCGCCAACGCGGCCAATGACGCCAAGAGCGCCTTCCTGGCGACCATGAGCCACGAAATACGCACCCCGCTGAACGGTGTGCTCGGGATGGCGCAGGCCATGGCGCGGGATGATCTGCCAGCGCGCCAAATGGAACGCCTGGAGGTTATCCGCCAGTCGGGGGAGACTCTCCTGGTCATCCTCAATGACCTGTTGGATCTGGCGAAGATCGAGGCAGGCAAGTTGGAAATCGAAGACGCGGAGTTCGATCTGGTCGAGCTCGTGACCGCGTCTCACGCCACCTTCGCCGCCCTGGCGGCCCAGAAGGGGCTCGACCTTGATTTGCGCCTCCTTGATCGGGCCCGTGGGGTTTATCTGGGCGATCCCCTGCGCATTCGCCAGATCCTTCACAACCTCATCTCAAACGCGATCAAGTTCACCGACGCCGGCTCGGTCCGGATAACCGCAGGCCGCCGCGCCGGTGTTCTGAACTTCATCGTCAAGGATACCGGCATCGGCATGCCGCCCGAGCGGATTCCGGATCTGTTTCGCAAGTTCGAGCAGGTGGATGCGTCCAGCACGCGGCGCTTCGGCGGCACCGGTCTTGGCCTGGCGATCTGCCGCGATCTGGTGGGGCTGATGGGCGGCCACATTGCCGTCGATAGTCGGCCGGGCCGGGGAACCCTGTTTCGCGTCACTCTCCCGCTGTCGAAGATCGCATCGCAAAGCCGCCCGACGAGCCCGCCCCTGGCGGCACAGCCGGCCGCCAACCAGGCGTTGCGGATTCTGGTTGCCGAGGACAACGCCACGAACCAACTGGTCATCCGGACCCTGCTCAGCCAGGTCGGCATCGAGCCGGATGTGGTTGCCGACGGGCAGGCGGCGGTCTCCGCCTGGGAAGACGGCGAGTACGACCTCATCCTGATGGACATTCAAATGCCGCGGATGGACGGCGCCACCGCGGCCGGGATCATTCGCGAGCGGGAGGCGAGAGACGGGCTTCCCAGGACCCCGATCCTTGCCCTTACAGCCAACGCCATGACTCACCAGCTGGCCGACTATCGTCAGGCCGGCATGGATGGGCACGTCGCCAAGCCAATCGAGGTCGATAAACTCTTCCACGCCATCGAAGCGGCTGTCACGCCCACGCCGGCCGGGCCGCCTTGACGTGTCAGTGCCGTCTGGCCGGGTTCGCCCTCTTCCGCCGCGTCGCTCGTCGACAGTCCGCTTTAACAGGCCTTTCAGAGACTTGGCGTAACAGGGAGCGATGGACGAACAGGAGCCGAATTCTGGCCGGCAGGCCCGCGAGGACGCGGATAGTCAACTCTGCATCGCCATTGATTGCCTGACAGCGGGCGTGGGGGGCGTTCGTCTGCCTGACGCCTCGCCCTACGCCGCCTCGTTCAATGCCCTTTCCGCAAGGCTGGATCAGGTTGACGGCCGGGCAAAGGAGAAGTCCGCGGAATCCATGCTGGCCCCGTCGCTGTTCGCCTCGGGCAAAACCCGGGATTGGCCCGTGTTCGTCGCTGTGGTCGGCCTGGACCGATTCAGCGATCTTCGTCGCCAGGTGGGGGCGGAGATGGCGGACCGCATCCTTCAGGCGGTCTCGGCCCGCATCCATGGCCGAATTTCCCCCGCCCTGACCGGTCGGATCGGCCGCACCATCGTGGAGTTCGCCTTTCCGGCGGAGAGCCAGGCCGCCGCCACAGCGCAGCTCGAACAGCTGCGGGAGGATCTCGAGGAGCGCCTGGAAGTCGATGGCCAGACCTTCGATCTGGGTGTCGCCATCGGCGTCGCTCCCCGTGTCGGACGTCAGGAGTCGGTCGTCGAAAACGCCGCCATCGCCCTGGCGCATGCCCAGGCCGGCCACATCAAGGTCGTCGCCTTCTGCGAAGAAGACCGGGAAGCGGCCCTGGCGCGTCTGTCGCTGCTCGGCGATCTGCGAACCGCGATCGCCCGGGACGAGTTGTTCCTCTGCTACCAGCCCAAGTATCGTTGCCGCACCGGCGCCGTCGATGTCGCGGAAGCGCTGATCCGCTGGCGGCATCCCAGGCGGGGGCTGCTCCCGCCCGACGAGTTCATCGGACTGGCCGAAGAGACCGGGCTGATCACCGATCTCACCAAGTGGGTGCTTTCACAAGCGATCGCCGATCAGGCCCGGCTGCTCGCCGAGGGGCATGTGATCGCCCTCCATGTGAACATCTCCGGCCGATTGGTGCCCGACCCGGCCTTCGCCGATTGGGCGCTGAAGATCGTTGCGGAGAAGGCCGTCGGCCTGATCGGGTTCGAGATCACCGAAACCGCGGTGATCGACGAACCGGAGCGCGCGCTGCGCAATCTCGAGGCCTTCGCCAAGGCCGGGATCAAGATCGCCATCGACGACTACGGCTCGGGGCTGTCGTCGCTGGCCTACCTGAAGCAGCTGCCGGCCCATGAGCTGAAGATCGACCGGATGTTCATTTCAGGCCTCGCATCGAGCCACCGCGATCCCCTGCTGGTCCGCTCGACCATCGACCTGGCCCACGCTCTGGACATGGAAGTGACCGCCGAGGGCGTCGACACGGCCAGCGCGCTGGCCCTGCTGCGCATGATGGGGTGCGACCTCATCCAAGGCTATTTGATTTCCAAGCCCATCAATATTGAAGAGTTAGAGTCATTCTTGAAGAATGACCCTGTCGTGGATATCAAGAACCCATTCATTATGAGTCGACCCGAGTCCAAGATCGGGTAAGGTGATATTAACTCTATAACTGTTGACACGGTTACCGGCATTTTTACTACGCTCTTTGACTCTCCCTAAATTCTTCCCTGCGCATAGTCGACGCATCGGGGAGAATCTCCGAGCAGGGGAGGGGCATAGGATGTCTCGCGCTATTCGTCATTTCAGCCTGAAGCTGGCCGCGGTCGCGTCGGTCTCCATGATCGCGCTGCCGGTTTGCGCACAGACCTCGACGCCGCCCGCGGCGGGCAATGTGGTCAGGCCGTACTACGGCAACATCCAGCCGTTCTACGGCAACATTCAACCGTTCTATGGCAATCTTCAGCCCTTCTATGGCAACCTCAATCCGTTCTACGGAAACCTGCAGCCGTTCTGGGGCAACATCCAGCCGTTCTGGGGCAACCTCCAGCCATTCTACGGCAACCTTCAGCCGTTCTGGGGCAACATCCAGCCGTTCACCGGCGCCGACGGTGCGCCGACGAGCAGCGGTCTGGAGGCCTACTGGACGGACGCTGGTTCTGACTGGACCGTCATCTCGGGCGCCTGGTCGAGCGTCGGAACCGCCGACGGACCGGCGGACTACGGCGTCGTCGCAGGGCAGCTGCAGGGCCTGATCACCGACGCCTCCGTCGTTTGGGGCTCGGTCGTCCAGGCGCGGACCGGAAAGTCCTTACAGGAAGGTTTCGCCTCGCCCCTGCTGGCCCGCTACGGCATCGATCTGAACGACAGCAGCACGCTGTCCGCCCTGTCGGAAAGCCAGCGGGCGATGTTCTTCCTCGACTGGTACGACGGCCTGATGGAGTTTTCGGGCTCCGACCACGTCGACCACTGGATGCGGACCGTCAACTGGACGCCCGCCCTGACGCAGACGCAGGGCTCCGGCTCGGACACCGTCATCGGCCTGCTCGACTTCACCGTCACCGGCCAGGCGGACCTGGGTCGGACCATCGTCGCCTACGACGGCGTCTCCGACTTCGCCAACGGACACGGTTCGGCCGTGGCCAGCCTGATGGTCGGCGCCCATGACGGCCGCGGCGTGATGGGCATCGCGCCCCAGGCCTCGGTGATCGCCTACAACCCGTTCGACGCCACCGGCACGGCCAACTGGACGGACGTCACCAACGGCATCCTGATGCTGACCAACAACGGCGCGTCGATCGTCAACATGTCGCTCGGCGTCCCGGGATCCACGCTGGACCAGGGTTGGAACGACGTCTTCTCCAACGCGGCGGTCGCCGCGGCGAGTCAGCGGACGGTGTTCGTCATAGCCGCCGGCAACGAGGGCGTGACCCAGACCCAGGACCTGAACTGGAACTTCGCCACCAACCCCAACATCATCGTCGTGGGTTCGGTCGATCTGGCCGGCAACATCTCGAGCTTCTCCAACCGTCCGGGCCTGGCCTGCCTGCTTGACGCCGGCGTCTGCAAGGCCGGCAACCGGCTGATGGACCACTTCATCGTCGCCCCGGGCGAGCTGATTCTCGTCTCGGACGGCGCCGGCGGCGTCACCCGGGCGTCCGGCACCTCCTTCGCCGCGCCGCTGGTCTCGGGCGCCATCGCCCTGCTGCATGACCGCTGGCCCTGGCTGGCCAACTATCCGGGCCTGAGCGCCGACATCATCCTCAAATCCGCCCGCGACCTGGGCGAGCCAGGGGTCGATCCGGTCTACGGCGTGGGTATGCTGGACGTGCAGGCTTCGCAGTCGCCGCTGGCCTTCAATGGCCTGAGGTGGCTGTACGCGGACAACGGGACCATCAGGGAGGCGTCAACCTCGTCGGTGGCCTCGACCGTGGTCAACAACGATGTGTCGAAATTTGACTCCAAGGGCATCTTCTACTTCGCCTTCGAGTCGTTCTCGGCGACGAACCGCGACTTCGCCATCCCGCTGTCTTCCAAGCTGATCGGCCAGACCGTGACGACAGCCAGCGGTTCGCAGGAACAGTTCCAGGCCTATCTGCTGAGCCAGCTCGGCGCCTGGGCGGCGACCTATAAGCCCGCCTCCACCTCCGGCTTCGTCCAAGGCAACTTCGTCGGAACGGGCTACGGCCTCATCGACTCGGGTGTTCCGGTCGGCGGCGCCTGGGGCATGGACATGCGGCTGTCGATCACGCCGCGGACGACGCCCTACGGCTTCCGCCAGGACGGGCCGGCTTACCAGTCCCAGCTGCGGCTCACGGGCGAGCGGTTCACGGCCGACCTCGGCTTCGGTGACGGCGCGCCGGTGATGAACGGCGTCCCGGGCCTCGGCCTGGCTACCGACTACGACAGCGACCGCGGCGGCGTGAACCCGATCCTGGGCCTGGCCTCCGGCGGCGGCTACGCCAACATGAGCCTTGACCTGACCGACCGGTTGAGCCTGTCGGCGGGCGCTACCCAGCGTCTCGCCAAGCGGGATCCGAGGGCGGCGCCGGGCGTGGATCGCGGCAACAACGGCGCCGAGATCTTCCAGGCCGCGGCCTCGCAGTTCGCCCTCACCTATCGTGTGACGGACGGCGCCTATCTCGTCGGCTCCTACACCCGCCTGCGGGAAGCCCGGAGCCTGCTCGGCGTCCAGTCGTTCGACCCGCATGACTTCGCGGGCGGCTCGACCACCGACGCCTACACCCTGGGCGTGGGCCTTTCGCTGAGCCGCGACTTGACCCTGGCCGCCTCGGCCACCACCGCCAGCACCCGTCAGAGCGAGGGCGGCCAGTCGATCGCTGTCGCGCCGGGGGGTCTGACGTCGAGCGCCTACCAGGTGTCGCTGACCAAGGCGAACCTGCTGGCCAAAGGCGACGTGGCCCGGTTCAGCCTGTCCCAGCCCCTGGTCGTCGAAGACGGCCGGTTCGATGTCACCACCGTCCAGGTGGTCGATCGTGAAACCGGCGAAATCGGCATCGTGACCCAGAGCTTCGACGTCTCACAGGCGCGGCCCTATGCCGCCGAGCTCCTCTACGGTCGCCAGGTGCTCGACGACCAGGCCGACCTGTCCTTCTTCGGCCGGGTCGACGTGAAACCCGGATCGGACGGCGAGCAGGAATCCTGGATGGCCGGCGCCCGTTTCCGCATCGGCTTCTAGAGGGCGAGACCGGGCTGTCGAAGGCCCGGTCCCATCCTCTTGATTTAGCGCTAACTTAAGGAACCTCCCGCAAGCTCCAGGGCCTGTGGGAGGCTTCCTATGTCATTCCGGAATTGCGCGTCCGCGATCGCGCTGATGGCCCTGCTGGCCGGCCCGGTCGCCGCCGCGGCCGCCGCGAGCCCGACCCCCTCCGCCGGGGCGAGCGCTTTCGACGCCAAGGTCACCGCCGCCAAGTCGGCGATGATGGCCGATCCCAAGATCGCGCTGGACCGCTCGATTGAAGCGATGGCCATCGCCAGGAGCACGCCGGCGGCCGACCAGCCGATCCAGGTCGCCACCAGTCAGTGGCTGCAGGGCGAAGCCCTGATGCGCCTGGGCCGGGCCCAGGAAGCCGCGCCGATCATCGATCAGGCCCTCGCCGTCGTCGCCGCCAAAGCCCCCAACACCAAGCTTCACGGCGACCTGGCCATGGCGCAGGGCGGGATTCTCGCCGGCACCGGCAAGACCACGCGGGCCCTCGAAGTCTTCCAGAAGGCCTTCACCATCTTCCGCCTCGCCGGAGAGGCTCGCGGGCAGGCCCGGGCCCTGCAGTACATCGGCTCCATCTACCAGGAGGCCGGCGACTACAATCGCGTCCTGCAGTACTACGCCCAGTCCGCGGAGGTCTATCAGGCCGATCCGGTGGTGTTGATGTCGGCCTACAACAACCAGGCGAACGCCCTGAAGGCCCTCGGCCGCCTGCCGGAAGCCGAGGCCAAGTTCAAGGCCGCCATCGCCATCGCGCGGGAAATGGGCAGTCCGCTGCTTGAGGCCTCGATCCTGAGCAACCTGGCCTCGACCGAGGTGATGGCCGGACGGTTCGGCGCCGCCGACGCCAGCATCGCCCGGGGCCTGCGGCTCACGGCCGGCGGCGAAGCGGCGCAGGAGCGCCCCTACTTCTGGGGCGTGGCGGCCCAGGCCGCGCAACGCCGCGGCGACTACCCCCAGGCGATTCGCGACATCGAGCGTGTCTTCGCCGGCCTGGACCTCGAGGAGACGCCGGGTCAGTACCGCGACTTCCACAAGGTGGCCTACGAGGTCTACGCCAGGGTCGGCGACCCGAGTCGGGCCTTCGCCCACCTGCGCGCCTTCAAGCGGCTGGATGACGAGGCCAAGTCGGCCATGGCCGACGCCGGCGCCGCCCTGCTGGCGGCCCGCTTCGACTTCGCCAACCAGGACTTGAAGATCGCCAAGCTCAAGGCCGGGCAACTCGAACGGGACATCCAGCTCGCGCGCTCGCGCAACATGATCAGCATGGGCCTGCTGGGCGGATCCACGATCGTCCTGATCCTGGTCCTGTTCGCCTTCTTCTCGATCCGCCGCAGCCGAAATGAAGTGCGGGCCGCCAACGTCACCCTGAACACGGTCAACACCTCGCTGGAAAAGGCCCTCAAGGCCAAGACCGACTTCCTGGCCACCACCAGCCACGAGATCCGCACGCCCCTGAACGGCATCCTCGGCATGACTCAGGTGCTGCTGTCCGATCCGAAGGTCGACACCGGCGTGCGCGACAAGATTTCGCTGGTGCAGAACGCCGGCGAGACCATGCGCGCCCTGGTCGACGACATTCTCGACATGGCCAAGATCGAGACCGGCAACCTGCAGATCGAGCGCAGCGAAATCGACCTTCGGACCATTCTCGCGGAGACCGGTCGCTTCTGGGCCGACCGGGCCGAGGGCAAGGGCCTGCAGCTGCGCCTCGACATCGCCGGCGCGCCCGCCCGCATCGTCGAGGACGGCACGCGTCTGCGCCAGATTCTGTTCAACCTGATGTCCAACGCCATCAAGTTCACCGACCAGGGAGCGGTGGACCTGTGGGCCGGGGTTGAAGACCACGGCGATCGCAAGGAACTGGTCCTGCGCGTCAGCGACACCGGCATCGGCATTCCCAGGGAAAGCTTCGGCGTAATCTTCGAGTCCTTCAGCCAGGTCGACACCAGCGTCACCCGCACCTACGGCGGCACCGGCCTGGGCCTGGCCATCTGCCATGAGCTGACGGCCGCCCTCGGTGGCGAGATCAGCGTGGAAAGCGAACTCGGCCAGGGCTCGACCTTCACCGTGCGTCTGCCCTGTAACCCTGTGGAGCTTCGCGAGCCCGCCAGGGCGGCCGAGGCCGCGGAAGGTCCGCCGGCCGGCCTGGCCGCCTGCAGCCTGCTGCTGGTCGAGGCCAACCCGCTGGCCCAGGGGCTGCTGCGGGCGGTGCTCCAGCCCAAGGTCCGGGCGCTGGAGATCGTCTCCTCCGGCGCGGCGGCCCTGGCGGCCCTGTCCACCCAGGCGTTCGACCGCATCGTCGCCGACGCCGACGCCGTCCGCATCGATGGCGAGGACGCGGCGGACTCGCTGCGGCGGCTGGCCGCCGTCAGGAGCCAGGCGTCGATCAGCCTGCTGTGCGCCACCCCGTCGGACGAGGACATCGCCCGGTTCACGCAGGCGGGCGCCGGGCAGATCATCGCCAAGCCGATTTCCGCCGCGGGTCTCCTTGCCGCGCTGCAGGCGGCGTCGAGCTCCACCGAAACTCCGGACGCGGCGAAGGCCCCCGCGTCCGTCTCGGCGGCCTGAGGCCCGGAGATGAACCTTCGGTCACTTGACTGGTCGATCACCTAGCCGTTTGCTGCACCCAAGGAGCGCGCGCCATGTTGGTTCTGTTCGTCGAGGATGATGCGATGAACCGGCGCGTGGTCAAGGACATGCTGGGCGTCGCCGGCCTCGAGATGGCCGAGGCGCCGGAGGCCGCCACCGGCCTGACCATGATCGACCAGAACGACTACGACCTGATCCTGATGGACCTGCGCATGCCGGGCATGGACGGCCTGACCGCGATCCGCAACATCCGCGCCCGGGGCGACGCCAAGGCGGGCCTTCCGATCATCGTGGTCACGGCCGACACGGCGCTCGACATGCGCGCCGACTGCATGGCCGCCGGCGCTGACGACGTGATCCTCAAGCCCGTCGCCATGACCCTGCTGTTCGACGCCATCGGCCGCATGATGGCCCGCGGCGGCGAAGCCGGCACGATCCTCAGCTAACCGCGCGCAGGGGCTTGCCTCGACCGGGGGATGGGGGTGCTGTCAGTCTGGCGCTAACTTGTCTCCACCTTGGCCCCCTGCGGGGCGGCCAACCGCGTCTGTTCCGCGAGTTCCCGATCCGTCAGGCGGCTTTCGGCCGGCGCCGTTACCAGCACGGCGGCCTTGCCGCCCCTTCCCAACGCCTCCAGCGCGACCTCCGGGCTGACGTACTCAACCATGTGCATGCCATCGCACCGCAGGCCTTCGGCCAGCGGCGCGCGCAGGCGTTCGTCAGGCTCGGCAAGCCAAATGGCGTGAGCGGCATCGGAGTACATGACGTCTTCCTAAAACCAGTCGCGATCATGTGTAGAACCGCTTGCATGATGCATAAAGCATCACTAGGAAGGCTTTGCCAATCAGTCTCATCGCTGGAAGCCGCTTTGAAACACCTCAACCCGGAAACCTACATTGCCGACAATTTGGATGACCTTTCGGTGAGAGGCCTGGCCCTTGTCGGCGCGGAGCGCACGCTCGACGCTTGGCCAGCCGCTTGCCGCACAGGCGCTGTGCGCTCGCAAGGGAGGCTGGTGCTGACCGATCTGAGAATCGCATTCCTGGATGACACCGGTCAGCTTACAGCCTTTCCCCTCGGGAACACCGAGTGTCGGATCACCTCTGTTCCGGCGCGGATTGTCCTGACGACGTGGTTTGGTTCCCTGTGCCTCGAATTCAACAGCCCAGCTGTGGCGCGTGTCGTTGCGGAGAGGCTTTGGCATGTCTCTGTCGGCGCGCAGGCGGGGCGCACCGATTTCGCCAACCCGTCCGGGGAGGTTTCGGGCCAGCCCACGCGGCGCCTCATGCCCATCACCTGACGCGCTCCGGCGCCGCACATCAGGATCATCCCTCTTGCTGATGCCAAAACCATCATTATAGATAGGCGAATGATCACGGGTGCACAGATTAAGGCCGCGCGGGCGCTCATCGGCATTGACCAGAAGGAGTTGGCCCGCCTCTCAGGCGTCTCGCTGCCGACGATTCAGCGCATGGAATCAAGCGACGGTATCGTTCGAGCCGTCGTAGACAGCCTGGAAAAAGTGGTCAACGCCATCAACGAGACCGGGGTCGAGTTGATCACGGTCGGCGCACGAAGCGAGGGGACCGGCCGCGGCGTCCGCTTGCTCGATCGTCATCCCGCACCGAAGCTGCCCGTTGACGTCTAGAGCATCACCTTAGGTGGGCTGAATATCGACAGAGCGAGGTTGGACGTGGTGGTGTGGTTCACATGCTCACGACCAGAAAGATGGACAGCGAGGGCTGCCTCGTGTCCGGCTGCGGGCGACCAGCGATCCCCAGGACCGCGACTTCGCGGGCAAGCCCGCACCGGGCGCCGCGGAACCAGCCCCCGTCGCCGCGGGCCCTCGACAGCGCGACGATCATTTCAATGCCGAGCCCTGATCTGGGGCCTGACGCCCGCGGCGCGGAGCTCACAAGGCTCCTATTCGTCTGCCGGACCCACGCGGCCTTAAGCCCGATGGCTGAGGGGTTGGCGGAGGTCGCCTACCAGCGTCTTGGCATCGCGGTTCAAAGCGCCGGGGTGTCGCCCCGCGGCATCGAGGAATAGACTTCCAGTTCCGCGCGCCGTCGGGCCTGGATTGCAGGGTCTTGGAACGCCGAAGTTCGAGTATTGCGACAAACGACGAGGGTATTGCCCACCTCGCCGTCCATCACCGAGACCAGGGTCGGGGCCAGGCCTGCGTGGCGCAGGGCTTTCGCGATCCATCGAGCCGGCCATGAGCGGGGGCAGTCGGCGACATTCCATACTATCAACCCGCCGGGCTGGACGACGCTCGCCAAGAGAGCCCCGATATCAGGGGTCAAGAAGGCGTCCGGAATTTCCACGCCGTGAAAGACGTCGATGGCGACGGCGGACCATTGCCTTGGCGTCCCGCGCAGGAAGGCGAGGGCCTCGGCGTGGATACATTCGACCTCGGTCGGAAGGTGAAACCACCGTCGGGCGATTTCGAACGCGGCGGGCCAGTTGTCCACCGCGGTGACCGCGCCGCCCCGCCGGCTCAACAGGGTCGCCAAAGCGCCGCCCGCCGTGCCGAGCATCAGGACGCTGTCGGCGCCCCGCAGCGCGCGGTCCATGGCCGTGATATATTCAAGAAGATTGTTTCCTTCGGCATCGACGTGCGTGTAGAGGGCGCCGCCGTCGAAGTATAATCGCGACCCGTCACGACGGTGTTCGACAACGCGAATCCGCCGTTCATCCTCGTCGCGTTCCACCAGGATCTTCATACCGTTGGGACTCCACGCCGACCGTGAATTCCTGGCGCGGCATCGCTGAATACGCTGGGGCCAGCCGAAGCTCGCGCCCAAGTGTACGGCGGTGAGAGCCGCGCATCAACTTTGAGCATCGATGCTCAAAACATCATGCTTGCGGCTTGAAGCCCGCATGGCGCCGGCCTGGATACGAAACGTGCGCGACGCGCCTGAACAGCGCCGCCACGCGGAAGCTCTGCTGCCGTCGAGATCCATTGCAGCAAGGCCGCCGGTCCGACATCGCACGGTCTCAGGCGCGCCGAAGATGTCTCATGAGGGCTCGAGTCCTTCGACGCTCGGCGATCTCCGACGCGAGACCTCATTTCTGGAGATCGCCATGATCACCGGTCAAACCGCTTACCTGGCAATGGTCGTCATCGGGATGCTTTCCCTGCCGCTCGCCCGGCTGTGGGCCGTGATTTACACCAGTCTGCAGGGTCGAGGGGCCCGCGAAGGCGCCCTCGCCCATGGGCCCTCACCAAAAGTTCGCCGACCATGGAGCACGACCCACAGAGTATTGACCGACGTCTCGGGCCAGGAACCCTTCCCCTCCTGGTCGCGATCTCTCGGTCGCCGGTGGCCGGCCCTCATCGCGGGTCCGAAATTTCTGTGATGTGGTGGACATCACGATAGATGTAAATATAATCAATGGGAGCCGCCACGGCCTTCCACCTGCTTCGCTCGATGGAGGCGCGCGGTAAGGAATTCGGCAGGCCGCGTTCGCGTATCGCGCGAGAACCGATCGCACAGTGGGGGGACCGGTCTCAGGCAGGCACAATCAAGATTGATACGGCGGCGAGCTCTCGCCGTCGGCCGATTTCCGAGTGATCCTTCCAGCGCCGACACAGGCATGAATCTTAGCGTCTTATCTGCTGCGATCTGGTCAATTGTCGCCTTGCTCGCGCTCAGTGCGTGCGGGGCCGTCGCCGCGCGGACCCGCCTGGCGCAAGTGTTGATCTACCCTTTGTGCGCCGCGATCTGCGCCGCGATCGGGGCGCTCGCGCTCTGGGGTCTGTTGCGGGGCGGCAGCGAGAGCCTGGTGCTTCCTCTGGGGGTGCCTTGGATCGGCTCCCACTTTCGTCTGGACGCCCTGGCGGCGCTGTTCCTCGCGATCGTCGGTTTCGGCGGATGCGCCGCCAGCGTCTACGCAATTGGCTATGGCCGCCACGAGGCCGCGCCAGCGCGCGTGCTGCCCTTCTATCCGGCGTTTCTTGCCGGGATGAGCCTGGTTGTGTTGGCGGGTGACGCCTTCACCTTCCTCGTCTCCTGGGAATTCATGTCGGTCATGTCCTGGGCGCTTGTGATGGCGCACCACAAGGAGCCCGGCAACACGCTGGCGGGCTATGTCTATCTGGTGATGGCCAGCTTCGGCACATTGGCCCTGCTGCTGGCGTTCGGCCTGTTGGCCGGGCCGGAGGGTCACTACGACTTCGCCTCCATGAGGGACCTCGTGGGCGCTCGTCCACTGGCGGGTGTAGCGCTTATGCTGGCCCTGGTCGGGACCGGCTCGAAGGCGGGCCTGGTCCCCCTGCATGTGTGGCTGCCGCTGGCTCACCCCGCGGCGCCCAGCCACGTCTCCGCGCTCATGAGCGGAATTATGACCAAGGTCGCGATTTACGGGTTCATCAGGATCGCATTCGATCTTCTCGGTCCGCCGCAATGGTGGTGGAGCGTGGCCCTGCTCTCGGCTGGCGCTGTGACCGCCGTCGTCGGCCTTCTCTACGCCCTCCTCCAGGACGATCTCAAACGCCTACTGGCCTACAGCACAGTGGAGAATATCGGGATCATTTTCCTGGGCCTCGGGCTGGCCCTGGCGTTCAAGGCCAACGGCATGGGCGAGGCCGCGGCGCTGGCGCTGGTGGCGAGCCTGCTGCACGCGATCAACCACGCAACCTTCAAGAGCCTGCTGTTCTTCGGCGCGGGGTCAGTCCTTTCGGCGACTGGCGAGCGCGACCTGGCCGCCATGGGCGGATTGATCCACCGGCTTCCCTTCACCGCCGCCTTGATGCTGGTCGGCGCGGCGGCGATCTCGGCGCTGCCGCCGTTGAACGGGTTCGTGTCGGAATGGCTGCTGTTCCAGGCAATCCTGATCAGTCCGAGCCTGCCGCAATGGCTGCTGAAGTTTCTGACCCCGGCCGCCGGCGCGATGCTGGCGCTTGCCGCCGCCCTGGCCGCCGCCTGTTTCGTGCGCGCCTACGGGATGGCCTTCCTGGGCCGGCCCCGCTCGCCGGCGGCGGAGACGGCGCGGGAAGTGGACGGCTTCCAGATCGGGGCGATGAGCATGCTTGCGCTGGGCTGCCTGCTCATCGGTATCCTGCCGGGCCCGGTCCTGGACGCGCTCGCGCCAATCGCACGGGTTCTTGTCGGCCAGGCGCTCCCGGCGCAGTCCGGTCAGCCGTGGCTCATGCTGGCGCCCCTGGCCGATCACCGGAGTTCCTACGACGGGCTCATGGTGTTCGCCTTCATCGCCGTCTCGGCGGCTGCCTCGGCGCTGCTGGTGCGGGCTGTCGCCGCCAAGGCCATGCGGCGGGCCCCGGCCTGGGACTGCGGCTTCCCGGACCCCCGACCGGCGACTCAGTACTCGCCAAGCAGTTTCGCTCAGCCACTCCGTCGCGTCTTCGGCGCCTTGGTGTTCGGCGCCCGCGAGCGCGTGGAGATGCCGGCGCCCGGGACCACGGGCCCCGCGCGCTTCACGCTGCGAATTCATGACTTCGTCTGGGAGGGGCTCTATCTGCCAATCGCCGCCGGGGTCGGCCGCATCGCCGAACGGCTCAATCACCTGCAGTTCCTGACCATCCGCCAGTACCTGTCGCTCGTGTTCGGCGCGTTGGTGCTGCTTCTGACCCTGCTGACCGTATGGCGCTGATCTCCGATTACCTGGTCCAGGGCGTTCAGATGCTGCTGGTGCTCGCGCTGGCGCCGCTGGTCACCGGCGTCGTGCGCAAGGTGAAGGCGCGGCTGCTCAGACGCCGCGGCGCTTCGGTTTGGCAGCCCTATCGCGATCTCCTGCGGCTGATTCGCAAGGAGGCGGTGATCGCGGAGAATGCCTCCTGGCTGTTCCGCGCCGCGCCCTATCTGATTTTCGCGGCCACCTGGGTGGCGGCGAGCCTCGCGCCGACCTTCGCCTCGGGGCTGATGTTCAGCTGGGCCGCCGACCTGATCGCCATCGTCGCGCTCCTGGGCAGCGCCCGCTTTTTCCAGACCCTGGCGGGCCTGGATATCGGTACAAGCTTCGGCGGGATCGGCTCCAGCCGCGAGGTGATGATCGCTTCGCTGGCCGAGCCGGCCCTGCTGATGGTCGCCTTCACCCTCTCCCTGCTCGCCCATTCCACCCAGCTATCGTCCATCATCGAGGTGACCCAATCACCGGCGGTGGGTCTGCGGATCTCGCTGGCGATGGTGCTGGTGTCGTTGGTCCTGGTGGCGCTGGCGGAGAACGCCCGGATACCGGTGGACAATCCCGCCACCCACCTTGAACTCACCATGGTGCATGAGGCCATGGTGCTGGAGTACTCAGGACGCCACCTGGCGATGATCGAGTTCGGAGCGGCGCTGAAGCTGCTGCTCTATATGTCCCTGATCGGGGGTATTTTCGTGCCCGTCGGCATGGCGCGCAGCGGCGATCCCTGGCCGGCTTATTTCGTGGGGATGGGCGCCTATGTCGCCAAGCTCGGTGTCGGCGCGGTCGCGCTCGGCGTGTTCGAGACCGCCATCGCCAAGATGCGGGTCTTCCGCGTGCCGGAGTTCCTTGGCGGGGCCCTGATGCTGGGCTTCCTGGCGATCCTGCTGCTGTTCGTCTCGCGGGGGCATCTATGAGCAGTCTCGACTTCGACGTCGCCCATCTTCTGTCCGGGCTCATGGTGCTGGTCTGCTTCCTGATGCTCTATCAGGACCGGCTCTACAGCTTGCTGAACACCTTCGCGCTCCATGCCGTCGTCCTGGCGCTCGCCGTGGCCTGGCAGGCCTACATCCAGGCCGCGCCCCATCTCTACGTCACCGCCGCGATCGCGCTGCTGTTCAAGGGCGGGTTCATTCCTATCGCCCTGCACCGGTTGATCCGCCGCATGGAGATTCACCGGGAGGTGGAGATAGTCGGCGGCGTGGGCGTCACCATGCTGTTCGGGTTGGCGCTCGTGGCGCTCTCCATCTCGGTCATGCTGCCGGTCACCTCCTCGGCCGGGACTCTGGCGCGGGAAGACCTGGCGTTCGCGTTGTCGGTCGTCCTGCTCGGCCTGCTGATGATGATCACCCGCCGCAACGCCGTGAGCCAGGTGGTCGGCTTCATGACGCTGGAGAACGGCCTGGTGCTCGCCGCCACCGGGGCCAAGGGTATGCCGCTGGTCGTGGAGATCAGCGTCGCCTTCTCGATCCTGATCGCCTTCATCGTCATCGGCATCTTCCTGTTCCGCATCCGGGAACGGTTCGACACCGTCGATGTCTCCGCGCTGGATACCTTCCGAGGAGATCGCCAGTGAGCGGGCTTGGAGCTTATGCCCTCGCGGGGATGTTGCTGATTCCGCTGGTGTTCGCGGCGCTACTGGCCCTGTCGCCTGGCTACCGTCTAAGCGCACGTCTCAATGTTCTGGCCTCCGGCGGCGCGTTCCTCTGCGCTTTGGCCCTGATCCAGCAGCGTCCCGCGCCCAGCGACTATCTGTTCGTTGACGACCTCAATGTCGTGTTTCTGGTGCTCAACACCTTTATCGGCTTCACCACCAGCATCTTCAGCGCCAGCTACATCCGCCACGAGCTGGAGACCGGCCGCCTGACCCCGATCTACCTGCGGTTCTACCACGCCATGTACCAGCTCATGCTCTTCGGCATGAGCCTGGCGCTGTCGGCCCAGAACGTCGGGCTGATGTGGGTGGCCGTCGAGCTGGCCACGCTCACCACGGTCGTGATGGTGGGAATTTACCGAACCCACGAGGCGATCGAGGCGGCCTGGAAGTATTTTATCCTCGGCAGCGTCGGCATCGCCCTGGCGCTGTTCGGCACGATCCTCGTCTATCTCGCGGCCCAGCCGGTGATCGGGGAGGGGCTCAACGCCATGTCCTGGCTGCAGCTCGTGGCCCATGCCAACCGCTTCGATCCGGCGCTGCTCAACCTGGCCTTCGTGTTCCTGCTGCTCGGCTACGGCACCAAGGTGGGCCTGGCGCCGCTGCACGCCTGGCTGCCGGACGCCCACGCGGAGGGGCCGACGCCGATCTCGGCCGTGCTCTCGGGCCTGCTGTTGAACGTGGCGCTCTACGCCATCCTGAGGTTCAAGGTGGTGATGGCGGCCAATGACCGCGCGCTGACGCCCGGACCGCTGCTGATCACCATGGGCCTGGTGTCGGTGCTGTTCGCGGCGTTCATGCTCTACCGCCGCCGCGACATCAAACGGATGTTTGCCTACTCCTCGATTGAGCACATGGGCATCATCGCCTTCGCCTTCGGCATGGGCGGCCCGCTCGCCAATTTCGCTGGTTTGCTGCACATGACCATGCACAGCCTGACCAAGTCGGCGATCTTCTTCGCCGTCGGCCATGTGGCCCAGGCCAAGGGCACCCAGAAGCTCTCCGAGATGGGCGGCCTCACGGTCACCCATCCCGCGCTGGGCTGGGGCCTCGTCCTTGGTGTCGTCGCCATCCTCGGCGTGCCGCCGATGGGCGTGTTCATGAGCGAGTTCCTGGTGGTCAGCTCGACCTTTGCGCGCCAACCGCTGCTGGCTATCCCGTTGGTTCTCGGCCTGCTGATCGCCTTCGGCGCCCTAATTCTGCGCATGCAGCAGGTGGTGTTCGGCGAACCCAAGGGCGTCAGCCATCCGGTCCAGGCCTCCTACCTGCCGATGATCGTGCACCTTGCGCTTGTGCTGATCGCCGGCGTGTACCTGCCGCCCGCGGTCGTCGCGTGGTTCCAGAACGTGGCCAAGGCGCTCGGGTGAACGTATGACCGCACGTCCCCCGTTCCTCGCGAAACTGACCGGCCGGGCCGAGCCGGACGCCACGAAACGACGCTGGCGGCGCTATCCCATAGACCCCGCCGCCTGGGACGAGCTTTGCGGCGCATTGGGAACCGGGCTGGACCTGGTGAGCCTCTGGGGCGAGCCCGGGGCGGTGCACATGGCGCTTCGCGAAGGCGACGAAGCGGTGATCGTAACGCTGCCCTGTCCGTCGGGCCGTTACCCGTCCGTCGGACGCCTGCACGCACCCGCGGTGCGGCTCGAGCGCGCGGTGCAAGACCTGACCGGATTGGTGGCCGAAGGCCTTCCGGACGCCAGGCCCTGGCTCGACCACAATCGGTGGGGCGTCCGACATCCGTTGTGGTCGGCGGAGCCCGTGGCGGCCGACGGCGCGCCATACCCCTTCCTGCCGGTGGAAGGAGAGGGCCTGCACCAGATCCCGGTCGGGCCGGTCCACGCCGGCGTCATCGAGCCTGGGCACTTCCGGTTCACGGTCAATGGCGAGGCCGTGGTGCGTCTGGAGCAGCGCCTCGGCTACGCGCACAAGGGAACCGCCGCCCTGATGACCGGCGCGCCCCTCGCGCACGCGGGCCGCCTCGCGGGCCGCATTTCCGGCGACAGCACCGTGGCCTACGCTCTGGCCTTCGCCCTGGCCGTGGAAGAGGCGACCGGCAGTCAGGTTCCCGATCGGGCACAATGGCTACGCGGCCTGATGGCCGAGCTGGAGCGCCTGGCCAATCACCTGGGCGACATCGGAGCCATCGCCAACGACGCGGCGTTCGCGATCCTGCACGCGCACACCGGCATGCTCCGCGAACAGGTTCTGCGCGCCAGCCACACGGCCTTCGGGCATCGCCTGATGATGGACCGCATCGTCCCCGGCGGCGTCGCGCAAGACCTCGCGGCGGAGGGCCGTGCGGCGATCGCCGCCACGGTGGGCCATATCCGGCGGGTGTTCCCAAAGCTGGTCGAGGTCTACGACGAGACCAACTCGCTGCAGGACCGGGTGGTCGGTACGGGCGTGGTCCGGCCGGAGTGGGTCAACCAGTTCGCCACCGGCGGCTTCGTCGGCCGCGCGGCCGGCCGGGCGTTCGACGCCCGGCGCTGGGCGGCGTATGCGCCCTATCATTCGCTCACGGTCGAGCCGCCCGTCTTCGAGCAGGGCGACGTCAACGCGCGGGTGTGGGTGCGCATTCGTGAGGTCGAGCAGAGCCTGACGCTCATCGACCGCATGCTTGAGACCTTACCCTCCGACCCCATCCTGGCGCCTCTGGGCTCGGGACCAGCCGCGGGGCCGGAGACGGAGGGGGCTGCCCTCGTCGAGAGCTTTCGCGGCGATGTTTTCTTCTGGGTGCGGGTGACGGCCGAGGGCAGGGTGGCCGCCTGCCATTTCCGTGACCCGTCCTGGTTCCAATGGCCGCTGCTGGAGGCAGCCGTCGAGGCCAACATCGTGGCCGATTTCCCGCTCTGCAATAAGTCGTTCAACTGCGCCTATTCCGGGCACGACGGGTAAAGCACATGGCCAATCTCCTGCTCCAGGGACTTCTCGGGCCCTTGACCGAGCCGGCGCCGGACGCCGATCCCGCCGCGAGCGCGGAGCTGGCGCGCCTGGCCGCGGAAGTGGGGAAGGCGGCACGCCGGCGGCTCGGCCGTAGCCTGTCGATACGCGAGGTCGATGCCGGCTCCTGCAACGCCTGCGAGCTGGAGATCAACGCGCTCAGCAACAGCTACTACGATATTGAGCGGTTTGGGTTGCGGTTCGTAGCGTCCCCGCGTCATGCCGACGTGCTGCTGGTCACGGGACCGGTGACCAAGAACATGCGACAAGCCCTGGAGCGAACTTACGAGGCGACGCCCGGGCCCAAGTGGGTGGTGGCGGCCGGCGATTGCGCGGGCGGCTGCGGCCTGTTCGCCGACAGCTACGCCTGTGTCGGCCGCGTGGCGGACGTCCTGCCCGTCGATCTACATATTCCCGGCTGCCCGCCCACACCCCTCGCGCTTCTGAGCGGACTGCTTGGCTTGCTGGAGGTCAACCAGGCTCCAGGCCGTCCCTTAAGCGCCCGGCAGCGCGAAATCGGCTCTTGAGCGCACTGGCGCGTTCCTGATGAACCGTTCGAATCTCGTCATGGGCTTTGAGGTGACGCAGCGAGGTCGTGAAGATGAAGCCGTCGGCGTCGCTGCGGATGGCGTCGATGATGACGGCGCCGAAGCACGGCGTTGCGTTCACCGGGATTCACCCGGCGCGTGATGACCTTGGCCTCCGGACGAGATGTTTGACTCTATCAGCGAGTAAGCGCCTGTTCCGAGCAGGCGGGGCCTTTCCACAATGCGTGTGTTTGGACGGTGGTTTCTAGCGAGCATCTTGCTGTGTCTGGGCCTGTGGGGCGCCGGCGCCTTGGCGCAGGTCCGGATCGACATCCCCGGCGGCCGGGGGCGCCCCGACGAGGGACCCAATGCTGGCCAGATCGTCGGCGGCCTGCTCGCCCTGAAGGACGGCTACGACCGGTCTCGTCCGGGCTTCATCTGCGTCCAGACCTACAACGACATCAACGCCAACGGTGCGCGCGATAACGGCGAGGGCCCGCTGCCCGGCTGGAATTTCACCATCGTTTCCGCGGCGGGCGCCCCTGCCGCCCAGGGCCAGACCGACGCCAAGGGTCGGTTCTGCAACGAGCGGCGACTGCCGCCCGGGGCCTATCGGGTCAGTCAGGCGTCCGGCGCGGGCTGGGTGAATACCGAGCCGGGCGCGCCCTCGCCCCCCACCAAGAGCGTCACCCTGCCGGCCGACAAATCGGTGATCGTGTTGTTCGGCAACTGCGCGGGCGATCGCTGCGGCCGGGCCGGCGGACCGCCGCCCCGGCCCGGGCCCGGGCGGGGACCGCCGCCGCCCACACCCCAGGCCGGAACCGAACTGCGCTTCCACAAGGTGGTGCTGAGCAATGCGCCGGGCGGCGGCTATCCGCTCACCGGGCTGACGTTCGGGACAATGTTCGAGATTTTCCACAGCTGCGTGTTGGGTGGCCAGAGCTACACCAATGTGACGGACGTACTGCCGAACGCGACGTTCCCGATCCCGGGCCACGTGAACATTCCGGTCAACGCCATCTGCACGTTCACCGAGACCCCGCCGCAAGGCTCTCTCGCCTGGGCGCCCTGTCCTTCGGGCGCGGGGCAATGGGCGCCGCCGGTCATCTCGCCGCAGCCGCTGATCATGGCGCCCGGTGTGAATGTCGTCACAGTAACCAACAAGTTCGTCTGCAACGCGCCCTCGCCGACAGCGAGCATCTGCGTCACCAAGTACCATGACCTGAACGGCAACGGCCTGCGGGACCCCGGCGAGCCCTTGCTGCCCGGCTGGATCTTCAGCGTGAAGACCGGCGCCGGGGCCATGATCGCGTTCGGGACCACCAACGCTCAAGGCAAGTTCTGCACGCCATCGGCTCTGGCGGCGGGCGGCTACTCCATCTTCGAGACGCCAAAGCCTGGATGGACCAGCACCAACCCTGGCGGCGCCTTGCCCACCAAGGCCATCACCCTTGTGGCCGGCCAGGCGGCCAATGCGGATTTCGGCAACCGCACGCCGGGCGTCTGCGTCACGAAATACAATGACCTGAACGGCAACGGCATGCGCAACACCGGCGAGCCGGCGCTGGCGGGTTGGGCGTTCGCCGTGAAGAACGCGTCGGGGGTCGTGATCGACTCCGGCGTGACCGACGCCCAGGGCCTGTGGTGCACCACCCAACCGTTGCCCGTGGGCGCGGTGACGGTTGCCGAGACCCCGCAACCGGGCTGGTCCAACACCGATCCCGGCGGCTCCACGCCGACCAAGGCGCTGAGTCTGGTCGCCGGCCAGACCGCGAACGTCAAGTTCGGCAACCGGATGCCGCCATCCACCGGCAAGATCTGCGTCGTCAAATACCGGAGCATGGGCAACAGCAGCGGCGGCTTTGGCGCGCCCTTGCTTGCCGGCTGGCAGTTCACCGTAACCGGACCTTCGGGCCCGCTGACCCTGACGACCGGCGCGAACGGCAAGGCCTGCACGCCGGCGACCCTGGCGGCGGGAACCTATACCGTGGTCGAGACCATGCAGGCCGGCTGGACGAGCGTGACGCCCGGCGGGGCCACGCCCCAGCGGACGGCCGTGGTGATGAGCAATACGGTGAATCTGGACTTCGGCAACGCCCTGGCCCAGGCCCGTCAGATCTGCGTCAACAAGTATCATGACCTGGACAAGAACGGACGCTGGGACGCTGGCGAACCGACCCTGCCTGGCTGGACCTTCGAAGTGCGCAACGGCGCCGGCGTGCTGGTCTCCACCGCGACCACGGACGCCCAGGGACGCTGGTGCTCGGCGGCCAACCTTCCAACCGGCGCCTACACCGTCACCGAGGTCGTGAAGCCATGGTGGGTGACCACCGATCCAGCGGGGCCGCCGAACGCATCGCCGCCCTATGACAAGACCGCGTCCGTTTCCCCGACGCTCGGCGCCGATCTCCACTTCGGCAACATGGGGGCCGGCCAAGCCTGCGTCACCAAATACAACGACCTGAACGGCAACGGACAGCGCGACCCCGGCGAGCCGCCCCTGGCCGGCTTCACCTTCCGGTTCCAAGGCACATCATCGGCGACCATCTGGGATGTGACCCTGACCACGGACGCCTCGGGAATGGTCTGCGTGTACCTGCCCCCGAGCAACCAGCACATGGTTCTGGAAACTGCGATCCCCGGCTGGATCAACACCGATCCCGGAACGCCGGGCGCCTTCAAGTATGAGATCTTCACCATCGTCGAAGGGCAGACCAACAACCTGCTGTTCGGCAACCGTCAGACCACGCCGACGTATGGACGCATCTGCGTGGTCAAGTTCAACGATCTGAACGGCGATGGCGTGAAGCAGGCCGGCGAGCCGCTGCTGGGCGGCTGGCAGTTCAGTATCGTCCGGCCCAACGGAACCCAGTCGGGCTTCACCGCCGCCGGGACGGGCCAGTGGTGCACACCGCAAAACTATCCGCCGGGATCCTACACGGTCACCGAGACGCTGCAGCCGGGCTGGGTCAGCACCACTCCGGGCGGGACCGCGCCGCAAGCGCTCGCGGCGGTCACCGGCGGCCAGACCACCACGGTCACCTTCGGCAACCGTCTCGCCCCGCCGACGCCGGGCGGAATCTGCGTGGTCAAGTTCAATGACCTGAACGGCGATGGCGCAAGGCAGACGGGCGAGCCGTTCCTGGGCGGGTGGCAGTTCAGCCTGGCGGGTCCCTCCGGCCCCCTGTCAGGGACCACTGGCGACCAGAAGGGCCAGTGGTGCACGCCCAAGACCCTGACGCCCGGGACCTACACGATCTCCGAGTCGATGAAGCCCGGCTGGGTCAGCACCACGCCCGGCGGAACCAACCCGCAGGTCACGGTCGTCGTGACCAGCGGTCAGGTCGCCCTGGTCGCCTTCGGCAACCGCAAGACCACGCCGCCGACCGGCCAGGTCTGCGTGACCAAGTACAATGACCTGAACGTCAACGGTCAGAAGGACGTCGGCGAGGCGCCCATGGCCGGCTGGCAGATGTCCATCCGCAATGGCGCCGGCGCGGTCATCGCCCAGGGAACCACCAACGCCAGTGGTCAGGTCTGTTTCACCCTGCCGCCCGGCGCCTACCAGGCTTTCGAGGCGCCGCAGCCGGGCTGGAGCAATTCCGATCCGGGCGGACCCAGTCCGCCGCACAGGCCGGTCATGATCGTCAACGGCCAGACGACCAACGTCGTCTTCGGCAACTACCAGCCGACGAAGCTACGGTTCCGCAAGGTGGTGCTGAGCAGCGCGCCGGGCGGCGGGTTTCCGCTGACCGGACTGACCTTTGGCAATGCGTTCACGGTCAACCACAGCTGTGTTCTGGGCAACCAGATCGGCGGCGGCCCCACCTATGTGCCGGCCAATGGCGTCGCGCCGATCGCGGGATACACCGGCAGTTCGGTGGGCGCGGTCTGCACCACCACCGAGACGCCGCCGCCGGGGATCATCGCCTATGCGCCCTGTCCGACGGGCGGGGGCCACTGGGCGACGCCGATCATCTCACCCAGCCCGCTGACGCTCGCGCCGGGGATGAACGAGGTCACCGTGACCAACCAGTTCGTCTGCGAAAAGGCGGCGGCCCCGAGCCTGTCGGTCGAGAAGTTCGTTGATCTTGATTGCGGCCCCGTGACGGGGATCACCAACCCCTGTGTGTTCCGTATTCGCATCCGGAACACCGGCTCGGCGGTCTATTCCGGGCCGGTCACCTTCACGGATTCGGTGAACTTCCAGGGGCTGCCGCAGTTTCCGGGGGCGACGGTGCTGGTCGCGCCGTTGCCGGCGGGATGGGGCTGCATCGGAACCAGCGCGCCCATCACCTGCACCGGAACTGTCAGTCTGGGGCCGGGCCAATGGGTCGATGTGGTGCTGACCATGAACCTCGCCCACGCGGTGATGCCGTCGGCGAACTGCGCCCGCCTCACCGCGCCGGTGGCCGCCGGACCATCCTGCGTGCCGATCGACGGGTAGGGGCGTGGTCGGGAGCAGTCGCTCTTGGCTACACCCCTGCGCCGCCGGCTCATCCAGGGCACGGACCGCCCCTCTGCCTGCGGGCCATATGGCTGGCGGTGGAGGCAGTCCGACGCTAGATGGTCTCCACGCGGGCAAACTGGCGACGTGTCGACGCCGCAAAATGGTCATCCTGACAAGCCGCCACTATTGCCGCATGACTTGGGTGAGGGAGGGTTCTCCCGCAGTCTGATCGGGTTAACGTGTCAGTACCAGCAGGCGAGTTCGGTGAACCCGCTTCCGACCGGATAGCCGGTGACCTTGGCGCCGGCGGTGTTGAGCCAGGCGTGGGCGTCCAGGCCCGCGGCATTGGGCGCGACGCCGAAATGCAGCGCACTCTGAATGCCACGCCGCCGCAGCATCATCTTCGCCGCGACGCCCTGTTGCAGGCAGACCGCCTTGAACGGCACCTTGCCCGCCATCATCCGGACCGCCCACCCCACGGCCCTGGCGGCGTCAGCCTCTCCCGGAACGCAGCTCAACTGATCGATCCGCCCGGCGGCGACCGCCGGAAGGCAGACTTCACCCAGGTGCGCGGCGACCGTGCGGAAGGGAAACAGCACCAGCGCCACCCGCGCCAAAGCCAGCCAGACCGTCGCCTCGAGGAGAAGGGCGCGCTGTGCGCGGGTCATCCTCATGAGTGTACTCAATTTCCGCTGAATCAACTGACGATCCCAAAGGCAGCGCCCGCCCTGCACGGGGTTCAATCTCCACAGCGGCAGGTTAGCGTCAGACCCGTCTGGCCGCCAGCAGGCAAGGTATTGCTGGACCTTGCGGGCGTCACGCCGTTATTCGACCGGACTTTGACCGGTGCTGTCAGTCGGAGACGGGGAGCTCAGCAGAGGGTGCAGTCAGTCCAACAGCAACCCGTGGACCCGTGACCGCGCCGGCCTCGCCGGGTAGGTTCGCTGATGGGCAGGCGCATGGCGGCAAAGACGGTGGACCAGCGGGCGCTCTCGCCCGACCTTCGGCTACTGGCGGCCTGCGTGCGCTGGCCCCCGTCGCCGGCCAGAACCGCGGCCATCATCGACGCCCTGGCCAATCCCGAGCTCGACTGGGCGCGCGTGGCCCTGGCCGTCGAGCGACATCGCGTCGCCGGCTTCGTGCATGACGGACTGAAAGCCGCCGGCGCGACCTCCGCTCCCCCGGAGGTGCTGGCCTTGTTCGGCGCGTCAGCGTCCGCCGACGCCCTGCTGAACCTGAGGTTCACCGGAGAGGCCCTCCGCCTCGTGCGGCGGCTTCGGGATGCGGGCATCGACGTCCTGGTGCTCAAGGGGGCCGGGCTGATGACGCTGGTCTATGGCAATCTGGCGGTCCGCCACAGCCGCGATCTGGATCTTCTCGTGCCGGTCGGCAGCATCATCCAGGCTGGCGACGTCTGCCAGCGGGCCGGCTACGACCGTATCCAGCCGCCGCCGTCGGCCAGCGATATCGAGCTGGCCGAATGGCTGCGCTGGCGCAAGGACTTCGTCTATCACCACAGGACCGCGCCCCTGACGCTGGAACTGCATTTCCGGGCGACTGACAGCCCCCGGCTGACCCGGGGCCTTGATCTGTGGTGCGCGGGGCGGGAGGTCGCCATTCAGGGAAGCGCGAGCCTGCCGGCCCCCGATGGCGGAGCGCTCTACGCCTATCTTTGTCTGCATGGGGCGATGTGCGCCTGGTTCAGGCTGAAGTGGCTGGCTGATATCGCCGCCCTGACCGCCGGCCGGTCGGAAGAAGAGCTGGCGGCCCTGCATGCGTCGGCCGTGGAGAGGGGCGTCGGCCGGGCATCGGGTCAGGCCCTGCTTCTGGTGGAGGCGGTGTTTGGCGATCCGTTGCCGTCGTCGCTCAGGAAATCGCTCCTGGCTGATCGCAGGGTGCTTTGGCTGGCGCGCTTCGGCTTGCGGGTGATGAGCGATCCCAGGACGCCGCACGAGGTTCCGTTTCGCTCCAGCCAGGTTGGACTGTCCCATCTGCTGCTGTCGGACGACTGGCGGGTCGGGCTGGACGAGGTTCGAAGCTGGCTGATCGACTGGCCGCTGGTCTTTTCACTGAGGCTGCCGAGAGGCCTGCGGTTCCTCTATGTGATGCTCAGGGGACCGGTCTGGCTGGCGCGGAAGTTTTCCAGGGGTCCGAAGCGCGGACCAGGCGACCGCGGTCGAACGTGAGGACCCGGTCGCAGCGGCTCAGGCTCTCGGCGCGGTGGGCGACGATGACGATGAGGGCCTTGGGGAATGCCGCGCGCAGACGTCCAAGGATCTCGTCCTCGGTCCGGGTATCGACGGCGCTGGTCGCCTCATCGAGGATCAGCAGTTCCGGGCGCCGCAGGATGGCGCTGGCCAGGGCCAGACGTTGGCGTTCACCTCCCGACACCCTGGCCCCCCGTTCCCCCACCAGGGTGTCGAGCCCCTGAGGCAGCCGCCTGACCAGATCATCGGCGCCGGCGATCGCCAGCGCGTCCCACAGCTGGGCTTCGCTCGCGTCCGGAGCCGACCAGAGCAGATTGTGGCGGACGGTGTCATGGAGCAGGAACGGATCCTGCGGGACATAGGCGATGCGATCGCGCCAGACGCGCGCCGTCGCGCCCGCCAGGATCTGGCCGCCCACCACGATACGGCCCGACCCTGGTGGATAGAGACCCGACAGCAGGTCGGCGAAGGTGGTCTTTCCCGCGCCCGACGGGCCTGAGACGCCGACAAAGGAGCCCGGTTCCAGGTATAGATCGAGGTCGCGAACGCCCTGCGCCGCGTCCTCGTCCGATCGGTCGGCCGCCAGATGGCTGAACCTCACCCGCTCGAAAATCACCGGAGCGAAATGGGGGAGAGGGAGGGCGGCGGTCGGCGGGCACGGCGGCCTGGCCGCGGCGGCGAGTTCGGCCTCCAGAGCCCTGACCAGGTCATAGGCGGGCAGGGCATGGACCAGCTGCAGGGCGCCCTGCTGGATCTGGGTGGCGGGGCCGGCGGTCCTGGCGAGGACGAGCAGCAGGGTCATCAGCACCGCGGGCGCCAGCCCCAGAACGCCGTGACCGACCAGCAGCGCGACGCCGGCGATCGCCGCCGCCATGGCCGTCAAAGCCATCCGCGACCCGGTGCGCTGCCAGACGAAATCGAGCTGGTTCTGGCGCAGGGCCTCGAGCGTGTCCTGGACCTGGAGGACGAACGCCTGTTCGCGATTGTGGCTGAAGGCCTGTTTCAGGCCGCCGAGGAACTGGCCGGTGTCTCGCGTCAGGGTGAACTGGCCCTGGCTGGCGTTCAGACCGTTGGCGTGGGCGCGGAGCAGGAACGGGCCCAGCAGCAGGGCGGAGGCGCCCAGCAGGGCCAGGCTCAGGCCTGCCAGTTCCGGCGACAGCAGGAAGGCGAGGCCGAGCTGGGCGGTCAGCATGACCAGCGCCACGCCGCACTGAAGGGTAAAAGTCGCCGCCACGCCGCAGCGCTGGATGTCGGCGCTCATCAGATGGGCAAGCCGGGCGTGCGACAGGCGGTTGATGGTCTCCCAGCTGGTGGCGGCCAGTCCTCGCGTGATGGCGAGCCGCTGGGCTTCCACAAAGCCGATCTGAAGGCGGGCCAGCATGACGTCGCGGGCCAGGATGATCGCCGAACGCGCCGCCATCGACATTGCGAAGACGCCGAGTAGCAGCGCCAGCGACATCAGCCGGGACTGGCTGGCGAGCACCCCCAACAGCGACCCCGTCAGGTCTCCAATCCAGCCGCCAACCTCGCCGGTCCCGGTCAGCAGGACCAGCAGCGGCACGAGCAGCAGGATGCCCACCCCCTCGGCCATGCCGCCCAGCCCGACGAGAATCGCCGCCACCGCCATGCGCCGACCGCCGAAACGAACGAAGTCCCGGACGAAGCGCCAGGCCTGGCGTCCAATCCAATTCATCGCGACGGTGTCCGGGGTCCGGTGAGCATGGCCCATCTCCTAACGCACCCTCGGCCGCCATCCTAGGAATTCAGGGGAGGGCGTCCGCCGACATGACGACCCCGGGAAGCCTGGCGCCGGCGCTCACCCTGCGCGGTCGCGGAGATGAAGTTTCCCGGCCGTGAGCGGTTGCGCCGTCGTCCGATCGATGAGCCGGGTCGGCGAATTTCCGTCAGTCGCCGTCAACTTGATCGGGCGCCTCGTTGAGCCAGCCATTGACGGTCCAGCGTCCGTCGAGAGGGGCGTCGGTCTCACCGGCTATCCGCGTCAGGACACGGAGGCGGTTGGCCGGGAACAGCAGCAGGCTGCTGTGGGTGGGCACAATGCGGGTGAAGGCGGCGGTCCCGCTGCGCCCACCGGATTCATCCTCGTCGAACAGAAGCAGGTCTCCTCCGTCGAAGCCCCGCGGCCCCGGACCGGCGACCGGTCGACGAGATGGTGGTGAAGATTGCCAGCCGGCGCATGGGTGCTGTCAGTCTAACGCTAACCCTTCTCCACTAAGGCCCTGGTGGCCAAAGCGGAGGCTGCGTTGAGATCGATTTCCTACAAGCGTCACCGCGTCCCGCCGGAGGTGACCCGTCATTCGGTCTGGCTGTACTTCCGGTACACCCTGAGCCTTCGGGATGTCGAGGAACTGCTCGCGCAGCGGGGTGTCGAGGTCAGCTACGAGACCATCCGGTGCTGGACGCTCAAGTTCGGCCGGCAGTTCGCGCACAACCGCAGACGGTCCCGGCCACGGCCGACCGGTTCTTGGCATCTGGCCGAAATGGTCGTCAAAATTGGCGGCAAGAGGATGTTGCTCTGGCGGGCTGTCGATGACGAGGGCGAGGTTCTGGACATGCTGGTTCAGGAGCGGCGCAACAAGCGTGCAGCCCTTAGGCTGCTTCGGAAATTGCTGAGGAACCAGGGCGTTCGCCCTGACGCCATCATCACCGACAAGCTGGCCTCGTATCGCGCGGCGGCCCGGGACTTGGGCCTGACGGATCGCCACCAGCCCGGCGGGATGCGTGAGAACAATCGGGCGGAAAACCCTCACTTGCCGATCCGGCGCCGGGAGCGAAAGCAGCGGAAGTTCAAGTCAAAAGCGTCGGCTCAGAAGTTCCTGGCCACCCACGCCGCAGTCTACAACGTCTTCAATCTCCAACCCCACCTGATTCGCCGACCGACCCTCCGCTACCTCCGCGCCAAATCTCACCGGACGTGGGCGGGTGCGACTGCCGCTGCCTGATCAACGAGTTGGGTAGGGGCTATCGCGGCCCGCCGCGGTTAACCTGACAGGACCACCCTCGATGTCATTCTCCCCTTTATGACCCGATGGTCATGTGCTCTAATGAGGCATGAGATCCTTCTCCCTCCCGTTGATGTTGACCGCCGCCCTCCTCATGGGAGGATTTGGCGCGGACAACGGCGGCGCTCAGGTTCAAGACAGCGAATTCCGGCCCGGGGTCGGTGATTCCCGCTTCCCGGCAGGAAAGGGGCCGAGGATCTGCCAGGACCAGGGACATTTCAATTTTCACAGGCTTGACGGTCGGTTCCACGCCTTTGGCGAGCTGTTGCGTGCGGACGGATACCAGCTCGAACCGCTAAACATTCTGTTCGACGCCGGCATCCCGCAACGTTGCGACGTTCTTGTGATCGCCAATGCGCAGCCATCGGATCTCCCCTGGGATGACTATCCCCGACCGACGCCGTCCGCATTCAGCAAGGCCGAGATGGCGGCGCTGCACGACTGGGTGGCAGGCGGCGGAAACTTGCTGCTGATCGCCGATCATATGCCCCTGGCGGGCGCTTCGGCGGATCTCGCGACGGCGTTTGGCTTTCATTTCCAGGATGGTTTCGCCGCCAGGCCCACCGCCGGTCAGGGCGGAGCTCAAGGCTTCACCATGCCAGATCTGTTCAGGGCAGAGGACGGAACCCTGGCGGACGGGCCGATCACCGACGGACGCTATGGCGGCGGGCGCATCGCCCAGGTCGCCACCTTCATCGGGCAGGCCTTCCAAGCGGAACCCGGCGCCCAGCCGCTGCTGGTGTTGCCACCGGGGTTCGTGGTGTTGATGCCGGACAAGCCCTGGGTGTTCACGCCCCAGACGCCGAGGACGCCCGCGGCCGGCTGGCTACAGGGGGCCACTCGCGACGTTGGCCTTGGGCGGGTCGCGGTCTTCGGCGAGGCGGCGATGTTCACCTCGCAGATTGCATCCAACGGACAGAGCATGGGCCTCGATGCGCCCGGCGCGGAGCAGAACCGGCTCTTTGTCCGCAATGTCGTCCGGTGGCTTTCCGAGCGGTCGACGACCGATCCGGAAGGCTCGTCAAAGGTTGTCCAGGAGACCGGCGGACCGGGGCGTTGAAGTCGGCTCCGTCACCGGAAATCGTAACGCTCTGTCGAGCAACCAGCTGCCTCAAGGGATGCAAGTAACATGAAGCTCTACATATCGGCGGACATCGAAGGCGTCGGCGGGATTGCTCACTTCGACAGCGGGACAGCCGGTAACTTCGACTACGGCGAAGCGCGGTTGTGGATGACGAACGAGGTCGTCGCCGCCTGCGAAGGCGCCCACGAGGCCGGATGCGACGAGGTCATCGTCTCCGATTCCCACTACAACGGCCGCAACATCCTGGTTGACCGACTCCCGTCGTTCGTCCGGCTGGTCCGCTGCTGGCCCCGTCCGCTCCTGATGATGGAGGGGGTCCAGGAGGAAGGCGTCGTTGGCGCCGTCTTTCTCGGGTACCACGTGGGCGCGGCGTCGGCCGAGGGGCTGTGCCCGCACACCGTCAACGGCGGCGTGTTCAGCGACATGCGGGTCAACGGGCAATCGGTGTCCGAGACCCACATCAGCGCGCTCGCGGCCGGCGAACTGGGCGTGCCCGTTCTGCTGGCGACCGGAGACGATGCCTACGTCCGTCACGCGACAGCTGTTCTCGGCGACATTGAGACGGTGCAGACGAAGGTCGCCATAAGCCACACGGCCGCAACCACCCTGCCGCCGGAGCAATGCTGCGAGCTTATTCGAAAGGCCACGATCAAGGCAGTGGCGCGGAGGTCCGAAATCGCACCTTACCTTTCGCCCTGGCCGGTGGATTTCGACATCGCATTCAAGGGAAACCGGATCGCCGAACTTCTGGCGATGCTCCCCCAGTTCGAGCGACTGAACGGCTATACCGTAAGGGCTCGGCCGACCTCAGCGCGCGAGCTGTCCCGGATTCTCGACTTCATCACCCAGATGGTGTCGCTGAAGTGACTCCGACGGTGGATGATCAGAGCATCTCGACCCCGAGTGATGTCGTCGATCAGCAGACAGAAACGGTCCCTGTCGTCTTCGTGCATGGGAACGGCGAAAGCGCCCAGGCCTGGGACCAGGTCGCCGGGCGTTTCCGCCAGTGCGGTTACAACCAGCTGTTCGCGATCAGTCTCGATCCGCCCTCGCATGGTTCCTGCGTCGCCTACGCGGCCCAGCTTGCTGAGTTCATCAATACGGAAGTGCGGCCAAAGGTGGGGGCGCAAACGCCCATCGCCATTATCGCCCACAGCCTCGGCGCGCCGGTCGTCAGGTACTATCTGTCCTTTCTCGGCGGCGCCCGCCTGACGTCCCACGCGGTGCTGATTGCCGGGTGCAACGCCGGAGCCCCCGCCTGCGACGTCATGTTGCTCCGGGACCCGGAGGGCAAGATCTTCCGGCAGGCCCGCGAGGTTCACACGGGCGGGTCGGAGTTTCTCCGCAATCTGGACGCCAGGGGGATCGACGACGGCGTCCGGTACATGACCATTTCGGGCCCGCACGATGTGCAGTTCTCGCTCTTCGAAGAGAGCGCCCAGCTGGCCGGGGCCGACAACCGCGTGCTTCCCCGGCTCGGTCATTGGGGAGTTCGCAGCTCCGACGAGAGCTTCGAGCTGATGAGGGCGTTCCTGGAAAACAGGGCCGATCAGCTTCCCGGCGGTCAGCAGCCACTGAACATCCCCGATGACCTGACCGGAATATGGCTGGCCTGCGATCCCGGGTCCCGCTTTCTGGAGTTCGATTTCCGCCACGACGGGACCTTTGCGGTCCGAACCGGCGAGACGGAGTCGTCCGGAACCTACAATGTGTCTGTCAGCCCGCCGACCCACCGGCTCGACCTTCAACTTGATGGCGCGCGTCTCCAGGGCCTCTATCGCCTGACCGTGGAAGGCGACACCTTGGCGCTCGCGCTGGGCTCTCCGGAAGAGCCTCGCCCCGAACATATGCGTTCCCGCTCACTGTTCAGGCGCAAGGGCGCCATGCAGCGCCCCGAAGCGTTGGTCGGGAAATGGCGCTCGACCTTTCCGGGCGGACTCCGCGGCATCGGCATCGGGGAGTTCTCCCTGGATCTGCGGGCCGATGGTCAATGGTCGATGACCGCGGCCGTTCCGGACGCGCCCGATCTTGAGCTGTCCGGCGTCTGGTCGGCGGACCCAGCGCCCGACGGGAAGGCTGGCGGGGCCTTTAGCCTCGACCTTGAGATTGATCGATCCAATGCCAGGACCCTGGAGAGCGGGGCGTGGTGGGGCGGCCTGCTGGCCGTCGAGGGTGATTCCATGGCCCTTGAATTGCCGCCCGTCACGCGCGCGGCGTGCCGGCCACAGTTGATCGACTATCCGGCGATGCTTGTCCGAATGTGAGGTCTTGCCCGCGCCGGGATTGGCGCGGGCTCCTTAAAGTGGCGAGGGCAAAGGACGCAGACGGCTCAGGCGGGCGCCTTCGGCCGCGAGTATTCGTCGACAAGCAGGCGCTTGAACAGCTTTCCGGTCGGCTCCCGGGGGAGGTCCCTGCGGAAGTGAATCTCCCTGGGGACCTTAACGCCGCTGACCTTCTGGCGGATGAAGCGGTTCAGGTCCCCGGCGAGTTCCGGTGTCGCGGCGTTCCAGTTCGTTGGCTGGACGACCGCCACGACGCGTTGGCCCATCTCCTCGTCCGGAACACCGAACACCGCGACGTCGAGCACCGCGGGGTGGGCGAGCAGCGCGTTCTCGATCTCCTGCGGGTAGACGTTCACGCCGCCCGAAATGATCATGAAGCCCTTGCGGTCGGTGAGATAAAGATAGCCGTCCGCGTCGATCCGCCCGATGTCGCCGAGAGTCCGCCAGCCGTGCTTGTTCGCGCTTTCGGCGGTCTTGGCCGGATCGTTGTGATACTCGAAAGACGGGCCGCCTTCAAAATACACATGGCCCTCGGCGCCGACCGGCAGGGGATCGCCCGCCGGATCGCAGATCCGAAGTTTCCCCACGATCGCGCGCCCGACCGACCCCGTGTGAGACAGCCATTCTCCCGGGTCGATGACACAGAGGCCGGCGCCTTCGGTGCCCCCGTAGTACTCGTGGATGATCGGTCCCCACCACGCCATCATCGCTTCCTTGGTGTGGATGGCGCACGGCGCCGCGCCGTGGATCGCGGCCGCGTGGGTGGTCAGGTCATACTTGTCCCTGATCTCGGGAGGCAGCTTCAGGAGGCGTACAAAGTGCGTCGGCACCCACTGCGAGTGGGTGACCCGATAGTGCTCGATCGCCGCCAGAGCGCCTTCGGCGTCGAAGTGCTCCATCAGCACCACGACCCCGCCAAGCCGGTGGACAGCCATGCACCAGCGCAACGGAGCGGCGTGGTAGAGCGGGGCCGGGCACAGGAAGACGCTCTGTGCATCCATGCCGTAGAGCGTCGTCATGCGCTCCGCCTGCGGCGGGGGCGCGCCGTGTTCGAGCGGCTTCGGCTTGACCCCCTTGGGTCGCCCGGTCGTGCCGGACGAGTATAGCAGGTCCTGGCCCGGACGGTCGCTTTCGACCGGCTCGGCCGGCATCGACGCCCGCAGGGCTTCGAAATCCTCGTAGCCGGGACGGGCGCCGCCAACCGACAGAAGGTGAAGATGCGCGAGGCGATCCTTCAGCGCGTCCGGGATGTCGCCGAGCGTGGTGGAAGTGATCAACGCCTTGGCGCCGGAGTCTCTTACGATGTACCCCGCCTCATCCGCGGTGAGCCGGCTGGACAGGCAACAGAAATAGAGCCCGGCCTGCTCCGCCGCCCACACCACCTCGAAATATCGAGGATGGTTCTCCATGAACACCGCGACAACGTCACCGCTGCGCAGCCCGAGCTGCCTGAACAGCTGAGCGCCCTGTCTGGCCCGGACTTCGAGCTCACCGTAGGTGGTCGTCTCTCCGCTCCCGGCCATGATGACGGCGGGTCTGTTCGGCGACTGGAGTGCGTGGTTTCTAGGGTGCATGAACGCCTTCTGGGCCGGAATGAAGTGGTACTATGGCAGACCATATGACCAGGCGGTCATATTAATTTGTCTGGCTCCAAACCGGCATCACGCGACCGCCCCCGCAGTTGCCTGGGCCCCCGGTCCTCGCCTGATCGGCATTGCGCGCCATTGAACAGCGCCTCGATGTCGGAAAGAGCCTCATCGACGAAGCCGCAGAGCGCTCCAAGTTCACGCCTGCGAAGGAGCAGCATCGTGGTCAGAGAGACACGCTGCGCAATGTGGTCATGCCGTCCAATTTCAATGACATGGCCGATTTCGGCCAGCGACAAGCCGGCCCGGCGCAGCCTGGCGATGAACAACAGACGCGTGCGCGCTTCCAGGTCGAACCATCGGTCCTTCGAGCCTTCGCGGATCAGGGACACGAGACCAAGGTCCTCATAGTGGCGGATCGCCCGAGGTGTCAGTCCGGTGAGTTGGGCGATTTGGGAAATGTACATTCTCTGGTCTCGGCGGTCAGGGGCCCCGCCCGGCGGCGCGCGGCAGGATTGAGATGTTGAGTCGGGGCGGGCCCGTGCAGCGGCGGCTAGGCCGCCGCCGGCAGTTCCAGGCGTTCGCGAGCGGACTCGGGTGACGCGAGCCGGAACCCGAGATCCTCGATGATGCGCCTGGCCTTCACGCATAGTTCGGCGTTGCTCTTCGCCAGCACGCCTCTCTCAAGGTAGATGTTGTCTTCCAGGCCCACACGCGCATGACCGCCGAGCAGGCTGGACAGCGCCACCATCGGGAACTCGGAGGGGCCGACGCCGAACGCGGACCAGATCGCCCCTGGCGGCAGCATGCTGCGGCCCAGCTGGATCGACTCCAGGGTGGCCGGCCAGCCGTACTTCACGCCAAGGACGAACGAGAAGAGGGGAGGGCCGCTGAAGGCCTCGCTCGCCAGCAGTTCGTTGGCGAGCACCATGTCGCCGGGGTTGAAGATCTCGATCTCCGGCTTGCAGCCGGCGGCGAGCGTCTCCCGGGCCATGATCCGGGTATTCCGCCGGGTGTTCATCACCACCTGGTCGCCCGAGTTCATCGTGTTCAGGTCGAGGGTGCAGATCGCCGGCTTCAGGTCGAGGATGTGCCCAATTCGCTGCATCGGAGGCAGGAGCGACGTGCCCGGGGCGGCGACCTTTGGGTCGTCGGGATCGGGAATGTAGCGGCCGCCCGGACCGGTCGTCAGATTGATCACCAGACGGGTGTTCCTGGCGCGAATGCGTTCGACGACCTCGGCGTAGTGAGCGGTCTCCATCGACGGTCGGCCGTCGTCCGTGTGGCGGACGTGGATGTGGACGACCGAGGCGCCGACCTCCGCGGCCTCCAGCGCCGAGTCCGCGATCTGTTGGGGAGTGATCGGCAGGTAAGGTGTCTGCTCGGGCCGGGTGATGTTGCCCGTTATGGCGCAGGTCAGAATAACGTCGCGCATCGCGCTGTCTCCCGGACTTAGAGGTGGCGGCCGCCGTCGACGAAGATCGTGCTGCCGGTCGTCATGGTGAGTAGCCGCGCCGCGCAGAGGATCGCGTTGGCGACCTCGGTGGTGGTGGCCAGTCGGCCCTGCGGCGTGGCGGCGATCGTGCGATCGACGAATTCGCGACTTCGGCCCTTGACGAAGTCGGTCTCCAGGGCGCTTGGCGCAACGTTGACCAGACGGATGTCCGGCGCCAGGGCCTTGGCCAGAGACACGGTCATGGCGTCCATGGCCGCCTTGGCGCCGACGTAGGCGATGTTGCTGCCCACACCGGTGCGGGCCGCGACTGATGAGACATTCACCACGCAGGGTTCACGTCCGGCCCGGAGCCAGGGAGCCAGGTCGCGGATCAGTTTCAACACGCCGCCGGCGTTCGACGCCATGACGACGTCGATGGTCTCGTCGTCGAGCAGTTCGATCGCCTTCAGCGGCACCGAGCGCGTCACGCCGGCGGTGTTCACCAGGACATCGATCCTGCCCAGCTCATGGCCGACCCAGTCGGCAAAGGCGCGGATGGACGCAGCGTCGGTGAGGTCGACACAGGCGTGTCTGACGCCGGCGGGCGTGGTTTCCCCGGACGGCGTCGATCGTGACGCGACGACGACCCTGGCGCCGAGGCTCTTCGCCTGTTCGACGACCTGCGCGCCGATGCCGCCCGCGCCGCCGACCACGACCACGACCGCGTCCCGGAAGCCGTCGCGCAGGAGCGCGTCCAGAGGCTGGCTGCCCGGTGCCGGGCTGATGGCGATGTCGCTGGTCATCACAGGTGCCTGAGTCCGCCGTCCATCGCGAGGGCCGGCCCGTGCATGAACTTCTGACCGAAGGGCTCGAACCGAGCGGTTCGGAGGTAGTCGAGGTTCAGCTCGACCCCGATGCCGGGGGTCTCGGGGATCTGCAGGAAGCCCCGTTCGATGCGGTTGATCGCGTGCACCACGTCCGTCCATGGCGCGCGTTGCTCGCGGACGTAGCCCTGAACGTCCCAGTTTACGGTGCAGGCGGCCAGCTGGATGTGGCAGGCGGTGACGACCGGGCTGGTGAAATTGTGCGGCACGATGCGCTGGTGCCGGGACTCCGCGATCGCCGCGATCTTCTTGAGCTGGGTGATGCCGCCGGCCAGGCCGACGTCGGGCCGAAGGATAGAGATCTCGTGGCAGTCGGAGAATTCCCGAAATTCCCAGATGTTGGTGTTGCGCTCGGCGAGCGCCACGGTTCCGCCAATCCGCGGCGCGACCGCCGCCGCTGAGGTCACGCTGAACGGCTGGATGGGATCTTCGATGAAGTAGGGCCGCGCCGCGCGGACGTCGGCGGCGAATACAGGGGCCAGGTCCGGTGTGAGATTGCGGTGCACCTCGATGGCGAGGTCCACATCCCAGCCGATCGCCTCGCGCGCCGCCATCACCAGGTCCGTGACGTCTCTCAGAAGCCTGGCGGTCGGCTTCGTCGACCAGCCGGCGAGGAAGGGTTTGATCTTCAGCGCGGTGAAGCCCTCGGCCACGGCTTCCCGCGCCCTGGAGAGCAGTTCCGCCTCGGTGGTCGCCTCGACCAGCAGGATGGCCCGGACCCGATCCCGGACGCGGCCGCCAAGAAGGTCCCAAACAGGAGCCTGCAGGGACTTGCCCTTGATGTCCCAGAGCGCCTGATCCATCGCGCTCATCGCCGCCGAGGCGGCGGCGTCGCGCATTGAGTTGTGCTTCATCAGCCTCTGGTAGTGAAACTCGGGCCGTCGGGGGTCGGCGCCCAGATACTCCGACTTCAGATCCTCGAGGATGGACTGAACGGCAAGGGGGTGGGGGTGGTAGGTGCTCTCCCCGCAGCCGGTGATCCCGTCCTCCGTCGTCACCGCGACGAAGAGCCAATGGCCGGCCACGAAGGTTTCAACGGCCTCGATGCGCATTCGAAAGTCCCTCCCAGCGAAGCGCTTCGTATATGACCCGTCGGTCATAAGATCAATAGGTGATCTGGCGCGGGAGGGACCACTAGCCTTACGCGTGCGCAGGCCCTATTCAGATACTAGACGCACGGGTCATAAACGGCCCACTGCTTGCCCTTCAGGAGACGTTTCCGGCGTGACCATGCAGTTTCCCGACATCGAGGTCATCCGCTTCGCCACCTATCTGAGCGCCTTGGCGGACGAGATTCGAAAGAACCGGAGCGGCGAGAAGTCGCGCCTCCGATTGATGTCCGCTGCGGCGCGCCTGCTGGAGAACATCAGTCACCGGGATCTCCTCGTGGAGCAGATCTGCCGCGAGGCGGGCGTCGCGAAGGGTACGTTCTACATCTATTTCAAGAGCAAGGACGCCTTCCTGCGTGAACTGGCCTCGAGGTTCATCAGTTTCGAGGTCCAGACCTACCCCAGGCTATCGTCCAAGAATACGGAATTCAACAATACAAGACGATGGATTTACTGGTACGAAAAGAGTTTCGCGGCGAATGTCGGTGTCATCAAGTGCATGGTTCAGATGGGAACCCATGACGAGGAGATGCGCCAACTCTGGCATGAGCGGAATGGCCGCATCGTCGATCGCTCGCTCGCCGGTTGGATGAAGACCCGTCCGGGCGAAGACCCGACCATGCAGCGGTGGCTGATGCGAACCGCCGGCGGCATGCTCGATCAGAGTCTGTTCGAGCGGTACGGTATCCAGACCGGCCAGGGACTTGAGGATCCGGGCGACCTCGAATTCCTGATCGACCTGCATGCCTTGCTGAACTTCCGGGCGCTGTACGGCCACAATCCTCCGGCCGATGAATTCAAGCCGGACAGCCCGTTCAGGCGACTCGTTGAAGACAAGAGCTGAGATCGGAACACACTTGATAATATGACCCAAGGGTCATAAAAGGCTCCCGCAACGACGCTCAGGCGGCCGGGACCTCTTCATGCGCGTGATCACCGACCAGCTCCGTTTTCCCGAAGGGCCCATCGCCCTCACAGACGGCAGTGTGCTGGTCGTGGAGATCGAGGGGCAGTCGCTCTCGCGGGTCCGACCGGACGGCGCGATCGAGGTAGTTGCGAGTCTTGAGGGTGGACCCAATGGCGCCGCGATGGGGCCGGACGGCTGGTGCTACGTCTGCAACAGCGGCGGCTGGCACTACACTAGCGAGGCCAACGGCTGGCGACGTCCGACCAGGCAGGACGACGCGCCGGGCTGGATCGAGCGTGTTCACCTTGAGACCGGGCGGGTGGAGCGGCTGTACGACCGTTGCGGCGACCTGCGGCTTCAGTCGCCCAATGATCTGGTCTTCGACCGCCGGGGCGGGTTCTATTTCACCGATATCGGCAAGCGGCGCCCGCGCCGGATGGACGTCACCAGCGTCTTCTACGCCCGGGCGGACGGAAGCGGCATCGTAGAGGCGGTCTCGGGCCTGGTCACGCCCAACGGCGTCGGGCTGTCGGCGGACGAGACCACGCTCTTCGTGGCGGAAACGATCACGAGGCGGATCTGGGCCTTCGCGCTGACGGCCCCGGGCGAAATCGCCCCCGAGCCCTGGCCTTCGCCGAACGGCGGTCGTCTCGTGGCGGGCCTGCCCGACAACAATTTCCTCGATTCCCTGGCGGTGGATGCCGAGGGCAACGTGGTGGTCGCGTCCTTCAATCGCTGCGGCGTCTGGACGGTGTCGCCCGACGGCCAGCGGCGGGAGTTCCTGCCCATCGACGACTACTACGCGACCAACGTGGCGTTCGGCGGGCCGGACCTGAAGACCGCGTTCGTCACCCTGTCGTCCACCGGTCGCCTGGTCGCGATCGACTGGCCGCGCGCCGGCCAGCCGGTGAACCACGTCAACACTCAGCTCTAGCTTCCGCCCAACAGGAGACGTCCGTGTTCCCCGACCCGAGTTCCAGATCCGCCGAGCTGTTCGCCCGCGCCGCCGCCGTCATGCCGGGCGCCAACACACGGCACATGGTCACCTTCGGGCCCTACGTCGTCTATGGCGACCACGGCGAGGGCTGCCGCCTGACCGACGTCGACGGCAATGTCTATCTCGACTGGATCAACAACTTCTCGACCCAGATTCACGGCTACGGATTCGAGCCTGTCCTTGAGGCTGTCCGAGCTCAGATCGAGAAGATGATCTGTTGCATCCTGCCCAGCGAGCCGGAGGTCGAACTGGCCGAGCTCATCTGTAGCCGGATGCCGGGGGTGGAACAGGTCCGGTTCGCCAATTCCGGAACCGAGGCGGTGATGGTGGCCATCAAGGGCGCACGCGGGCTCACCGGGCGGAGCAAGATCGCCAAGGCGGAGGGGGGCTACCACGGCCAGTTCGATCTGGTCGAAGCCAGCTTCCTGCCCACGCCGGACAACTGGGGGCCGGACGATCGTCCCGCCGCGCCGCCCTTCGGCCGCGGGACGCCCAAGAGCCTCCTGGACCAGGTGGTGGTCATCCCCTTCAACAACGTGGAGGCCACGATCGCCAGGCTGGAAGAGAATGCCAGCGAACTGGCCTGCGTGATCATCGACCCGATTCCGGCGAGGCTCGGGTTCACCCCGGCGACGCTCGACTATCTGATGGCCATTCGCGACTTCTGCACCCGCAACGGCTCGCTGTTGATCTTCGACGAGGTGTTCTGCAACCGGGCCGGCTACCACGGCGCCCAGGGACGGCTTGGCGTGACGCCGGACATGACGGTGATGGGCAAGATCATCGGCGGCGGCTTCCCGATCGGCGCGATCGGCGGCCTCAGGTCGGCGATGTCGGTGTTCGACAACCTCGCCGGCCCCCTCAGGGTCAGCCACAGCGGGACCTTCACGGCCAACCCGATCTCGATGGCCGCCGGCGTCGCCGCGATGAAGCACCTGACCCCGCAAGCGTTCGATCAGCTCGAGCGTCAGGGCGACCGTTTCCGGGCCGGCCTTACGCAGAAGATGAACGCGGCTGGCCTGGAGATGCGGGCAAACGGGGTGGCCTCGATGACCAGCCTGCAGTTCTTTCGGGAACCCGCCCTGAACTATCGCGAGTTCCATCGCCGCTCCGGCGACAACTACCTGCAACGGATGCGGGCGCTGCATCGCGCGATGCTCAACGAGGGCGTCCTGATGGCCACCCGTGGCGTGATGATCGGCTCCACGGCGATGTCGGACGCGGACATCGACGAAACCATCGAGCGCGCGGGCCGGGCCCTGGCGGCCTTCGCGGCGCTTCCGAACGCCGCCTGATCGCAGCGAGCCAGGAGCACAGCCATGGAGACAGGCGCAGTCGGAGCCGGTCCGTTGTCCGGCGTAAAGGTGCTGGACCTGACGGCCGTCGTCTCCGGACCGTTCGCCACCATGTGGCTGGCGGACCAGGGAGCCGAGGTCACCAAGATCGAGGCGCCGGACAAGGGCGATCAGGGCCGGTACGTCGGCGCCGGATTCCTCGGCTACAGCGCGCTGTTCGCGACCTGCAACCGGAACAAGCGATCGATCGCCCTCGATCTTCGCACGGCGGAGGGCATCGAGATCGCGCTCAGGCTGGCGGCGAGATCCGATGTCCTGCTGGAGAATTTCCGCCCCGGCGTGACCGAACGTCTTGGTCTTGGCTACGAGGCCGTGCGGGCGGTTAATCCCGGGCTGATCTACGCCTCGATCAGCGGCTACGGGCCCCAGGGCCCCTACACCGGGCGCAAGGCCTACGATTCCCTGATCCAGTCGGTCTCTGGCCTGGCGGACGTGCAGGGCGGCGGGGGCGAACCGCACCTCATCAACACCATCCTCTGCGACAAGGTGGCCGGGTTGACGGCGGCGCAGGCGATCACCTCTGCGCTCTACGCCCGCAGTCGCGACGGGCAGGGGCGCCAGGTCTGGGTGTCGATGCTCGAGGCGGCGCTGGCCTTCAACTGGCCGGACGTGATGTGGAACGAGACCTTCCTGTCGGAGTCCTTTCAGCCGGGGCTGAGTATCGCCGACACCTACCGCCTCTGGAAAACCCGCGACGGCCATGTCGCCGTGGTCTTTATTACCCAGACCGCGTTTCACGACTGGTGCGCGGCGTTGGGCGTCACCTGCGAAATCGCCGCGGAACGGTTTGAAACCGAGGCCGCAAGCCGTCTGCGGTGGCTGGAGCTGCAGGAGCTCTGGGAATCCCGCATCGCGATGTTCGACACCGACGATGTGGTGCGCAGGTTTCACGCCCATGGCGTGCCGGCCGGGCCGGTGCTGCGTCGCCGGCAGGTCGCGGGCGATGAGCAGGTGATCCATGACCGCAGCGTGGTGAGGACCGAGCACGCCCGCCATGGGCCGATGCAGATGTCGGCCCCCGCCGCACGCTTCAGCGACTTCGTCCCGCCACCGCCTCGTCCGGCGCCGGATCTGGGACAGCAGTCCATCGCAATTCTCGAGGAGATCGGGTTTGGCGAAGTCGCCGCCGACCTGATCGCGCGAGGGGTGGTCAGGACCCCGTCCGACTGAGCTGTGGTGGGGCGCCGGTCGTCAGGTTGCGGCCGGCGCGACAAGGCGCGCCGGCGAGACCGCGAGAAATGGGGCAGGGGAGAGAATGCAGGACTCCTGGGCCTGCACCAGACCCGCGATCTCCTTCACATAGGACCGCCATTCCGGGTCTTTCCAGAGGATGTCGCGGCGGCGGGCGCGTTCGTCCAGGCTGTCATACCCCCACAGATGGACGACCTGGTTCAGTGGGCCGATCTCAACGGTGTAGTAGCCGACGAGACAGCCCAGGATACGGGTCTGCACCGCGAGCCCCTTCTCGGCGTAGGTCTTCAGGTATCGGGCGGCCGCGCCCGGCGCCACGGTGTAGGTCCGCATCTCCACGAGCACGTTCAGGTCTCCTGTAGCTTCGACAGTCCGTCAGTCGGCGAGGCGCCCAAGGCGTCGCCAGGGCCATATATGACCAAGGGGTCATTCAAGACTAGAGCTATTGAAAGGATTTTTCCCGATCGCACTTAACGTCGGCGCTTGTAATATGACCGGAAGGTCATGTATGGTTCACGCAGACTCCCTGCAACGAAACGCATTGGCGGACGGCATGAAGATCGACCACATCGAGGCTGTTCACCTCTACTTTGAATATCCCCCGGCCGAGACCTTCACGACGCCGGCGGGGCCGGTGAAGGGGCGGCTCACCACCCTGATCCGTGTTCACACCGACAATGGCCTGGTGGGGGTCGGTTCAGGTTACGCCCATCCGGCGCTGGTCCAGGCCACGATCGACCACCTGAACCCCTACCTGAAGGGCCGGAGCCTCGACGGCGATTTCCAGGACCGCATCGTCAGGATCTGGCGCTACATGTCCCTGTGGAGTCGCTGGTACGGGCGCAAAGGCGCCGCCGTGGCGGCCCTGGGCGGCATCGATCAGGCGCTGTGGGACCTTTTCGGCAAGGTCGAGGGCAAGCCGGTCTGGGCGCTTCTCGGGGGCCAGCGCAGCGCCTGCCCGGCCTACGCCAGCGGACTGCTCTACAGCTCCCCGGAAGAGGTGGCGAGCAAGGCGGGCCTTCTGGTCGAGCGGGGCTTCCGCCGTGTGAAGATGCGGATCGGCTACAGCTGGGAATACGACAACGCGGCGGTCACCGCCGTTCGGAAGGTGATCGGACCGGACAACGACCTGCTGACCGACGGGACGCACCGGTTCGATCCGGAAAGCGCCGAGCGCATGGCCGACGAGCTCGTGAAGCACGGAGTGTTCTGGTTCGAGGAGCCGTTCGAGCCGCACGAGATCGATGAATACGCCGCCCTCACGCGCCTCAAGAAACTGCCGATCGCCGCGGGGGAGAACGAGTTCGGCTACGAGGGCTTCCGCGAACTCATCCGGGCGAAGGCCGTCGACATCGTTCAGCCTGACGCCAGCCGGTGCGGCGGGATAACCGAGGTTCTGCGCGTCGCCGCCCTGGCGGAAGACAAGGGTCTGAAGTTCGCGCCCCATTCCTGGTGCGATCCGGTGGCCATCATCGCCAACGCCCATGCTGTCGCGGCGCGGGCGAACGGTCTCACGGTCGAGATCGATCAGACCGGAAACCGTTTCATCAACGAGCTGCTCGGCGAGCCCTTGACCGTCAAGGACGGCCTTCTGGAGCTGGGTCACGCCCCCGGTCTGGGCATCGAGCTGGATCCGGCAGCCCTTCGCGCTTTCGCGCTCCCGGACCCGTTCAACCTGCCGATCGGCAATCACTGCGACATCCTGGTCGGGCCGCCTTCGATCATGTCGCCGATCCCGAAATACGTCGACTGGGCCGACCGGCTCCGTCCGGCGAAACCCCAACTGTCCCTCGGGCAGCCGGGCTGAGGTGCGCCATGTCCAGTGACTCCCCGACCCGGAACGGCGCTGATCTGTTGCTGCAGACCCTCGTCGCCAATGGCGTCACCACCTGTTTCGCCAACCCCGGGACGAGCGAGATGCAGTTCGTCGCGGCCCTGGACCGCGCGCCGGATATGCGCGCGGTGCTCTGCCTGTTCGAAGGCGTCGCGACCGGCGCGGCCGATGGCTACGCCCGCATGTCGGACTCTCCGGCGGCTACGTTGCTGCACCTCGGGCCCGGCTATCTCAACGGTGGGGCGAACCTGCACAACGCCCGCCGGGCCCGGAGCCCGGTCGTCAACGTCGTCGGTGACCACGCAACATACCATCGCCAGTTCGATGCGCCGCTCAACAGCGACATCGCCGGCATGTCCCGGCCGAATTCAAAATGGGTCGGGTCGGCGGAGTCCCCGGACGACGTTTCCCGGCTTGCCTGCGAGGCAGTGGTGACGAGCCGGGCCAAGCCCGCCGGTCCGGTGACCTTCATACTCCCGGCCGACTCCGCGTGGCTCTCGACCTCCACCACGCCCTGTGTCGAGGCGTTGGCGCTCCCGACGGCGCCTTCCGTCGACCGGATCCGGGCCCTTGCCGATCGCTTCCGTCAATCCGAGGCGCCGGTTGTGCTGCTGGGTGGCGATGCTTGCGATGAGCGCGCTCTTTCCGCGGCCTCGCGCCTCGCCCGCGCCGGCGCGCGCATCTTCACCGAGAGTTTCGTGGCTCGGCAGCGGCGCGGTGGCGACCACTTCGCCCCCACGCGCCTGGCCTATTTCGCCGAAGCGGCGGAGGCCGAGCTTGCCGGGACGGACCTGCTGCTGCTGGTCGAATCCCAGGCCCCGGTGGCGTTCTTCGCCTACCCGGGGCGGGCCAGCGAGCTCACGCCCGACGGGTGCGCCGTCGAGGTCCTCGCCAGCCCCGCCGAGGATGGCGCCGCCGCGCTTCATGCGCTGGCTGACGCGCTCGACGCGCCGGCCCCGCAAGCCATGGAACGTGACGAGTCCGTGCCGCAGTCGCCAAACGGCGATCTCAACGCCCACCTGGCCGGCGCGACCATCGCGCGTCACCTGCCGGCGAACGCCATCATCAGCGACGATGCGGTCACGGCCGGCCAACCCATCTTCGACGCCACGCGTTCAGCCGCGGCCCACGACTGGCTCATGCTCACGGGCGGCGCCATCGGCCAGGGGATTCCCGTCGCGATCGGCGCGGCCGTCGCATGCCCGGATCGCAAGGTCATCTCGCTCAATGGCGATGGAGCGGCGATGTACACGATCCAGTCCCTGTGGACCCTGGCCCGCGAGCGGCTGGATGTGGTGGTGGTGGTGTTCGCGAACAGCGCCTACCGCATTCTCGGCGTCGAGTTCACCCGCACGGGTTCGGGCGACAGGCCTGGCCCCGCGTCCCAGAGGCTGCTGGATCTGGGAGATCCGCTGATCGACTGGGTTGCGCTTGGTCAAAGCATGGGTGTGCGAAGCGAGCGGTGCCTTACCGGCGAACAGTTTGAACGGGCTTTCGCCGCCGCTGTCGGCACCCCGGGGCCGCATCTCATTGAGGCCGTGACCGGGCGCGCGGGCCGCCAGGCCTATGGCGGATCCGGCGCCGGCTAGTCGAGCGGGCCAGGGTGTCGGCGGCCTCGGCTCAGGATCACCTGCTTGACTGGAAAAATATAGAACCGACGGTCATATAATGTGGGAGCGAAATGTATCCTCCATTCCGGAAAATCGAAAAACATCAATAAATACATGGGAAAAAGACATCGATTACGGTTGCATTTTTTATGACCAACGGGTCGTATTTCTGTTGCATGAACTGATATTGATGTCATTGTGCGTGACGCAAAGAGCCCGAACGGGGCTGCAATAGGAGGGGGTTCTTGGATGCGTAAGCAGGTTGGAGTTTCCGCGATCGCACTGATGGCGGCCGCGTTCGGGTGGTCATTGGCGGGAACGGCGTTCGCGCAGTCTCAGGTCGAGGACGTGATCGTCACGGCGACCAAGCGGGAGGAGAACCTGCAGAACGTGCCGGTCTCGGTGACCGCGGTGACGGCCGAGCAGCTGGAAGCGAGGGGCGCGATGTCGCTGCGCGACCTGGAGTTCTCGGTTCCGAACTTCGCCTTTGGCTCGAACGACTTCAATCGTCGGCCCGACGTGTCGCTCCGCGGCATCACCTCGACCGCGCGAAACGGCGGCGAGGACGGGGCCATCGGCTTCTACGTCGACGGCGTCTTCCTGGCCCGACCGACGGACTGGAACTCCGACATCCAGGACCTTGAACGCGTCGAGGTTCTGCGCGGGCCGCAGGGGACGCTGTTCGGCCGAAACACCATGGCCGGCGCCATCAATATGGTGACCAAGCGTCCCGGATCGGAATTCGGCGGGAACGCCAACCTCGAGATCGGCAACTACGACTATCGCCGCCTGGTGGCCGCCGTCGATATCCCGCTGGTGGAGGAGCGGCTGTTCAGCCGATTCTCATTCAGCCGGGTCGAGCGCGAGGGGTACGTCACCAACATCTACGACGGCTCCATGATCAACAATGAAGATCGATGGGGCGGAAGGCTGCAGCTGCGCGCGCTGCCCTTCGAGAATGTCGAGGTCAATTTCAGCGCCGACTATATGACCGAGAACCCGAGCCGCGTGATGCGCGAGGTCATCGCCGGGCCAAACCCGCTGACCTACATCCCGGGCGCCCGGACCGTGAACTTCGACCGGGAGTCGATCAATGAGCGCACGCTGCAGGGCATGCACCTGACCATCGAAGCGAGTTTCGGTGAATACGACTTCACGTCGATCACCGCCTACCGCCAGTCATTCGTTGATTTCGAGGTCGACGAAGACACCGGCCCCCTGGACAGTCAGCGCACGAAGATCGTCAACGACAACAATCAGGTGAGTCAGGAATTCCGCCTTGCGTCTCCCCAGGGCCGGAAGATCGATTTTGTCGCCGGCATCCACATGATCCATGTCTATGCGGACGCGTCGGGTGGCTACGTGCAACACGGCGTTGATGCCGGCGCCTTCTATCCCGGCTCCGTCGCGGCCTCCAGCACCGTGTATACCGACAGCTACGCATTGTTCGGCAACGGCAACTATCACCTCACCGACACGATTACCCTCAACGGCGGCATTCGTGTGAGCTACGAGACCAAGCGGATTGCGTTCCAGCGCGTGAACACTGGCGGCGGCTTTTTCGGCGGCGTGTTCCCCAATTTCGGCCCTTTCCGGGACGATCTCATCGAGCAGAGCGTTTCACCGACGTTCGGCCTGCAGTACACGCCAAACGACGATTTCATGGCCTACGCCAAGTGGAGTCGCGGCGACAAGGGCGGCGGCTGGAACGCTGGCATCAGCTTCCGCGGGGCCACGCCATTCAAGCCTGAACAGGTCGACAGCTACGAAGCCGGTTTCAAGGTGGACTTCCTCGATGGCCGCGCCCGGGTCAACGCCGCCGCCTTCTACATGGACTATCGTGACCTGCAGGTGACCACCTTCGGCGGTCTGTCTTCAGGCGTCGGCTTCAACGTCGACAGCGCCGCGAAGGCCAAGATCAAGGGCTTTGAGGTCGATTTCACCCTGGTGCCGATCGATGGCCTGACCATCTCTGGCGGTCTGGGTTACCTCGACACCGAGTATGCCGACTACCTGACCAGCGCCACGACCAACAACAACGGCAACCGGCTGATCTACGCGCCGGACTGGACCGGCAATCTCGTGGCCGAATACGAGCGGCCCTTCGCAGACTCGCTCGTCTTCTCGGCCAGGGCTGAATGGTCCTACCGCGGCGACCAGTACAGCACGCCCACAAACACCGCCGCCTCCCTGACGCCGTCCTACAGCCTGTTCAATGGCCGGGTGGGTATCGCCTCGGAAGACGACCGGTGGGGCGTCTATATCTGGGGCAAGAACCTGGCGGACGAGGATTACCTCCTGTGGCAGGACCACATCGGGACGGATGATGTCGGCGCTTACGGACCGCCCAGGATGTACGGAGTATCCCTGACCACACACTTCTGAGCGTGACTTGAAGGGCGCGGGGAAACCCGCGCCCGTCTATTTTGTATTTGAGGTGTGGGAATGGAACCAAGCTCATCGACCGGGACCGTGGTTCGACGGTCCCAGCTAGCGGCCTGGAGCCTGGTCGGCGTGATCGGGACCATGATGATGATCCCGCTCAACACGGTCATCCCTGCCTTCTTCGCCAAATATACCGCCGCCAGTCTGGCTACCGTCGGCCTCGTGTTGATGGCGGCCAGACTTTATGACGCGTTCGCGGACCCCACCATCGGTCTTCTCTCCGACCGCACCCGTAGTCGGCTTGGCCGGCGGAAGCCGTGGCTCCTGGCCGGCGGGATACTGGCGGCCCTGTCTGGCTACTTCCTGTTCAATCCGCATCCGGACTCCGGCGGCATCTACCTGCTCATCGTCTGCCTCGGCTTCTACACAGCCTTCTCAATGATGGCGGTGCCCCACAGCGCCTGGGGCAGTGAACTATCGAGAAACTACAGCGAACGGTCCGCGATTTCCGGCTTGCTGACGTTTGCGAGCGTTGGGGGCCTTCTTCTATTCATGGGGCTGCCGGTTCTGCTGTCTTCCCCGATCCTTCCGCTGTTTGAAACCGCGGAGATGACCCCGCCGATGCTGAGGCTGCTGGGTTGGCTGTTGGTCATCGCAGCGCCGATCTGCGTGATCATTCCGGTCCTGTTCACCCCACAGGGCGAAGTCCGGCCGATAGAGAAGATGAGCCTGCGGGACCTTGTCGCGTCGGCAAGATCAAATCGCCCGTTCTGGCTATTCATAGCGGCATACGCCCTGAACGGACTCGCCTACGGCGTCTACTACGCCACAACCTACATGTTCCTCGATTCGTACATGGGTCTCGCCGACAAGTTCCCGTTGATCTACGCGACGGGGGCGTGCGCGCAGATGATTTCGATTCCTGTCTGGACCAAGCTTGCGCAACGAATGGAGCGCCACCGGATCTGGGCGCTCGGCATCGGCGCCTTTGCGCTTCTGCTCCCATTGCGCCTGTTGATACCTGAAGGTGACCTAGCCTTTCCACTGCTCATGGCGCTGGTTGTGGCCGCCAGCTTTGCAAACGCCGCGTCACAGGTTCCCCAGATGGCGGTCCTCGCCGATTGCATTGACTATGGCGAACTGAAGACCGGAATGAACCTGGCCGGCTCGTACTATGCCTGGCAGCAATTCGTGCTCAAGGCAGCACTGGCCGCCGGGGGCGGGCTGGCCTTCTTCGCTCTGGCCGCCGTCGGCTTTGATGCGAAGATTGAGCTGCACAGCCAGTCAAGCTTGGTGGGCCTCTCGATCGTCCATACGTTCGGTCCACTCGTGCTCTTTGTCGCCGCAGGCGCCCTTCTCTGGACCTTTCCAATTACGCGCAGCCGTCAAGCCGAGGTCCGGCTGGCGCTTGAGGCGCGCGCGCTCGCCAACCCGTAGGTATCGGAAGTCGACATGACCCCAACTGAAGCCCCTTTTGGCAGCTGGAGCTCGCCATGGTCGATCGAGCAGGTCGCTCGCGGCTCGATGTTTCCGCAGTTCTGGGTCGGTCAACTTGCCGTCGATGAGACCGGAATCTATGCCCTGACCCGTCGCGGCGAGGAGGGCGGGCGCGGGGTCGTCCTGAAACTCGATGGTTCGGGCGAGGGCGAATGCCTGATCCCCCCCGAATACAACGTTCGAACACAGATTATCGAATACGGCGGGTCAGGATTCGTCCTTGGCGATGGCGCCCTGTTCTTCACCAACGCCGACCAGCGCTGGTATCGACGCGATGCCTCCGGAGACATTCGGCCGATAACCGCCGAGGGCCGGGTCCGCTACGGCGCGCCGATCTTCGACGCCCGGCGCAATCGCATCATCTGCGTCCGCGAGGATCACCGGGGGGAAGGGGAGCCGGTCAACACGATCGTCGCCGTCAACCCTGCCGGAGACGATTTCGGGACCGTCCTGGTCGCGGGAGACGACTTCTATGCCTGGCCTGGCCTCAGCCCCGATGGGACCAGGCTGGTCTGGGCTGCCTGGAACAACCCGCACGTTCCCTGGGACGTGACGGGCCTGTTTCTCGCCCACCTGGACGACGCGGGGCAGGTTACGCGGATCGAGACCGTTGTGGCCGAGGACGACGAGGTAGCCTGCGATCCGCAGTTCTCGCCCGGCGGCGAACTCGTCTTCGTCTCCGATCGCAGCGACTGGTGGAACTACTATGTCTGGCGCGACGGCCAGGCCGTGGCCGTGGCGCCGATGAACCTCGAGTTCGCCCGACCGATCTGGCAGTTGGGCAACAGCGACGTCCGGGTCATCGACGACCAGACCATCCTCGGAGTCTACACCGAAGACGGCATGAACCGGCTGGGCCTCGTCGATATCGTGACGGGTACGCTCAAGCCTCTGGACCTGCCCTACACCTATTTCGCGCGGCTCCAGGTTTATGACGGAAAGGCCTATGTGCTGGCGTCGGCCGCGACCATCCCGGCCGTTGTCGTCGAGATCGATCTGGCGACCCTGGCGACGCGGGAATTGTTGACGGCGCCGGCCCCGCCGGTTGACCCCGGCTTCGTGTCCAGCCCGAAGCACATCACCTTTCCGAGCGCAAAGGGACGGACCGGGTACGGGTTTCTCTACATGCCCCGGAACGCATCGCACGTGGCGCCCAAGGGAACCCTGCCGCCGCTGCTGGTCACCAGCCATGGAGGCCCCACCGGCTGCACGAACACCTGCTTCAACCCGGCCATCCAGCTCTGGACCAGCCGCGGGTTCGCCGTGTTGGACATCAACTACGCGGGTAGCACGGGCTACGGGCGCCCCTTCCGGAACCTGTTGAAGGGCGGATGGGGCGTGGTGGACGTGGAAGATCACGTCGCCGCCGCGCAGCATCTCGCCGCCGAAGGTCTGGTCGATGGAGGGCGGACGGCTGTCCGGGGCTGGAGCGCGGGGGGCTACAATACCTTCGCCTGTCTCGCGTTCGCCGATGTCTTCCAGGCCGGCGTGGCCTACTTCGGGATCAGCGATGTGGTGCTGTTCGCGAACGAGACCCACAAGTTCGAGGCCTATTACACGGACTACCTGGTGGGACCGAGGGAGACGTCGCAGGCGCTCTTCCGCGAGCGTTCCCCCCTCTACAGCGCCGACCGGATGACCGCTCCGTTGCTGATGCTTCAGGGAGCCCTGGACAAGATCACGCCGCCGAACCAGTCGGAACTGATCCTGGAAAGCCTGAAACGCAGGGGCGTCCCTGTGGGGTACATCCTGTTCGAGGGGGAGGGGCACGGCTTCCGCAAGGCGGAGACCAACCTGGTCTCGCTCCAGGCCGAGCTGGCCTTTTATGGCAAGATATTCGGCTTTGAGCCTGCCGAGCCGCTGCCCCCGCTGGTGCTCGAAAACGCGGACGCGCTCCCCGGCGGGACAGTCGCCTGAACGCATGATCTGGACCCTGGACATGCCTGACGGACCTGCCTGGAGCGGTCGCCTGGAGCATCGCCTTTCCGAGCTCCACCAGGCCGGCTGCGCCGGGAACGGGGTCCCCGGCGCGGTCGTAAACATCGGACTCTCGGGATCCCGCGAAGCCTGGACCTTCTGCGCCGGTCGACGGCGCGGCGATGGACCGGACGACATGTCGCCGGAGACGGGCTTCCATATCGCGTCGGTCGGCAAGGCAATGACCGCGGCGCTGCTCCTGCAGCTCTGGGAGCGAGGACGTCTGCCCGCCAAGGGCCTCGACACCCCCATCGCGAAGTTCGAAGAGCTGTCGGACCTGCTGGCTCACATACCCGTCCTGACCGATCCGGCGGCGCCGGTCACTCTCAGGCACATGCTGACTCACACGTCAGGCCTGAGGGACGCTTTCAGCGACGATTCCGAACTCACGGCGGGGCAGAATGGCGGAATGCCGGCTCCCCGCTCTCTGAGCGCGGTGCTGAGAAAGAACCAGCCATCCGACCAGGGCGGGACGGGGGACTGGCCGGCCTGGAATGCCGAACGACTGCATGATCCCAGGGCGGGCGTGCTCAACTGGTTCATCTGGGGAGCGGAGGCGGCGCGCGCGCCGGTGTTTGCTCCGGGATCGGCCTTCCACTATAGCGACACGGCCTACATGATACTCGCGTTGCTTGTCGAACGGCTCGCCGGGAGGCGGTACGGGCAGGCGCTGCGCGACGAGATCTTCGGTCCGCTTGGCATGAATGACACCTTCCTGGCCTACGATCCGTCAGCGCCTGAAGGGTGGCGGCGCGAGGTTTCCGACTTCATCTATGGCGGAGAGCCCGCGTTCAGCGCCGGTCGCGACGTATCCTGGGATTGGGGCGGGGGCGGTCAGATCAGCACCGCGGCCGATCTGGGCATCTTCCTGCGCGGCTTCTTTTCCCGTCGCCTGTTCGCCAAGGCCTCGACGTTGCGCGCGGCAACCAAGTTTGTTCGTCCCAAGGGGATGCCCGCGGGATGCACGGGGTTGGGACTGGGCGTGCGCCGTCTGACCTCGCCGGGCGGCGTGGACCTCTGGGGCCACGCCGGAGCCTGGAGCGTTCAGGCCTTCTACGCACCCCGTTTCGACGTCACGATAACGGGCACGTTCAACCAGCCCATGCACCTGAACCCGCGTTTCAGGACATGGGTGTTCGAGGTCGCCGACAGCATGCTGGAATTGAGCGCCGGGCGGCTGGACCTGGTCTATTGGCCGTGAGGGAGGGCGCGTTGGCAGGTCTGAATGCCCCCGTCGCGCCGCACCCGGCGGTTTCAGCGGTCCCGCGTCGCACGTCGCCGGGCCCCCAGAAGTTCGCGAGCCACATCGAGATGCTGGCGCGCCAGTCAGAAAAGCGGCGGGATCCGGAGAAGACGCGCCGCAGGCTGCTCGCCGCGGCGGCCCGCTTTTCCGAGACCGGAAGCTTCGCGGCCATGACCGTCAAGGACGTGACCGGCGCCGCGCAGGTGTCGCACGGCGCCTTCTACCTCTACTTTTCTTCGATCGAGCATCTCGTGGCCGACGTGCTGTCGCAGTTTGTCGACTGGGAACTGCGAACGATGCCGTCGATAGACATTCATGCCCATCCGTTCGAGGTCCGCCTGACGATGGTCCGTTGGTACCAGCTGGGGTTCAAGGCCAACGTCGGACTGATGCGGAATATGGTCCTGTTGAGCGATACAGTTCCAGAAGTCGCCGGAATCTGGCGGCGTCGCGGGCGGGAGATCGTGGATCGGTTCCTCGACTACTACAGACTCAAGTACAGGTTGGCGCCGGCCGAGCTGAGCCTGCTCCGCATCGCGCATCATGCCGTGGGATCGATGTCGGACCATAGCCTCTTCGCCCGCTACGGCGTGCACGGCGCCGCGGAAACCAGCGAGGAACGCGACGAGGAGTTGCTCATTGAACTCCACGCCGCCCTGTCCTACCGGGCGCTCTTCGGAGTCGATCCGCCTGTGCATCTGCTCAAGCGCGCCGACGGTCTGGTCAAGCTGGCTTCCTTGCTGGCGTAGTGCCGCCGCCGGGCCCGCCGGCGCCTTCTTTCGGCGCGCCCACTACAAGTGATCACGGTCAGTCAGGGCAACGCGTCGTCAGTTCTGACCTCCATGTCCGCATGCCGGCGACGAACTGGCCGAGGACAGTCCGGCAGTTGGTCCACCAGAGCCGCCGCCAGTCGTCGGCAAGAGGATAGTAGAAACTGCGGAACCTGCGTTGGTTTTCGAGCGCCCCGGGACTGAACGGATCGCCGTACATGTGGTGGTGCATTTCCAGCCACATGGCTTCGCGGAAAGCCTCACCGAACTCGACGGTGCCCGCCTCAATCGTCGCCGCGGTGAACTGGGCCTGGGGGACGAGCGCCGCCTGGCTGGAATAGGATGGGCTATCCGTGACCAGATCCGTGTCATGGGCTTTCGGGCCGAGGAGCGATCGCACCCGCGCCTCGGATGCGGGCGGGCCGCCCACGATCACATGCGCGTCTCCGTAGCTGCCCACGCCGGTGTGGAGGTCGAGATACAGGACCTGACGGGCTCCGGCCGCCTTGCGGGCGATAATCCTGTCCAGGGTCTTCCTGGACCAGGTGGCTCCGCGGCCGTTGTAGCAGATGCTCCTGGGCCGGTCGGACTGGCCCTTCTTGAGCGAGACCAGGAGGCGCTCAAGGCCGTGGACCTCAAGAAAGGCGGCGCGGGCGGCCAGCCGGGAGGCCGTATCCCCGGGGCTGCTCAGCCCGGCGAGATCGATGACGTCGTCGAAGGCCATGAACAGCGCGTCCGGCGGCGTTGCAGCGTCGCTGTGGTGCAGGTTTTTCATCAGATCGACGTTGTCTTCATTGACGTACCGCGACCAGGCCGCCCCGTAGGGGTTGATGATGTGGATCAGGATGGCGCGGACTTGGCTGTCCAGCTCGAGAAAGCCGTTCGCCTCGGTCAGCAGCCCAGTCAGGATCGCTGATCCGGCCAGCGCTTCCGTGCCATGTGTCCCGGTGTTGAGGACAAGTACATTGGGCGCGTCGGCTGGCCCGATCTCGCAGACCAGTGTTTCCAGGGGTTCACCTGACGGCCCCTTGTGGGGATTGCGCCAGCGCTCGATGGGCACGCCGCGAAAGGCGGCGGCGATCTCAAACTTCGTGACCGCCTCGGCGTAGGTGTCGGAGAACAGGTCGCAGGGATCGAAAGGCATTTTTTTCTGTGCGTCCTTAGGGCCCGCGGAAGGCCAATCAACGTGGCGGAAAGGTCGGCGGCAGCATTGGGTTCTATATATATGACCAGAAGGTCATGATGTAAGCCCGCCTCGCATAGGGCAAGTCCGTCTTCTATTGCTTGATATGACCATCAGGTCATATTACAGACAATGCGCTGATCAATCGCCGGCCCCGGCGACGGACGGCCTCGCGGCGCCCTTGCCGGAGCGGGATTCCACCGGGGCGCTGGATCTCAAGGTGTTGCCCATGCCGCTCGTTCAGGTGACGCTTCGCAGTGGTCGCGGGGACGAACAGATTCGCAGGCTTGCGGAAGAGATAACGAACGCCGTGGCCCGGACGCTCGACGCCCCGGCCGCAAGTGTGAGGGTCCTGGTTCACGAACTTCCCGCCGGGCGCTGGTTTGTTGCCGGCGCCCCGCTGGACCAACCTGTCGTGAGCAAGCCCGCCCGGCGGGTCGACGATCAAGGTCATTGAGGAGATAGCCTGTGAGCGAAGTGCTGGTCGAAGATCGTGGCGCCGTGCGCTGGATTACGCTGAACCGTCCGGAGGTGATGAACGCCATCACCGGCGTGATGCTTCGCGACCTGAATGAAGCCCTGAAGGCGGCCGACGACGACGCGGCCGTCCGGGTGATCGTCCTGACGGGGGCGGGGCGCGCCTTCTGCGCCGGCCTGGATCTGAAGCAGGCCGCCGCGGGGGAGGGCATCGGCGGCGCGGGTCTGGCGAGCGCCGGTGTCCGGCACTATTCGACGCGCGAGATTTGCACGGTCACGCTGCATCGCATCGACAAGCCGGTGATCGCGGCGATCAACGGTGCGGCTGCCGGCTATGGGCTCGACCTGGCTCTGGGCTGCGATATCCGGCTGATGGCCGACTCAGCCGTGCTGTCGCCCGGCTTCGCCAAACGCGGCATCGTGCCCGAGAGCGGCGGCACCTGGTACCTTCCCCGCCTGCTGGGTTGGGCCAAGGCCTGCGAGATCGCCATGCTGGGCGAGAACCTGACGGCCGAACAATCCGTAGCGTACGGGCTGGCCAATCGCGTTGCGCCCGCGGCCGACCTGGAAGCCGAGGTCACGCGCTGGGCGGAGCGGATCGCCTCGAACGCCCCCCTGGCGATCACGGAGATGAAACGCCTGTTCCGGCATGGCCAGACGCAGGACTTCGAAAGTCACTCCCATCATGTGCTGATGAGCCTGCTGAACCTGTTCCGCTCGCAGGACTTCGGGGAGGGCGTCCGGTCGTTCATCGAGAAGCGCCCGCCTGTCTTCAAGGGGTCATAGTCCGGGGCCACCCCGAACGCCTCTGGCCCTTCGCGCAGGGTCAGGGGGCGACAGGGATTCACGGGGCCAGGCGAACCCGGCTCATATCAGATCACCATCTGTAACGGATCTTCGATCAGCGCCTTGAACGCCGCCAGGAAGCGGCCGCCGATGGCGCCGTCGACCGCGCGGTGGTCGCAGGTCAGGGTCACGGTCATCACCGTGGCGATGGCCAGGGCGCCGTTCTTCACGACCGGCCGCGGCTCCCCGGCCCCGACGCTGAGGATGCAGGCCTGCGGCTCGTTGATGATCGAGGCGAACGACCGGATGCCCATCATGCCCATGTTGGAGATCGAGAAGGTGCCGCCCTGGAATTCCTCAGGCTTGAGCTTCTTGTCACGTGCACGGGCGGCCAGGTCCTTGGCCTCGACGGCGATCTGGGCCAGGCCCTTGGTCTCGGCGGCGCGGATGATCGGGGTGATCAGCCCGCCGTCGATGGCCACGGCCATGGCGATGTCGGCGTGGTGGTGCAGGGCGATACCTTCGGGGGTGTAGCTGGAGTTGGCCTCCGGCACCCGCTTGAGGGCCACGGCCACGGCCTTGATCACCAGGTCGTTGACGCTGACCTTCACGCCGTCCCTCTCCAGCATGGCGTTGATCTTCGCCCGCGCCGCCAGCAGGCCGTCGATCTCCAGATCAATGGTCAGCGGGAAGTGCGGCACGTCGCGGAAGCTGTCGGTCATCCGCCGGGCGATGGTCTTGCGCATGCCGTCCAGCGGGATGAGGTCATAGCTGCCGGCCGGGATGCCCTGCTGCTCCAGCGACTGGTGCTGGCGGGCCGGGGCGGTGGCCGACGCGGCGCCGGTGGAAGCCGGAGCGCTGGCGGGGGCTTTTCCGCGGGCGGCGTCGACGTCGGCCTTGATCACCCGGCCGTGCGGGCCGGAGCCGGCGATGGATTTCAGGTCAATGCCGGCGGCCTGGGCAAGGCGCCGGGCCAGGGGCGAGGCGAACACGCGGTCGCCCGACGACCCGTTGAGTTTAGGGGCCATGGGACTTGCCCCCTCCGTCGCCGGTTGCTTCGCTCCCGACGACACCTCCCCCTTAGGGGGAGGAGCAGATGCGGATCGCTCTCCCCCCTCCGGGGGGAGTGGCGTCTGGCGCGAAGCAACAGACGCCGAGGAGGGCTCCCCCTCCCCGGTCAGCCGCGCGATCACCGCGTTGACCTTCACGTTCTCGGTCCCGGCGTCGATCAGCAGGGCCTCGATGACCCCCTCGTCGACGGCCTCGACCTCCATGGTCGCCTTGTCGGTCTCGATCTCGGCGATCACGTCGCCGGCCTTGACCGTGTCGCCCGCCTTGACGTGCCATTTGGCCAGCGTCCCCTCCTCCATGGTCGGAGACAGGGCGGGCATGAGGATCTCGATCATCACAGATCTCCCATGGTGACGAGCGCCGCCGCGGCGGCTTCGACAATCGCCGCCTCGTCCAGTCGATAGAGGCCGTAGAGGTCGGGGACGTCGCCCGACTGGCCGAACCGGTCCACGCCCAGGGGCGACACCCGGTGACCGCGCACGCCGCCGAGCCACGACAGGGTCGGCGGCGGCCCGTCGATCACGGTGACCAGGGCCGCGCGAGGACACAGCCCCGACAACAGGTGCTCGGCATGGGAGACAGTGCTTTCGCCATGGGCTCTCGCGGCCATGGCGGCGCTCCAGTCCCGGTGCAGGAGATCGGGGCTGGGGACGGCCAGAAGGCCGGCGTCCGGCATGTCCTCCCGAATCTTCTCGAATGCGGACAAGGCCTCCGGCGCGACCGCGCCCGCATAGACGATCGCCAGACCGGCGCCTTTCCCGGGCGGAACCTGCCAGTAGGCGCCGTGGAGGAGATCGCGGATCTGACCTTCATCCAGACATCGCTCGGGCTGATCCAGAGCGCGGGTCGAGAGGCGCAGGTAGACCGAGCCGCCATCGGCGCGCTGCATATGGTCGAAGGCCCAGCGCATGATCTCTGACAGCTCATCCACATAGGCCGGTTCGAAGTAGGTCAGTCCGGCCTGGGCCATGCCGATCAGCGGCGTGTGGATCGACTGATGGGCGCCGCCCTCGGGAGCAAGGGTCAGGCCGCTCGGCGTCGCCACGAGCAGGAAACGGGCGTCCTGGTAGCAGGCGTAGTTCAGGGCATCGAGACCGCGGTTGATGAACGGATCGTACAGCGTGCCCACGGGAATCAGCCGCTCGCCGAACAGGTCGGCCGACAGTCCCGCGGCCGCCAGCATCAAGAACAGATTGTGCTCGGCGATGCCCAGTTCGATGTGCTGGCCCAAGGGGCCCATCGACCATTTTTGCGGCGAAGGAATGGACGAGTCCTTGAAGACATCGCGGCGGTTCTGGCGCGTAAAGAGACCCCGCTGGTTCACGAAGCCGCCGAGGTTGGTCGAGACGGTGACATCCGGGGACGTCGTGACGATGGCGTCGGCCAGCGGGCCGCCCGCCCGCGCCAGATCGTTGAGGATTTTGCCGAACGCGACCTGGGTCGACTGCCGTCCTTCCGGACGCGGGAAGGTCTCGCGATCGGGGACGGGAACCTCGGCGGCGCGACCAGAACCGCGTCGTGACGCGAACGGAGTCGCGGCCAGAAAGGCCTCGTACTCCGCCGACGGCCGCGGCATGCCTGAAAAGCGCTCCCATTCGGCGCCTTGTGGAACACCCACAACATCCTGGAATTCCGCCATCTGGGCGACGGTCATCAGGCCGGAGTGGTTGTCCTTGTGGCCCTGGAAGGGCAGGCCGACACCCTTGATCGTGTAGGTGATGAACAGGCGCGGACGTTCGTCGCCGACCCCGTTGAACTCCTTGAGCAGCAGCGGCAGGTCGTGACCGGCCAGGTTGGTCATCAGCGCGCCGAGGGCCTCGTCGTCCCGCCGGGCCAGGAGCTCCGCCACGCCGGGATCCTCGCCGATGTCGCCGATCAATCGGGTCCGCCAGGCCGCCCCGCCCTGAAAACTGAGGGCGGCGTAGAGGTCATTGGGCGCCGCGTCGATCCAGTCTCGCAGCACATCGCCGCCAGGCTCGGCGAAAGCCTGTTCCATCAACCGGCCATACTTGAGCGTGACCACTTCCCACCCGCAGGCGCGGAAGATCTCGTCGAACCGCTCGAACATCCGGTCCGAGGTCGTGGCGTCCAGGCTCTGACGATTGTAGTCGACGATCCACCAGGTGTTGCGCAGATCGTGTTTGGCGCCCTCGATCAGCGCTTCGTAGATGTTGCCCTCGTCAAGCTCGGCGTCACCCAGCAGCGCGATCATCCGTCCTGCCCGTGACGGTTCCATGCGGCCATGCGCCAGCAGGTAGTCCTGCACCAGCGAGGCGAAGGCCGTGACCGCGACGCCCAGACCGACCGAGCCGGTCGAGAAGTCCACCTGGTCCTTGTCCTTTGTCCGGGAAGGGTAGGATTGCGCGCCGCCCAGGGCCCGAAAACGCTGCAACTGATCGAGGGTCTGGCGACCATAGAGATACTGGATCGCGTGAAAGGCAGGGCTGGCGTGCGGCTTGACCGCAATGCGGTCCTCCGGGCGCAGGACGCCAAAGTAGAGCGCCGAGAGTATTGTCGCCGACGATGCGGATGATGCCTGGTGTCCGCCAACCTTGAGGCCATCCCGGCTTTCGCGGAGGTGATTGGCATGGTGAATTATCCAGGCCGACAACCATTGAACCTTGCGGTCAAGGTCGCGGATCAACTCATAAGCGTCCGCGCCATGGGCGGATTGCTGTTGCTTCTTCAAGGTCCTGGCCTTTTCGACCCCACTGGGTCAGCTGGTCTGCAACGATATATATGACCGATAAGTCATTTACCTGAAGTCATACGCGGCAGACGATCCACAGAGTTCCGTGTGAGTTAGATCCACCCTTTAGATATGACATGACCCATAGGTCATAAACAAGTCCGATGTGTCGCGGGATTCGGCGGGAGAACAACCGGGCTGAAGATTCCCACCTGGTCATCCGGCGACGAGAACGAAAACAACAGAAGTTCAAATCGCAGGGCTCAGCCCAGAGGTTTCTCGCCAGCCACTCCGCCGTCTACAACACCTTCAATATCCAACCCCACCTGATCTCCCGACCCAGTCTCCGGATCCTGCGCGCCCGGGCGGGCCGGGCGTGGGAAGCCGCGACCGTCGCCGCCTGATCCAGCGGAAGGGGAGGGGGCATTCCGGCACGGCCGGACTTAACGAGTCAGTACTCCCCCAACAGGGTAAGGTGGTTACGAATGAAACTGGATTGCCAGCTCCCAGTGCATGTCAACCTTCAGCTCGATGCCCAGGCGTGAGTTCAACGGGCGCGCGCGGTCAGGCTGATGCGGCTGCCCACCTCGCGCCCCGTTGACGCATCTCGTCGGTCAGCGCCCGGGCGCGGCGGGCGACGAGATCGAAGAACACGGTCGTGGCCTCCAGCGTCGCCACTTCCGCGTCGTCCGATGACCGTCGCATGGTGAAGCGCGCGACGATCGACTTCTCGCCCAGGCGGGCAATTTCCCCGTCGATGTGGACGAGGTCGCCGGACGACACTTCCGACTTGTATTCGATGACCTGCCGAACGTCCGCGAAGCCGAGTCCGGACCAGGTTTCGGCGGCCGCGTCGTAGCCGAAGACCATCCGGAAAAAGTGGTAGCTGGCGTCATCGAACATCGCCACGTAGTGGCGACTGGTCAGGTGGCCCATGGAATCGCACAGCCAAGGGTGCGCGACGCCAAAGTGAACCCGGGCAGTCTCGTGCATGGCGGTCATATTCTAAGGTCTCCTGGTTGGGCGGACAGGGTCAGGCGAGGATGTGAGGGTGCCTGGGTCGCTGGTGATGTCGGCGTGGGCGAGCTCGAGAATCCGCCAAACGTAGTCGGCGAAAGACCTCATGACCTCGAGATGAAACAGGTCGCGCGCTTGTCGCCACACGATGACCTCGGTCCGGCCGAATACGGTTCTGGCCACGGCTCCTTTCGGGAAGGCCCGGAGAGAGAGGTCAAGGGGGCTGTCGGCATTCACAAGGTCGGCGGCGGCTTCGCCTTCGACGATGATTGCGACCTGCCGGTCCGAGACATCGACGACCGAGACATTGTCTGCGGCTGCGTCGGCGGCCGGCCGGACGGCTCCCACCGCCCGGTCCCGCCAATCGAGCACCAGCCACTCATCCGGACCGAGCCACAGAGCGCACCTGGAGTCGGCCATGGCGCTGGTCATGGGCATGTCAGGCAGTGTGACGCCAAGGCGCCGCGAGACGATATCCCGCGCTGCAGGGGCGGCGCGCACGGCAAGCCGGGCACAGGGTGAGCCGGGTCGGACCGAGCACAGATCGTGCGAGAGCCGTGGTACGGCGGCGAACGGAGCAATTTCAGCCATTCAGACGCTCTCCGCCCTGATCGTAGAAGGACGGCGCCTCGATGCGCACGGGGGCGAAACCCCGACTTGTTGTAGCGAGCAAGACCTGACCCTTCCGTTGGCGTCCTGACTCCACCAGGCCAAGCGCAAAGGACCGTCCCAGGAGCCCGCTCCAGTAGGACGACGTGACGTGACCGAGGCTGGAGCCGGGCTCCCCGATCATCTCCTCCTCCACCAACTGCGCGCCTTCCTCGAGAACGAGGTTCGGGTCGGTGGGCAGCAAGCCGACGAGTTGTTTCCGATGGGAGTCGACGATGTCCGGCCGCTGAAGCGATCGGAGCCCGACGAAGTCGGGTTTGGTCTTGCCGACCGCCCAGCCCAGCCCGGCGTCTTCGGGTGTGACCGTTCCGTCGGTGTCCTGGCCGATGATGATGTAGCCCTTCTCCGCCCGCAGGACATGCATCGTCTCGGTGCCATAGGGACATAGATCATGCGCGGCTCCGGCCTCCATGACGGCTTGCCACGCCACCGTCGCGAGCGCCGAGGGCACGTTCACTTCGAACCCGAGCTCTCCGGTGAAGCTCACCCGGAACAGCCGGATCGGCGTATCGAGCATGCGGGCCTCGGCCACGCTCATGTGTGGAAAGGCCTCGTTGGACAGGTCCAGGCCATCGACGACCGCCCCCACGATGTCACGCGACTTCGGACCATTTACGGCGATGACGGCCCACTGCTCGGTTGTTGAAGTCAGCCAGACACGGAGGTCGGGGAACTCCGTCTGGAGGTAGTCTTCCATGTGGGCCAACACGCGCGCGGCGCCGCTGGTCGTCGTGGTGACGTGAAATCTGTCGGCGGCCATCCGACCGATGACTCCGTCGTCGAAGATGAAGCCGTCTTCGCGCAGCATCACGCCATACTTGCAGCGACCGACCGCGAGCTTGCTCCACGACCCCGTGTACATCCGGTTCAGGAATTCGGCCGCGTCAGGCCCGACGACCTCGATCTTCCCCAGGGTGGAGGCGTCATACACGCCAGCGCTGCGCCGGGTGGCCAGACATTCGCGGGCGACCGCCGTCCGCATGGATTCCCCGGCCCGCGGGAAGTAGCGAGCCCGTCTCCACATGCCGACATCCTCGAACACTGCGCCCTGGCCTACGGCCCAATCATGCATGGGCGCCTTGCGCACGGGATCCAGATCGCCGTCACGGGCAAAATTGGCCAGGACGCCAAAAGTGACGGGCGTGTAGGGCGGGCGAAATGTCGTCAGACCGACCTGCGGAACGGGTAGGCCAAGGGTGTCGGACGCGATCGACAGCGCGTTCAGGTTTGAGGTTCTTCCCTGGTCCGTCGCCATGCCGGTCGTCGTGTAGCGCTTGATGTGCTCGATCGAATGAAAACCCTCACGAATGGCGAGCTGCACGTCCTTGGCGGTGACGTCGTTCTGGAAGTCGATGAAGGCTTTTCCCCGCAGACCTGACACCTGGCGAGTGACAGGGGAGACCAGCGGCCCTCCGGAGGCGGGGGACAGGCGGGCTTCCGGCGCCGTCTGGGAAGGCGGTTCCGCCCTTCGAACTCGCCCCGCCCAGAAGCCCGCGCTCGTCCCCTGATCGATAGCGTCTTGCAGCGATCCGGCAGCCGCGCAGGCGCCCGCGCAGCGAATGTCCTTGGGTAGAGCGCCGGGAAGATATGTGTTTGCTTCCTCGCTCCAGACGATCTGACCACTGGCCTGGGAGACAAGGCTCAATGAGGGCGCCCAGCCTCCACTCATGAAGATAGCGTCGCAATTGACCTTGCGAACACGTCCGTTCGCATCCGCGACCCGCGCGCCCCTTACCCTGTGGGCGCCTTTGACTCCGAGCACCATTCCGCCCGTGAAAACAGCGACGCCGCAGGCGGAGATGTCCTTCGCCAGCATCGGGCACGCGTCTGGCCGAAGGTCGACTACCGCCGCTGGACGCGCGCCCGCGGCGATCAGTTCCTTCGCCAGCGCGTAGGCGGAGTCATCGGCGGTGACGACCAAGGGGCGTCGCCCAGGCAGGACGTCGAATTGATTGAGATAGGTCCTTGCCGCGCCGGCCAGCATCACGCCGGGCCGGTCATTGCCAGGGAAGACCAGGGGCTGCTCCTGCGCGCCGGCGGCTATGACGATCCGCCTGGCGCGAATTTGCCAGAGTCGTTCGCGGGAGCCGTGCGCCGCTTCCGGTGGAAGATGATCGGTCCGCCGCTCGGCCAGCGCCACGGCATTCTGGCCGTAGATGCCGAATGCCGTCGTGCGGGTCAGGAGGCGCACGTTCCGACGGGAGACAAGATCAGTCAGGGTGCGTTCCAGCCATCCGGCCATCGCGGCGCCCATCGACGATGTGGCTGGTTCAGCGAGTATTGCCCCCCCAAGCCGGGCATTCTCGTCGCACAAAATTACGCTTTCACCGCTTTCGGCGGCGGCAAGCGCGGCGGCCAGGCCGGCCGGCCCGCCCCCTACTACCAGAACGTCGCAATGGGCGTGCCGCATGGCGTACCGGTCAGGGTCAGCCGCAGTCGGGGCCACGCCCAGCCCGGCCATCCTGCGAATGGCGGGTTCATAGAGCATCCGCCACGCCATGCGCGGCCACATGAAGGTCTTGTAGTAGAAGCCGGCCGGAATCAGGGGCGAGAGGAGGTCCGCCGCGCTGCCCAGATCAAAGTGGAGTGAAGGGAAGTGGTTCTGGCTCGTCGCCCGCAGGCCATCATAAATCTCCTGCATGGTGGCCCGGACGTTTGGGGTCACCCGGCCGGCGCCGCGGTCGATGCTGACCAGAGCATTTGGCTCCGCCGATCCGGCCGTCAGCACGCCCCGCGCCCGGTGGTACTTGAACGAGCGGCCCATCAAATGGACGCCGTTGGCGAGCAAGGCGGAGGCCAGTGTGTCGCCCGCCAGGCCCGTGAAGAGCCGCCCGTTGAACGAGAACCGAACTTCGCGGCGGCTGCCGTCGATGCCTCGCCTCGGAACCCTGAAAGCGCCGGTCATCGCGTTTCGCCCGGCTTGTCCGCGATGTCGGGGCGCGGCGTCCCCGTCGGATAGGTGCAGGCGAACCGGTCGGTGACGGTGTCGCGCACCGCGTTGAAATACCGGCCGCAGCCATGGGAATGGCGCCAGCGCTCGGCGTGGAGACCCCGGCTGTTTGACCGGAAGAAAAGGTGGGTCGCCCAGGCCTCGTCCGACAGGGCAGACGGATCACCCGGGCGGGCGATGTGCGCTTCGCCCCCGTACTGGAACTCCGGTTCGGCGCGTGGGCCGCAGTGCGGACAATCGATCAGCAGCATGGCGGGATCCTAGTGAGCGACGGCCGCCGCGGCCGCTTCGTCGATGAGACGACCGGTGCGGAAGCGATCGAGAGAAAACGGCGCCGCGATCGGATGGGGCGTGCCCCGGGCGATGGTCCAGGCAAACACATGGCCCGACCCCGGCGTGGCCTTGAAGCCGCCCGTGCCCCAGCCGGCGTTCACGAAAAGCCCCGGAACCGGCGTCGTACCGATGATCGGCGAGCGGTCGGGCGTCACATCAACGGTGCCGGCCCAGCTGCGCATCATGCGCAGGCGCGAAAAGGTCGGGAACAGTTCGCAGACAGCCTCCACGGCGTGGGCCACGGCCTGAAGGCCGCCGCGTTGCGAGTAGGAGACGTATTGATCGGTCCCCGATCCGATCACCAGCTCGCCCTTGTCGGACTGGCTGATGTAGGCGTGGACCGTGTTGGACATGACGACGCATGGCATCACCGGCTTCACCGGTTCGGACACCAGGGCCTGCAGGGGATAGCTCTCGAGCGGCATGCGGACGGCGGCCATCTGCATGACCGTGCTCGTGGCCCCGGCCGCCGAGACCCCGATCTTCCGCGCCGCGATGAAGCCACGGGTCGTCTCGACCCCCTGCACCGCGCCGTCGGGGCCGCGTCGGATGCCGGTCACGGCGCAGTTCTGGATGATGTCGACGCCGCGTTCGCTGGCCGCGCGCGCGTAGCCCCAGGCGACGGCGTCGTGCCTGGCGGTTCCGCCGCGCCGTTGCAGCGCCGCGCCAAGAACCGGGTACCGCGAATCCGAGGCGATGCTCAGGGGCGGGCAGAACCTCTGCGCCTCGCGCGGCGTCAACCACTCGTTGTCGACGCCATTCTGCCGGTTGGCGTGGATATGCCGCTGGAACACCTGAACGTCGTGCTGCGTATGGGCGAGCATCATGACGCCGCGTGGGGAGAACATGACGTTGTAGTTGATCTCCCGGCTCAGTCCTTCCCACAGCTTCAGGGCATGATCGTAGAGCGCGGCGCTTTCGTCCCAGAGGTAGTTGGATCGAATGATGGTCGTGTTGCGACCGGTGTTTCCTCCGCCGATCCACCCCTTTTCCAGCACGGCGACACGGTGGACGCCGTGCTCCTTGGCCAGGTAGTAGGCGGCCGCCAGGCCGTGCCCGCCACCGCCGACGATGACGACGTCATAGTCCGCCGCGGGTGCTGCATCGCGCCATTGGGCGGTCCACCGCCTGTGGCCGCCCGTCGCTTGCCGGAGCAGGGACAACGCTGAAAAATGTCCGGCCATTTCGTCCCCGAATGACGTGTCGCCCGCAGGCGCACCGCATCGGTAAACCGGTCCCGCCACCGGCGCATTGACAGAAGCGACATTCTTGCGTCCATTTCCGACATCACCTCACCTCGTCCCGGACCGGGCTTGTCATTGGAAAGGCCTTGCCCATGGCCAGGGCCCCCATGGCTCCGCCCTTGCTGTCGGTGGGCTTTCTCCTCCTGCCGCAGTTCACCCTGACCCCGTTCGCCGGCATGGTCGACGTGTTGCGGCTGGCTGCCGATGTCGGCGACCGCAGTCGGCAGATTCAGTGCCGATGGGAGGTCCTCTCCGCATCGCAGGCTTCCATCACCGCGAGCTGTGGCTTCGAAATCCGCCCAACGGCGCGTCTGACGGCGACGGACCACTTCGACTACATCGTGGTTGTCGGGGGCCTGTTGTTTGATGGCCCGCGCCTTTGTCCCGAGGAAGCTGCGTTCTTGCGCCAGCGGGCAGCGGACGGCGTCCGTCTGATCGGTGTTTGCACCGGCAGTTTCGAGATGGTCGATCTGGGACTGATGCGGAATCGGCCCTGCTGCGTCAGCTGGTTTCACGTCGCTGATCTGGTGGACCGCTTTCCCGACGCTACACCGGTGTCGGACCGGCTCTACCTGGACGACGGCGACCGCATAACCTGCGCCGGCGGAGCGGGTGCGGCCCAGCTGTGCGCCGACCTCGTTGCCCGTCATTGCGGCGTGCAACAGGCGAGCAAGGCGCTCCGTATCCTGATGGTCGAACGATCAGAATCGGGCAAGGGGCCGCAGCCGCTCTGGAGCCCGATGTCCCCGTCGCTTTCGGATCGGATCCGGCGGGCGCTGCTGGTCATGGAGGAAACGATTTCAGCGCCGCTGCCGATCGAGTCCATTGCCCGCCGGCTGGGCGTTTCCGCGCGCCAGCTGGAGCGGGATTTCCAGACCGAGTTCGGGCATGGCCCCTACGCCGCCAGTCTCCGCCTTCGACTCGAACGCGCCCGGGATTTGCTGTCCGCGGGCTCGGCGCCGATTACGGCCATAGCCTTGGCCTGTGGATTTGCCGACGCCTCTCACCTGGCCAGGCGCTTTCAGGAGCGGTACGCGATGACGCCAACGGGCTATCGCCGTCACATCCAGGATCTGATGCGGCGCAAAACCCCTTAGTCCGCGGGGTCTCTCAGGTAGAGCGCGCGGAACCAGATTCTCGCGAGCTTCTCGGCGACGTCGGCTTCCGTCTCGGTCAGCTTGACGACGTTGGGATCGGGATTCTGGTAGCGAATGTAGAGGAACTCTTCGACCATCGCGCCGAGCGCGTAGACCATCAGCCTGATGTCGTCCTGGTTCATCGAGGCGCCAATGGCCGTGCGGGACAGGTGCGCGATATTCCGCTCGAACCAACTGGAGTCGATCTGTTGCTTCAGGGCGGCGAACTCCGCGTCCTGCTCGCTCAATGCCCTCAGGCAGCGCATCAGTCCGAGATTGGATGTGTAGTAGCCAACGAAAATCCCTGTCGCCGATCGGATTCTCGAATACTCGTCGGTTCCCACCGTCGGTCGCATGGTCTCGCCCAGGACCTCGAAGTACTCCTGGATGATCGCGAAAATGATGTCCGAACGCTGCTTGTAGTAGGTGTAGAAGGTGCCGTGCGCGACGTTTGCCTTCCGGGCGATGTCCATCACGCGCAGATCGTTGTAGCGACAGGTTTCCAGCAGTTCAGCCGTGGCCGCGCGCAACCGCATCGCCGTTCGCTGGGCCTTGTCGAGCTTCAGGGCCTCAGCACGGCCAGCAATGATCTTCCGGTAGCTGGTTTCCGGGGCGGACGGCCGGTTCTCTGGCGTCATGGCTGTCTGAGACCAACTCCCAGTTGCCGGCTCCCGCTCTGCGTCATTGGCGAACTCATCCGGCAAGGGTGGTCAGAATCGGCGGGAAATCAACGGTCTCCTGCCAAATCAATTCCGCGAGGAGGCCGGGTCTCTGACGCGACAAGCGCCGGCTTTATCACACGTTCCGAAGGAGTCATCGGCAGTGACGCAACGGCTTCCCAGTATCGCGGTATCTTGAAGCGGGCCAGTCTGGCCGCGACGTGATTGTACAGGGCCTTCATGTCGGCCGCGCTGGCGCCGTCGCCTTCAGCCCCGTTTCGGAGAACTACGAAGGCCTTGATCTCTTCTCCGTATATTTCGTCGGGCACGGGGACGCAGGCGGCGAGCAGGACATCCGGGTGGGACTGCAGCACGGCCTCGACCTCGACCGCGGCCACGTTTTCCCCGCCGCGCCTGATCATGTCCTTGGTGCGGCCCACGTAGATGAATCTGCCGTGCGCGTCCTGCACGGCGAGATCGCCGGTATGATAGGAGCCACCGCGAAAGGTGCGGGCGGTCGCGTCCGGATCGTCATGATAGCGCTCCATCATGCCGACCCCGCGGATGGCGAGTTCGCCCACGCTTCCCGGCGGGAGCGGGTGACCGGAGGCGTCGACGATGCGGGCCTCCTTTCCCGCGACCGGACAACCCAATGAGCCGGAACCGACCAAAGCATCATGCTCTTCGACATCGACGATGAGGTCGGCGCCGGTCTCCGTGGTTCCGAAGGCTTCGAGCCACGGCATGCCGAACCGCTCTTCGAGCTCCCGATGACGGTCGGGCGGAATTGCGGAACAGATTACAAGGCGAACCTGATGGTCGCGCTCAAGGTGGGATGGCGGCGTCTTGAGCAAGAGAGTGGGCATGGCGCCGAGGCAGTAGAAGAAGGTCGTCCTCGCTTCGCCGACCTGCTTCCAGAATCGGCTCGGGCTGAATTTCTCGAGAATGGTCAGCGACGCCCCTGAGGCCAGGGCGGCGGCCACGTTCCACTGTGGGTCGGCGTAGCTGAAGGCCTGGGCGGTCAGGATCCGGTCCTGGCTGGTCAGTCGCGGGCCATGATGGAGAAAGGTCTGTCCGAAGCGCACCCAGTAGGCATGGGAAAGTACGCAGCCTTTGGGCATTCCAGTGGTGCCCGACGTGTACTGGATGTTGGCCGTCGAGAAGGGGTGAACCCGCGGCAGGCCCCCGACAGCGACTGAATGGCTGGACGACTCGAGTTCCTCGGGCGTGGCGACCCAGACCAGTTTCGGGAACAACTCACGGTCATTCTCGACCGACGCGATCGCGGCCGCCTCACCGACAAAGGCCACGGCGTTTGAGTGCGAGATAAGGTGATTTCGATCCTCGCGCCGATAGGACACGTTGATCGGCGTCATGATGGCGCCGGCCTTCAGAATTCCCAGCCAAAGAACCGGAAACTCAATCCGGTTCGGGAGCATCACGGAAACGACGTCGCCAGGATGAACTCCCTTCTCGATCAAGACGGCGGCCAACCTGTCGCTCCATGCGTCGAGCATACCGAACGAAATCTTGCGGTCCCCAAGCTCGCAGGCGATCGCCTCCTGGTCCGGCCAGCGGGCGGCTGCCGATCGGAGAAGGTCGGGCAGGCTTAGGGGCTGATCCACTCATTTGTCCTTTGACTTGACGCACCCGGCGTTATGGGCCCGGCGACGGGGGACAGCAAAATTGGAATTGACATCAACGTCAAGTCGGGAGACGTTTGTCCTCGCCAGGACGTGAAACGCCGTGCCCGGGGGGGGTGCGCCGACGTCCATGAAGGAGGGGTCTCATGTCGAGTATGGTCCGCAGTGCGTGCTTCAACAGTGTCGCGGCTATTGCCTTTGCGATGACTTGCGCCACGGCCGCGCAAGCGCAGGTCGCCGAAGTCGATACGATCGTCGTGACGGCCCAGAAGCGCGAACAGTCGCTGCTGGACGTGCCGATCTCTGTGACGGCCATGACCGGCGAAAAGCTGGACGTCATGGGAGCCGATGAATTCGCCGACTACGCCGCGTCGGTGCCCGGCCTTGGGTTCTCGTCGGTGGGTACGTTCGGCAATCGCGGGTCGCGCCAGATCAATCTGCGGGGCATTTCCTCAAACGTCGGGTCGGCGACGGTCGGCTTCTACATCAATGAAACTCCGCTGCGGTTCGTTGATCCCCGGGTCGTCGATCTGGAGCGAATCGAGGTGCTTCGCGGACCGCAGGGCACGCTCTATGGAGCTGGCGCCATGGGCGGCGCCATTCGGGTGATCACCGCCAAGCCGAACCTGACGGACTTCTCCGGAAAGGTCGCCGGCACGCTCTCCTATACCGAGAACGGAGAGACGAACTACTCGTTCAACGGCATGCTCAATCTGCCTTTGATCGACGGGCGGGCGGCGCTTCGCGTCACCGCCTTCTATGATGCCGAAGGCGGCTACATCGACAATGAGCCCACGGAGGCGCTGCCGCTGCCCGCGACCCAGGTGTCGACGTCCGCGGCCCAGCTGGTTGGCAACGCCCAGAACTATAATGACGAAACCGTCTCCGGGTATCGCATCGCGCTGACGCTGGAGGCCACCGACAACCTGACCCTGACGCCGAGCATCTATCACCAGCGCCACGACGGCGACGCGTGGTCGGCCTATATCGCCGAAGTCGGGGACCTGGAGTCGGACTTCCTCGAAATGTCGCCGCATTCGGAAGACTTCACTCTCTATGACCTGACGCTGAACTGGGATTTCGGCGGCGCGGTCCTGACCTCCTCGACCTCTTTCACGGATTTCAGCCTGCTGACGACCGAGCCGTTCGAGCGCGTTCTCACTGCCTTTTTCGGCGCGCCCTATGTCGCGCCCTACCGCTCGAACATTGATCAGGAAGTGTTCGTCCAGGAAGTGCGCCTGGCATCGAACGGCGACAGCCCTCTGACCTGGCTCGTGGGCGCCTTCTATCAGAAGGACGAGCAGGTCACCCGCCAGCGCTTCGTGGCGCCGGACATCAACGTCGACCTGTTCGGCGGCTTCCCGGTGGTGACGGATGGCGAGCTCTTTGTTTTTGACGCCGACCGCGAGGAGACTCAAAAGGCGGTCTTCGGCGAGGCCACCTATGCCCTGTCCCCAAAGGTCGATGTCACCCTCGGCCTGCGGTGGTTTGACATCGAATCGACCCGTGTCGGCGTCGCCGACGGTCTGTTCAACGGCGGCCAGACCCTGACCAACGTCACCTCCAATGAGAGCGGCTGGACCCCAAAGGCCGAGGTCAGCTACCACCCGGCCGAGGACACGCTGGTCTACGCAAGCGTGTCGAAGGGGTTCCGCCCCGGCTTCGGCTTCGTCGTCCCACCGAGCCCCCTGTGCGATGCTGACCTGGCCACACTGGGGATCTCGAGTGTCAGCGGTCAGGTCGAATCAGACTCCCTCTGGTCCTACGAAACCGGGGCCAAGACCCGCGTCATGGACGGTCGGCTGACGCTGGCTGGCTCGGTCTACTACAACCGCTGGACCAATCTTCAGCAGAGCGTCGAGCTTCCCACCTGCGGCTTCGTCTTCTCCGCGAACGCCGGCGCGGCCGAGAGCCGTGGCTTCGAACTCGAAGCCACGTTCCGTCCGATCGACGCACTCGTCGTTGACCTGGCGGTGGGCTACGTCAATGCCGAGCTGACCGAGGCGGCGCCTGGCGTCGCCGGGGCCGAGGGCGACCGGTTGCTGTTCGTGCCCGACTGGAACGTCGCGGTCGGCGTCACCTATCGGCATCCGGTCGGCGAGAACGACCTGGTCGCGTTCTACCACGCGGACTTCCAGTACACCGGCGACATGAACTTCACCTTTGCGCCGCTGCCGGCGGACCTCCACTCGCGGGACGGCTACGGCATCGCCGGAGCCCGGTTTGGACTTGAGTCGTCGAGCTGGACGGCGGCTGCCTACGTCGAGAACCTGTTCGACGAGCGGCCCACGATCGGCAATCTCCGGTTCGCCACCTCCGGGCTGCTGATCAACACCCGCCGACCGCGGACCCTGGGCATCAGCCTCACCAAGTCGTTCTAGGCGAGTCGGTTCCGATGTTAGACCACGTCAGGACCTTCGCCACGCTGGTGGCGGCAGTCATGGCCTTTGCCTCTTGCGCGACGGCCGAACCTCTCCCGGCTGCGGTGCAATCCCGGTTGGAGGCGGCCAGTCAGGCCGCCTTTGATCGCGAGCCGACGGCAGGCCTGGCGGTTGGTGTCTATCGCGGAAACGAGGTCTTGCTGGAGCGGGGCTGGGGCGTGGCCGTCGTTGACTCCCGGACGCCGGTCACGCCCCAGACGGTGTTCCACGTCGGATCGATCACCAAGCCTTTCACGGGCCTGGCGATCAATCAGCTGATCGCAAGTGGGTTGATTTCGCCGGCCGACACGGTGGGCGAGCTTTTGCCCGGTTATGTCGGTCCGGCACGTGATGTCGCCGTCGCGCAACTGCTCACTCATACGGCGGGCGTGCCCGAATACGTGACTTCCGAGGTCGTCGGCGACTTTGGCCCCTACACCCGCGAAAAGGTTCTGGCGCTATTCAGGGACCGGCCGCTGGTCTTCGCGCCGGGCACGCGCTGGCTGTATTCCAATTCCGACACCTACCTGCTGGGCCTGATCATCGAGGCCGTCAGCAGGCTCAGCTATGCGGACTACGTTGAACAGCGCATCGCGGGGCCGTTCGGTCTGGAGCATACCTATTTTGCTGGCCGGGCCCCGGCGGGCGAGCCGCTCGCCGCCGGATACTTCCGCACGCCCGGCGGCCCGGTGGTCGCTCCGGAGTACGATCCGCTGCTGCCCTTCTCGGCGGGATCAATGCTGTCGACGATCGGCGACCTCCGGCGGTTCGCCCGTGCCGCCTACGGACCCGCGGGGGTGGCGAAAGTCGCGCCCGATGTGCGTCAGGCGCTCCTGAGCCCGGTGCGATTGCCCGGTGGCGAGGAGGTCTTCTATCGTCTCGGATCGGTCGCGGTCCTGGATATGGCGGGCCACAAAAAGGTGGGGCATGCCGGACTGACGGCCGGGTTCACCAGCTACTTCGCCTACTATCCCGACGACGACCTGACCATCGTGGTGCTGTCCAACGCCACGGGCGTGGCCCCGCATCCGGCGCATCTGGAGGCCGAGCTGGCCCGGATTGTTCTTAATCTGCCGGCGCCGGCGATCCTGGACCGCCCGATTGACCCTCAAGCGGCCCAGACGTTCGCCGGCAACTACGCGATGGGGCCCTTCACCTTCTTCGGAACCGACGTGTTCAGCTTTTCCGCTCGCGACGGTGGCCTCTACTTCCAGTTCAGCCCTCCGGATCCCGACGCTCCAGCCATCAGGCTGTTGCAACAAGGAAACGACGAGTTCGTGAGCGAGGCGGACAGCGAACACGTCTTCATCTTTCGGCGGAACGATGCCGGACGGGTCACCGGATTCGACCTCAGCTTCTACGGCATGCCATTCCGCGGGCTCCGGCAATGACGGTCGGGCCGGGGGGCAAACGACGGGCGGACGAGGACGAAGTTGAGTCCACGGTTCTGGTCGATGTCGCCAACGGCGTCGCGACGATATCGTTGAACCGGCCCGCACGTCTCAATGCCATCAACGCTCAGTTGGTCGGCGACCTGCATCAGGCGCTCCGGGCCGCACTTGCGAGAACGGATGTCGGCTCGATCCTCTTGAGGGGTGAGGGACGCGCGTTTTGCGCAGGCGATGACCTTACAGACATAAAGGGCGAGTTCGCAGATGCGGATCTGCTCGTCGCGATGGTTGATCAGCTGCAGGACATCTCCCGGCTCATCGTCCTTGGACCCAAACCCGTTGTGGCGGCGGTTCACGGTTGGGCGGTCGGCGGCGGGCTGGAGTGGGCCCTGAACTGCGACGTCATTCTGTTCGCGGAGAGTGCTTGCGGGTTCTTTCCTGAGGTACGCTTGGGCCTGGCGGCCACGGGCGGGGCGACTCTGCTGCTTCCAGCGCTGGTTGGCCCGCATCGGGCCCGCGAGCTGCTGTACTTCGGTCGTGAATTCACCGCCGCGGAGGCCGCTGCGTGGGGGATGATCTCGGCTACCGTGCCCGACGACCAGTTGATGCGGGTGGCCAGATCCAGGGCAGAGCAGTTTTGTGATCTTCCAGGGCCTGCGGTCCGGGAACTGAAAAGCGCCCTGGGGGCGCCCCAGAGAGCAGCGTTTGAGCTGGCGCTCGTGACCGAGCGTGACATGCTGCTCAGACTGGCGGCAATCGTCGTTGCGGGCGGACGGTGGCCGGAGATCAAGCCATGAAATGCGCGAAATCCCTGGCGCGCGCGCTTGTCCTCCTTGTCTTCCTGGCGTTCGCGCCCAACGCGGTGTGGGCTCAGTCGCCGACCCTTACGTCGCACTACATCGAAATGACGGACGGGGTGCGCATAGCAGCTGACGTCTGGGTTCCGGCAGGCGTGGAAGGGAAGGGCGCGCCGACCGTCCTGTTTCTGACGCGCTACTGGCGTTCGCGGGTCGTGGCGTCCCAATCCCCCGAGGCCGATGTCAACTTTGATCGCGCCCGGCTGTTTGCGAAGGCCGGCTATGCGCTCGTCATCGTCGATGTCCGTGGGTCGGGCGCCTCGTTCGGCTCGCGCGTCACGGAATTTTCGCCGGACGAGATCCGGGACTACGGTGAGATCATCGCTTGGATCGCCGCCCAGCCTTGGTCGAACGGGCGGGTGGCGACGATGGGGTCATCCTACCTCGGAAACACCGCCGAGCTCGCCGCCATCCATGGCGGTGACGCGCTCAGGGCCGCTGTCCCCCGCTTCAGCGACTTCGACACCTACCGCCACGCCGTCTTTCCCGGCGGCGTGCCGAACACGGTCCTGCTCAAGGCCTGGGGTCAGATCGTCGGGGCGCTGGACCGGAACGACCCGTGCGTGGCGGCCGGCCCGGACTGTGACCCTCGCACCGTGACGCCCGCCGGCGTCAAGCCGGTACAAGGCAGCGAAGCCCTGCTGACCGCGGCCGTGGCCGATCACGCGACCAATCTCGATGTCACGGACCTCGTGGAACGTCTGGTGTTCATCGACGACAGCGCCAGCCGGGACGGCGATCCGGCGATCACCTTTTCGACCGTCAGTCCGTCCCTGCTGGCGGGCCAGATCGATCGGGCCGCCGTGCCGATGGCGTTCTGGGCCGGCTGGTTCGATGCGGGCACCGCGGACGGAGCCCTTAGCCGGTTCATGACCTACAAGACCCCCATGCGGTTGATCATCGGGCCGTGGAACCACGGCGCGACCCAGACCGTCGACCCCTATGCGACGCCGGCGCCCAAGGGAGTCCAGCCAACCGTGCCTGAACAGTACGAGCAGATCTTCGCCTTCCTCAAACCCTATCTCGTCGACGGCCAGCGCCAGCCCCTGACCCCTGAGATCCGCTACTACACGCTTGGAACAGGGGCCTGGCGGACCACTCGCCAGTGGCCGCCGGCCGGGGTGGTGCAGCGGGCGCTCTATGCGGCCGACAAGGGGGCGCTCGCGCTGGCCGCGGCCCCGGGCGAGGCCGGCAGCGATGCGTACCAGGTCGACTTTTCGACATCGTCGGGCCCGGCCAATCGCTGGACCACCCAGCTGGGCGGGCCGGTCGACTACGGGGACCGCGCGTCCTCGGCGGCCTTCCGGCTGAACTACACCTCCTCGCCCCTGGCCAGGCCGCTGGAGATCACCGGGCAGCCGGTCGTCGAGCTGTGGCTGACCTCCTCCACCCCGGACGGCGCGCTGCATGTCTATCTGGAGGACGTGGCCCCGGACGGCCGCGTCAGCTACCTCACCGAGGGCGCGTTCAGGCTGATCCACCGCAAGCCGTCGCGGACGCCGGAGCCGTTCCGGCAGTTCGGGCCGTCGCACAGCTTCAAACGCGAGGCCGCCGAGCCCATGCCGGCGGACCGCGCGCAGCTGGTCGCCTTCACCATGATGCCGATCTCGGTGGTGGTGGCGCCGGGCCACAGGATCCGCCTGTCGATCGCCGGCGCCGACGCGGCGGCCTTTGCCCGGATACCGGTCACGGGTCCGGCCCCGGTCTTCGGCGTGCGGCGGGGCGGGGACATGGCCACTCGGATTCTGCTGCCCACCGCGGGACCGATCGCCCTGACGCCGGCGGTGCCCGCGGCCGCTAGCGTGACGCCGTGAGCGGCGCGCCATCAGGCAAGGGGATCGGCGCCTTCGGCGCCGTGGTGACCATCGTCGGATTTGTTGTCGGCGCGTCGATCTACATCCTGCCGGGCGAGATCGCCGCGACGGCCGGCCCCGGCGTAGTGCTGTCCTATGCGGGCGCGGCGCTGCTGGCGGTGTTCTCCTGCGTCGTCGCGGCCCAGCTGGGCGCGGTGTTTCCGGTCTCTGGCGCGAGTTTCGTCGCGATCGGCCGGCTGGTTTCGCCGGCGTTCGCCTTCCTGTGCGTCTGGGGCATGATCGGCGCGGCCGTGGTCGCGGTGGCGCTGCTCGGCTTCGGATTCGCCGACTATGTGCGGCTCTGGGTTCCAGGCGCCGACCGGCTGGTCCTGGCGACGGCCCTGATCGTCGGCCTCGGCGGGCTGAACCTGGTCGGGGTGCGCGACACGATCGCCGCCCAGACCCTGATGGTGGCCTTCTTCCTGGTCGCGCTTCTCGTGTTCGCGGCGGCGGCCCTGACCGGGGGCGACCCGCAGCCGCTGTCGCCGCTCCTGCCCAACGGTTTGGGCCCGGTCATTTCCGGCGCCATACCGGCTTACTTCTCCTTCGCCGGCTTCATGGTGATCATCGAGCTGAGCGGCGAGGTCCGCCGGCCGGCGCGCAATATCCCGCTCGCCCTGGCGATCAGCTTTCTCATCGTCGCGGTGGTCTACGCGCTGGTGGCGCTGGCGGTGGTCGCCCAGATTCCCTGGACCGACTTGGGGCGCATCGAAGCGCCGGTGACCTCGGCCGCCGCCAGGGTCCTGCCGCACGCCGTCGTGCAGGTGATCGCCTTCTCGGCCGTCGCGGCGACCGCCAGCTCGATCAACGTCATGCTGATGGGCTACTCGCGGGATCTGCTCGCCCTGGCGCGGAGCCGTGCGCTGCCGCGACTGCTGGCCGGCGCAAGCCCGCGAACCGGTGAACCGGCCGCCGCGATCCTGGCCATGACCCTGCTGTCGCTGGTGGCCCTGGCCTTCGGCGCCCGCATTGTCGACTACGCCACCTTCGTGGTCGTCGGCCTGATGCTGCTTCAGGTCGGCGTCGGCCTCGCCGCCCTCGTGCTGCCGTGGCGCGACCGCGAGCGGTACCAGGCGAGCGCCTTCAGGATTCCGAGGCCGGTGCTGGTGTTCTTCTCGGCCGGCCTGATCATTCTTTCCATCGCCTTCATCGTCATCGCCGCGTCAGGCAGTCCAGGCGCGACGGCGGCCGGGGCCGCCTTCATCGCTGTCGGCGCGATCTATTTCGCCGTGCGCCGGATCTGGCTCAAACGGCAGGCCATATCGCTGGAAGCCGAACTGGCCCGCGAGCTGGGCTTCGACAAAACCTAGAGGCGGTCCCGATGGTTCGGGACGCGGCCCAGTAACGGGAACAGCAGGCATGACTCTTCGTATGGACGCCCGGATCGAGACCTGGGAGCTTTCCAAATGCTTCCGCATCGCTTCGGGCGAGATCACCAGGACCGATCTGGTGGTCGTGACGCTCGATGATGACGGCGTCGTCGGCCGGGGCGAGGGCTCGCCGTTCTTCGTCTACAACCAGACCGCGGCCGGCGAACTGGCGGCGATCGAGAGCGTTCGGGAGGCCGTCGAGCGGGGTGTCAGCCGCGAGGATCTCAAGTCGCTCCTGCCGCCGGGGCCGGCCCGCAACGCCATCGATTGCGCGCTTTGGGACATCAAGGCGAAGCGCACGGGAACGATCTGGTCGCTGCTCGACCTGCCCGCGCCGGACTACCTCGACGCCTTGATGACCATCGGCCTGGACGAGCCCGCGGCCATGGCCCGGGAGGCCGAGCGACTGAGCGAATTTCCGGCGCTGAAGATCAAGCTCAATGCTGACCGCATAATGGAGCGCATGAACGCCATCCGCGCCGCAGCGCCTCGGGCGACCCTGGTGATCGACGCCAACGAGGGCTGGACCGGCGATTTGCTGCGCGAGGTCGCGCCGGCCCTGGCCGACCTCGGCGTGGAGATGATCGAGCAACCCGTTCCGCGAGGCCAGGACGAAACGCTGGCGGGCTTCCAGTCTCCGATCAAGCTCTGCGTCGACGAGTCCCTGCACACCTGCGCGGACCTCGACCGGGTGCAGCCCTACTACGACATCATCAACATCAAGCTCGACAAGACCGGCGGGCTGACGGAGGCGCTCAAACTGGCCGAGATGGGCCAGGCGCGCGGGCTGGAGCTTATGGTCGGCAACATGATGGGCACATCGCTGTCGATGGCCCCGTCCTACGTCATCGGGTCCCTGTGCGCCTATCGCGACCTGGACGGGCCGGCCCACTATGTCGCTGATCGCGACAACGGCATGCCCTTCGAGCATGGGCGGTCACACCTGTTCACCCCGGCGCTCTGGGGCTAGGCGGCCAGGGCGGCGCCCCGCCAACGGGGCGGGGGCCGCCTGCGCTCGCAAGAGCGAGATGCGGTCAGGGAAGGGCCAGGATTGCCCGGTACACGGCCACGCCGATGAAGTTGGCGATCGCATTGCCGAGAACCGCGCACATAAAACCGGGGACCACCAGGGTCCGCCAGTCGAAGGTCGCGGCCGTCGCGACGGTGCTCGGCGGGCCCAGAAACCCCGCGCAGGACGCGATCAGGGTTTCGGCGATGTCGAACCTGAACAGCTTCGCCATGACGCCCATGAGCACCAGATGGATGAGGACAATGGTCATCGCGAAACCGACGACATTGAGGGACGTGGTCGTGAGTGAGCGCAGGTCGGTCAGGGCGCCGATCACCGGCATGAAGAGGTAGATGAGGATCATACCGGCCTCCTCGGCGCTCCGGTCGGCGCGGAAGAGCTGCGGGACCAGGTTGGCGACGAGCAGCGCCGCGCCGGAGATGATCAGGATTGACAGGTGCGGGACGCCGAAGTGTTGGGCCAGCGCCATCGACAGCGCGACGATCAGCGCGCTGGCGCCGAAGTTGACCATCATGTGGGCGCTCGACGAGGGCGCGCTGAGCATGGTCGGCGCGTCCTTGTTGCGCTCGACATCGTCCATGATCGGCGACCGGTAGAGGCGGCGGAGGAACGGCGCCATCGGCAGCGCCAGGATGATCAGCCAGTAGGTTGTTCCGGCCAGGGCGTCCGCCGCGAGGGCGACGGGCAACGAGGCGGGGCTGGCCCAGTCGACGATCTGGGACACGGCAATCAGGTTCGACGATCCGCCGATGTCACTGGCGGCGAGTACGGCGGCGAAGGCTGCGGCGTCCGGGCCGAGGTCGAACACGGCGACGCCGAGAAACACCGCCGCGAGGGTGGCGATCGTGCCCAGGGCGAAGATCAGCAGCATCGGCCCCGCTAACCGGTAGATCCGGCGGAAATCGGCCTGGAACAGCACCAGCGGCACGGCCAGGGGGATCAGGAAGCGGCCGAGGGTGTCATAGAGCGGCGCTTCTCCCGGCAGGAACCCACCGGTCCGTAGGGCCATCGGAATGACAATCGCCACGAGGATGCCCGGAACCCGCTTGCCCCAGGACGTACTGTCGATCCAGTAGCCGAAGGCCGCCGACAGCGCGATCACCGCGAGAAGGGCAAATGACTGATCAGGAGCGATCACGTTGAAAACCTCGCAGGGGCGACGCCGATGTCGCAAATGAAGGAACGGAATCCGGTCGTGCTCGGCGGCCCGGCGGCCAGATGCATCAAGGCGGGCGGGCCAGGTTCGAAAACGACGCAGGCGAGCGTGTAATCGATCACTTCACCGCCGCCGCCCAGCTCGCGGGACAACGGGTGGTCAAGGTCTTGGCGCGATGCGAGCAGGGATTTCGCGCCATCGACCGAATAGGCCGCGTCATCGCCGAGACCCTGTTCAAGCGCGGCAAGGCGCGCCCGGGAATTTGCCGTTCGCGCGAGGCGCCGTTCCGGCGTGTCCCCGGCAGTCGCGGTCTGAAACAGGTCGTTGTCCCGGTTCGCCAGCGGATGGTTAGTGTGGCAGATGGCCGGACGTCCCGGGACACCGGCCATCTCGACGATCGACGAACGAGAAACTTCGTAGGCGCCGAAGGTCTGGTGGTCGCCGATGGTATAGGTCTGGCCCGAGGCGTGGCGCACCGATCGCAGCGTCGCGACCGCCGCCGGGTGATCGGCGGATTCGAGCAGACGCCGGATCACGCCGACCACGGGAAGGCCGGAAGCGTCCCCGTCCAGCTGGACGAGAGAATTTACGCACACCGCCACCCCCTGCCGATTGACGCCCGTGAGCGCCAGGATTCCAGGGAGCGAGAAGATCAGGGCATCGAAGCCGCTGAGGGGATCCCGGTGATGAAAGACGCGCTGATAGCCCTCCATCCAGCTCGCGCCGTCGAAATTCTGGGCCACCAGGACGCCGCCGCTGGCGGTGCGGAGCGCCAGCGCGCTGCAATGGTGGGGGAGCGCCGCAAGGGCCTGCGGATTGAGCTGGCGGAACCACCATTCCTCGTCCAGCAACTGCAGATCGAAGATCCGATCGAAAGGGACCCGCGCGCCCTCGGCGATTCCGCGAAGTTCATCGATGAGATGCGGGGCATGATCCTCGAAGCCCTTGAGGAAGTTGGTCCGGGCCCTGAATGCCTCCTGGTAGGCCCCGGTTGATGCGCCGGGCGGGCCGACGTGGCGCCGCCAGGCCGTCAGAATTTGATGAATCTCGTCGGCGCAGACCCGACCGTGCGTCAGGCCGCGCTCATAGGCCCCGCCCGTCAGCGGGATAAGCGGAATGGCGTCCGGCCGCACGCCTAGTTCGCCTGTAGCGGGACGCGCCCGAAGCGAATGTTGTTCACCCTCCAGGTGCTCAGGAGAAACGTCGAGTCGTCGACAAACTCGATCGTGGCGCCGGCCTCGGCTGACACGAACTTGCCGTTTTCGAGTCGGGTCAGCGGCAGGATCTCGGTCTGCCCCTGCAGTGCAAGGGAGAGTCCTTTGTCGCCCGCAACCAGCTCATAGGTCGCGTCCAGCGACTGCGAGTAGTACCGGCCGGCAAATTGTCGAAGAGCGCCGGGGTCCAGCCTGGCGACCGGTACGCGACGTCCGACGGTGGGAGCCCCGATCCCTGTCAGACGAAGCGTTTCAAAGCCGGTTCCCCGAAGCTCCTCGAAGGTCACGGTCACGCCGCTTCCGCGATGGAGGATTTGCCTGTCCGAGACGACTTCGAACGCGGCGACGCCAATCGGATCGACGGCCACAAATATCCGATCCTCGACATAGGCGATCTGTGCGACGCGACCGGGTTCGAGTTCGTAGTAGCCGCTGAACGCTGCCCCCGTGGACGCATTGACGGGCGTCGCGGCGGGAGCGGTCTGGCGCGGCGAGGCTGCCAGGAAATCACTCCCGAACATCATGTCGGCGACGGCCTCTGCCAGGGGCTGGGACCGGACGCCCGCATTTCCAAGCACGACCACGGCGGCGTCGATTTCTGGAAACATGAGCAGGACGGTGCGATAGCCGGCTTCCGATCCTGTGTGCATCCAGAGCGTTCGACCCCGGTACTGCAGGACTTCCAGGCCCAGGCCATAAGGCGTTGTCGCCCCGTCGTTCAGGGTCGCCGGCCGGGTCATCGCTTCGACCCGGGGATCTGCGGCGGCGGCCGCCTTGAGGAAGTAGGTCGCCCATCGCGCCACGTCGTCGACCGAGGCGTAAAGGTTGGTGCTGCCCTGCGCCGCCGATGCGTACTCGACCCGGCGCCACGTCCGGGCGCCGGGGTCGAAGGCGTAGGACGATGCCGCGCCGGAAATGGTCTGGCCCGGGCTTTCATAGAGGTGTTGCGAGGCCATGCCTGACGGGCCGAAGACGCGATCGGCCATCAGCTCCCGATAGGGGCGGCCAGTGGCCCGTTCAAGCGCCGCGACGGTGAGAAGGTAGCCGCTGTTGGAATAGAGAAAGCGGTCACCGGGCGTGAAATTGAGATGGGTCTGGCGATCGATCAGGCCGCGCAGTTGTTCGTTGGTCAGCGCATCGGCGCTTGAGCGCCCGGACAGGACGATCAGGGTCGCGAGATCCGGAACTCCTGACGTGTGCGACAGCAGCTGCCGGACCGTGACCGACTGATAGTATGGGGCGACGTCGGGGAGGAATCGGTCAAGGGGTTCGTCGAGGTCCAGCCGGCCGCCCAGACTGATGTCTACCGCCGCAAGAGCCAGGAATGGCTTGGTCAGAGACGCGAGGTTGAAGCGGGTGTCTGGCGTGAGGGGCACGCCGGCGGTCAGGTCGGCCTGGCCGTAGGCCTGCTCGCACCGGACCTTTCCCCCGACCACTACTGCGACCGCAAAGCCAGGCGTATCGGCTCCGGCCCAGCGGGAAAACAATGCGTCCAGCTGAGGGCAGGGGGCCGCGGTCGCCGGTATGACCGAGGCGCACGCAGAGACCAGCAAGGCCGCGATGATCACGGGCAAATGTCGAGTCACGAGGATCTCCAGCGGGATCAGGTCGCCAGAAATTGACTATGATGTCATAATCAATAGCGGTCAATCGGGCAGCGGAAGGGAGTTGGGTCAGACGCCGGTAGGCGCGACCGGCCTAGGCCTCCCATTCCGCGTTGCCACTGACGGCGAGGAGTTCGCCTGTGACCCGGGCCGCGGCCGGCGAGGTGAGAAACAGCACCGACTGCGCCAGGTCGTCTAGCGAGACGGACGAGCGCAGGGAAATGAACCGGGTAAATCCCGCCTCGATTTCGTCCGGGGTGACGCCTTCCTCGGCCGCCTTGCGTTCGACAATGCCGCGCATCCGGGCGTTGTCGATCATGCCGGGCTGGATGGCGTTGACCCGAATGCCGGCGGGTCCGAGTTCCCGCGCCGCATTGAGCACGAGGCCCTCGAGCGCGAACTTGGTCACCACATAGGGAGTTCGCCGTGGCAGCCGGGTGCGGGTCGAACTCGTCGAGAAGGCCACGATCGATCCGCCGCCCTGGGCCTTCATGCGTGGCGTAACAAGCTGGATGGCCCTGAGCAGACCCGTGACGTTGACGGCCCAGCATTGGTCCCATTCGGCCAGGTCGATATCCTCGATCGCCGCCACGGGCCCGGGCAGGCCGACTGTGTAGACTAGGGCGTTGATGCCCCCAAGGGCGGTGAAAGCCTCGTCGAGCGCCCGATCAATCGCCCGTGGGTCACCGAAGTCGGCGACCGAGCCTGAAAGCGAGGGGTTCGCCGCCAGGGTACCGGCCACGGCGTCAGGACGCAGATCGACAATATGAACCTCATCGCCACGGCCGAGCATGGCCTCGGCGATGGCGCGCCCGACGCTGTCGCCGCCGCCGACCACCAGAGCCTTCATTGGTCTTTCCGGCGCGCGATTCTGGTGGACAGCGGCTGCTCGCCTTCGATGAAATGGTGGTTATGGGCGAACCAGCGGTCGGTCAGGGCGATGATCTGGGCCAGGGCGGCCTGGGCGCCGGCCGCGTCACGCCCGGCCAGCGCCCGGTCGAGGTCCGAATGCTTGGTCCAGATCTGCTCGAAGATACTGTCCAGAACATCTGGAGAGGAGAAGATGACGCGCAGAAGAGGCCCCAGCCGCAACCAGAGTCCTTCTATGATCGACGCCAGCAGCGGGGCGCCGGCCGCTCGATAGATTGCGAAATGCAGTTCAGTGTTCAGCTTCAGCGCCTCGCCGACGTGGCGACCGCGCACCGCCTGTTCGAGGGCGATGTGCAAGGCGTGAAACCGACTGCTGTCTTCGGCGTCGGCGCTCTCGGCGGCCAGGCCGGCAGCCATCGGCTCCAAGGCGGCGCGAAGGCGCATCAGTTCTTCGAAAGCGTCCGCCGTCATCTCTGGCACGCGCAGCGTCCGGTTTGGAAGCGCTTCGAGCGCCCCCTGTCCCACTAGGCGTTGCACGCTTTCGCGCACGGGCATCGCGCCCGCGCCGAGCTGAAAGCAGAGGGCCCGGATCGAAATGACTTCTCCCGGTGCGAAGACGCCGGCGAGCAGCCCCCGGGACAGTTCCCTGAATACGCGCTCCTGTTGGGTCTCACGGGATATCCGGGCGAGTTGGGCCTTCTCTTCCATGTGCCGAACCTGTCTCCCCACCGTTGAGCGTCGCTATCAAGCCTAGACTCGATAGCCGCCGCACGATAGCGTCAATCGTATTGATTTGATCAAATCGATACATGAAGTCAGGGAGATGGGCTATGCGGAAGGCGGAGAAAGTCATCATTACGGCGGCCGTGACGGGGTCGATCCACACGCCCAGCATGTCGCCTTATCTGCCGATCACGCCCGATCAGATCGCCGCTGATGCTATCGGGGCGGCGGAGGCGGGCGCGGCCATCCTGCACCTACATGCGCGCGATGCCCGGGATGGCCGGCCCACCGCTGATCCTGACGTCTTCATGGAATTCCTGCCCCGCATCAAACAGGCCACCAACGCCGCCATCAACCTGACCACGGGCGGTGCGCCGGGCATGACCATGGAAGAGAGGCTGGCGGCGCCGCATCGCGCCAAGCCGGAGATCACCTCCCTGAACATGGGCACGCTCAACTTCGGAGTCTTTGATTCAGCGACCAAGATCAAGGACTGGAAGTACGACTGGGAAAAACCCTTCCTGGAGGGCAGCCGGGAAGGCTTCCAGTCGAATACCTTCGCCCAGATCGAGCGGGTCATCCGCGACCTGCACCACGGCTACGGGACCCGGTTTGAATACGAATGCTACGACGTCGGTCACCTCTACAACCTGGCCCACTTCGTCGATCGGGGACTGCTGAAGCCGCCGTTCTTCATCCAGATGATCTTCGGCATCCTGGGGGGCATCGGTGCGGACATCGATCACCTCACCCACATGCGAAACACGGCCGACCGCCTGTTCGGCGACGACTACTACCTGTCCTGTTTCGCCGTTGGGCGGGACCAGATGAAGTTCCTGACCACCAGCGCCATCATGGGCGGAAGCGTCCGGTGCGGCCTGGAGGACAGTCTGGTCCTGAGCCGCGGCACGCTGGCGAAATCGTCAGCTGAACAGGTGCTCAAGATCCGCCGGATCATTGAAGAGCTCGGCATGGAGGTCGCGACCCCGGCCGAGGCGCGCGAGATGCTCCAACTCAAGGGGGCCGACCTTGTCGGATTCTGACCAATGCCGTGACGAGCGATCCGGGCCGACGGGCCGGAACGCCGGGGCAGACTTTCCGGTGGGAGCCTCGGTCGACCTGAAGGCCTTCAGCCAGGACCCCCATCCGACATTCGAGCGCATGCGGCGATCAGAGCCGGTATCCTGGATTCCGGCACTGGATATCTACTACGTGACCCGGCACGCCGACGTCGCCGCTGTCTTGATGGACGACGAGACCTTTCTGGTCGGCGAGGAGAACATGCTCGTCTACGACACCTTCGGCCGCCACATGATGACGGTCGACGGGGTCGAGCAGAGGCGCTACCGCGCCGGCTTCCGCAGGACCTTCACACCCAGGGAGATCCGCGAGCGCCTTGAGGAAAAGGTCACCGTCCTGGTTCACGGCCTGATCGATGGCTTTGCCGGCGCGCGCGCTGTGGAGCTGCGGGAAACCTTCGCATCCCGTCTGCCGGTGCAGGTCATGCTGGCGGTGTTCGGACTGCCGCCTGAGGACGAACCGCTGCTGCGCCGCTGGTACGACGCCTTCGAGCGGTCGTTGTCCAACTACCACTGGGATCCCGCGATCAGGGAACAGGGGCGGCGATACGTCGGCCAGTTCAAGGCCCATCTTCAGGGTCGGCTGGCGGCACGGTCGGCCCTGCCTGGGGACAGCCTGCTCGCCGCGTTGACCCAGGATAGGTCAGAAACTCGACTGGAAGACGAAGAGATCCTCCAGAACGCCTTGATCATCTTCTTCGGTGGGATCTCGACGGTCGAGGCGCTCATCCTGAATGCCTTCCACGCATTGTCCCGGCATGAGGCCGTGTTCGGGCGCCTGCGCGCCGATCTTTCGATCCTGCCGCGGGTGATTGAAGAGACCGCGCGTTGGGCCTCGCCCGTGCAGGCAGTGACCCGGTACGTGGCGCGGGACATCGAGCTGCACGGGGTCCGGATATCCCGAGGCCAACTGGTCAACTGCATGCTCGGCAGCGCGAACCGGGATCCGGAGGTGTTTGCCAACCCTGATCGCTTCGATATCGACCGCGACGACCTCGGCCGCCACATCGCCTTCGCCACGGGACCCCATGTCTGCCTCGGGTCCCACCTGGCGCGGTCAGAAGCGCGGATCGCCATCACGGCGCTCCTCGAGCGACTGCCCGGGCTACGCGTTGAGGATGTCGCCGAGCCGGAAGGCTACGAGTTTCGACAGCCGACCCATCTGAATCTGGCCTGGGACTGAGTGTCCAACCGGTCATGACCGTCAGCGTCTTCGACCTGTTCAAGCCGGGGGTCGGGCCGTCCAGTTCGCACACCATGGGCCCGATGACGGCCGCGGTGCGGTTTGTCGGGCTGCTGCGAGCGGCCAGCCTGCCGGCAACGATCACGCGGGTGCGGGTCAAGCTCTACGCGTCGCTGGCGCTGACCGGCAGGGGCCACGCCACGGACACCGCGGTGATGCTCGGGCTGATGGGCTTCGAGCCCGCCACCCTTGATCCCGACGCCGGCGAGGCGGCGCTAACGGCCTTGCGGGCCGAGCAGTGGATGACCCTGGGCGGCGACGGCCCCGGCATCGCCTTCGACGAGGCCAGCGACATCGTCTGGGCCGGGCGCGAGCGTCTGCCGCAACATCCCAACGCCCTGACCTTCACCGTCTTCGCCGGCGAGGAGGCCCTGCTGGAGCGGTCGTACTTCTCCATCGGCGGCGGCTTCGTGCGCGACGAGGACGAGATCTTCCGCAATACGGGCGACGAGGAGGGGCCGGACGTTCCCTATCCCTTCGAGTCCGGCGCAGATCTGCTGCAGATGACCGCGGCGGCGGAGGTGACCATCGCCGGGGCGATGATGGCCAACGAGCGGGTGCGCCGCACCGAAGCCGAGGTGAACGAAGGGCTCGACGCCATCTTCAACGCCATGGAGGCCTGCATCGACCGCGGCATGCGCATCGGCGGGGTCCTGCCCGGCGGCCTGAAGGTCAAGCGGCGGGCGCAGCAGGTCCATCAGGCGATCATGGCCAAGGTCGAGAGGCAGATCAGCGATCCGCTGGCGGCCATGGATTTCGTCAACCTCTGGGCCCTGGCGGTCAACGAGGAGAACGCCGCCGGCGGGCGGGTGGTGACCGCCCCGACCAACGGCGCGGCAGGGCTGATCCCGGCGGTGCTGCGCTTCTATGACCGGTTCTACCAGGGCACGGCCGAGGGCCGGCGGACCTTCCTGCTGACCGCCGCCGCCGTCGGGGCCCTCTACAAGACCAACGCCTCGATCAGCGGCGCCGAGGTCGGCTGCCAGGGCGAGGTGGGGGTCGCCTGCTCGATGGCCGCCGCCGGCCTCTGCGCGGCGCTGGGCGGGACCAACACACAGATCGAGAACGCCGCCGAGATCGGCATGGAGCACAACCTGGGCCTCACCTGCGACCCGATCGGCGGCCTGGTCCAGATCCCCTGCATCGAGCGCAACGCCATGGGCGCCATCAAGGCCATCGACGCGGCAAGACTGGCCCTGCTGGGCGACGGCGAGCACAGCGTGAGCCTCGACAAGGTCATCACCACGATGAAGCGCACCGGCGAGGACATGAACGAGATCTACAAGGAAACCTCGCTGGGTGGTCTGGCCGTGGGCCTGGCGGTCAACAGGGTGGAGTGCTGAAGCGTGGTTCATTTGGTTGGCGCGGGTGCAGATTCACGATCGCTTTCGGTAGAACCTCGCTTGAGGGCGCCGCCCTCTGCCTATGAACGACTTTCGCCTCAGCCGCCCGACGCGTTGCTACCCTTGATCAAGGCCTTCTGTGAAGATCCACGTCCGGAGAAGATTGACCTGGGCGTCGGCGTCTATCGGGACGAAGCCGGGGAGACGCCGGTCTTTGCCGCGGTCAAGGCAGCGGAGGCATTGCTGGTCGAGACTCAGCAGACCAAAGCTTACCTGGGCCCGGAAGGCGATACTGGCTTTCTGGATCTCATGTCGCCAGTGATCTTCGGAGAGGGCGCTGCGGGCGCGGATGTCATCTCGGTCCAGACCCCGGGCGGAACCGGCGCCCTGAGGCTTGCCGCCGAACTGGCCAACGCCGCGCGACCCGGCGCCCGGATCTTGGTGGGGTCGCCGAGTTGGCCGATTCACCGGCAGATTTTCGCCGCCGCCGGGCTGGAAGTTGCGGGCTTTCGCCACTTCGACCCTCCGAGCCAGACGTTGGCGTTCGACGATATGCTATCCGCGCTTGAACGGGCCGAGCGCGGCGACCTGGTGCTCCTGCATGGCTGTTGCCACAATCCCTCCGGGGCCGACTTGTCGTCGGCCCAGTGGGCGATGGTCACCGGGATTATTGCCGATCGGGGCGTCGTGCCGCTGATTGACCTGGCCTACCAGGGGTTGGGAAGAGGGCTCGACGCCGACGCCCGGGGCGTGCGGGCGGTATTCGACACGGTTGACGAAGCGCTCGTCGCCTATTCCTGCGACAAGAACTTTGGCCTGTATCGCGAGCGCACCGGCGCGCTGTTTGTCCGGTCCCGGCGGCGCAGTGACGTCGTGCGATCCAATATTCTGTCGATTGCACGCTGCCTCTGGTCGATGCCGCCGGACCATGGCGCGGCGGTCGTCCGCCTCATCCTGCAATCGCCCGAGCTCCGTGCCAGCTGGGAGGATGAGCTCCAGGCCATGCGTCGACGCCTTGGCGAGATCCGCGCGGCGCTCTCACAAGCCGATTCGGGCCTTGCGCCGCTTAGCGATTTTGACGGACTGTTCGCCATCCTCCCGCTCTCCGGTGATCAGGTCGAAGCCATGAGGCGCGATGGCGCCGTCTACATGGCCGCGTCAGGTCGCATCAATCTCGCTGGCCTGACACCAGGCTTGATCCGGCCGTTCGTGGAGGCCCTGTGCGCCGTGACAACAGTGCGGACGGCATGATCCACTCAAGTCATTCGAGGACGCCATGAAGACCCGCGCCGCCGTCGCGTTCGAAGCCAAAAAGGCCGCTGGAGATCGTCGAGGTGGACCTGGAGGGTCCCCGCGCCGGCGAGGTGCTGGTGGAGATCAAGGCCACTGGCATCTGCCACACCGACGCCTATACGCTGGACGGCCTGGACAGCGAGGGCATCTTCCCCTCGATCCTCGGCCACGAGGGCGCCGGCGTGGTGCTGGAGGTGGGCGCGGGCGTGACCAGCGTGGTCCCCGGCGACCACGTGATCCCGCTCTACACGCCCTGTGTAGGCCCGGATTCTGATGGTGCATCATCATCCCTGAGTCGTCAGGAGGAGGATGTACTATGGGAAGCGTTCTTCACGGCAGCGCCCGCACGACGCCGCGTATTCGAGCCGAGCTCCAAGCGTCGCAACAGAGCAGCCGGGCCCTTGCCGCCAGCTACGGCCTGAACCCCAAGACCGTTCGCAAGTGGCGCAAGCGGACCACGACGGCCGATGCGCCAGACCATGTCGCACTCGACCGTTTTCGGACGGGCGCTCCCAAAGCAGATGTGGCGTTGGACGTTCGCGAATACTACGACCTTGATGAAGATGCGGCGCTGAACGATGTCGAGGGGGTGCTCTCCAGGCTGCAACAGGCGGGCCTGATGGTCTCTCACGAGGAACCGGGCGCGTAGGCCGAGATCGCCCTGGATGCGGCCCGGGCGCTTCGGCCAGTCCGGCGACGGCGGGAAGGCGAGACCGGGCTGGGCGCTCAGGTGGCGTCGCGGGCTCCGCTGCGAACGAAACGGCGCACCGCGGGATCGCGGGACTGGTCCAGATCAGCGACCGACCCGCGCCAGACGACCTTGCCTTGATCCAGCATGGCAATCTCGTCGGCGATTGTGCGCGCCGAGCCGACGTCATGGGTGATCGACACCGCGGTGCAGCCCAGTCGCTTGACCAGATCGACGATCAACAGGTTGATCGCGTCGGCCGTTACCGGATCCAGGCCGGTGGTGGGTTCGTCAAAGAACAGGATCTTGGGCCGGGCGACAATGGCGCGAGCCAGGCCAACCCGCTTCTGCATCCCGCCTGAAAGTTCGGAGGGATAGAGGTCCGCCACCGCCGGCTCGAGCCGGACCTGTTCAAGGGCCTCCAGGGCCGCAGCCTTCGCCACCTTGCGGCCGAGTCCGTCTGCGTTGATCAGCCGGAAGGCCACATTTTCCCAGACCGTCAGGCTGTCGAACAGCGCCGCCCCCTGGAACAGCACCCCCGCCACCCGGTAGAGGCGCTGCTGAGCGCCGCGCAGCCCCCCCGGAAGCCGTCGACCCTCGAAGCGTATCTTACCGGCGTCGGGGCGCAGGAGGCCCAGCGCCAGCTTCAAGGTCACGGACTTTCCCTGGCCCGACCCGCCCATGATGACCAGCGAACGGCCGGCGGCGACGGTCAGGTCAAGCCTGTCCAGCACCAGCTTGCCGCCGAACCGCTTGGTCACGCCTCGCCACTCGAGGATCGGGGCGCGCGCTTTCATCAGTGGGTGAACAGGCTGGTCAGGACATAGTCGGTGGCGAAGATCAACACGCCGGACCAGACCATGGCCCGGGTGGCGGCGCGGCCCACGCCCCGGGCGCCGCCGACCGCGCGATAGCCGTGGTAGCAGCCCATGAGGGTAACGATAAAGCCGAACACCGCCGCCTTGATCAGGCCGGAGGTCACGTCCCACGGCTCGATGAACTCGATCGTCGCGCGAGCATAGAGCGTCGGGTTGAAACCCAGCGACAGGGTGGACACAAGCCAACCACCGGCGATGCCGATAATGTCGGCCACGGCGGTCAGCAACGGCAGGGTCGCGATTCCGGCCAGAATGCGCGGCGCCACCAGATAGCGGAACGGGTCGGTCGATAGGGTCCGCATGGCGTCGATCTGCTCGGTCGCCCGCATGGCGCCGATCTCGGCGGCGATGGTCGCGGCCACCCGGCCGGCCAGCATCAGGGCGGCCAGGACCGGCGCCAGTTCGCGGGTGATGCCCAGGGCGACGATCTGCGGCACGATCTGCTCGGCGTTGAACCGTCCACCGCCGGTGTAGATGTTGAGCGCCAGGGCCGCGCCGGTGAAGACCGCCGTCAGCCCGACCACGGGCAGCGACATGAAGCCGACGGCCACGCACTGGCGCAGGACCTGACCGCCGTACCAGGGCAGGGACAGGCTGGCAACAAGGCCCCTGAAGGCGAAGAGGGCCAGGGACCCGACGAGAGCCATCAGCCCCAGGGTCAGCCGACCGACGGCGTTGACCGGCGACAGGAGGGTCAAGGGAACGGCCGTCGCCATCTTACTGCGGCTCGGCAGGCTGGGTCGGAGCGGGCTGGGGTTTGATCACCTGGCCGATCAGACCGAACAGGTCGACGGCGCCCTGGGTGTTCTGGATCTCGCCGCCCGGCGCCAGCATGTCCTCGGCGCCGCCTGGCTCGACCGAGACATACGCGCCGCCGAGCAAGCCGTCGCTGGTGATCTTGGCGGTGGAATCCGACGGCAGGTTGACGCCTCTGTCGATGGTCAGCTCCGTGGCCGCGAAGTAGGTCTTCGGGTCCAGAGCGACTCTCGTCACCTGACCGACCCGAACCCCGGCCACACGAACATCGTCGCCTTCCTTCAGCGCGCCAACCTGGCCGAACCGGGCCTTGACCGGATAGCCCCCGGTTTGCGGACCCACACCGCCGACCGTCATCAGATAGCCAAGGAACACCGCCGCGCCGATCAGGACCAGCGCGCCCACCACGGTTTCAGCCCAGTTCTCGCGCATCACTCAGGGTCTCCGGCGCGAGGGGTCATGGCCTGCGTCCAGGCGCGGCGTCGGCCTCGAGCCGGGCGATCAACAACTCGATGTCGCCGCCGGCGTTGTCGATGGTCGACACGAAATCCTGCTGCAGGGTGATAGCCAGCCAGACCCCGCGAGCCTGGACGTCCACCGCCTTGAAGGTTCCCGGCGCGCCAAGAACACGCCAGGCCACGGACAGGGGGCCGCTTCTGGGATCGCCGCTGACCACCGCGTTGACCACCGTATCGCCGGGGCCGCGAATGACCGAGCCGGTGACCTGAAGCCGGTTGCCCTTGAAGCCCGCCAGACTGGTCTGGAACAGACGCTGGGCATAACCCTTGAACACGGCGTTGAACCGTTGCCGCTGGGCTGGCGTGATGACCCGGCCGTACTTGCCCAGAACGAAGCCGGAAATGCGCTGAAAGTCGGCCAGCCGATCGATCATCTGGCGGAACGCCGCCTCCCGGGCCGCTGCACTCAGGCTACGGTCAGTGACAATGGACAGGGCCTTCTGACCTTCGGTCTGAACGAACAGTTCGGCTTCGGCGTTGCGGGCCCCGCCCGCACGGGCTGCGACTGGCGCGAACAGGCTGGAGGCAGCAACAGCGATGATCACGCCACGCCGATCGAGGGGCGAACGGTTCATGGCTGGGCGGCGGGCAGAGCAGTAGGGGCGGGTTGGAGTTCGCCTGAAGGTTCGACGGTTTGGATTGGTTCGGCCGTCGCCTCAACGGTCGGGATCGGTTCGGCGGTCAGCTCGACGGGGTCGAAGTCAGGCAAGATATCTTCGGCGCCGGTTGCGGCACGGACGAAGGCGGCCCGGTTCTGCAGGTAACCGGACTGGATGGTGGCGTAAGGGTCGGTCGACTGGGTCATGATCGTCTGCAGGGTTTCATCGCCCTCGGCGCGGGCGTCGAGACCGCGCATAATGCTGCGACTCAGGGCGAAGTCGGTGGAGAGTCCGCCGGTCGCCTGGCTGACCGGATCGCCCAGCAGATTGACCACCGCGCCCAGGCCGTCGCGAAGGGTGGTGGGGCCGACCACCGGCAAGTACAAATAGGGTCCCTGGCCAATGCCGTAGCGGCCCAGGGTCTGGCCGAAATCGGCCGGTTCGCGATCGAGCCCGGCCCGGCCGGCGACATCGAACAGGCCTAGCACCCCGATCGTGGAATTGGTTACGAAACGGGCGGCGGCCCTGGCGCTGACAGCCGGACGGCCCTGCAGCACACCGTTCACCGCCGTCGAGGGTTCGCGCAGGTTGGCCAGGGCGTTTCCCAGGCCGCGACGGAGCGGCGCTGGCGTGACGCGCCTGTAGACCCGCGCCACCGGGCCGATGATGACCCGGTCGAGAACGCCGCTAAAGGCGAAGCTGCGCCGGTTGAACCGGCGCCAGGGGTCACGCGCCGCCGGGCGCGCGGTCGGCCCGCCGGCGAGCTGAAGGGTCGGGTCGGGGTCTGTCGATCGGGTATGGCCAAGCGTCGGGACGCTGACCGCGGCCGCACCGGCCAGAACGACCAACAGAGCGCAAGCCACTGCAACCGACCGCACACACGGTCTCGTTTCTGATCGCGGCGTTGCCACCACTATGGTCCCCCGACCTGATACCAGTCATCGACGTTCCGATGCCGGCGTCCGACGAAAGGCCTAGCATTGTTCGAGACGATGAAAACGCAATTCAACCGCTGGAAACGCCATACTCGTCTCGCGGGATGACTCAAACTGGTTAACGATATCAAATGCCTGCAAACGGCGTCGGTTGACTCCGACATTCGAGGGTTGGTGGCGGCAGGGCCATTCCGGCCGGGCCGACTGACCGTGTCGGCGCCGCGGGCATGGTCCAGGCCAGGCCTGCCGTTCCGGGGTGATCCAGACCCTGTCCGCCAGCGCCGACGGCAGCGCGACCCGGTCCTTGAGGAAGTTGCACAGCGAGTAGCCGCGGCCATCGAGCCGGCGGATCTCATTCAAAAAGCACCGGCTCCGGTGGGGGCAGTCTAACGCCAACCCTTCTCCGCTCCCGGCCCCCCAAGCAAACCGCACCGGCGGTTCGTACTGACTGATGGCGGTGGGGGCAGGCTAGCGCTAACTGGTCTCCGGTTTCGGACCGTGGGATGCGGTTGACCGGGGAGGGACCATGCGGCTGAGCCGACCCGGAGCCAATCGCCTCACACGTTGATGTGGTTTCAGCCCGGGCTTCCAGGCCCAGAAGGGCGGCCTCCCGGGAGGATGCCATGAAACACTCGATCCTGGCTGCAGGCCTTGCAGCCATTATGCTCGCGATCGGACCTGCCGGTTCGCCGACACCGGCTTTCGCGGCCACGGAAGCGCTGGCCGCTGACCGGACCGTCGTGGTGGAAGGCTTCGACGGCGCGGAACTGACCGGCGGCGCGGTCACCGATGACGGACTTTCGGCCATGCTGGTCGACATGCTGCTCGCCACGGGCGGCTACACGGTGCTGGAGGCCGGAGTCGGGGGCGCCAAGCCGCGGTTCATGATCAAGGGTTCGATCGTTCGCTTCGACGCCGACGCCGGAGGCGCGGCGGTCCGAATGGGCGGCGTCCCGAGGGTCGCAAGGGCCCTCGGCGGCGGCGCCAGGCGCCGCGTGTCGCGGGTGGCGGTATCGCTTCGACTGATCGACGCGACCTCGGGTCGGGTCCTGGCCGTGGTCCGGGCCGAGGGTGAGGCTGCCGCCCAGGAGGCGGACGCGGGGCTAGCCGGTACAGGCGTGAGCGCTTCGGCGTTTCGGGCGACGTCCATCGGCCAGGCGCTGGAAATCGCCCTGGCGAAGGCCGCCCGGGACCTCGCCGGCAAGTTCTGACCGCGGGCCACATGGCCATGTGGTTACCGTCGGTCGGGCGTCGCCGATGGTAGCGCTGCCCGGGCCCAATGCCCGTATCCAGGAGCAGTCAAATGAAAAGCCTTCCCACCCTGACCGGCGCTGCGGCCCTCGCCGCTGGCGCGCTGATCCTCTCCGGCGCCCTCGCGGTCGCGCCTGCCCAGGCCGCGGTGACCGCCGACCAATGCAAGCAGGCCGACGTCATGGCCGACGGGGTCTACGAAATGGCGCTCAAGAACACGCGCCTCTACCCCACACCCAAGGACGCCGCCGCCGCCGCCATGGCCGCCTACACCCGGCGCATCCTGGCCGAGCACCGCGGCTACGGCGGGGACGGCAAGGGAGCGACAGAGCAGCACGAAGCAAAGTCGCTCTGCAACCGCAAGGGCGGCTTCCCTCCGACCGGCCCCTGGGTCTAGGCCGACAAAGGTCGCAGGAGGGCGAACAAGCGTAGCGTCGCGCGCCCTCGCTCCAAGGAGAACTCCGGTGGCCGGAGAAACAGCCAACAAGCCATCGATCCGCGCGATGCCCAGGACAGCGCGGGCTGTCCTGGGCATCGCCGCCCTCTCGCTCATCGCGGCGGGGGGGCGGCCGGAGGTCTTCGTGCGCCCCCGCGACGTGACCTCTGACCAGCTCACGGCCGTGCTTGGCGATGCGCGGATCGACGCCGCCGAGAGCCGCGGCCCCGTGGCCGCCGCCATATTCGCGGTCCTCGCCTGGGCCGCGAACGAGCCGATGCTGTGCGGCGCCGCGGCGAACGCGGGCGGGCGGGGGTTTGTGCTGCGGGTCACCGTCCTGCCGCCTTCAGGCGCCGGGGCCGCGCCCCTCTCCTACGACCATCCGGTCGAGGTGTCGGGCGTGGGGAGCGACGGCTGGCGCCGTGTCAGCCTCGCCCACCCGGGATCCGCCGCCCCCATTGTCACTTACCGCTGCCGGAGCTGACGGTCGGGATTGCGCGCGCCAAACGCGATCCAAGGGCCTAGACTACCGACGCAGCCCCCGGGAAGCCGCCATGCCCAGTGTCTTTCTCGTCGAGGACGATCCCGAGACCAGGGCGCGCCTGGTCAAGGCGATCGAGGCCAACCCCGGCTTCGAGGTGGTCGGTTCGGCCGGCACGGTCGCCGAGGGCAAGACCTGGCTTGGCCGCCACTTTGCCGATGTGCTGCTGTTCGACCTGGGCCTTCCCGACGGGAGCGGCCTGGACCTGATCCGCCTGGCCGCGAGAGCCGGACGCGGCGGGATCCTGGTGATCAGCGTCTTCGGCGATGAGCGCAACGTGGTCTCGGCCATCGAGGCCGGCGCCAGCGGCTACCTGCTCAAGGACGCCAGCGTCGACTCGATCGGAGAGTCCATCAGTCAGTTGCTCGATGGCGGGGCGCCGATCTCGCCGGGCGTCGCCAAGCACCTGCTGAAGCGTTTCCAGGGCCGACCCGCGCGGCGCGAGGCCGCCGACACCGAGAGCCTGACCGCCCGGGAACATGAGGTCCTGTTCCATCTGGCCAAGGGGTTCAGCTATGCGGAGGCGGGCGCGATGCTGAAGGTGTCGATCAACACCATCCGCTCCCATGTGAAGAGCATCTACGGCAAGCTGGCGGTAAATTCCCTGCCCGAGGCGATCTATGAGGCCGATCCCCTGCGGGGAGAAAGCCGCGATCCGCGATAGGCGGCGTACCGCCCCTACTGCCCCTTGCGCAACGCGCGCAGGCGCGCCGTGATGTCGCCGACATCGGTGACGGGGTAGCGCGCATCGGGCTGGTAGACCGAGGCGGGCCCGGGGTCGCCCCGGCGCACCTGGACGGCGGTCCGGGTGATGCTCATCCCGGCCAGGGTCGTTTTCACCTCGAGGCTCAGGGCGTCGCTGGTGAAGCAGGTTTCGCCAGTGGGGCCTTTCCAGACCGCGCAGGTCTCGCCGGCGATGGTCTTGCGCGCACCGGTCGGCCGGTAGCCCATGGCGCGGATCATGCGGAGGCCGAAGTCCTCGGCCTTCTCGGTAGCCATCCGCGCGGCGATCCTGTCATAGAGCGGATTGCGGATGCGGCTGGCGGTCCCGGCGGCGAAGTCGATGGTCACCGTGGTGTCGCCGATGGTGTAGCTGCGGGTATTGGCCGTCACCACCCTGCCTGCGGCGCGCAACTCGGTGCGGCTCAGGACAGCGCGGCGATAGCCATAGGCGTCGCTGTGTTCTGTCTCGGTCCCGGTCATCCGGCCTTCCAGCCGGTAGATGATGGTGTAGGCCTTGACCGGATGCAGCCGCGGCGTCGGCGCCGAGGCGGCCATCGCCCCGCCGGCGAACAGCGTCGCGAGCGCGGCCCCCTTCAAGATCCTGCCCATCGCCATGACGACCTCTCCCCTTCGCCTCGAGCCATCCTCGAGGGCGATCATCCTTGGGCGGCGCCGGCGGCGCCGTCGCCACATCAAGATGTGAGGCCGGCCGGATCAGGGGCGGGCAAGGGGATGAGAACCTCCACGACGGTCCCGGATCTTCCCCGGCGAATGTCCGCCCGACCCCCGGCGGTCAGGGCGCGATGGCGGATGTTGTCCAGGCCCCGCCCGGTGGGCCGCCTGGCCGCCAGCCCCCGGCCGTTGTCGTGGACGCTCAGGCGGGCGGCGGGGCCCTCCGCGTCGGCTATCCGTTCCAGCGCCACGGTAACCTGATCGGCCCCGGAGTGCTTGAGGGCGTTGGTCACGGCCTCCTGCAGGATGCGCATGAGCTGCAGCACCGCGCCGGGGCCCAGGCGCACGCCCTCGCCGGGCCCGGCGACCTTCCAGTCCAGCGCGATCCCGCCCGCGGCCAGCAGGCTCTCCAGCTTGGGCCGCACGGTCGCCAGGGCAACGTCCAGGTCCTCGTCGGCGTTGTCCAGCGAATGGATCATCAGCCGCAGGTCCTCGAGCGCCTCGCGCAGCCGGGACGCCAGAGCCTCGGGCCGGGTCGCCTTGTTCTCGAGCCCCGCCAGCAACGAGACCAGGTGGCCGCCGACGCCATCATGCATGTCGCGCATGATGCGCTCGCGCTCGCTGACCAGATCCTGCTCGCGCTCCACCGCCCGCAACCGGTCGTAGGACAGGCGAAGTTGGCCCTCGCGCTCGGCGACCCGCGACTCCAGCTCCACGTTCAAGGTCTCGGCGGTCTGCAGGGCCCTGGCGAAACGGGTCAGCAGGATCGAGACGAAGGCGACAATGGTCACCGGCGCGGCATAGGCCAGGACCAAGGTTTCCTCGCCCGGCCACCAGCCGCCCAGCACCAGCACGTCATGGGCGGCGAGGACCAGGATCATGGCGCCGCCGGCGCCCAGCCAGGCGGTCTCCATGTCGGGCCAGCGGCGCGCGGTGCGGCGCAGCGCGCCCAGGGGCGCCAGGCTCAGGGCCAGGCAGAGGCCGGGCCAGACATAGTCTGCCACCGGAAAGTACAGGGGCGTCGCCGCCAGCACCGCCAGCAGCACGGTGGCGGTCAGGCCGCCAACACGTAGTCCGCGTTCCAGCGGCGGGTCCGGCCGGCCCAGGTAGCTGAGCGTGAACCCGGTCACCGACAGGGCCAGCCACAGCAGCGAGGTCAGCCGCACCCACTCCCACAGGCGGGTCGGAAGCGGCGGGTTGTCGATCACATAGGTCAGGGTGTGCGCCGCCCAAAGCACCATGGCGATGACGAAGTGGATGTAGACCGCGTCGCTGCGCCGCCGCCGCCACAGCAGGAAGAACAACAGCCCGCTCAGGAGCATGCTGAAGGCGATCAGCCGGGGCGCGGTGACGCGGGCCAGCCAGGCCCGGCGGTAGACCGGTTCCAGGTCCGAGAGGTAGCCGACCGCCGCCGCTCCCATGGCCAGCCTGCCGGCGTCGTCGGTCCTTATCCGCACGAGCAACTCGCTTCGGCCGGGCATAAGCGGCCCGCTGCCGGCCTCCAGCAGGGCCGCCTCGGTGATGACGTAGAGGGAGGGCTGGTCCCAGAACCTCGGGGCCCGCTGCGGCGTCTCGCCCAGCGCGTTCAGGCGCACGCCGTTGACCAGCACCGTGGGCGGCGCGCTGGATGATCGGAGATAGACGGCAAGCGGCTGGCTGGAGACGTCGGCCAGGCTGAAGCTGAGACGATACCAGACCTCCTCGCCGGACAGGTCCGGGCGTCGCTCCAGATCCGGCAACGCCCGGGATGTCCAGCCCGACGCCGCCCCGGCGAGCGCGCGCTCTGCGCGCCGCAGGTCGAACACCCGGTCGGGCATGGTTTCGTGGGTCGCCCAGTAGACGAAGGCGACATGAATGAGGGCCACGAGCACGACGGCCGCGACGCGCGCCGCGGGGGTCAACAGCGCGCGGGCCGCCGCCATCCAGGGGCCGCCAGGACGCATGGACGGCAGGTCGTTCATCGTCTCGCTCACCCCCGCGCAGGGCGGGAAGCATAACCGTGGCGGTCGGTTTGCGCCAAACCGGGACGCGGCCGCGCCGGCTTCTCCTTGCGCGCTGCGGGCCAATGGCTAGGCTCGATCCAGCACGTGGGGGAACCAGACCATGCGCCAACGAACCCAATGGGCGGCTGTCGCGGCCGCGTTCGCCGGATTGACCGCCTGTGACCAGGGCTCGGCGGATGCCCGTTTCCTCGAACAGGTCTCGGCCGCCGCCGTCGCTTCGGCGCCCGATCCCGCCGCCGCGCGAACACTCGTCGTCCTGGGCAGCGCCCGAAAGGGCAAGGCCTGCGGCTGGATGGACACCGGCGGCGGACGGGGGGTGGCGCCCTTCGCCGCCACCGAACGGAAGGGAGGGCCGTTCCACATCCGCATGCCCGATGTGACCGCGGTTGATCCCGAAGGGCAGGTGCGCCGGGCCTATGAAACCCAGTTCGTCATGGTCATCTGCGATGACCATGGCTGGCTGGCCCCGACCCCGGACGGGGTGGTCAGGCGCCCGCAGGTCGATGCGGCGCTGAAGCGCCTGGTCCAGACGCCAGGCAAGGGGTGGGTGGTGATCCCGGCTATCGGAACGCCCGGCTACGTCGGCGTGGCCAAGGCGTCGTCCGGCGGCGTGCGGCTGAGCCCCGTCCTGGCCAGCGAGGCCGAGGTCCAGGCCTGGATCGACGGGCCAGGCGCCGAGGCGCGATAGGGTGAGTCACCGCATTGGTCGCTACCCCGCTTCGCCAAGGGGGCGCCGACACGGGTGGCAGAGAGGTCAGACTAGCGCCAACCCTTCTCCGCTCCCGGCCCCTCAAGCAAACCGCACCGGCGGTTCGTACTGACTGATGGCGGTGCTGTCAGTCTAACGCGCACTCGTCTCCACTTTTGACCCCCCAGGTCGTTGTGGAGAAGGGATTGGATGGGCGTTTCGTTCAAGCGGCATCGGTTTCCTGCCGACGTCATCCGACATGCAGTGTGGCTGTAATTCAGGTTCACCCTGAGCCTTCGCGACGTCGAGGCAATGCTGGCCGAGCGCGGGATTGACGTCAGCTACGAGACCATCAGGTGCTGGACCAAGAAGTTCGGGCCACAGTTCGCCAGGCGGCTGAAGAAGCTACGACCGGCGTCGTCGCTGCGTTGGCATCTGGACGAGATGGTCTGCGCCATCGGTGGCCGCCGGATGTACCTCTGGCGCGCCGTCGACGATGAAGGCGAGGTCCTGGACCTTGTAATGCAACGGAAACGCGACACCGATGCGGCCCTCACGCTGATCAAACGGCTGCTGCGAAATCAACGTACAAAGCCTACGGCTATCGTGACCGATGGCCTTGCGTCCTATCCCGCAGCCTTGGCGCAACTCGATCTGCTCGACGTCCATCGACCCGGCCGATTGAGGGAGAACAATCGCGCCGAGAACAGCCACCTGCCGATCCGACGACGGGAGCGCAAGCAGCAAGGCTTCAAGTCGCAGGCGTCGGCGCAGCGGTTTCTGACAACGCACGCCGCTGTCTACAACACCTTTTACACCGCCCGCCATTTGACCCGCCGGCCAACACTGAAGGTGCTCCGCGCCGAAGCATTTGAGGCGTGGTCACAAGCGACGTGTGCCTAGAATTCAGCGGGGTTGGGTCTGTCGCGGCCCCGGCCAGTCAACCTGACAGCGCTAACTGGCCGGCCTGGCCGAAAGGCCGGGGCCGATGTAGCAAGCAAGGGTCCGGAACTTCCGGAAGCTGGTCCTGCCGCCGCTGACCGCCACCTCACCGCTCATCACCCAGGCGTGAGCCTTCAGATCCCGGGCGCCGTCGCCCTGTTCACCGGTCAGGGCGACCCCGAAATAGAGGGCATATGGCAGCCGGTAGATGCGGCAGAGCAGGATCGCCACCAGGGCCTGTGGAAAACAGTCCGATCGAAAGGGCGCGTTTCCGCCAACTGTGGTGATGATCTGGCGGATCAGAAGGGCGCGTTCGCTCCGCCGCCGGCCGGCCGACTGTTCGACGGCTCCTGCGCCGACATCCTGTCCAAATCCCTGCGCCAGCCGCCGAAACGGCACACAGCGAATCGCCAGGGAGGCCATCGCCATCGCCATCGTCGCCGGAGGCAACCACAGCCAGACAAACAGAGGCAGCCGCAGGGCGGTGGCGAGTTTTCGCTGGGTGGCGGAAAGTCCCGCCGGACCTTGGGCCGTCATCCGGAGCACCTCCGCGGCCGGCCCTGCAGGATCAGCTATGGAAGACGGACACGTCCGATGCACCGCCGATCGATCCGCCCTCGACCTGGCTGTTGAAGTCCTCAATGACCGGCTTCACCCAGACGGCCTTTTCAACGGCTTCAGCGTCCTGGGCGATCATGCTGGGGGCGTGCGACGGCTCGGTCACGGACGTGTCCTTTGACGAAATCTACTGACCAGTACTTGCTTGATGAACGCTGTCGGGTCAAGCTGCCCGCGGCCAAGCAGTCGTCCCGTACGACAAAGCGCCGGCCTCCAGGACCCGGCGCGCCCTCAATCCTGGATGCTCACCAGATCGCGGTCAGCCAGCGATGCTACGAATTCCTCGACGTCGTCCCGACATTGGCCGAGCCCGACATCGTATCGGGCGGCGAGCCCAGCAACCAGCTGCCCGAGGGTCCGGGGCGAATCGAGCTGCTCCCAGATGACGGCGCTGGTGGCCGCGACCACATGGAACCGACCGGTGTCGGCGGACATGATGACGGTTTCGTTGTCAATGACCGCCGAGACGTTGCCCCCGACCCGGGTGACAATCGCGCTGTCTGAAAGAGGTCGCTTCAGAATGATGCCTGTCCCTGTTTGTCGAGCGCGATGCCTGATCGCGCGTCTTTACCTATGCCGTCTCGAAAGCCACGCCGCAACCACGGGCGCGGCCCTGGATCAACCTTCGGCGTCGGGTCAAGCAGTTTTGGGGTAGCGGCAGAGCGATGCCCGCCTGTAGTTGGGGGCGCTCGCACGCCTCCTTCGCCCCGTCGGGAGATCACTCTATGCTTTGCGGTACCGTGTGCCTTTCGGGGTTTGAAGGCGATGAGACCAGCGGCGTGGAGCGGGGTCTTAATGGAATGGCGCCGGGCCGAAACTGGAAGCGGGCCGTCCGCTCGATCGGCCCGGCGAGTTTCGGCGCCCTTCTGCCCAGGGGCGATTGTCCCGGCGGTTCGGACTTGCTGGTGCGGGACGGTCTGATGATCGTCTGTGATTCCGACCTGCACGATCTCGACGCTCTTCGCTTTGCTCTTGGAAGCGATGCCCCGGCGAGCGTCGACGCGCCCGACGCGGAATGGCTGCTCCGCGCCTATCGGACCTGGGGTGAGGATTGCCCGCGCCGCCTGCTTGGTGAGTTTGCTTTCGCCATCTGGGATTCGAAGAAGCGTCGCCTGTTTTGCGCGACCGATCCGATGCGCCGGCGGGTCCTGTATCGCCACATCAAGGGTGACCGGCTGACGTTCGCCTCATCACCCCACGCCTTGCTGGCGTTTCCGGGGGTCGACAGGTCACTGAACGAACTGGCGATGGCCGAATTTCTGGCCGCAAGCGTCTATTCGATCGATCAGGGCACGACCACCTTCTATCTGGGTATCGATCAACTGCCCGGCGCGACCTGCCTCAGTTTCGACGGGGACGGCCTCCGCCTGAGCGAATACTGGTCGCCTGAATCGGTTCCGGAAACGAGGCTCGATGATCACGCCTGCGTCGCCGAATACCGCCGACGTCTGATTCAAGCGGTCGATCGCCACATGGCGTCCGGGCGACGCTTTGGAGTGATGCTGAGCGGCGGCTTCGACTCGACGGCGGTGGCCTGCATCGCCGCACGGCGTCTCGCCAGCCAGGGACGGCGGCTGATCGGGATCACTGCGGCCCTGCCGGAGGATCAGGCTGATGTCGCGCACGATTCCCGCCGCCATGCCGAGACCGTCGCCCGGTTTCTGCCCAACATGGACCTGCACGTCATCACGCTCGGCGAAGAGGATGTGGTGGCGCGGCCGGAAGGGGAGTTCAATGTCCTGCATCGCCCTTCGGGAGGGTTCGAGCGCCGGTTCGCCTCGGTCGCGGCCCATGCCGCCAAACTGGGGGTTGATGTCTTGCTGACCGGGTTCGGTGGCGACCAGTCGGCCACCGCGCGCGGCGCGGGGTATTGTTCGGACATGTTGCGGCGTGGCCAATGGCGAAGCCTGATCGTGGAATGCATCGCCCGCGGAAAGGAGCAGAAGTGCTCCCCTTGGCGGGTGTTGGTGAACCAAGGCGTCATCCCGCTGATCCCCGAGCCCCTCTGGCGGCGCTACAAGGCCTTTCGGTTGGGACGGTCGCTGCCTCTCGCGCTCGGAACCTGCCGGGCCGACTACGCGGTCGAGGCGGGCGCGATGGAGCGGCTTGAGCAAGCGCCGCTCGCCAGCTGGCGGCCGCAGCCGACAATCCGGGGCCAGTCGCGATACGGCCTGCGCTATATCATGCGGAGCGGAAGCATAACGCCGATGGACCGGCTGTCGCTGGCCGGGGGCGTGCGGCTGCGGCACCCGATGTTCGACAGGGACCTGATCGAGTTTGGCCTGTCCCTTCCTCCCGAGCAACATGTTCGCAACGGCCGGCGGCGTCACATCATGCGCCAGGCCGGCATCGGCTTGCTCCCCCCCCAAACCCTATCCCGGGCCGATGGCAGCGACTCGGTCATGCCTGACTTTCTGGAGCGGATGACCTCCGCGGGGCCGGCGATGATCAGGGAACTGGACGCCCTGGAACACAATCCCGCCGTGATCCGCAGGGTTGATTTCCCGAGGTTGCGGGCCCTGATCAGCAGCTACTCAGCCGCCCGGCCCTCGCGCAGCGCCCGACAGGACGCGCAATATGCGCTACGCGCCTACAATGCGGCGCATTTCATCGCTTGGTTCGAGCGCCGGAACGCCTGATATGGCGGCGGTCGCGGCGCGGATCGTTTGGTCCGGAATCTCCTAGAATATGAAGGCGTCTTGATGTTCCACTACCGTGTCTCCGGGCTGACGGTCGCCAGCGAGCTGGCCCTGCCGGGACTGATCACATCCGGGGCCAGCGACCAGGCGCCGGATATTCACATCCGGCGCGGCGCTGTTCCGGAAGCGCTGGATGGCGTGACCCACTCAGGACCGAGCTGGCAGCTGGCGGGGAACCGCTTCCTGCTCAGAATTCCCGATGTCCTGCGAATGCTCCTGATCGACGGCCGTGAAATTCTGTTCGAGCCGGATTCTGGCGCCGCCGAAGGCGACGGGGCGATCTTCCTGAGCGGATCGGGCATCGGCATCCTGATGCAGCAGCGCGGGCGGGTGGTGCTGCACGCCAGCGCCGTCAAGGTCAACGATTGCGCCGTCCTGTTCTGTGGGCCCTCCGGGGCGGGCAAGTCGACCCTGGCGGTCGCTCTTGGAAAGCTGGGCTATCCTTCTGTCGCCGATGATTTCTGCTGCCTGACCATGGACGGCGCGGTTCCCTGGCTGGAGCCGGACGGCCGGCAACACAAGCTGTGGGGGCAGGCGATCGACGCGCTGGAGGTCGCTGATCGAAAGCGCGATCCGATCCGCTCGTCGCTCCAGAAGTATTTCGTCACCGCCCTGGACGCCGTCGAGGCCCCGATGCCGGTGGGCATGATCTACGAACTGCATGCCGCCACACCGGCCCAGCCGTCGGGCATCCAGCGGCCCAGGAGCATCGATGGCGCCCATCTTGTGCTTCGCAACGCCTACAGGCGCGCCCTGATCCATCATTTCGGCCAACGCCAGCTCTACTTCGACACCGCGGCGACCCTGATGGCCAGCGGACGGATACAGAAGTTCACCCGCGCGATGAATTTCGGAGATGTTCCCGCATCCCTGAGCGCGCTTGAAACGCATTGGCGCGCCAACGGACTGCTGGTGGGCGCCGCCTGATGCGCAGCCTGTGGCTCGCATCCTATCCAAAATCAGGCAGCACCTGGTTTCGCATCCTGTTGGCCAATCTGGGCCAGGATCGGCCGGTTGACATCAACCGCCTGCCCGGAGACGGGGGCATCGCCAGCGCCCGCACGTTCTTCGATGACCTGATGCTGTTTCCATCGGGCCTGCTGACCCATGAGGAATGCGAACGACTGCGCCCTCTCGTCCATGAAGTGGTTGGACGCGGGCGCGGCTATGTCGACCCGGCCCTGACGCCGCCACCCCGGATCCGCGACACCCAATTCATCAAGACTCACGACGCCTGGCTGCAAACTCCTGATGGCGTGCCGCTTATGGGAGGTCGCCGGGCCGCCGACGGAGCGATCCTGATCGTTCGCGATCCCCGGGACGTGGCGGCGTCACTGGCCCATCACATGGGCGCCGATCTCGACACGGCCATTGATTTCCTGGCCGGCGAGACCTCGGCGTTGTGCGGCCGCAGGGATTTCCAGCCTCAGCAGTTGCGTCAGAGGCTGACGTCCTGGTCCGGCTTCAACGCCAGCTGGCTGGATCAGCAAGATCTGCCGGTGCTGGTGATACGCTACGAGGATATTCAACGCGATCCGGTCGAGGCGCTGATCGCTGCGCTCAACTTCGCAGGGCTTCCGGCCACACCGGCCGAGGCGGAACAGGCGGCCGGTTTCGCGACCTTCGAGACCCTGCGAGACCAGGAGCAGAAGCAGGGTTTCCGCGAAGCCGCACCGCGGGGGGCGCCGCGAGCCTTCTTCCGGCGGGGGGTTTCGGGAGGCTGGCGCGACGAACTGACTGCGGACCAGGTCGCGCGGATCGAGCAATCCCAGTTGGCGGGGATGCTGCGACACGGCTATCCGTGACGTGACCCCCGTTTCTCATCCAGCCATAACCAGAGTCCTTTGGTGATCTGAGCCTTCGTTGAGGTGGGTTGCAAGAGGCGTCCGCGCGGAGCCCCCAGGCTGCGCAGCGCGGTCGCCGGTCGGTGCTGTCAGTCTAACGCTAACCCTTCTCCACTAAGGCCTTCGTGGCCAAAGCGGAGGCTGCGTTGAGACCGATTTCCTACAAGCGGCATCGGTTTCCGCCCGATGTCATCCGGCATGCGGTGTGGCTGTATTTCCGGTTCACCCTGAGCCTTCGGGATGTCGAGGAGTTGCTGGCCCAGCGGGGCGTCGAGGTCAGCTACGAGACGATCCGGTGTTGGACTCTGAAGTTCGGCCGGCAGTTCGCGCACAACCTCAGACGGTCACGGCCGCGGCCGACCGGTCGTTGGCATCTCGATGAGATGGTCGTGAAGATCGGTGGCAAGCGGATGTTCCTCTGGCGAGCCGTCGACGACGAAGGCGAGGTGCTGGACATGCTGGTCCAGGAGCGTCGCAACAAGGGCGCAGCCCTTAGGTTGCTTCGGAAATTGTTGAAGAACCAGGGCGTCCGACCCGAAGCGATCGTCACCGACAAGCTGCCTTCGTATCGCGCCGCGGCCCGAGATCTGGGTCTGACCGATCGTCACCAGCCCGGCGGGATGCGTGAGAACAACCGGGCAGAAAACTCCCATCTGCCGATCCGGCGACGGGAGCGAAGGCAGCAGAAATTCAAGTCCAGGGCCTCGGCCCAGAAGTTCCTGGCTACCCACGCCGCCGTCTACAACGTGTTCAATCTCCAGCCCCATTTGATCGGCCGACCGACCCTCCGCCATCTCCGGGCACAGGCCCACCTGACATGGGCGGCTGCGACGGCCGCTGCGTGATTGACGGCGCGGCGGGGGCTTTCTCGGCCCGCGGTCGTTTACCTGACAGAACCCAATCTGCAACCCCATCTGATCTCCCGACCAACTCTCCGAATCCTGCGCGCCCGGGCGGACCGGGCGTGGGAAGCTGCGACCGTCGCCGCCTGATCCAAGGGTTGGGTAGGGGCCATTCCGGCCAGGCCGACTTAACGTGTCAGTACAAGTCCCGTCCCGGTGACAGGTAAGGACGCTGGACGCCGCCATTCCGGATGTTAGACTTTTTGGCGATTGCCGAAGATGGCTTCTGGAGTCGCCTGATGAGTATCGAATTGCCCGCACGGGTGTCGCGGCGGGAAGAGTTCTTCGGAACCATGGTCGGCGAGCAGCAGGTTTTGCTCGACATCGAAAGCGGCGTCTATGTCGGCCTTGATCCTATCGGCTCGCATATCTGGAGTCGCCTGGAGACCCCGATCGCTGTCGAGGCTCTCTGCGCCGACCTGGCGGCCGCCTATGAGGCCGATCTGGAAACGATCACCCGCGACGTGTTGGTATTTCTCGATCGGTTGGCGAAGCAAAAGATGATCGAGGTGGCGTCCTGACGCGCGGACTCGTCGATGACGGACGGTCCGATCGGTCACTGTGCGGATGGCGCATCCGGTCGGACATCGACTTGCCTGAGCTGGTGCCCTGGGCGGGGGAGGACCGGGACCCCGACATCTCAATCCGCCTCGGGGCGGTCCCTTGCCAGCTCGACGACTTGGTCCATCAGGGGCCTTTCCTGCAGATTGACACCCGCGGATTCTGCCTGCTGATCCTGGAGGACGTGGCCAGTTATCTGGTCCCGGACGAGTCGACCGTGATCGTCGCGACCCGGCCCGACGCGCCCGCCGCTGACATCCGGCTGTTTCTCCTTGGGTCGGTGCTCGGATTTCTCTGCCACAAGCGCGGGCCGTTTCCGCTGCACGCCTCCTGCCTGGCTATCGACGACGGCGCTGTCGCCTTTTCGGGGCCATCCGGCGCGGGAAAGTCGACCACGGCGATTCACTTCGCCCGGCGTGGCCATCGTTTGCTGACCGACGACATCTGCGCCATCGACGTCGCGCCGTCTGATGGGCCGCGCGTGCTGCCGACCTTTCCAAGAACCAAGCTGTGGCGGGACTCGATGGACTCCGCGGATCTGAACGGCGAGGGACTGGACCGTATCCGCTCGGGCCGCGACAAGTACGACTACCGACCGCCCGGTGTCTTCCTGACGGACCCTGTTCCGCTCAGGGCGGTCTTCCTGCTGGAAAAGGCCGAACCCGACCAGCTGGACGGCATTGTCCGGCTGACGCACCCGGTCAAGATCATTTCCGCCCTGAGCGCGGAGACCTATCGACCCCAGGCCGCCACCGCCCTGGGCCGCGAACGGGCCCTGTTCACCGCCCAGGCCAAAATCGCGGCCAGCGTGCCCGTCTACCGCCTCACCCGCCCGTATGACTTCGCACGCATGGACGCCTGGATGGAGGCGGTCGAGGCGACCGTGCGTGGATGACCGGCCTTGTCGTCCTGGCGTCCTACCCGAAGTCCGGCAACACCTGGATGCGGGCCTTCCTGGCCAGCCTAGCCGCCGGCGGCGAAACGCCCGATATCAACAACGGCATGGGCATTTTCCAGGTGTCGGGGCGCACCAGGGTCGACGCACTGATCGGCCTTGAGAGCAGTGATCTCACGCCGGCCGAGATCGCCAGGATTCGCCCCTGGATCAGTCGACGGATCGCAACCGATGGGCCCGCGACGATCAAGTCCCATGACTCCTTTCTGCCGCCGCCGGACGGCCAGGAACCGGCCATTCCCGCCGATGTCATTGATCGCGTCGTCTACCTGGTTCGGGATCCGCGCGACGTCGCGGTGTCCTTCGCCCATCACACCGGCACGACCCTGGACACCGTCATCTCGTCCATGGCCGAACCCGGATACACATTGGGAAAGTCGATCCGGCATGAGAACCCTCAGATCGAGCAGTTTGTCTCGAGCTGGAGTTCCCACGTGGAAAGCTGGCTCGACACGCCAGGATTGACACGACACCTGATGCGCTACGAGGACATGCTGGCCGAGCCGACGGTGACCTTTACGGCGGCCGTCCGGTTCCTCGGCCTGACGACCGACGCGGCGACCATCGATCGCGCCTTTGAAGCGGTGCGGTTCCAGACTCTGGCCGCGCAGGAGGCCCGCGGCGGGTTTCGCGAACGTGTGCCCGGCGCGGACGCGCCTTTTTTCCGCAACGGCCAGACCGGAAACTGGAGAACGCGTTTGTCTGCCGAGCAGGCGGATCAAATTGTCGCTGACCATGGAACGGTCATGCGACGCCTGGGCTACCTCTCCTGACGCCTCAGGCGTTGCCGCCCTCGACGCGACGAATGAACAGGCCTGCGCCAAGCGCGCGGCTCAGCGCCAGCTTGTAGCTTTTTTCAACCTGTTCCGAAGCTGCGCCGGCTTCCGGCCAGTTGTCGATCAGGGTCTGCAACCGGTCCATGTCGATGGCCCGGCTGGCCGTGGTGCTGTTCGCCAGGCGCGAGACCTCGGATGCGATCTGGCCCCGTGCGGCGTCAAACCCGGTCCACCAGTCGGCGGCCTGCCTGCCCTTGCGGCGCTCGGTCAGGATCACGTCCGGCACCAGCCCGGCCATGGTGCGACGGATCAGGGACCTGGGCATTCCGTCGAGCCGGAACTGTTCATCCGGAATCGTCAGGCACAGCTCAACCAGACGCCGATCCGACGTCGGATCGCGCGTATCGACACCGTAGAGCCGGCGGGTCGCCGCGGCCCATAGCCCGCGGGCGCCCGTGCGGCCGAACACGGCCAAACGCAGCGCCCGGCTGTCGCCGCGGGCCAGATTGCGCAGATTTCCGCCCATCGACAGAGCGGCTTCGTCGAGGCCGACCTCTTCCAGGAGGGCTGGATTGACGGCCGAGAAGTCGGACAGCGCCGGCTCTCCGTGATTGAGCGCCGCACGAAGGCGTCGGCGGACCGGGATCGGCAGCACGGTGTCGGCGACTTCGCCCAGAACGCCCAGCCAGCCTTGACCACCGCGGCGGTTCGCCAGAGCCGTCCGGGCCGCGCCGGGCAGATCGCCCTTCAGAAGGCGCGCCGCCAGCAGTTCACCGCCGTCATAGCTGATCGTCATGTTGCCCATCAGGCCGGTCAGCATGACCTTGACCCCACGATCGCGCGCCTGGCGATCGATGGCGTTCATCCAGACAGCGTTGCTGGGATTGAGCACCGGGCAGTCAAGGCCGGACTGGCGGTATTCCACGGCCTCGAGAAGTCCGCTGTCGTTATTCGACGCGCGGACGTGATCGATGTTGGGATACAGGGCCGCCATCGCCGCGGCGTGGCCCCACTCGTCCCCGAAGACGCCCCGGCGTGGTGAGAAGGCGTGGTCCGGCGCGGCCGTGAAGGCGGTCAGGCGGCGGCCCTGCGCCGCGAGCTGACGCGCAGCAATCGCGGTGACCGCTGAACTGTCCAGGCCTCCGCTCAGGTGCGCGCCGACCCGCTCGTCGGTATCGATCCGGCAGGCCACTGCTTGCTCGAGCGCCGCCAGCAGGGCCGCCTCGTAGTCCCGGCTGTCCGTGAACCGGAGGGCGGGCAGGTTCTCCGGCCGCCACCATCGCTCGAGGCGGGTCGCGCCGCCGTCCCAGATGACGCTGTGTCCCGGCGGCACCGCGCGGATATCCTTGTAGAGGCTGCTCTGCGGGTCGGCGGGGAGGTGGCTCAACCATCTGGCCATCCGCTGTTCGTCGAGGGCCCTGGGCACTTCTGAATCCGCAAGCAGACCGCGCGGCTCGCTGGCGAAGAGGATCTCGTCGCCCCCCAGCCAGTAAAACAGCGGCCGAGCGCCTGTCGGATCCACCGCCATGACCAGCCGCCGGCGTGGGCCGTCCCAGACGGCGCAGGCGTAGTCGCCGACAATCTGGTCACAGAACCCGTCGCCCCAGCGGTCATAGGCCAGCAGGACGATGGCGGCGGGGTCCGCGTCGGGAAGGTCCGGGCCGGCCAGCTGGCGCTTCAGATCCGGGAGGTTATCGATGCGGCCGTCGAAGACCGCGCACAGCGCCTGACGACCCGTCGCCAGGGCGCCGTCGTCGCAGCGGGCGAGACGAACGCCAGCGCCTGTCCACTGGCGGTGCTGGCGGGACGAGCCGATGGAGAGCGCCGTCAGCGTGCGCTCAACGGACGGCGCGACCTCGGTCGAGATGTGGACCCGACCACAGATACCCACTCGGATTCCCCTGCTTTCAGCTCGCGTTTGGCGTCACCGCCCAGGCAGGATCGGCCGCAGCGCGTGCCGACAGGTCAACTCCAACCCTACCGGGTTCAGGAACTTGAAGAAGAGTCAGGGCCACTATTCACGGTGTTTTCCGCCGCCCGCGTGTCAAAGACCTCGATCAGCGGCGGATGCCACGGCTTGCGTCCTCCGTCTTCACCTGCCGTATGCGTTTCACCGATATTGTCTTCATCGTTCATGGTTATGCCCCCTCAGCTACCACCGAATCCCGACAACCACGCCCCATGCTCAAGGGCCACGGTCGTCTCACCGACATCATCTTCGCTGATTAAAGCATCGTTTCCGCCCGCGGGACACTCAAAACGCCGAGATCGGGTGGCCGATATCCCGGCGGGTGAAGCGCTGGTCGAAGGGTGCTGTCAGTCTAACGCTAACCCTTCTCCACTAAGGCCCTGGTGGCCAAGGCGGAGGCTGCGTTGAGATCGATTTCCTACAAGCGTCACCGCTTCCCGCCGGAGGTGATCCGTCATGCGGTCTGGCTGTACTTCCGGTTCACCCTGAGCCTTCGGGATGTCGAGGAACTGCTCGCGCAGCGGGGTGTCGAGGTCGGCTACGAGACCATCCGGTGCTGGACTCTGAAGTTCGGCCGGCAGTTCGCGCACAACCTCAGACGGTCACGGCCGCGGCCGACCGGTCGTTGGCATCTCGATGAGATGGTCGTGAAGATCGGTGGCAAGCGGATGTTCCTCTGGCGAGCCGTGGATGACGAGGGCGAAGTGCTGGACATGCTGGTCCAGGAGCGGCGCAACAAGGGCGCAGCCCTTAGGCTGCTTAGGAAACTGCTGAAGAACCAGGGCGTCCGACCCGAAGCGATCGTCACCGACAAGCTGCCTTCGTATCGCGCCGCGGCCAGGGACTTGGGCCTGACGGATCGCCACCAGCCCGGCGGGATGCGTGAGAACAATCGGGCGGAAAACTCCCATCTGCCGATCCGCAGACGGGAGCGAAGGCAGCAGAAGTTCAAGTCCAGGGCGTCGGCCCAGAAGTTCCTGGCCACGCACGCAGCCGTCTACAACGTGTTCAACCTCCAGCCCCACCTGATCCGCCGGCCGCCCCTCCGCTACCTCCGCGCCGAAGCTCACCGGACGTGGGCGGCTGCGACTGCCGCTGCCTGATCGATAGATGGGGGTGGGGGCTCTTCCGGCCGGTGGTGGTTTACCTGACAGAACCGGCCGGAGACCCTTGCTGGGGGTTGGTGGCGGTGCTGTCAGGCTAACGCTAACTCTTCTCCACCAACGGCATGGCGCCTGGGGCGGAGGCCGCGTTGAGACCGGCTTCCGACAAGCGCCACCGGCTTCCGCCCAAGGGTGATCCGCCGTCCGATTCTCCGCCATTTGCGGGCTCACGCTCACCGGCCGTGGGCGGCTGCGACCGTCGCCGCCTGTCCTTCGGGTCGCGGTCCGCGAGACCGGGCGAGGGCCCTCAGCCGGCGGCCGAGGTAGAAAAACGGCCAGGCCAGATAGTAGAGCGGGATCAGTCCGTCCGGAAGCCGCAGGGCGCGCCAGTCTTCGTCGTGGTGGACGAACGCGGCCAGCTCGAAGGCCAGGTAGCCGAGCGTCGGTTTCAGAAGCAGGCGGTAGGCGGCTCCCCGCAGCCTGGCGCGGTGCGCGCCGATGGTGTCGGGGGTGTGCACGACAGAGGCCATCCGCAGGGCCTGGATCGCCAGCCGCCGCGCGCGCCGGTCGCCCAGGGCGCCGCTGACCGCCGCCGACGGCAGGCTCGTCCCGGTCGTGGCCGCGACCATCAGGACCGCGCAGTTGAAAATGGCCAGCAGGCCGTCCGTCCCGGCGTCGTCGTGTAGACGCGCCAGGCCCGTCTCGCCCGCCCGGTGATAAAGCACCGCCAGGTCGGCGATCCATTTCCACCGCTCCCAGCCGTGCCGTGCCGCGTGCACCGCGAGGTACCGCGCCAGGTCGGCGTCGCCCAGGATGGCCACCGAATAGTCGGCGATCCGCGCCTGGCCTCGCCGGTCCCACAGGCGGTCGAAGTCGGTGGCGATCAGATGCGCGTTGCCGCTCAGGGCGCGATGGCGTTCGGCGATGACGCCACTGGCGGGGTGCACGAACTTGCGGTCGTGGTGGAACCGTTCCAGCAGCGCCTCCTGCCGGGCCGACAGGGGTGTGGGCTGACTCGCGGGCTGGAAGCCGAGGGTCGCCAGGACATCGTCCAGCCGCTCCGTCTCCTCGGGATGCACCAGCAGATCGAGGTCGAACGCCTCACGGATGAAGACGTCGCCGTAGAGGTGCGCCGACAGGGCGACGCCCTTCATGACGATCACGCGCAGGCCGCCACCCTCGGCGGCGGCGGCGATCTTTCGCAACAAGGCGACCTGCTGCATGGCCTTGGTGACGCAGTCCCGCTCGGCCTGTTCCAGCGCGGACCGGACGGCGGCGGGCACGCCTGGCCAGCCTGCCTCGCGAAGCGCCGCCGTGGTCATGGGCCGGATCTTGTACTGCCAGGCCAGGCTTGCCACGACCGCCCACTGAACGGACTGGAACGCTTCCAACGGCCAGACGCGCACGCCATCGATGGACCAGTCCGCGCCCAGGACCTGACTGGCGAGGCGCTGTTCCGCGCTCAGCGCGATGAAACGGTCCGCTGCGGCCCTGGCCTGCATGCTTGATCGCTTTTCTGTCGACATCCCCTCACGGCATCACAATGATGCGCCGGGGAAAATCAACCGAATTGGTGATCGGAAGTGTCGTCAGGACAAGCCACCGACTTGGCGGCCCAGGCGTCCATCCGTCCGCGGGACAGGGAGGGGGGCGTCGACCTGTTCGGGCTGACGTTCCGGTCGGGCGAGATCATTCCCGGTCTGACGCCGTCGCGATCAGCCGCCCCCGCCGACGCCATCCGCATCGAGTTCGGCGCCACGCCGCGGCATCTCGCCGATGTGCAGTACGAAGACGAAACCGTGCAGGCGAGCGACTCGGAATACCTGTTCAGCTATCCGGGTGTGCTGCGGCTCTACGTGGAGGGGGATCGCCGCATCGTCATCGAGCGGCTGGAGGATTGTGATCCGGTCAGGCTCTGGACCATCGTTTTCGGGGTCGGGTCCTCGATTACGGGGTTTCGCCGGGGCTTCATCCCCCTGCATGCCTCGTCGGTGCTGACCCCCGGGGGCTGCATCGCCATGGCCGGTCAGTCAGGCGCCGGCAAGTCCACCCTCGCGGCGTCCCTTGTCGACCGGGGCTTTGGCCTGTTCGCCGACGACCTGTGCCTGGTCCAGTTCGGCGAGGACGGGACCCCGCTGGTCGGTCGGGGCCTGCCGGAAGTTCGACTGTATGACGACGCCGTGGCGGCGCTCGACTGGACCGATATCGAGCCGTTCGCCGTGCAGCCGAACATCAACAAGTCGGTCTTCCGGCGATCGTCGGTCGCCGAGCCCTTCGCCGGCTTGCGACGGCTCTATGCACTGCGGTTCGCCGGCGAGGACGAAACGCCGGGCATCCACCGGCTCGACGGAGTCGAGGCGATGCAGGCGCTGGTCGGCTGTCTGCGCATGCGGACAGGCCTGCTGGGCGTGGGTCCGGCGCGGCGGACGTTCGAACGGCTCGCGGCGATCAGCGAGCGGGTTGAGATGTTCCGCTTCGTTCGACCTCGCGATCATGACTCATCGGCCTTTTGGCTCGACCACCTGGTAGAGCATTTCGATGCCTGACCAGACCAGCGGGAACCCGGCATGACCGACACTCTCTACGCGCGCCGTCCGGACACCGTGGCGGCCAATCTGGGCGAGGAGCTGGCCGTGCTCGATCTGCCCAGCGGGTCCTATCTGGGGTTCAACGCCACGGCCGCCCATGTCTGGCGCCTGCTGAGCCGGCCCCGGTCGCTGGACGCTCTGTGCGACGGCCTGACGGCCGAGTTCGAGATCGACGCGGATCGCTGTCGGCGGGAGGTCTCGGCGCTGTTGGAGCGGCTCGTGGCCGCCAATCTGGCGATCATCGTGGATGGCTAGGCCGGGCGCCTTCCTTGCGCTGAACGGAGACGACCGCCGCCTGCTGGTCGAGGCCGGCCTTCGCCTCGTGGCGGCCTGGGTGGCGCTGCGGATATTTCCGTTCGCCCGCGTCGTAGCCTCGATCAGACCCCGTCCCGGCGTCGCGATGGCCCGGGACGCCGGTCTGGTGCGGCGGGTTCGGTGGGCGGTGGAAGTTGCGGCGCGGCGACTGCCGACGGTCCTGACCTGTCTGCCCCAGGCCCTGGCTGCATCCTGGATGCTGCAGGCGCGCGGCCTTGGTCCCCGCCTGCACTACGGCGTCGCGTCCTCGGGCGACGAAGGGTTCGAGGCGCATGCCTGGGTCGAGCTGGACGGCATGCCGGTCATCGGGCGCCGAGGAGCAGATCGGTTCACGCCGTTGGCCAGATTTCCCCTCGAAGGGCAGGCAAGGCCTTGAGCGCCATCGCCGGAATGATCGACTGGCGCGGCGGCCCCGTCGGGCCGGCCGTGCTCGGCGCGGCGCAGGCCCTGGCTCCGCATGGCCGCGATGGCCAGGGATTGTGGGATGGCGGCGACGTGGCCCTGGCCTGGCGACAGACCATCCTCCATGCGGAAGATCACGCCGACCACCAGCCGCTGTCCGGCGGCGGCGGACGGTTCCGGATGGTGTTCGATGGTCGTATCGACAACCGCGACGAACTCGCGGCCTTGCTCGGTCTTCATCCGGAACGCGCCAGGACGCAGCCCGACAGCGCTTACGCCCTCGCGGCTTTCGAAACCTGGGGCGAGGACTGCGTGCCGCGCCTCCTCGGCGACTTCGCGTTCGCGGTCTGGGATGGGGAGGCGCGCAGGCTGGTCCTGGCGCGGGATCACCTCGGCAGCCGACCGCTGTACTATCACAGCGGCCCCGGCTTCCTGATGTTCGCGACCATGCCGTCGGGCCTGTTCTCCAACCCCGCCGTGCCCCGCGACATCGACGACGAGGCGTTCCTGCTGGATCTGGCGGCGGTTCCGAAAGATCCGGACGCAACTCTCTATAGGGGCGTCGCGCGGGTCCCGACCGGCCACATCCTCGTGGCCTCCGAACAGGCGATCTCCACCTCGCGCCACTGGCGGCCGGAGACCATTCCGCAGCTCAGCTACAGTCGGGACGAGGACTATGTGGAAGCCTTCCGCGAGATCCTGGAGGAGTCGGTTCGCTGCCGCTTGCGGACCATCCATCCGATCGGCAGCCATCTCAGCAGCGGCCTGGACAGTTCGACGGTCACGGCGGTCGCCGCGGAGCTTCTGGCCAGGGAGGGCCGCGGTCTCACGGCCTTCACCGCCGTCCCGCCCCTGGATTGGCGGCCCCGGGGGGACTTCGACGGAGAGCCCGACGAAGGCCCCGCCGCTTCGGCCCTGGCGCGTCAATACGGCAATCTGGATCACGTGCTGGTCAGATCCACGGGTCGGTTCGACTTCTCCGCGCTCGACCGGCATGGCGACGCGTTCGAGGCGCCCAGACGATCGGTGTTCAACGTCGGCTGGATCGAGCAGCTGAGCCACGAGGCGCGGTCCCGCGGCGTTCGGGTCATGCTGTCGGGGGCCATGGGCAACCGGACCATCAGCCATGACGGCCTGGGGCTGCTGCCGCAGCTGCTGCGGCAGGGTCGCTTCGTGGAACTGGCGTCGGAGTGGTTTCATCTCAACCGCCGCGGCGTGATGCGCTACCGCCGCGCCGCCGCCCTGACTTTCGGGCCGAGCGCGCCGGACTGGCTCTGGGGACTGGCCCTGAGGGTCTTGGGACACCCCAGACCCGCCGCCATGATGCGCTATGGGCTGCACCCGGACCGGTGTTCCGAGTCCGAGCTGGAGGCGCTCGGCCGACATCGCGCGCTCAACCCCGCCAACCGGCATCGCGCCGACGATCGGAGCATGCGGTTCGTGGCCTCGCGAACGCCGGACCTCGGTTATCTCTGGGCGGCCACGCCCGGCGCCTTTGACATCGAGACGCGTGACCCAACCTCGGACCGGCGACTGGTCGCTTTTCGGGTGGCGACGCCGGAGCGGCAGTTTCTCCGTCGTGGCCAGACCAAATGGCTGCTGCAACGGGCGATGAAGGACGTGCTGCCGCCGGAGATCCGCGATCTGCGCCATCATGCCGGACAGCAGGCCGCCGAATGGTTCGACGCGGCCAGCCGGTCGCGTGACGCCTTCGAGGGCGAGATTGACCGGCTTGCCGTCAATCCGCGGATGGCGGCGCTGATCGACGTCAGCGGGCTCCGGGAGAGTCTGGCGGCCTGGCCCGGAACGGCAGGGTCGAGGGGCGCGGCGACCGCGCGGCGCTATCGCAGGTTCGTGATGGTGGTGGCGTTCGCCCGCTTCATGCGCCGGTTCATCGAGCAGGAACCGCGAACGCCCTGAGGCTCCCGGCCGCCGACCGGAGCGGACAGATAGACCCCGTCGACAGACCGTGTCAGGTGTTGCTGGCGATGTCCGCGGCGGTCTCGCCGGCGCCCACGCCCTGGGCGCTCGACAGGTCGATCTGGCTGAAGTCGGGCGTCACCCATTCGCGCCGTTCAATGGGCGTCGGTCGCGGGTCGTCGCCGTTGGCTTCTGTCAAGTCACGCATGTCATCCCCCAGAGCAATTCCCGTTTACTTAGCAGTGAATGGCCTACCCGGAAAGTCTAGCGTGGAAGAAGCGTCGCCCAAAATGAGTAGACCCTGGGGGCCGGGGCGGAGATTTTCCGGCCCGGTTGACAAACCAGAGATTGTGCCCGCAAAGTTTGAACTCGGGCCATCCGCCAAGGTGGCGAGTCCGTATTCACGGCCGGGACCATGGCCGGGGGCGAGGGGCGATGGCTGAATATTTTCTGGGCGAGATCCGCATCTTTCCGATGGCCTGGCCGCCGCAGGATTGGGCGCTCTGCAACGGGGCGAGCCTGGCGATTGGCCAGGCCCAGGCCCTCTATTCGCTGCTCGGCCAGCGGTTCGGCGGCAGTGGCAATACGACCTTCCAGCTGCCGGACTTGCGGGGACGGACCCCGGTGCATGGCGGCGGCCGGGTCGTTAATGGCGCGATTGGGGGGTCCGAGACCGTGACGCTGACGCAGGCGACCATGCCGCCTCACACGCACGCCATGTTCGCCAATCCCGTCAACGCCACCGTGGCGAACGCCGCCGGCAATGTCCTGGCGGTGTCCCAGCCGAACATCGGCGAGAACATTCCCTGCCCGATCTACAGCAGCGATCCGGCGACCATCACGCTGAACCCGGGGACTATCAGCAATACCGGGGAAAACCAGTCGCATGCGAATATCCAGCCCTCCCTGGTGCTGAACTTCTGCATTTCGACAGTCGGAAACTATCCGCCCCGGCCCTGAACCGGCGAAGATCGCAAGAAGGACGAGATCGACGTGTCTGACTATTACGTGGGCGAGATCCGCATGTTCTCGGGTAACTATGCGCCGGAGAACTGGCTTCCGTGCGACGGCAGGTTTCTGAACGTGTCCGAGTATGAAATGCTCTTCAGCCTGATCGGGGCCACCTACGGCGGGACCGGCACGACGACATTCGCCCTCCCGGACCTGCGAGGCCGGATACCGGTTGGCCAGGGTCAGGGGGCGAACCTGGGCAACTACGTGATCGGCCAGTCAATCGGCGGCGAAACGGCGACCGTGGCGGAAGGCCAGCTACCGGCTCATGCCCACCTGGTCAACGTCGCCTCCACCGCCGCCAACACCTCGACACCGGGTTCCAGTGTGAGCCTTGCCGCCACCACCCCGCCGGCGGCCACCTACCTCGCCACGCTGCCGAGCCCGGCGGCGCCCCGTGTGATGGATCCAACGGCGATCGGGGGGTCGGGCGTTCCGGGTGCCCCGCCCCACGCCAACGTGATGCCGAGTCTGGTCGTATCCTTCATCATCGCCACCACCGGCATCTATCCGGTTCAAGCCTAGGAGCGGGCGTCGTCATGGCTGACAGTTTCATCGGTGAGATCCGCATCCTGCCCTACGACTATGCCCCGAACGAATGGGCCTGGTGCAACGGCCAGCTGATCCCGGCCCAGCAGAATCAGGCCCTATTCTCGATCATCGGCGCTCTCTATGGCGGCGACGGGAGGACCAACTTCAATCTGCCAAACCTGATGACGCCCACCTATCAGCCCGCCGCAGCGATGGGCGTGGGCCAGGGTCCGGGTCTGACGTCCAGAACCATCAAGCCCAATACACTGGGCGATGTCTCGGTGACGTTGGCCGTGACCGACATGCCGATGCACAACCATGAATTCACGGCCCAGAGCACGAGCGCCGTCGCCAACCTTATCGCCAATCCGGCCAACGCTTGGCTTGCCCGCGGCATTTACGCCGACGCCACGGCCTCGGCCTTTTACACCTATACGCTGGAGAATCCGTCGAATCAGGTCGCCTTCCGGGGGCCGGCCCTGAGCACCACGGGCCAGGGCGGGGCCCACGAGAACCGGCAACCGTTCCTGGTGGTCAATTTCTGCATCTCGCTTTCGGGGACCTACCCGATCAGGCCCAGCTAGCGCGCGTGAGCCCCGCCGAGACATTACCTCGCGTCCGGCTGGCGACGCCTGCGGCGCTGAAGGCCGCCGGGCACGGCCTGCGCGCACAGACGCCGGCGGACCGGCCCTTTCTCGAGGCGCTCTACATCAGTGTTCGGACTCCCGAGCTTGAGCCTCTGGAATGGCCCGAGTCCGCCAAACGCGCGTTCCTGACCGATCAGTTCAGGCTGCAGGACCTTCACTACCAGCAGCACTACCGGGAGTCCGAATTCGCCATCCTCGTGCGGCACGGCCAGCCCATCGGTCGCCTCTACCTGTTCCGCGGGGCCGAGGATTTCCGCATCGTGGACATCTCGCTGAAGCCCGAGGCCCGCAATGGCGGCGTCGGCGGCCAGTGGCTGAGAAGCGTCATGGCCGAAGCGGCCGCCGCTGGCCGGAGCGTCAGCATCCATGTGGAGCAGTTCAACCCGGCCCAAACCCTCTACCGACGGCTCGGCTTTCACGAAATCGGCGAATCCGGGCCTTATCTGCTGATGGAATGGCGGGAGGGGACGGGTTCCGGCCCGGCGATGGAGGACGCGGCGCGGTGATGGTTCTGGCGATGTTCGCGCCGCATCTGGGCGAGACCTTCGAGGTCGACGTCGGCGAGGACAGGCCGATGCCGATCGTGCTCGTGGAGGCCACGCCGCTGGCGATCAGGACGCCGGCCGAGATCCGCAAGGAGCCGTTCCAGCTCAAGTTCGCCGGTCCCGGGCCCGCCTATCTCAACCAGATGATCCATCGTCTGCGCCACCCGGGCCTGGGCGATCTGGAGATCTTCATGACGCCGATCGGCAGGCAGGGCGATGGCTTCCTCTACCAGGCGGTGTTCAACTAGATGTTTAGTCCCGGGAATTGATGGGTTGGATCGAAGCTGAAGCGCTGCGGCTCATTTGTCCAGATTTTGCAGACGTACTCGTAGGGCGTTAGGCCCTTCAGGGTCTTGAGGCGGCGGGCGAAATTGTAGGCGTCCACGAAGTCGCCGAGGTGAGTTCGAAGCTCGTCGTGTGTCTTGTAATGGTAGGCCTGTTTGCGATGGTCGGGAAGTCGGGCGCTAATCCGACCGCCAAAATCTATGCCGAGGACGCCGGGGCCGTTGTCGAGCTTTCGGCGAACACGATCTCGGTTGCCGGTGGCGGTGACGGGCATGAGAACATGCAGCCGTTCACGGTGCTCTCCTACTGCATCGCGATCCGCGGCGAGTATCCGCCAAAGCAGGACTCATAGCCATGATCGAAGCTTGCTTGGGCGAGGTCCGCCTGTTCGCCGGCAATCGCGCGCCCGAAGGCTGGGCGTTTTGCGACGGCGCGCTGTTGTCGGTAGCGGAGCACGACGCCCTCTTCTCGCTGGTTGGCGCGGTCTGGGGGGGGGGGGCGATGGAGTCTCGGATTTCGGCCTTCCAGACCTTCGCGGACGGGTTGCGGTCGGCATGGGGGCCGGCCCCGGTCTGCAGCCGCGCGCCATCGGTCAGAGGGGCGGCGTCGAGAAGGTGGCGGTGACCCAGGCGACTTTGCCGGCCCACAGTCATGCCTTCAGCGCGTCCAAGAATCCGGCCACCAGCCTGGAGCCGATGGGACGGCTCCCGGGCGTTGTCGCGGCCGCCAGCCCGACCAAGGGCCTATATATCAAGGAGAACAGCGCCGGCTCCGCAGTCCAGCCTCTCGACCCGAACATGCTCGACGCCGTCGGCGGCGGGGCGGCCAACCCGGCCGCCGATGCACATGAAAACGCCATGCCGTCGGTCGCCGTCAACTACATCATCGCCCTGACGGGTTCGTACCCGGATTCCCCCCCAGTAAGAGGAGAAAGGCATGACCGACGCCTTCATCGGTGAGATCCGCGCCTTTCCCTTCGACTATGCGCCGGAGGGGTGGTTGCTCTGCGACGGCGCGGAGTTGAGCATAACGCGCTATCAGGCTCTCTTCGCGGTGATCGAAAGCCGGTTCGGCGGGAATGGGAAGACCAACTTCAGAACGCCGGATTTGCGTTCAGTGGTCGCGGTCGGCGCCGGCGCTGGCCCGGGACTGACCGAGCGTGCTTTGGCCGCGGCATGGGGGACCGAACAGGTAACCCTCGGAATGAAGGACATCCCGGCCCACCAGCACACGGTGAACGGGCGGTTCCACTCGACGGTCACGAACCTGGCCAATGTCCCTTACGGGACGATGATGATCTCCCGCACCAACACCCAGTTCGATTACGCCAACATCAATATCGACCCGACGAAGGTGGCCGTGGGCCTGTCGCCAAAGGCGATCGGTTCGGCAGGCGGCGGCCAGCCGCATGAGAACCGCCAGCCCGTTGTGGCCCTGATCTACTGCATCTGCGCGGACGGGGAGTATCCGGAATAGTGACCGGCGGGTGCCCGCGACGCGGACGCCATTTGGTGCTGTCGGGCGAACGCCAACCTGTTTCCGCTCTTAGGCCGAAGGACGGCGTTGACCGTCCGGGACCAGGCAGCCGTACTCATTCAATCGGCAATGGCCTCCGCGCGACGCGATCCGGCGTGCCGTCGAGATCGGTGGTGAGACGGCTTGACGCCGGGGTGAATGAGCTTGGCCGGCTCGTTGCGGCCGATCGGCGCCCGCGCCTCGGGCCGTTAGTCATCGATCTTCCGTTCAGCGCCCGCCGTCATGCCGGGCCCGCGTCGACGAATATGCCCCAGATGGGGAGGTAGAGGCGGGTCGCCACGAAATTCGCGAACAAGAACTTTTGGCCCCAGGTCCAGATTTGATAGTCAGCTCCAAGCGCGGGTGGGGGCACATAGACCCAATGGACGATATCGAGAAACTGATCGCAGGTTCGATAGTTCATGGTAGCGTGGTCCACCCCGGCTACGCCCAAAATCAGACCGATTTTCCGGCCGGCAAACTCCGCCCGCTTGCCCGCTTCCGTGAACCCGGCGGTCACGGCCGCGATGCCTCCTGCCAGCGCCGCCGTTCTTTCGGCGTTGATAACCGCCGCCTCGGCCGGAGTTTTTCCCGTCACGTTCACAGTGAGGGGCGGATACCGCTTGGGCCCCGTCGCCGCCTTGACGATCGGGTCGGGAAGCCAGGCCTCCTCGTTGCCCCGGGCCTCGGCGCGTAGCCCCCAGCCCGGGGGAACAAAATAGCAGGGCGCCTTCGCCGGGGGTTTGCCGACCGACCAGAGCATGGGTGACGCCGCGAACTCCAGGAGTGACCACAGGCCGAAGAAGGGTAGCGCCAGGTCGCCCTTCTTCATCGCCATTTCCGGGAAGGCCGCGCCTGTTCTGGTCTTGCGGTCGTTCGCGTCATAGGTGGGCGAGAACTTCTTCGAATACTCGATCGCGGGGTCCATGATGGCCTCCTTGCCCCTCATCGGCAGAACGGGGGAGACCGGCGCCTTTTTTCGATCAGAGGCCCACTGTTTGCCGTTGATCTTGAATTCCTTGCGCTGATTTGTGTGGATCTTGAACAACACCATCAAGGTGACGCAGACGGCCAGATCGACAATTGTGGTGTGTTCCAGCCACGCATCATGCGTCAGCCGCCAGGACAGCCGCCTTCCGAGATCAATTTTGGCGTCCTTGTTCGCCAGCACCTCCAGGGATTGGGAGACGGAGGGGTTAAAGGTCTGCATCATCTTCTTCCACGTGAAGTCGTAGTCGGCGTTCGGGAAGACCGGCTTGTCGATGCCGAAGGCGTAGTCGCAGAGCTTCTTGAAGAGGTTGTTGGCTTCGTCGGGCTTCGCCGCGTCGCGATCAAGAGACCACATGACGACGCCGGCGAACCCGCAACAGCCGGAGGTCTGGCTCAGGGCCGAAGCATCCTTGAAGATCGCTTCCAGGCGCTTCTTGACGATCATCTTGTGCGGCAGGGCCGCCTTCTTGATCGCCGTGGCGGCGCCGTCTGCGATGGCGTCGTTGGTCGCGAAATTGTCTCGGGCCATCGTTCTGTTCCCTCGTCCTAGCTGACCAGGGCGCGCAGGGGGGCGCCCTTGCGCCGGTAGCGGCGCACCTGGGTCAGGCCGATGATGGTTTCCGTGTCCCGGGCGCCCTTGACGCCGAGACGTTCGAACTCGCGGATCTCGAACACGTCCGTCCGGTCGGCGATCTCCTTCAGCACCCGGAATTCTGCCGGGATCGCCTGGTAGGGCGCCAGCTGCGGCGGGGCGAACACCACCGCTGCGATGGTGCGCGGCGTGCGCGGCGTCCCCGGCAACCGGCCGAGAAGGCGCGGCGAGTAGCCGCCCGGCAGAGCTTTGCCGATCTCCGCGTTGGCCGCCTTGCGATCTTCGGCGAACAGGGCCCTGGCGGCTTCCGATCCGGGCGCCAGCGTACTCAGCAGGGTGACCTCGCCGGCCACGTCGATCTCATAGAGCGCGACGGAAAAGCCCCATTTGGCGGTCCGCCAGGTCTCCTCGGTGAACCAGCCCTCATTGAGGGCCCACAGGGTCACTTCCCTGTTTCTGTAGAGAACCATCGCCATCTGCTCATCCAGCGATGGGTTCCGCTCGGAATAGTACTGCTGGGCCCGGTATTGCGCGTCGACGATCTCGGAATAGACGCACGGCACGAACTCGAAGGTCCTGTCTGGGAAGTCATCCATGGCGCCGTCCTGGGCGACATCCCTGTCGTCGAGGGTCTGATACTTGTTCGCCCTGCACTCGATGCGCATCACCACCTCGTCGAGAGCGAGGATGGTTTCGTCGCAGGTCAGGTGGCCGCCGGCGTTGAAACCTGTGCAGTAGACCGGGAAGTCGGGACTCAAGCCGGCCTGGGCCCATTGGATCGCGATCTCCGAGCCCAGCGGCGGAAAGGCCTCCCGGCGACTGAAGTATCCAACCTCACGATAGTCGGGCATCTCCACTGTCACCCCGCCAAGGGTCGCGCGGAACGACATGCCCTGGGGCGGCGGCGAGGATCGGGCCAGGGCCCAGCGGTCGGACCCGCCCCGGGCGAGCAGGCGGGTCTCCCTGGGGGCCTCAAGGCGTCCGTTTATGTACTCCCAGCCATCAACTGGCGCCGCGCTGGCCCCAAACGCCTTCACCAGCTCGGCATTGGGCGACGCGCCGCCCCGCCAGAGCTCTAGACTCATGTAGTCACGCGCGCGCCAGGTCGCCACGGAGCCGTTGGTGCTCCGGTCCCATTTCAGCCGCGGCGCATGGGCCAGATAGCGCACGTAGTCGGGCTGGATGGTGAAAGCTTCAATGGTCGGCGCCGGACCGCACTCGACCAGGGTCACCCATTGGGTCTGATCGCGATAGCCGGGGAAGTCGAGGAATGAAAGAACCAGCTGGTCTCCGACCCGCACGCCGCTGGGAAGGCCGTTCAGGCCGATCTCGATTACGCCGAACGCGGGCAGACCGTGCATGTCCGACTCGCCAAGCGCGAGGGACCTGAACGCCTCTCCTGGGTCGTTGATCAGGGTCCAGGCGCCGTCGGCCGTGACCGTGACCTCGACCCTCCGGGCCTCGTCTGACTCCATGATTTCGGCCGGGCCGATGAAGCTCCCTGGGCGGCCCGTCGACGGACGAGTCGAGACGTGCGGCAGCTGGAGGAGGATTCGCGGGTGTCGGGCGAATCCGGCTCCCGCATCGAGCAGCGGCAGCGGCCGTCCAGCCGCGTCGATGCGCTCGTTGCGGATGCGGACAAAGGACGGCGTTCCACGGCGGGCGCGCTCCCAGATTACGCTGAGCGGCAGGTCGCGCCGGCTCCAGGTCGGGGGCGCGATGTCGAGTTCCAGAACATGCGGTGGGTCGGTGGTGTCCAGGGTGACGAGGACGGCGCGGGTTCGCGCCACGTCAGACCGCAGGGCCGGCAGGGCAAGCTCCAGGACGAAGGCCGATCCGGGGGCGATCTCCAGCGCGTGCAGGAGGACCGCGTTCAACGCGCCGCCGGTCGCGCCGGTCGCGCTCGTGATGTCCCACAACGCGGACTCCCTGGCAGCCCAGGCCGCGCCGGCCGCCTTGAGCGCCGCCGCGTCGGATGCGAGATCGCCGAACGTGATCGTCAGGCGTCGACCCGCGGCCAGGCTCAGGGTCTTGTTAGGGCTCGTGTTCCACAAGACGAGATCGATCTCCGACGCTTCCCCCAGTCGCACGAGATCGAGGGCCGCCCGTTCCATGACGCGGGCTGGCGAGGCATGGCGGCAGGCGCCCCTCGGGCAGGCGAACAGTCTCAGTGCATCGGCCATCGCCCGCCCCCTACCTGACCTGAACGCGCGGCGGCGCGTGGAGGGGTTTGCGTCGATAGGTATGCACGGGGGTCAGTTCGAGGGATTGGCCCCGCCAGCTGGCCGGGCTCTCGAATTGGTGAACTTCGAAGGCCTCCGCACCGGGGCTGCATTCGATCTCCGATGGAGCGGGCTCGTAGCCGCGCTCGCCAGCGGCGGTCATCACCAGCAGGGCCACGGTCAGCGGCCTGGGCAGAGGTCCCGTGCCCTCCGCAACCATGAACATCGGATAGCGGCCGTCCCCCTGATGTAGATCCAACGCCCGTCGCGCCCCGCCCCAGGCCTGGTTTCGCAGCGTGGCCTGGACAGTATCGTTGGTGGCGGACACGGATTGGCCGACCAGATCTCCCCGGCTCGTCCTGAATTCGACCTTGATCTCCTGCCTGTCCTGCTTGATGCCTTTGTTCCACCACAAGGCCTTATCGTGACTGACATAAAGAACGAGCTGCCAATTTTGACCATACGCAAATAGGCTCACCCTCAATCGATCTTTAGTTTTGGATGAATCTTGGTCGCGTCCATACCAATACCTAATATTTCTGTTTTTAAACTCTTGCACGAAGTTGAATACATGAGGTTGCGTTCGCCATTGCTTATGAAGCACGACGCTGCCGTCCAGGGTGCGAATTTCCAGCGTCAGGAGACGCTGGTCGGCGACGCGTAAGGTCTCCTCGCCGGACCGCAGGCCCCTGGCGTTGAAGCCGCTGCAGAACAACTCGTACTCGGGGCCTACGTCCCGGAAATCCCATATCGCCTGAATCGACTCGCCCAGCGGCGCGATTAGGCGCTCGACGCCATCGGAGTCGGTGCCGCCAAGATTGGCCCAGCGCGAGTCGAACCCGCACCTGAACTTCAGCGGCGCATGAGTGATCGTCCGCTTCAGCGTGGCCCATCGGTTGGCCCGATCCGAGGCCACGAGCCACACACTTTCGATGTCGCCGCTCACCATGGCCGCGATGGTTTCCGCACGATCGAGCCCCGAATCGATGCGCGTTTCCGCCCGAATGACCTGGTCGAATCCGGCCTCGCGCTTCCAGAGCTGCCGCGACTGCCAGCCACGGACCTGCCATGTCGCCCGATAGTCCTTGGCCAGCCAGAGGCCTTTGTCAGGATATTGCTGAGCAGGATCGAGGGTGACCGTAAGGGCCTGGATCACCGGTCCGGTAGCGGCTTCGATCAGGCGGACGACAAAAACCTGGTCGCGATAGCCGGGAAAATCGAGCAGCAGGACTTCGATCTGGCGGGCCGGCGCCGGCTCCGACGGCAAGCCGTCAACTCGAATGGTCAGCGACCCGAAGGGGGCCAGGCCGCCGCTGTCCAGGTCTTCCAGGACCAGCACCTTGTCGCCCTGCGGCGGATCGGCCGCGAGGCGCCAACTGGTCGATCCCTGCACCGTCAGCTTGACCGCGGCCATCTCGGCGGCGGTCAGCACGCCCGGCCGGGTCACATAGGGGCGTCGGCGATCAGGCAGGGCATCGGGAAGTTGCGGAAACCGGACGACGATGCGCGGCCGGTAGGGGAACTCCACGCCCCGGTCGAACAGCGGCGCGGCGACAAAGCCCTCGCCCACCCGGCGGTTTTCCAGCTTGATAGTCGAGCCGGCGGCGGTTTTTTCCCAGAAGGCGACGACCGGCAGGTCCAGCAGCTCCGGGAATTCCACCGACAGTTCGGTGGCGATGTCCTGGCCGCTTCCCCGGCTGAACGACACCAGGATCGTCCGGGAAAGGGTGTCGGTGGTTCGCAGGATCGGCAGCGCCGGCGCCACGGTCAGTACCGAGTCCGCCGCGATCTCCAGGGGCGTCTTCAGCACCGCCGTCAGCCGCGCGTCGCCCCGGCTGATGTCGGCCTCGACGTCCCAGCGGTCGGGAGCCGTCGCGGTCCAGTCCGCGGCGACGGCGCGAAGCAGGTCGACTTCATCCACGAGATCGCCGAACTGGACCTTCAGCCGACTTCCGGCGGGCAGGGCGAAGGCCGTCTGGCCCGTGTTGCACAGAGCGAAATCGACCGCCTGCATCGCGCCGGCCTGCAAGCCGGCGAGCCGCTTGGCGAGCAGCGCCGTCATGGATTTTCGCGTCTCGACCGCCCCCCGCGGGACGGCGATCAGCTGTAGGGACTGGTCGTGCATCCGCGCCCCCTAATCTTCGTCGCCGGCGCCGTTCAGCGCCAGCCAGGCGGCGTCGAGCACGCCACCCACGCCGGGGCGGCCGCTGTCGCCGTCGGCGGTGAAGGCGTCGTGCCAGACACGGTCGTCGCTGGCCGCGTCGCGCCAGCGCCACTCGTGCCCGGTGACCGCCGGGGCGGACCTAGGCCAGACGGCCTGGGCCAGGGCATGGCGCCAGCCGTCCGGCTGATCGCCGGAGCCGGTGCGGGCCGGGAGCAGGATCGGACCGAATCGGTAGAGGGCGCTGAGACGGTGCAGCGCCTCCTTCATCTGCCCCACCGGCAAGCTGATCGCCTTGGTCGGTAGCAGTCCGCTGGTGGCGTGCACGGGCGCATGCGGATCCATCAGCAGGGTCAGGCTGGTCATTTCCAGCCGGGCCTCGTCGCCGATCGGGATCTCGATCTCCCGTGAGGTCGCCAGGAAGCCGGCGAAGGGGGCGTCGCGCCGCCCGAAGCAGACCAGCCCGTCTTCCGGCCGGCGATCCTCACCGAGGCGCACCTTGACCCGCACGTCGTTCAACCCTCGGGCGTCGGCGACCGGGCCGGTATCATCGGCGGCGACGAATTGCGCGAGCGGCGTGAGACCCTTGATCTCCAGCCCGAGGGTGGCGTGGGCCAGCGCCAGCGGTCGGCCAAACAGGGCGCCGGAGCCGGTGGCGCTGTGCTTCAAGTCCCCGATGATGCCGGCGACCTGCTCGTCGATGCGCTGGAGAAAGGCGTCGAAATCGGCCCGTGTCAGGGCCAGAAGCTGGTCCTTGAACGCTCGCAGGGCCTCCGAGGCGATGTCCGGGGCGTCCGGCGCGAAAGTCCACTTGAGCTCGTCATGCTCGACCGTCAGGACCCCCAGCGAACAGCCGTCGGGGTCGCACAGGGTGATCGCTTCGGAAACCAGGTTGGGTACGATCCAGCCGAAAATCGGGCTGGCGTGCAGGCTGTCGTGCAGGGCGTCATGGCCGCTTCTGGCCTCCGCCCGGAATCGGAAGTGCAGTCGCGCGGGCGCGCACAGCCGAGGCGGCAGTCGCAGGTGGCTCTTGTCGGCGCCCTTGGCCGCGAGGCTCTCGGCCACCAGGGGCGCGGTCTGCTCGCGCCGCTCGCGCACCACCCGCGCGCGTCCGAAACGATCAATCAGTTCCAGACGTTCGAGGTCCAGCGTCCCGCCGCGCAGGGGTGAGAACAGGGGCGCGGCGATGTCCGGTTGCAGGCCATCGGAGGGCCAGCCGTCGATGTCGTCCCCGAGTTCGAAATGCATCGCAGGACCGAGCCTACCCATTGGCAGGCGGGCACCGCGCTGCAGGGACAGCATCCCGTCATGCAGGCCGTCCAGTCCCAGGAACGCCGCCCCGTCCATTAGATGATGAATCTTGTCGAAGTAGGCCTTCTTGGTCTCGGCATCGAGATCGGACTCGGCGATAGCGTTGCGGAACTGCTTTTCCAGGCTCTGAATCATGGCCGGATCGAAGGCGGTCGTTCCCTCCAGAGGCAGTTCCAGATGTCCTGGCTTCGATGCCTTGGGCGTCCATTCCACGCCGGTCTCGGCCATCGACCAACGACCGCTCAGCGAGGTCGGCTCATAGGCGGCGTGGCCGCTGTTCATGCCGACCGGAATCTCCGGACGATAGGCGGCGCGCCAGCGAGCCAGACGCGGGCGCCAACTGTCGGCCATGCGCAGATTGGCGTGGGCATGGCCGGCGTCTTCGACCTGAAGGCCTCCGAGCACTTCCGACGTCAGACGCTCGACGATCTCCCGGTGCGGGATCGCCGCCAGGTCCAGGCGTTGGCGCAACTCATCCACATGGACGCCAGGCAGATCCTTGCCCAGTCGACAGGCATGGTTCTTGTGCCGCTGTTCGACGTGGGTCGAGGACACGTGACAGAGCATCACGACCGGGTCGCGCGGCCTCCAGAACCGCGGCGCCGGCACGCGCGAGAGCTCCGCCTGATCGTCCAGCTGCTCCAGCAGACCGGCCGCGTTGTCGCCGGCGACCGTCCGCTGGAACTGGGGCAGGGGCGTGTCCAGCGCGTGGAGGCTGGCGAAATCCTCGGTCAGGCGGTCGCGCAGGCGGGCGCGCATGCCGAGCCATTTTCCGGCCTCGATCGTTCCCGAAGTCTTCGGCTCCCAGACCATTTCCGCCAGCTGCAGCCAGCCATGGCGGATACGCCGCCGCCAGGCGTTGACCAGACGCTCGGTCTGATCAAGGCGCCATTGGGCATGGTTCAGGGTGGTCAGCGCCTGGGCGAGGTCCGACGACTTGCCCAGCGCAGCGAGCCGTTTGTCCCCGGCGCCGGCGGGCTGCTCTACCGCCTGCTTCTTGATCCGGAGGCCCCAGTTGTCGCCGGCGTCGATGGCCACGAACCGCCTGGCATGGAGGTCCGTTTCCACATGCAGGTCATGCCCCTTCTTGTCCGGCGCGGCGTGTCCGGTCTGCAGGGCCTGCAATATTCGCTCGCGGCCGATATCGGAGTCGGACAGAAGCCGCGCGAAACACTCCTCGATGGTGTTGCCGATGACCAGCACCGGCTCGGAGCCTGCGGGCGCGTGCTCCAGGTCGATCCGGGGTAAGCAGTGTTGTCGTCCCGCGTGCCAGGCGACGTCGACGACCGCGCCGCTGTAGAAGGTGCGGAAAGGCGCGCTCCCGCCCGCGACCTTCCATCCTAGCGTGGCGGGGTCCTTGGACTTGGCCAGCGGATCATCCGCGTCGTCACTGTGCCAGCCGACGATGACGTAGCTGAGTTTGGCGCCGGAAATCAGGCGGCCGCTGTCCAGCAGCGGGTCATGAAAGCCGAAGACATTACGGCAGTTAGGATAGTAGCCGGCGAACGCCGGATCGCCCCAACCCATGACCGTCAGCTTCGCGCCGGTCTGCCGGTCAAGCCGCCAGACGGTGTCGGTCTCCCTCCAGTCGGCAAGATCGTAAGCCCGGCCAAGATAGAGCTTGCGGTGCAGGCCCGGTCCCGGGAAGCCCACTCCTTGCCACCGGGGGGTCGTCGCACAGAAGTCGCTCTCGACCACCCAAGCCCTGGTGAACTTGGGGTGCAGGCGCGTTACCAGCCACCGGTTGGGCAGCGTCGGGAACGCCAGCTTGCCGCCCTGCGGCTCGGCGGCGGTCGCCGGGCCGACGCTGCCGTGGCGCAGGGCCTTGGGCATGGTCCAGTGCAGATGGACGCCCAGATCCGCCTCGGAGATCGTGTGTGGCGGCAGATGCCTGATGCTGGAGGCGCGCGCGTCATCGTCGCCTAGGGCGGACAGGTCGGAGGTTCCGCCCCGCATCTCCGTCGCGTTCATGTCGCCACGCCCCAGGCACATGGCGTGCAGATTGATCGGAACGGCGAGGGGGGTCTTGTCCTGGCTCATGTCGCCGTCCCCCCAAGGTCAAGGCGGACGGAGGCGTGCCGCGCGGCGCGCTCCGCCGCGTGATCGATGCTGGTGATGCCGGGCTTGGGCCGGTCGCCACCATTGTTGGCCGCGAAGTGCAGCGCTGAGTCGGGTGATCGCAATTCGACCCGGGTCGGCTCGCCCCTGCAGAGCACGACTAGCAGATCGGTCACCGGCTCGAAGCGATGCAGCACCTTCGCGCCGGTCAGCACGACATCGATCTCCGGCCAGGCCGCCACCAACGGCGATCTGAGGAGAATGCCGGTCACCGTCGGGGCTTTCAGAACATCCAGCCTGGGAACGATCTGGCCCTTCCAGATCGCCTCATCGGCGGCGCGGTCGGCGCCGCTGTGGCGTCCCACGGCAAGGGCGCCCGAAACGAGCGCGGCGATCCACTCCCTGTCCAGATGGAAGAAGCGGATCGACCCGTCGGCAGGGTAGAGGTCCGGATGCGGGAAGAGGTAGTGCAGGGGGACTTCCGACAGCCTGGCCAGCTGGCCCAAATGTTCGACCACCTTGCTCGGCGGGTCTTTGGACGCATTTGGCTTTCGGCGGTCGATCCGCCAGTGATAGAGCGCCGAGGCTAGATCTTTGTGGTGCACCGTCAGCAGCCGGCCGAGCTCCCAGGCTGCGGCATAGGTGATGTCCGTCTTGCCGGCGCTGAGTACGGGGTCGGGCTGATCGCCCATCGTCGTCGAGGCTGTCGCGCGGGCGCCGGGCAGGAAGGGGCCGCGGTAGTAGCTCGTCCCACCCGCAATCCTGCAATGCCCGGACGGGAGGATCTCGGCATGATTGATCAGCCCCGCTCCAACCATTCCCGCGTCTGCCAGCGCCCGTTCGGCCATGCCGGTGAACTTGGCCTCGTCGACCGTCGCGCCGCTGTCGAAGCGGAAAGCCCAGTGCTGAAACACCGGCAGGCGCAGGCTCTTGCCCGGGGCCGGCGTGCGCTCGCCATTCGTCCAGTATGACTCCAGACCGACCAGGTAGACGCCGATCCAGACCGGGCCACTGCCCAGGCGGGTATCGGCCTTCACCACGGCCTGGAGGGTCCGGGGTGCGAGAATGACCGCCTGCCCGTTCGCCTCTGCGCCGCCGCCATCATCCGTATATTGAATATGACAAAGGGCCGCCGCCTCCTGCGCGCTGGGCAGCAGATCGATCAGCGCGCTGTCCAAATCGAGATAGCGGCAGGCGTCGGCTTCTTTCTCATGATCGATGTCCCGGATCACCCGCGGATATCCCATCACGTTGGCCTTGGCTGGTTTGAACAGGTCGCCGATCACACCGACGCTCGGCGCCGCCGGACGGTCCTTGCTGGCGGTGACCAGCAACGCCAACCAGGGCGTATCGAGAGTCTTGTCTGTGTCGCCGCAACACTCCCATGGCCAGCCGGGGCGGCCGACGACCACGTGCGGGAAGACCGCTCCGTCGGCGGTCATGGTCTCGGGCGGTGGATAGCGGAAGATGGCGTCGACGGTCCTGAAGTGGTCGCGAGTAACCTTGACCTTGATCTTCAGACTGGACCTGGGTTGCGGGTCGAAATCCGGCCTGGCGTCGGGTGGCCTGGGCACGACCGGCTTGGTCACCTTCCGTTCGATCTCTAGGGTCTGGTCCGCCGCCGCCAGGGTAGGCAGCAGCTTGCTCAGGCGGTTGAAGGCGCCGGTCGACTCGGTCATCGGACCGCCTCCGCGAATTCGAGGCACGTCAGGTCATTCAGCTTGAGTGAAGACTTCATCTTGACCACATCGGGCGGCGGCGGCGCGTTGGCCGCCACGCCCTTGGCGCGCGGCAGCCTGAGGCTCACCACGGTCAGTCCGCGGGGCAGTTCCTTGCCGGTGTCGCCGTTGACCTTGTCCAGACGCAGATGCCTGTCCGGCTTTTCACCGCGGCCGTTCCACAATGCCGGCGGCAGGTCGCTGAAGTGCTGGCGGATGTCCCAGTTTTCGCCACTGGCGTCACCGACCGTCGCAATGCCGGAAACCTTGAGATCGCAGGCATAGCTCCTGGCGTTGATCCCATAGGGGGCGATGCCGGGATCCAGCCCGCGATTGCGTTTGGCCGAGACGTCGTCGATGGCGTCAACCCAGGTTTTCGATCTGGGCTGGTACAGCCTGGTGACGGGCGCCGCCGACTCGACGATGATTTCGCCGCGCCAGTCGCAGGGAAGGACCCATTCGTCGGCGACATTGGCCCCGCCGGTCGCGCCGCCGGTCACCCGCGCGATCAGCGATCCGGGCGGGAACATGTCCTCGGCCAGGGTCGACAGATCAACAGGCTGGTCATCTTCCGACACCTGCTCGCCGATTGGAATGGAGAGGGTGAAGAAGACCAGGTCGAGTTCGACGATGCCGTGGAACGGCGGTCCAGCGAGATGCAGCGCGGCGCTGATATGCAGGGAGAGCCGGACGTGGCCGAAGAGGGTGTCGTCCTCGACCACCGCATCCACGGCGATGCTGATGTCGGCCACGTAGCTGAAGGGCTTCCAGTAGGCGAGGAAGTCGGCGCTGGCGCGGAACGAGGCGCGCACCGACGGCGACTTGTAGACGACCTCCAGGGCGCCGCCGGCCATGATCGCGTTCGGAGTGAGCGCGAAATAGCCCGCGCCCTTGATGCTCAACGCCTCGGTCACGTCCCAAGCCAGGGCGAACCGCGACGGGCGAGGGTAATGCGCAGGAACTCTGAACTGGGGATGGTAGCCGCCCACCGTGGCGACGAAGTCGCCATCATGGCCGCTGCCAGAGAACCAGAGCTGGAACGCGAACCCGCCGCTCAGTCTAGCCTTACGGGAGAACACGTAACTGTCCGCGGTCAATTCGCCATACAGATAGGCGGTGCCTTCCCGGGACGAGTAGTGGCCGCGCAGGCCAATGCCCACCTTGGCGATGGGGTCGATCTTATCGCCCACGCGGCTGGACGGCAGCGTCATCGTCGACAGGCCGATCAGATCCAGGTCGATGTCCCCGCCGGGATGCAGGGAGACCACGCACAGGGCGACCGACTCAATGATCTCGAAGGAGGTGAAGCAAACGCCCGCGGCGAACCACAGGCTGTCGGGTGAAATCAGCACGTCCCGTTCCAGCGCCCGCATGTCCACCGGCTTGCCGGTGGCGAACTGGATCAGCGAGAAGTCGGCGACTCCCGACGGAGGTGGCAGAACCAGGCGGCTATCATAGCCCATGCCGGCGGCGATGCCGGTGACGAAGAAGGCCGGCGGCCCGCCGATGGTGACGTTGGCCACGGCGAACAGGAAGAACGACGTGCGGTTGTTGACGACGGCGAACTGCCCGATCGCACTCAGACCCAGCGTGCCGATCCGGGCGCTGGCTGAGCCGGTGTAGATGGCGCCGCGTTTCATCAGCGACCCGGCGATCGTGACGGGTCCCGACTTCATGTCGATGGCGAGGCCATCGAGGTGGGGGGAGATGTTGAGCGAGGGAATCTGGACGTCCACGCCAAGGCCCATGAAGGCCAGGCGCAGAGGTCCAAGGGACAGGGTCGCGTCGATGGCGAGACGACCGGCCTTGGCGTCGCCGGCGGCGATGACGCCGTAGCCGAGTCGGCCAAACGTCAGGGGACCCAGCCGCCGGTCCACCACGGTCCAGCTCATGGGATCGCCGGCGCCGTCGGCCACGCGGTCGTCGGTCTTTGTATCAATCTTGGGTGGCGCTTTGCCGGTGTCCCCCGCCGGAGCGGGGGCGGCTTCCAGGACCACGGCCTTGCGGGTTTTTTCGATGTCGAGGCCGGTCACCTTGCCGTAGATCGACCAGTTCTTGCGAAGACGCTCGCCCCCCTCGGGCGAGGTCCATAGCGCGACCGCCGCGTTCGGAGTCTCGCCCGCCTTGGGCGAGGCCAGGAAGGTCTCCAGGCTCTTCTGGTTCACCCCCCCGTCGAACAGATTGGTGTAGAGAATCCCGAAATTGATACCGAAGGCTTGGCCGCCCAGCAGGTCGCCGACCAGAGGCAGACCCTTGCCGTCGATGTCCACGCATCCGGCGAATACGATCTCCCAGTCGGACTTGCCCACGCGGGCGCCGGTTGGCGGGGCCGTCCCGTCTACTTTCCCTGGCTTGCGCGCCTTCAACAACAGTGACGCCTTGTAGGGATCGCCGGCGAGCGTCACGCCAAGGGTCAGGGTGGTCTCCGCCCCGCTCTGGGACTCGAGGGTTACAGTGAGGCGTTCGGCCATCACCGTGGGCGCGCCCTTGACCTCGAAGGCCGCCAACAGGGCGCTCACGTTCAGGCCCTTGGCGTCGCCCTTGAAGGTCCATTTGCCGGCCTTGCCACCCTTTCCGGGCGTGTGGGCCACCTTCAGCTCGACCGAGGTTTCGCTCTTCGCGTCGCCCGCGCCATTGACCTTTTTGGCGGATGGAATTTTGAGGATGACGCCGCCGCTGACGCCGTCCTTCTTGCTGTAGGCGAACTTGAAGTCGGTCAGGCGCAGCTTGTCGTCGAAAAAGCCGCCACCGACGTCGCCGCACGACAGGCGGATGCCGGTCTCCGAATCCCAGTCCGCCTCCAGCTTGGTGAAGGTGAAGTTGTTGAAGAAGTCGAAGCTCTCGCCCTCGCCGGCGAACGCCTTGATCACTCCGTCCAGTTCAAGCTTGGCGATCTTCAACGAGACCGAGTTTCGCTTGGATCCCAGATCCGCCACCACGGACACCAGGTCCTCGGCCTTGACCGCCGGACCGCGCCTTCGGATGACAGCGTCGGCCGCCACGTGCAGTCGCCACGACGGTGTCTTGCCGCCCTCGTAGTCGCCGTCGGCCTCGAAATTCCCCAGGCGCAGAAGAAGGTTCTCTGTCAGGACGATGTCGTGGAAGCCGCTGGTCGACAGCTCGAAGCCTACGCTCGAGTCGCGATAGTTGCCGTGGAATTCGATCTCGTTCAGGCGGAGACCTTCATCCAGATGGGCCGGCGCGTCGTCTTGTCCCGGGGGTGTGGCCTTGGAACTCTTGAGCAGTTTCGGGGAGGCGAGATCGATGGTCAGGTCGTGGTCGACCGAAACTCCGGCGTGGAAGTCGCCGGTCCGGGTCGACAGGCTCACATCCAGGGTCAGCCCGCTCCAGACCCATTGACCCTTCAGCTCCGCATCGAAACTGGCCTTGCTGTCGGGCAGGAACTCCACCTCGGCCAACAGGCTGGCCGTCAGGTCCCCGCCGAGCAGCTTGAGCCCGGTCGTGCCAATGACGAGGGCGGCGTGCGAAATCGCCAGCGACGGCTTCCAGGCTATGCCGCCGCCGACGGTCTGCAGGCGCAGGTTGGCGGTGCCGACAGATTTGAGCACCGCGCCACCCGACTCGGCGAAGCCGGGTCCGACCAGCCGCTCAAGCCAGTCGAACTGGATGCCTAGGTCCGGCTCGCAGGAGAATGACGCCGTCCCCTGGCCCAGATCGATGAGCAGCATCGTCTCCAGGCCATAGCCGGCCAGGTGCAAGCGGCCGGCGGCGGTGAACCTCTCGATGGCGCCGGACTCTTCCACCTCGTCATCGAGGGTCAGCAGGATGCCGCAGGAGTCGATGGTCAGCCCGACGCTGGAATTGCCCAGATCCAGCAGCGGGGCGTCAGGCCGCCCGATGGTCAGGTCCAGGCTGACCGCCTCGTCATGTTCCGCCCAGATCAGGCCCTGGACGGGGACAGTGGCGGCCTCGGCCCGGTCGAATAGGGTGCGCACGAAGTCGAACGCGGCAGCCGCGTCGCCCGAAGCGCCGGACGCCAGACTTCGCGCCTCGGTGAAATAGGTCGTATTGAACCCGAGTTCGCCTTGGAAGCGCAGGCCGTCGAGTGAAGGGCTGGCGGCGAAGTAGGCATTGGTCAGCCGGTCCCCGACCAGGCCCTCCAGCAGGCGGCCGTCAAAGCCCGTCAGATTGTAACTGCACAGCAGGATCTGCGGATTGCGCAGGGACAGCAGGCCAAGCACGTTGATCCCGCCGGTGGCCGCCTTGCCGAAGCGCCACAGGCTGCTGATCGGCGCCTGGGTGGACTTGTCGCCTTTGGCGGCGAGGACGAAATAACCGTTCGACGCGCCAGCGTCGGAAAGCGCGCCGCGGGCCTCCACCTCATAGACACCGCCCAGCAGTTCCATGGCGGCGTGGTCGAATGACCATTTTCCGGTCTTGGCGTCGAGACCGACCGCCTTGTCGTCAACTTCCGTCGACGCCGGTTTGGGCTTCGGGTCGGTGAGGTGGCGCTGCAGGGCGAAGACAGGCGGACTGTCCGCGCCGCCATCCTTGGCCGCCAGCCAGGCTTCGAGCGCCTGGATCTTCAGCTTGCTTGTCCGCCCTGCGCCCACGCCAATCCGAAGCCGCCTGTATGGAGGTTTGATAGGTGAATACGCTGAGATCAGCCGCGCACCCCCTGCGGCCTTCGAAACTCTAACACGGCCTTCACGCGGCGCTGCAAGAGAATCATTGGCCGTTCCGAATTGGAGCCGCCGACCGGTGGAAACGGCTATCCAAGTGATGGTGTGTGTCCACGCGAATGATGGGCGTCAACTTCCGATCCTGACTCGTCTCAGACCTTCGGAAGGGCCGCTCTTCGGCAATTTGATCGCGGCCGCTCCGTGCTGGTGGCCAGCGCTCAAAACTGACTCATTTCTCCCCTTGAGTAGACCCGGTTTGCCGAACCCCTATTCGCCAAGATGGCGGCGAGGCCGGTTCAGGAGATCCTGTAGGACATCCATGAAGTCGGAGACGAAGTTGGGTTGGAGGCGCGTCTCCGGCTCGTCAAACAGCAGCGGGCCGCCTTGCTCGATGGCGGCTACCGCCTGGGCTGCGAACCTGAACATCGCCAACTCGCCACTACTCAAATGACCGGGCCTGTCGTGGCTGAAGACGACCGGCACTTGAGTCCAGTCGATTTCGCCGATCAGCCTAAGCCGGAGAAGTTCGGCCATGTTGGTCGTAGTCGGCAGTTACCGGCGGCCGTCGAAAATGGGGGCCAGGCGACCGAACGGATCGTCAGCGGGATCGCGAGCTGCGCGACGGGGAAGAGGTAGCCGCTGCCACAACCCCATCCGGTGAAGGATCTCTTCGAGCACCACCGATCGGGATGTAGCCTGGCGGCGCAGACCAAATCACCTCTTGCAGCTCAGGGGCCATCCACGGATGTCAGTACCCATCGGGAGCATGAGCCAATTTCAAGCCTAGTTTGGCCGCGGATGCTTCCAAGTCGCGCACCAGGTCCGAAGGGAGTTCGTGGCCGCCCGAAAGCTCAATGGTCTTCGCCGTTGGATCGTCGCACGAGAGACGGAGGTTGTGGGCGCCGGCTACCGCGTCTTTCAGCGCCTGAACAGCGGCGGCCTGACGCAGCCGGAAACGGGCGATTTTGCCGACAGGCGTGAGCGGCAAGTCATCCAAAAGGAAAACGCGCTTAGGGCGCGCCGGTGGATCAGAAATACGCTCGGCGACAAAGGCCACCAGCTCGTCAGCGGTGACCTCCATCCGCGGATTCAGCGCCACATAGAGCGCCGGCAGCTCACCGGCATAGGCGTCCGGCATGGGCGCGGCGGCACAGATCCGCACGGCGGGATGCTGCTGGGCGGCCTCCTCGATCATCAGGGGATCGATGTTGTGGCCGCCACGGATGATCACGTCCTTGCTGCGGCCGAGCAACTGCAGCTGGCCGTCGCGATCAACCTCGCCCATGTCCCCCGTGATGACCCATCCATCCGACGGCTCATCGCGGCGGCCGGATGCGGTCCGATAACCGAGGAAGCTGTTGGGGCCGCGGAGCAGGATGTCGCCCCGCGCGCCGGGTCGTGGGGCTCCGTCGCCGAGCCGAGCCTCGATCATCGGCGCCGGAAACCCGACGGCCGAACTGCGAAACAGGCCGTCGAGGGGCTGGGCGCTGCAGACCCCGGACAGCTCGGTCATGCCGTACATCTGGCAGACCGGGATGCCGAGCTTGGCCTCCAGGCGGTGCAGGGTGTCCAGTGGCAGCGGCGCGGCGCCTGTGCAGATGCCGCGCAGCGCCTGAAGGTCGGCGCCGTCCAATGGGGTGTCGATGATCCCTGCCAGGGAGGTCGGGACCATGGCCAGAACGGTCGCGCGGGTGCGCTCCAGCAGACGCCATATCCCCGTCCGCAGGGCGGGGTCACGGCCGCCGAGCAGTCCGGGCAGAATCACCGTGGCCCCGCAGGCCAGCGCGCTCATCACGCAGCTGATGGCCCCCCCGACGTGGAACAGTGGCAAAGCGACGCAAATACTGTCGTCCTCGGAAAGTCGTAGGGCTGCGCCGCCCATCAGCGCCGCTGCAGCGATCCCTCTGGCGGAAAGTTCCGCGAGCTTGGGATCGCCTGTCGTTCCCCCTGTGTGGAAAAGGGCCGCCGGGCGGTCGAGCCGCCCGGCGAAGTCGGGGGGAGGAAACGAACTTGGGCGTGGGGTCCAGGCCCTCGCGCCGTCGGAAATATCCAGGACGGCCCGAAGGTCGGACAAAGCAGGCGCGACCGACGCCAGCCGCACCGCAGCGTCTGTCCCGCCCCACACAAGGGCGACTCGCGCCCGGGCGAGGCGAAGCTGAGCGTCCATGCCCTCCGCTGAGAGCAACAGGTTCACTGGAAAAGCGACGCCAACTTCGATCGCGCCGAACAGGGCCGCGACCCCCGCCGGTGCGGCGGGCGTGAACAGCGCCACGCCGTCGGACGGCGTGACGCCAAGGGTCATCAGCTCGCCGGCCGCCAACGTCGCTGCCTGGGCCAAGGCGGCGTAGGACATCACCTGCGGCTCGGGGTCGTCCGGCGACCGCATGAAGACCAGCGCCGGGTGGTCGCCGCGCCGCGCCCCCTGTTCCCGCAGCAGGGCTAGCGGGGTCGGGGCCCGCGCCAGCCGCGCCGCGAGGCGGTCAGCCACCTCAGAATTCATGGGTGATGGTCAAGCCATAGGTCGCGGGCCTGCCCGCGTAGCGGATCACGTTGTCCTGCGCCTTCAGCACATTGTTCCAGTAGTAGACATCGCCGACATTGCGGCCCCAGACCGTGAGCTTCCAACGCCCAGTTTCAGACTGCACGCCGGCCCGCAAGTCGACCAGGGCGTAGCCGTCGATGGCAAGGCGCGTGTCGTCCTCCAGGCCACCCTTGGACTCGCTACGATAGGTGATGTCGACGCCGGCGAAGCCGGTCAGGTCGTCCGTGATCGGGCGTCGGTAGTCGAAATCAGCGTTGACCTGCGCCTTGGGCGAATAGGGGAATTCATTGCCCGAGAAACTCTGCGGCGGCCCGCCGAATTGCGAGAAGTTGACGAAGGTCCCATCGATCTCGGTCTGGATATAGGTCGCGCCGACATTGACGGTCAGCGAATCGATCGGCCGCCAGATCAACTGCCCTTCAACACCCCAGATGTGCGACTCGGGGATGTTCACCAGCGCCTCGAGCTGGCCGAAGATCGGATCGGTCACCCGGCCGCGGAGCTGCTTGTTCTGGTAGTCATAGTAGAAGATCGCGCCATTCAGCTGCATGCGCGCCGCCGGGAGATAGGCCTTGGTCCCGATCTCGTAGGCGGTGAGCTCTTCCTGGGTCACCGGCTGGAACTGGGCCGTGCTGGAGGCCGACAGCGTTGGGAAGTTGCCAGCCTTGTAGCCGCGGCTAACCGCGCCGTACACCAACACATCCTCGGTGGGACGCCAATTGAGGTTCACACGCCAGGACAGGTTGTCCTCGTCGAGGGTGCTGCTGAAATCGCCGACATTGAAGTTGGCGTCGGTGAGCGTGACGCAGCCACCGGCGACCGGGGTCGTCGTGGGAAGCGCGCCCAGGAAACCGCCGAGGGTTTGTAGCCCAGCGAACGCGGCGGCCAGTTCGCCCGTGCCACTGTCGGCCGAGCAGCTGGTGAACCGGTTGCGGTTGCGGCTGTAGCGCAGTCCACCTTCCAGACTGAGCGTCTCGGTCAGGGGAGCCTCGCCGCTGGCGAAAATAGCCCAGCTCTCGACGCGATTACGGCTGCGGTTGAAGAAGTCGGCGAAGTGGAAGAGAGGCAGGCCAAAGCCGGTCAGGTCGACGACGGCGCTGGTGCTCTTGTCGAGAAAGACATGCTGGATATCGACAATGCGGTCGCTCTGGAAGTTGGCGCCGACGACCCAGTGGCGCAGCCACTCGCCCTCGCCGGCGATGCGCAGTTCCTGAGAGAAGGAGGTGATCTGCCCGCTCGTGCCCAGCGACAGGTCCTCCACCGGCGTGCCGTCGGTCTCCGCGAACTGGCTGCGGTCGGTCCGGGCATAGGCGCTGATCGCCGTCGCTGTCAGACTCGGCGTAAGACGCCAGTCGCCGCGGATCGATCCCTGGTAGAAGGCCGTGTTGCGCGCATAGTTCCGGCTGGGATCCCAGTCGGCCGCGCGGGCGTCGTCGGGTGCCAGCGGCGCGGCCACGAAGCCCGGATCAAGCGGGACGCTGGGCACGGCCGCGAACACGCCCCGGTGCTGCGGCGCCTGGGATTCGGACTTGTCGCGCCAGCCATTGAGGTTGAAAGCCAGCTTCAGGTTTTCGGTGGCGTCCCAGTCCAGCAGCAGACGGCCGACGACCTCGTTGGTGCGGCCCAAGCTGTCGTTGCGAGTGAGGCTCTGTTGCCAGGGCCCGCCCTGGACGGTGCTGAGCGCGAGCCGGCCGCGCAGGCCCGGAGCCAAAGGTCCGGAGGCGTAACCCTCGACCCGCAGGGTGTCGAACCGGCCATAGTCGATTGTGAAGCCTGCGGCGGGGCTGCTCGTGGGCCTGGCGGCCACATAGTTGATGCCGCCGCCGGTGGAGTTCTGCCCAAACAAGGTGCCTTGCGGTCCCTTCAGCACCTCGATCCGCTGGACATCGAGCAGAGCGCCCCGAGTCATGGCTGGATAGGGCAGCGGGACCTCGTCAACATAGACGGTGACCGCCGGGTTCGCCGCCAGGCTGGATTCGTAGTAGCCGACGCCGCGCAGGCTGTAGACGGGCATATCGAACTGGGTCTGGGTGTAGGTGAAGCCCGGCACCACCTTGGTCAGATCGGCAACGTCGGTGATGCCGCGCGCCGCCAGGGCCTCGCCGGAGATGGCGGAAATCGACATGCCGACATCGTTGACGTTCTGCTCGCGCTTCTGGGCGGTGATCACCACCTCATCGAGGCTTGTCGCGCCGTCGCTTGAAGTGGGCGACTGGGCGAGCGCACCGCTGGCGATGAGGCTGGCCAGAAGGCTGATCGAAGGTACGATTCGCTTCAGGTGAATGGCATGTTGCATGTGTTTCCCCCAGGAACGGGAATGGCGCCGGGTTGTCCGGTCGTCATTCCGAGCGACGCACAATGCCGGGGAGCAGCCCGCCGCCCGCCGGTCGAAAGTATGGTTTTGGCGGCGAGCCGCGGTGAGCAGGCCATACTTTCGGGCGGCGTGCCGCCGGGCGGGCAGGCGCTACATTTTTCCACAAACAGGGGAGTTTGAAGATGATCACTGTGAGCGTGCTCTACCCACGTATCGAGGGCGGCCGGTTCGATTTCGACTATTACGTCAAGGTTCACATGCCGATGTCGATCCGCCTGCTGGGTGACGCGATCAAGGCCGTGAGCGTCGAGCGGGGGCTGGCCAGCGCCGAGCCCGGCGCGCCGCCGGCCTATGTCGCGCTCTGCCACTTCACCTGCGAGACCCAGGCGGATTTCGAGGGTGCGTTCCTCCCCAGCGCGGCGGAGTTGCAGGGCGATATGGCCAATTACACGGACATCGCCCCGGTCATCCAGTTCAACGAAATCGCCCTGACCAAGTAGCGCCATGGACAGCCTGGAGCTCACGCGGTGTCTGCTGCGGTTCGACACCGTCAACCCGCCGGGCGACGAGGCGGAGTGCGCCGGCTTTCTGGCCGGCGTCCTTGAGGCGGCGGGCCTTGACTGTGAGCTTGCGCCCTTCGCGCCGGGCCGCGCCAACTTGATCGCCCGCCTGTCGGGCACGGACTCCGGTCTCGCGCCATTGGTCCTGACCGGGCATCTCGACACCGTGCCGTTGGGCGATGCGGCCTGGGCGCGAGATCCGTTCGCCGGTGAGATGGAGAGTGGCCGACTGTATGGCCGCGGCGCCTCGGACATGAAGTCCGGCGTGGCCGCCATGGCCTGCGCCGCTGCGGCGGTCTCGGCCCGAGGCGGCCTGAGGCGCGGCCTCACCCTGTTGTTCACCGGCGGAGAGGAGGTGGGCTGCGAGGGCGCCACGCACCTGTGCACCGCCCATGCGGGACGCCTGGGCGCGGCCAGCGCCATGATCGTTGGCGAGCCGACCGCCAACCTTGCGGTGCGCGGACACAAGGGCGCGCTTTTCGCCCGCGCCATTGCCAAGGGCGTCACCGCCCACTCGTCGACCCCCGAGCGCGGGGTAAACGCCATCTATCGCGCCGCCCGCGGCGTCAGGCGCGTCGAAACACTGGACCTCGGCCCGGCGCATGACGCCTTTATGGGACCGCCGACGGTCAATGTCGGCATGATCCGCGGCGGCCTGAACGCCAATTCTGTGCCCGACCATGCGGAGTTCACCATCGACGTGCGCTCCGGCCCCGAACCGAGCCAGGGCGACATCCTCGACAAATTGCGCCGGGCGCTGGGCCCCGAGATCGACGCCGCGCCCTACAGCACCATGCCCGCTGTCCTGACCGCCGAGGACGATCCGTTTCTGCGCATCGTCGCGGCGAGGGCGGGCGAGGCCAACGGGCGATCCGCGGAGGGCGCGACGGCCGCAACCTTCTTCAGCGACGCCTCGGTCTTCCAGCCGATGTTCCGCTGCCCGACCGTGATCCTGGGGCCCGGCGAGCCCGCCACCGCGCACCAGACCGACGAGTATTGCGAGATCGGGAAGATTGGCCGGGCCCAGGCGATCTACGAGGCGGTGATCGCCGACTGGTGCGGCTAGGTTTCCGGCAGGAGCCGTCGTTCGCGCGCGGCCAGCACAGCGCCGGTACGGCTCTTCACACCCAGCTTCTCGTAGACATGCTGCAGGTGCCATTTGACGGTGTGCTGCGAGACGAACAACCGCGCGCCGATCTCGGCGTTGGACAGGCCGGCCGCCAGCATGGCCAGCACGTCCAGTTCGCGGCGCGAAAGGGTTTCGACCGGCCGAAGCGCGACGGCCGCCGCCGCTGGGTCGCGTCCACCGGCCCGAAGGATATCCTCCACATAGGCCGGCGGCAGGGCCATCGGCGCCCGGCGCTCCTCCTTCAGCAACTCCGCCAACAGATCGAGGATCACAGCACCCTCGTCCGCATAGCTGCGGATCATCCGGCCAGGGGCGCTCAGTTCCAGCGCGCGGCGCAGGCTGCGAAGCGCCGCCGGCCGGCTGTCCAGCGCGGCGTGCGCCTTGGCCTCCAGCACCAGCAACCGCACCAGGCGCCAGACGCGCGCCTGGCTGTTGGCCTGACCGATCGCGGCGCGCAGCCGGGTCAGGGTGGCTCGCGACGGGCCGGCCGCGATCTCCAGCCTCAGGGCGCCGATCTGCTCGGCCTCCATCTCGGCGGCGTGCGGCAGATAGCCCTCGGGCTCGCGGAAGTCCTGCTCCGCCAGGGCCGTGGCCTGCAGGCGCCGCGCCTCGACCAGGTCGCCGGCCAGCACCGCCATTCGCACCCGCTCCCACGCCACGATGTGGGCCAGGCGCGGCCATGAGCGGCGCAGGGCGGCCACCTCGGCGGCGTCCAGCACCTCGGTGACCTTGTCGGCTTCGCCGCGCACCGCCGCCACCCGCGCCGCGGCGACGAACAGGCCGGCCACCATGTCCGGCAGCGCCACCTCCATCGACCGGGACAGGCAGCGGCGCAGGATCGTCTCGGCGCCGGCGATGTCGTTCCACTCGTAGAGCGTCTCGGGCAGGTAGCCGATGGCCACCGACTCCAGGATCTCCCCGTCGGGCAACGCGGAGATGGCGCGATCAGCTTCCCGCCAATCGGCCACCGCTGCCGGAAGTCGGCCCTGCATCGCGTGGGACAGGCCGGTCAAGGCCAGTGCGCAGGCGATGCCGAAATGGCTGCGGGCCTGTTCGTGATCCGCGCGGGCACGGACCAGGGCCTGGCGGGCCGCTTCGTGCGCACCCTTGCACATATAGCCATAGGCGCTCGACAGCCGCAGCGTGCCCAGCGTGTAGGGGTCGAAGCCGGTGCAGGCGCGCAGGCCCCGCAGGCCAGCGTCCAGGCTGGCCTCGGGCCGGTCGGCATAGAGGGCGATCACGGCATCGACGGCGTGCAGATCGTCGCGGGCGATCGGCGACAGTTCATCATAGCGAAGGCGAACCGGGGCGGCGTAGAGCCGCGCGGCCTCCTGCTCGAACAGAGCCGCGTGGGCGCAGGCGGCCTCGATCCGCAGGGTCGGGTAGCGGTCGAATAGCTCCTCGGGCAGCCGCGAAGTCCACGAGGCGAAGGTGCGGAACCGCCCGACCCGGCGGCGTTCGGCGCTGGCCCGCGCCAGCAGTTCGGCCGCGAAGGCCGCGTCGTTGCTGGCGAAGGCGCTGCGCACTGCCTCGCTCAGCGAGTCGTGGTCGGCATGCCAGTGGGCAGCTGCACGGTGCAGATCGCGCAGGCGACCTGGGGCGTCTGCCGCCAGCCGCTCGGCCAGGAAATCGGCGAACAGTGGATGGACAACGCAAAGGCTCTCGTCGTCGGGATCGCGGGCGATGGGCAGGCCCAGATCGGTGAGCTTGCGCAGCTGAGCCCCAGTCGCGGGATCGCCCCTGACGCTCTGGGCGAAGGCCGAGGAGAACCGACCCAACGCGCCCAGTTCGAGCACCAACCCAGCGATTTCGGGCTCCAGGGGCGCCAGCAGGCGATCCTCAAGGAAGGCCTGGAACGCGCGCCAGGGCCGGGGCAGCCGGGCCGATAGCCGCGCCGCGCCGGCCCCGCCGGCGGTCATCACGGCGGCGGCGGAGCTCACGGCGGCCGGCCAGCCCTGGGTGGCCCGGAGCAGGGGTTCGGCCAAGTCGCGGGCGCCGGCAGGATCGGCCTCGGCCAGAAGCAGGTCGATCTCGTCGAGGTCGAAGGCCAGGTCCAGTTCGTCGAGCCGCAGCAGGCCCTCATCCAGTCGCTCCCGCGCGATCCCCAGGCGGGGCCTGCCGCGACCGGCCAGCGCCAGCCGCAGGTGGGGATCGAGATCGCGGACGAAGGCCTTCAGCAGCCGCGGCTCGCTCAGGGCGTCCAGGTTGTCGATGAAGATGGCATCGGCGTCGTGGGTCGAGCGCAGCAGTTCGGGCAGATCGTCGGCCGAGCGCTCCAGGTCGATCACCACTACCCGCTGGCCATGGGCTTCCAGGCGCGCTCGCCACTGACCGAGCAAGGTGGTCTTGCCGAACCCGGCCGGCGCCGACAGCACCAGGGTCGAGGCCTGGTCGATGCGGCGCTCCAGTCGCTCGCGGCGCAACGCCGACGGCCCCTGTGGCGAGGGGCGTCGGGGGCGGCGATGGGCATCAAGCCGGACAACTGCTGTCATGAGCCCATTCACCGCCCTGAGCGCGAATGCGGCAAGGGTTTTGCGCGGCGGGTGCGGCCAACGACCCGCAAAACCATACTTTCGGAGGGGCCGGCGAGGGCGGCGACGAGTTGCCCGATTTCCATACTTTCGGAGGGCGCGGCGCCTCCGCGGTTGATCGAACCTGAGGTCCATGACCCGAGGAACCCACCCCATGCGCTCAAATCGGCCTCCCCGCCGCGGCCTCCCCATCTTGGCCCTGACCGTCCTGTTGGGCCTGTGTGGCCCGGCGCCCGCCGCCCAGCCGCCAGCAGCCTGGGTGGATCCAGCCCAGGCGTCTCTCGATCCGCAGGTCCGCAAGGTGCTGGATCAGATTGCAAAGGGGCCTTCGGTCAATGTCGTGGCGCCTCCGCCGGTCGAGCGGCGCAGGGCCCACGAGGTGTTCTTCGGACCCTTGGGCCTGCCCCCGGCCGACCTGGTCGATGTCCAGGAGAGGATGATCCCCGGTCCCGGCGGGCCGTTGCGGGTGCGGATATATACGCCGCGCGGCCCGTATGTCGGTCCCCGCCCGCTGATGGCCTACTACCACGGCGGCGGCATGTCGGCGGGCAGCCTCGAACAATACGACGCGCTGTGCCAGCGCCTGTCGCAGCGTTCCGGCGTGATCGTGGTGGCCGTGGACTACCGCCTGACCCCGGAACACCGGTTCCCCAAGCCGCTGGACGACGCCTATGCGGGCCTGGTCTGGGTCCACGACAACGCCCAGGCCCTGGGCGGCGATCCCCGTCGCCTCGCTGTGGGCGGTGACTCAGCCGGCGGCAACCTGGCCGCCGTGGTCGCCCAGAAGGCGCGCGACGAGGCCGGCCCGCCGCTGGTGTTCCAGCTGCTGATCTACCCGGCGGTCGGCTATGGCGGCCGCAGCCGCTCGGTCGAGATGTTCTCCCATGGCTACCTGTTCGCTGCCTCCGAACTCGACATGGCTATCGCCGACTATGCCGAACCGGGCCAGCTCACCGACCCCCGGGTCTTCCCGATCTTGGCCAGGAGCTTCAAAGACCTGCCGCCCGCTTTCGTGATCTCGGCCGAATACGAGGTCATGCGCGACGACATCGAGGACTATGCGGGCCGCCTGCGCGCGGCCGGCGTGTCGGTCGAGCTGAAGCGCTACCCCGGGATGATCCATCCCTTCCTCAGCATGGCCGGCGTGATCGACCAGGGCCGGGTCGCGATCGACGACGCGGCCGACCGCCTTCGCCGCGGCGTCGGCCTGCCCAGCCAATAGGACCCTTCTATGCTGACCCTCGACCAACGCAAGGACGCGGTGCGCGCCCTGCTGCTCACCGCCTTCGATCCCGCCCGATCCATCGACGACAAGCGCCAGGCGATGTCGCGGTTGATGGATGCCCAGGGCTACGTCCAACACAGCCCGGGCCTGGAGAATGGGCTCGAGTCCCTTCTTGAGCTGATCGACGGCTTCGACCGCGACTTTCCCGGCTACGCAATCGAGGTTGTGCGGGTGATCGGCGAGGGCGATCTGGTCTTCGCCCATTGCCACTACACCTATGGCCCGGCCGACCCGCGGGGCAAGGCCATCGCCGAGATATTCCGCTTCGAAGGCGACCGGATCGTCGAGCACTGGGACGTGATCCAGGACGTCCCCGCTTCCAGCCGCAATTCCAATGGCATGTTCTGAGGATCGCATGAGCGACATTTCCCACACCCCTGACGTCATCGACCCGCACGGGGTGCTCGATACCGACAGCCGCAAGATGGTCGAGCGGCTGGTCCGCGACCCCTTTCTCGACCCGGCCTTCACCGTGCCGCAGATGCGCGAGGCGTTCGAGGCCTTCTACAGCGCCATGTACGCCGGGCGCGCGCGGACCGCCGACAGCCGCGACGTCATCATAGAGGGCCGCCACGGGCCGGTGCCGCTGCGCATCTATCACCCGCGCGGCGAGGCCGTCGGGCCCCTGCCGGTGTTCGTCTTCATTCACGGCGGCGGCTCGATCATGGGGAGCCTGGAGTCGTACGACGCGGTCTGCCAGGAGCTCTGCTCGGGCTCGGGCTGCGTCGTCGTCTCGGTCGATTATCGACTGGCGCCCGAGCACCCCTACGCCCAGGCCGTGGACGATTGCTACGACGCGGCGGTCTGGGTCCACACCAACGCCAGGGCGTTGGGCGGCGATCCGGACCGGCTGGCGGTCGGCGGCGAATCCGGCGGTGGCGGCCTGGCCGCCAGCCTTGCCCAGATGGCCCGCGACGAAGGCGGCCCCCCGATCCGCTTCCAGTTGCTGATATATCCGTTCGTCGGCTCAAGGGCGCCCAGCGGGTCGATGGCAGAGTTCGGCAAGGGTTACGTCTTCGACGCCGAGGATCTTGAGATGTTCATCGATCTCAATTTTCCCGATCGCGAACACCTCAAGGACTGGCGGGTCTCGCCGATCTGGGCGGAAAACCTGGAGAATCTGCCGCCCACGTTCATGTTGACCGCCAGCGCCGATATCCTGCGGGATGACGCCGAAGACTATGCCCGACGGCTGGCCGAGGCCGGGGTGCAGGTCGAACTCAGTCGATATGACGGGACCATCCACGGCTTCGTGGTGATGGCCGGAGAAATCGAAGCCGGTCGCCGGGCGCTGGCCGAGTGCGGGCGCCGGCTGCGCGACGCCCTGGCAGGGCAGGCTTGAGCGTCCGGCTGATGGCGATCTCCGGCTCCCTGCGCGCGACCCTGGAGATAATCGGTAGTTATCGGCTGCTTTGGTAACTTCCAATCAAGCTAGGCTGGGCCGAAAGCTCGACTGCCGAGCTAGGACCTGCAGCAAAATCGGGCTCGGCTGCAGCTGCTTTGGGTCAATCACTCTCGTTCGGAGGCTGAGGCCAGTCGGCGGGAGCGTCGAAGGGCTTCAGTTCGCAACCGAATGTGGGCGCAGTTCCAAACAACGTCCGCCGCAGCTTGCTCCAAGCGCCGAACTCCCAGTGATTACCATGACCAGCCGCGATGACCATTACAACACCGTCTACTCTGCGCGAGAGGCGCGCCAGAGTCCGATGATCCTGCTGGCTCATCTCGGCAGTGCCACCCGGATGAGTGTGCCAGTCGCCTAAGTAGTCGAGGTCGCCTCCTGACTCTTTGAATAGCTCGCGGATCCTAGCCACTTGCCACTTGTGGTCAGGAAGAAACATGTGGCGGCCGTGAAGGGCCTGAGGGCCGGGGCCAATGACAACCGACGCGATCCGGTCTTTGTTATCTCGCCAGCCCAGAAGAATGCCGCCCGTTTCCAATGGGTAGAACGCTTGGCCCATCTCTCGAATGCGCGCCATCAGGCTGTTAGTGAGCCACACCTTCATACGGGTGCGCAGTCCGAACAACGCGGGGAAAGGGTTGTGCCGCGCCAGCGCGGAAGCTGCCTCGTCCCGTCATCGGAGTGGCTCAGGACGGCGACCTGCCAGGCGCCAGGCTCGTATGCGTTCGGTGCAAGCAGACTCACTGCGCTCCGAACAATCTCAAGCGAGACTTCCTGCAGGTCGAAGGAGCCGCCCGTAAAAGTCGGCTGGTTGCAGCCCAGCGGGACGATGGTGCCGGCCTTATCAACAGCCGGAAGCGGGAAGCCATCGTCCTTCCAATGATCGTGCAGACAAATGAAGCATGCGGCCGAGTCGGCTGGGAATTTGGCGACTACGCCCCCGGCTGCGCCTTCGGTCGCGTACCCGATCACTAGTGGCTTCCCCAGCTTTCGGCAGAAGTATGCGACGGCCTGCTGGCATTCAGTAGACGCGGACGCGTCCACCACCACGTCGGCCGCCAAGATGAATTGCCGAAGCCGATCGGCATCGTCCGCGTAGAAATATCCTTCGACAGGCTTCTGAGCGTCTGCAGCCCCGACCCGCCAAATCTCGTGGTGCACGGTAGTCGCCGGGTAGTTCACCATGACGAATTGGGCCAGTGCCCAGACCTTAGGCAATCCCCAGTAAGGCCTTCCCAAAGGCCAACGCACACTGTTGCCTGGCTCGACTGCGTCAGAGTCAATGAGCGTCAAGCTCGCGACGCCCGCGCGAGCAAGCTCCGTTGCCGCAAAACTTCCCAGCGCTCCTACGCCGAGAACGAGCACCTTCTTGCCCGTCAGCGCGGCCGCGACCGGAACCCGGACCTGCAGATCCTCCGGAATGCGGTAGCCCCGCACGAGGCGATGTCGGCGGGCTTTTGTATCTGGATCACGGTCGCTGACGATGAACAGCCACCCACCCATCCTCGACGTCCCCCATCTCGACGATCCTACGCCCCGACAGACGTAGGTTGGTTCGCAGGCTGAGAGCCCACTCTTCCGGTAGGGGATAGATCAGGATCGCAGTCACAAGCGCGCCGCGCCGCGAGGGGTCGATTGGCGCCAGGTCGATCATTCTGCCGAGGGGAAGGTCGCGTTTCCGCATGCCCCGATCCTATTCTGAATCGTTCCGGAGAGCCTGTTGAAGTTCGACTGGACTACCGCGCGGAACCGAGCGTTGGTGGCCTTGTCCCAACGACGCCCGGCCCGTGCCGGGCTCGCGCTGGTAGGGGCCGCGGATGTCGCGGCCCGTCAACCAGACGAGGACGACATGACCAAACTCACCCCCGCCCAGACCGCGCTACTGACTCAGGTGGCCGCGGCGCCTGAAGGCGTGATGGACGCGCCGGCGGACGCCGGCGCCACCATCAAGGCGCTTATCAAGCGCGGCAATCTGATCTCGATGCCGGTGGCCGACGGTCCCAGCCGGCTGCTGATCACCGAGGCCGGCCGCAAGGAGATCGACGCGCCGCCCGCCGAGAAGCCGGTCCGTCTGCCAAAAGCCACCGCGTCGAAGCCACCCGCAGATCCCAAGCCGAAGGCAGCCCCGGGACCCAAGGGCAAGATTGCAACGCTGGTCGAGCTGCTGCGGCGGAACAAAGGGGCAAGCATCGAGGCGATGACGGAGGCCACAGGCTGGCAAGCCCACTCAGTGCGCGGAGCGATGTCGGGCTCGGTGAAGAAGGCCCTGGGCATGACCATCGTGTCGGAGAAGACTGACGCGGGCCGCATCTACCGCATCATCGACGGGGAGGCTGCGTGACCCCGACGCCGGTCAAGGTCGCCGAAGAGGTCCGGGCACTTGAGCGTCTGGACCTCGACGGTCTTCGGGAAGCTTGGCGGCGGCGGTTTGGCAGGCCGCCGCAAGTGCGCTCGGTTGAACTCCTGCGCCTCTCGCTGGCCTGGAGAATTCAGGCCGAGGTATTCGGGGGACTCAGTGCGGCCACCCGGCGGCGGCTACGGGAAGGCGGCGGAAATGGGCGGAGCGACAACGTCAGTGCCGGGGTGCGGATCACCAAGCAGTGGCGCGGCGAGCTCTACGAGATCGAGCGGCTTGAAAAGGGCTACCGCTGGAAAGGCTCCTTCTACCCCAGCCTCTCGGCAGTCGCCAAGGCCATCACAGGGGTCAAGCGCAATGGACCACAGTTCTTCGGCCTGCGGGATGAGGAGGCGGCCTGATGGCCAGGACCCTTCGCTGCGCGATCTACACCCGCAAGAGTTCCGAGGAGGGGCTGGAGCAGGGGTTCAACAGCCTTCATGCGCAGCGCGAGGCCTGCGAGGCCTATGTCCTGTCACAGGCCGGGGAGGGTTGGACCGCCCTGCCCACCGTCTACGACGATGGCGGGTTCTCCGGCGGGGCCATGGAGCGTCCGGGGCTGGCCCGGCTTCTGGCGGACATCGACAGCGGAAAGATCGATGTGGTGGTCGTCTACAAGGTCGATCGGCTGACACGTTCGCTGAACGACTTCGCCAAAATCGTTGACCGGTTCGACGCCCGCAACGTGTCGTTCGTCTCGGTGACCCAGGCGTTCAACACCACCAGCTCCATGGGCCGGCTAACCCTCAACGTCCTGCTCTCGTTCGCCCAGTTCGAGCGGGAGGTCACCGGCGAGCGCATTCGCGACAAGATCGCCGCTTCCAAGAAGAAGGGCATGTGGATGGGCGGCAACCTGCCGCTTGGCTATGACGCCCCGACCGATCTTCAGTCGCGCGCTCTGATCGTGAACCCGCCTGAAGCCGAGATTGTCCAGCACATCTTCCGCCGCTACCTCGCCCTGAAATCCGTACATGCCCTTCGCGCCGAGCTCGAACAGCAAGGTGTCCGATCAAAGATCACTGTCTCCACGCGCGGCAATGTCCGGGGCGGTGTTCCGTTCAATCGAGGCTCCCTCTTCTACCTTCTCAAGAACCGGGTCTATCTCGGGGAGATTCTGCACAAGGGATCGACCACGTTCACCGATGCCCACCCTGCGATCATTGATCGCGAGACGTTTGATGAGGTTCAGGGGCGCCTGACCGGGCAGGCCAGGCAGCATCGGGAGCGGACAACGCGCGTCTCGACCATGCCGCTCAAGGGTCTGATCTTCGATGCGGACGGCAACCCGATGAGCCCGGCGTTCACGCGAGGCCGGCAGGATCGGGTCTACCGCTACTATGTCTCCACCCCCCTCCTTCAGGGGGTAAAGGACCCCCTGAAGGAGGGGTCGAGGCGGGTTCCTGCCGGTCCGGTGGAAGATCTGGTTCGGGGGTGCGTGAATCGGCTGTCAAAGGGGCGTCAGAAGGACATCCCTCGCTCCAGTTTAAGGATCGACGTCCTTGAGGGCCAACTGCGGCTCACCGTTCCAACCGGGCTGCTGATCGCTTCGCCAATCGACGCGCCCACCGACATCGAGACGATCAAGGCCCGGCTTGGTCCCGGGGAGCGGGTCTCCCCTTCTGAGAGCGGCGAGGGGCTCGTGAAGGTGATGCTCCCGTGCCGGTTCCTCAGTCGAGGTGGCCGGGTCTGGATCACTGACGCAAGCGGACGTTCCGCCCAGAGAGTTGGATCCATCGACAAGACCCTGATTAGGGGGCTTCGGCTTGGCCATCAGTTCCTGGCCAAAACAGCCGACGCCCCTCTTGGCCGACCCGAGTTGGTCGTCCTCGATCAGTCGTTTGCCGACCCCTATCATCGCAAACTCGGGCGCCTGGCGTTCCTGGCCCCGGACATTCAGGCGATGGTCCTCGAAGGCCGGCAACCCGAGACCCTCAATCTGCAGACTCTGGTGAGCGGGGAGCTGCCCCTTCTCTGGGAAGACCAGCGCCGGCTGTTTGGCATCGCGGCCTGATCCGGCGGCGGCCGTTCCCTGCTCCTGCCTGCAAGTTCCCTGCTCGGTCGTTTTAAATTCCCTGTTCCACCTCATAACAGGCAGACTCCTCAAAGGGGGTCTAAGTGGCCGACATAGCTCAGGAATTTCCGGTGCTCCCCCACCTCCAGGATGCCAATTACCCCCCGATTTCTCAGGAATTCCCTGCAGATTTCCCTGATAGCAGGGAAACTCAACTACATCCCGGCGGCGCGGAGACGCGGCCCGCCAAAGGCGCGGAAATGCGGCCTCAGACGGCTCCGAAATCGGGCTGTCAGTTGAGTTTGGGCGGGAATAGTCCCGTGAAGTCGGGGGTATGGGTGTGGTGGCGTCCGGCCGGAGCGAAACTCGCTAGGTGGATGGCGGTGAGAGTGGGATTCGAACCCACGGTAGGCGTTAACCTACACACGCTTTCCAAGCGTGCGCCATCGACCACTCGGCCACCTCACCAGCACCACCGGTCGGGGGCTGGTCAAAGCCCCCGGCGCAGGAAGGCGCGCAATATACTCATAGGCCTTGCCGGGGCAAGCGCGCTGCGGCGGCGAGGCGCTCTGGATTGAACAATGAGCGCGGTTCGTCGCGGCGGAGGGTGACCGCCAGTCCATCCACGGCGAGCGTCCAAGCCCGGATTCGGGCCAGCGCCCTTGGATCGCTGGCGCGGATCATTCTTTCGAGCCGCATCAGATCGGCGTTGGACTTTCGCAGCGCCGCGAGGCTACGGGGGAGACCGACGAAGCGCTCATCGAGCCGGCCCAGTCGAGCCCGCGCGGCGGCGACCATCACGAGCGCCGTCGCCGGATCCTTTGCCTCCAGCGCATAGTGGGCTGCGATGACGCCGCTCAACGCGTCGCCCAGATAGTCGTCCGCCCTCAGTGGCTTGGGCGAGCTGCAGGCGGCGGGGTCGAGAGTGCGAATGTAGGCCGCCAGCCCAGCGAGCACCGCCGGCGTCGGCTCGGGGCCGTCGAACTCCTCGGTGATCAGGCCGCGGATGAAGGTCTCCAGCGCCTTCGAGCGGGGATCATGGTCGACCTTGAGCGCCGCGCGCGGCCCGCCGAGGTCCGGAATGGGTTTGGGATCGTCGACACCGTTGCCGCGGTGGCTGCTGAACAGCGAAGACGTGACGTCTGCCGTGCCCGGCGGTCCAGAGACGCCGGGAAATTGGAAGTCCGGATTGGTCCGCCCGTTGCGGTGACAAGTCTCACAAGAAAGGCCTGTGCGGGCCGCCTGACCACCGAGCAGCAGCGGCGAGCGGAACGCGGCGCGGCCAACCCCGATAGACGTGAGCTCGCCCGCGCTGAGGGTCGGCCACTGGAAGCACTCCGACGGCTGCTGCCCTAGCGCGGCCACGGCATCAGCCCCCGGCGCCAGCCAACGCATCTCGGCCAGCGGCGGGGTGTCCGAGGCGGCGAGCGCCGCCGCCGCCAGGACGGCGGCTAGAGCGGCTGGCCGCCGGCCTCGATCCAACGGCGCAGCTCCTCTGCTTCGGGGCAGCCATAGACGCAGGCCTTTTCCAGCCGCGCCAGCATGACCTTCGCGCCATCAAGGTCGCCCCGCTGCACCTTCAGCTCGCCATAGTATTCGGTGGCGCCCAGGTGGTCGGGATCGATGGCCAGGGCCGCCCGGTACCAGCCCTCAGCGCCATCGAGATCGCCCATCCGCCGCAGGACATAGCCGCGGTAGGTGAAGATGTCCGGGTGCGGACCGATGACGCGGCCGGCCGCGTCGAGGGCGACCAGGGCCTCGCCGAAGCGGCGCTCGTTGATCAGGCCGACCGCGGCCAGATAGGCGCGGTCGCCGGAGGCCGGGTCGCCGAACTGCAGGGACGAGGTCGGGGTGACGGCGGGCGCCGCGATGGCCCCCTCGACCCGGGCCACGGCGGCCTTCAGGGCCGCGGCGTCGGCGCAGGTCGCGGCGCAGGTCGCCTCGCGGGCCTTCAGGGCGTCCAGCTCGGCCTTCGCCTTGTCGGTTTCCCCCAGCCCGGCCAGGGTCACCGCCAGTTCGCGGCGGGTGACGATATCGTCCGGCTGCAGCTTGGCGGCCTTCTCGTAGGCCTTGCGGGCGCCCTTCAGGTCGCCGTCGCTGGCCCGGGCGAAGCCGAGCATGAACCAGCCCTCCGGCGCCTTGGGCGCGGCTTGCGTGACCCGGCTGAAGGCGCGCTGGGCATCCTTCCACTTGCCGGCCTGCAGGGCCGCGACGCCCTTCTGGTATTCGGCGACAGGATCGTAGGACGGGCCGGATGAGCTCGGCATGTCGCTGGAGCCGCCGCCGCCGCTGCCCGCGGCGAGGGCCGCGCCGCCGACGATGCAGGACAGCGCCGCGGCGCCGATGAGAGCCAGTTTGCTGAGACGGATCATCGTTGTTCCTCCCCGTGATCCAAGCATGTCATTCTGACATAACGACGATCGTCCGTCAGGCCGTGAAATTATGCCGCCGCGCGCCTATCTAGGGCGCGATCCGATGATTGCGAGGACGCCATGCTGTTCGCCAAGAAGACCCTCGAGATACCCGCCGCCGCCGCCGCCCTGCCGGGCAGGGCGCAGGAAATCCCCACGGCCCAGACCCATTTCGTCAACGGCCGCCCGCTCAAGGGACCCTGGCCGGAAGGGCTGGAGGCGGCGGTGTTCGCCATGGGCTGCTTCTGGGGCGTGGAGCGGATCTTCTGGCAGATCCCCGGCGTCTGGACGACGGCGGTCGGCTATGTGGCCGGCGCGACGCCCAACCCGACCTACCAGGAGGTCTGCAGCGGCCGCACCGGCCATACCGAGGCGGTGCTGGTGGTGTTTGACCCAATGGTGGTCAGCTACGCGGCCCTGCTGAAGGCCTTCTGGGAGAACCATGATCCGACCCAGGGCATGCGCCAGGGCAATGACGTCGGCACACAGTACCGTTCGGGCATCTATCCGTTGAACGAGGCCCAGGCCGGGGCGGCGGCGGCGTCGAAGGCGGCCTATGAGCAGGAACTGGCCAAATACCGCATGGGGCCGATCACCACCGAGATCGCGCCGGCGGGGCCGTTCTACTACGGCGAGGACTACCACCAGCAGTACCTGGCCAAGAATCCGAACGGCTATTGCGGCATCGGCGGCACCGGCGTGACCTGCCCGATCGGCGTGGGCGTGGAGGCGTGAGGCCGGCCGCCTTCGACAAGGCCTGCCGGGCCCTGCCGGGCGTGACCATGGATCACCCGTGGGAGGACCACGACGTCTACAAGGTCGGCGGCAGGATGTTCGCCGTCTACAGCCCTGGGGATGACACCTTCAGCTTCAAGGCCAGCGACATCGCCTTCGAGGTGCTGACAGAGACCGGGCCGGGCAAGCCGGCGCCCTATCTGGCCAGGGCCAAATGGGTCTGGTTCGCCAGCCTGGCGGACCAGGACGAGGCCGAGGTGGCCGACTGGCTCAACAGCGCCCACGGCCTGATCGCGGCCAGGCTGACGAAGAAGCTGCGGGCGGAGCTGGGGATTTAGGCCAGTCGAGGTTCATCCTCATCACCGTCATGGCCCGACTTGTTCGGGCCACCCAAGAACACGGTCGAAGGCGATGAACTCCTGACCGTCAGCTGGCCAACGCCCTACGCCGTCACGCTTGGGTGGCCCGAACACGTCGGGCCATGACGGATCTGGAATTGAAAGGGACAGCTAATCCAGTCCCTGACTTTCCAGTCGGGCCCGCAGCTTGCGGATCGCCTTCGCTGACGGCGAGCCGCGCTGGCGCCAGACGAGCAGGCTGACGGCGCCGACCGTGGCCAGGGTCATGGCGATGGGCCCGAACATCCAGGCCGCCGCCGCCAGGGCGAAGTAGTAGCCTCGAACCCCGGCGTTGAATGAAGAGAGGGACTGGTTGAGCACCTCGCCGCCGGCCTCGCCGAAGGCGGCGGTCATGGCCGGATCGGCGTCCTCGCCTTCCGGCGTCGCGCCGAAAATAGTCAGGCAGTAGTTCATCTGGCGGATCGACCAGATGAAATCCAGCAGGCTGCGGGCCAGCACCACCAGGATCACCGCCATCTGCAGCTCGAACATCATCCGCGTGGAGGTCTGGATCACCTGAAGGCTGGAGAGGCTGGCGAACGACCGCTCGCCGCCGAACAGCACCCCGGCAGCCGCCGCGATCAGCAGCAGGTTCGATGAGGCGAAGAAGCTGGCCGAGTTGAGCGCGTGGCCCAGTAGCTGGCCGTCCATGAACCGGCTTTCCCGCCGGGCCATTTCCCGCATCCAGGCGGCGCGGACGACGGTCATGTCGGTGTTCAGCACCGCGTTCCGTGAGAGCAGCCGCAGCAGCTGCTCGTAGAACAGCCAGCAGGCGGCGAAGAAGACCAGGGCGGCGAGGTCGACAAGCGGCATGGTCAGGCGCCGATCGCGGCCAACAGGGCCATCACGGTCATGGCCACCAGGATCAGCGAACCGATGGTCCACAGGGTGGCGCGCAGGTCATGGGTCCGGGCCGTGACGTAGGCGGCGAAGTGCAGCAGCCGCGAGACCACGTAGCCGTAGAGCAGCAGGCGGGCGAGCCACAGCGATGGCTCGGCGAACACGAACAGCAGCCCCGCCACGAGGAAGAACGGCAGGTTCTCCAGGTCGTTCTGCTGGATGCGCCGGATGCGTTCGACCCGCTCGTCGGGCTCCAGCTGGCGCGGGTCAGGGTCGGGGTTGAGCGGCGTCTTGCGCAGGTCTTCCGGCGAGCGGTAGCCGCCCTTGACCTGCATCATCCTGACGACCGTCAGCCAGGACATGCCGACGGCCTTGAGGATCATCAGCGCCGCGGCGATGACGTACGTGGCGAAGACCGGGTTCTGCAGACTGAAAAGGTCCATGGTTCAGGCTCCCTGAAGGTGAACGTCCCGATGCGCCTAATCGTCCGTGATCAGGCTGGCCTTGCGGGTGTCGGGCATCAGCATGACGGTCAGCAGGCCGACCGCCAGCACGATGCTGACATAGGCGTAGAAGTTGCTCTCATGGCCGGCGCCCTTGAAGGCCAGGGCGACGTACTCGGCCGAGCCGCCGAACACCGAGTTGGCGATGGCGTAGGGCAGGGCCACCCCCAGGGCGCGGATGTGGGCCGGGAACATCTCGGCCTTGAACAGGCCGGAGATGGCGCTGTAGCCGGACTGGAAGGTCAGGGCGATCATGATCAGGCCGAAGGCGGCCAGGGCGTTGGTGGTCCCAGCGATGGCGCTGAGCAGCGGCCAGGTGGCCAGCATCCCGCCGCCGAAGGCGTAGAGCAGCAGCGGCTTGCGCCCGATCCGGTCGGAAATCCAGCCGAACAGCGGCTGCATCAGCATGAAGCAGAACAGCGCCGCCAGCATGATCTCGCTGGCCGTGGCCTTGGAGAAGCCCGAGGTGTTGATCAGGAACTTCTGCATGTAGGTCGTGTAGACGTAGTAGGCGAGCGAGCCGCCGGCCGTCAGCCCCATGACCATCAGGGTTTCCCGCGGCCGCTGGCGGAACAGCGGCGCGACCAGGGCGACCAGCGACAGGATCAGCAGCCCGACGGTGATCGGCCAGGCGGCCTGCCCCAGCTCCGGCCGGGTAAAGGCGATGACGGCCGCCGCGGCGGTCAGCAGCAGGAAGCCGCCGACGGCCGCCACCTGGACCTTGTTGACCGGCTCATGCTGCTCCACCCGCTGGAACGAGACGGTCTCGTCGATGCCGCGGCGGATCCAGAAGACCACCACCGCCAGCAGGGCGCCGACGAAGAAGGGGATGCGCCAGCCCCACTCGGTCAGGGCGCTGTCAGGCATCAGCTTCTGCAGCAGGACGACCATGCCCTGGGCCGACAGGGAGCCGGCGATCAGGGTCACGTACTGGAAGCTGGACCAGAAGCCGCGCCGGTTCTTGCCGGCCATTTCCGAGAGGTAGGTGGCGCTGGCGCCATACTCGCCGCCTACCGACAGGCCCTGCAGGATGCGGGCGCCCAGCAGGATCACCGCCGCCAGGGCGCCGACCGTCTCGTAGGTGGGGGTCAGGGCGATGATCAGGCTGCCCGCGCACATCATCGAGACCGACAGGGTCAGGGCCGCGCGGCGGCCGGCCCGGTCGGCGTACATGCCCATCAACCAGGCCCCGAGCGGCCGGGCGAGGAAGCCCACGGCTGAAACGGCGGCGGCCTTGAGCCACTGCGTGGTCTGGTCGCCCTCCGGGAAGAAATGGCCGGCGAAATAGACGGTGAAGAAGATGTAGGCCGACCAGTCGTACCACTCGACCAGATTGCCGGCGGATCCCCCGAGGATAGCCCTGAGGCGCTGGCCCGGCGTCATTCCGGGGGGCGGAGGACCGTCGTCCAGTACGCCCGTTTCCGTAACCGCCATGCCGTCCCCCGAGCCGATCGCGTTCGGGGGAGGTTAGGCGGGGCGGTGAGTCAGGGAAAGAGCCTCAGAGGCGGCCCATCAGGAACAGGATGAGGAGGATGACCAGCACCAGGCCCAGGCCGCCGCTCGGGTAGTAACCCCACGATTTGGAGTGGCCCCAGGTGGGCAGCGACCCGATCACGGCGAGAATTAGAACGACAATGAGGATGGTCCCCAGCATGCGAAGTCTCCTGAACAAAGTGGCCCGTCTCGCAGGACACAATTCCCGGAACCGTGCGGGGTTCCGGGCTGATTCAGGTGTGGCCGGGAGATGACCTAGCTGTTGTCCTGGGTCGGGGCGCCGGGGCCGTTCTTCTTGATGGACTCGATGGCGTTCTGGGCGTTGGCCTTGGAGCTGTAGCCCTCGGTCGAGAACATGACCTCTTCGTTGTATTTGAAGCGGACCCGGAACTCGCCGGCTTTGTCCTTGTAGATCTCGAACGTGTGGGCCATCGGCTCGCTCCTGCACTGTCGGAAGGCCGACAGTCGGACCGGGTCGGGCAGGGGTCAATCAGGCCGGCGGCCACAATGGCGTGAGGCGACGCTATCCGTGCGACGGCGCCGGCCGGATCGACCACAGGGCGCCGACGAAGGCCCCCTTGATGCGCGGCAGCAGCAGCAGGATCAGGGTCGTGAGGGAGAACAGGGCCACTGGCACCGTCACCCAGGGCGAGGTCTCCCAGACGAACGGGAAGAAGAACATCGGCGCGACGACCAGGTGGCCGACCAGCAGGATGGTGAAATAGGCCGGGCCGTCGTCCGCGGGGTAGGCCGACAGGTTGTGGCCACAGGTCTCGCAGGTCGGCGCGACCTTCAGGTAGCCGCGGAAAAGGCGCCCCTCGCCGCAGTGCGGGCAGTGCTGGCGCAGGCCGCGCATGAAACCGGTCACGAACGGGCGGAGTTCAGTCTGTTTGGACATGGTCTCCATATGGTCGCTTTCATGGTCTTGGAAAAGGTCTCTCGCCGCGCGAATCTGGCGAGACGGCAACACTGCCGATCTCTTTTCGTGTCTGGCGCGACATCGTTGCGCGCACGGCCGGAAGCTCTGCTAGGGTTGCCCCACTGGGCTTTTGAGGGCGTACAGGGTTTGATGCCGCATCTGACGCGTAAGGCCGCCACGGGATGTATGGCCGTGGCCCTGATTGGGGTTGGGCTGTCGTCTGCGCTCGCCCAGACGCCGCCGCCGACCGCCTACACCCGGCCGACGTCGATGCCGACGGCGTCGCTTCCGGCTGCCATCCAGCTGACCCCGGCCCAGGCCGAGTTGCTCCAGAAGACCCTCGCCGAATCCGACCGGCACGGCTTCGAGCCGGGCGAGTTCGCCCCGCGCGGACCCGGCGACGCGGCCCTGATCGAGGCGGCGATCCGCTACGCCGGGGCGGTCAAGACCGGCCGGCTGGCGCCCGAAGGATTTCGCGCCGACTGGGGTCTGCGCCCGATGCCGTTCGACGCCCGCGCCGGCCTGGCCCGGGCGGTGGCCGACGACAGGCTGGAAGCCTGGCTCAAGAGCCTGCCGCCCGACTATCCCGGCTACGAGACCCTGCAGCGGGGCCTGGCCACCTATCGCGCCATCAGGGCCGGCGGCGGCTGGCAGTCGCTGCCCCCGGGCGCCGACCTGAAACTGGGCTCAACCGGGCCCGCCGTCGATCTGTTGCGCGCCCGCCTGGCGGCCGAAGATCGGGACGCGCCGGCGGCTGTCGCCCGCACAGAGGTTCCCCCTGCCCCCGCCGGTCAGCCGCAGGCGGTTGGCGAGCCGCTGTTCGACATGGCCCTGGCCGAGGCGGTCAAGCGGGCCCAGAAGCGCATGGGCCTGGAGCCCAGCGGCACGGTCGGCGCGGCCACCCGCGCGGCCCTCAACACCCCTGTGCAGCGCCGCATCGACCAGATCGTCGCCAACATGGAACGCTGGCGCTGGCTGCCGCCGGTGATGCCGGCCGACCGGGTGCAGGTGAATGTCGCCGCCGGCGTGCTGACCCTGTTCAAGGCCGACCAGCCGACCCTCTCGATGCGGGCGGTGACCGGCAAGCCGAACGGCGGCGAGACGCCGCTGCTCAGCTCCGAGATCCATAGCGTTGTGCTCAATCCGCCCTGGAACGTGCCGGCCGGCATCGCCGCGCGCGAGTTGCTGCCCCGCGGCCGCGCCTATCTGGCCAGCGCCGGCTTCCGCATCCTGCCGGGCGGCGGACTGCAACAGACGCCGGGCCCCGGCAGCGCGCTGGGCCTGATCAAGTTCGACTTCAACAATCCCTACGCGGTCTATCTGCACGACACGCCGAGCAAGGGCGGCTTCTCCCGCTACACGCGCCTGGCCAGCCACGGCTGCGTGCGGCTCGAAAAGCCCCTCGCCCTGGCGCGGGCCATCATGGAGGGCGACCCGGTCTGGACGCCGGAAGTGATCGACGCGACCATCGCCGGCGGCAAGACCACCCGGGCGCCCGTGGCCCGGCCGGTCGCGGTGTTCCTGCTCTACTGGACCGCCTATGTGACGCCCGATGGCCAGGTCAACTTCCGCCAGGATCCCTACGGCTGGGACACCCTGCTGATCCAGCGGATCGCCGCCCAGGGGCGCCCGGCTTGATTGGCCGGCGCAAGCTGCTGTCGGCCGGACTGGCCGGACTGGCGGCCGGCGCCGCCACGAGCAGCCGCGCCCAGGAGGTCGCTCCGACCGCCCCTGCCGCCGATCCGCAGCCGGGCCCGCGGGTGGATCCCGAGGACGATGTCGCCGACTTCCTGCTCTCGCCGATCCCGCTGACGCCCCCGCCGCCGGGGCCGCGCCACCTGAAGTTCCGTCACCTGCACACCGGCGAGGAGCTCGAGGCGGTCTACTGGGACGGGGGCAGGTACGTCTGGGACGCCATGCAGGCGATCAACAACCACCTGCGCGACTTCCGCTCCACCGAGGTGCACCCCGTCGACGTGCGGCTGCTGGATCTGCTGTTCACCCTGCAGTCGCTGACCGGCTCGAAGGAGCCCTACCGCATCATTTCCGCCTTCCGCTCGCCGGCGACCAACGAGATGCTCAGCGGCCAGAGCGCCGCGACCAACGGCTCGTCCCAGGTGGCGAAGAAGAGCCTGCATATGGAAGGCAAGGCCATGGACGTGCGTCTGAATGACGTGTCCCTGACCGGCTTCCGCGATGCGGCGCTGACATTGCAGGGCGGGGGAGTGGGCTACTATCCGGACTCCGCATTCATCCATATTGATATCGGCCCGGTCAGGACCTGGCAGGGCACGTAGGGGGTAGCAGGCATGGCTCAGAAATCGGGAGGCGGCTGGTTCTGGCTGATCCTCGGCATCCTGGCGGGGGTCGCGCTGACCCTGGCGGCGCTGATGTTCCTCAACGCCGGTTCCGGCGACGGCGCCGACGGGCGCACGGCCGCCGATGACGCCGCCGCCGCCGCCCAGGCGCCCGACCAGGCCCTGCCGGCGCCGGTCGAGCCGGAAAAGAAGTCCGATCCTGTCCCTGTGCCCCGCGACGCGGGACTCGATCCGGCTTCCGACGACCAGATCGCCGACGACGCGGCGGCGTCCGGCATGACCTCCCGTACGCCCCCGCCGTCCACTGATGGCGAATAATCGCCGCGCCGGTCTGGATAGCGGCGCCGACGCGGGCTAAAACAACTGTTCGAGCATCTTGTGCGGGCGCAGGACGAGCCATCTCCGAGTAATGGGGACGGCCCTTCGCCCTCAGACACGGGAGCGGGGGGAGAGGAGTTCTACGCGTTGGAGCCTACGAACACCGAGGCGCCGGAATACTTTCACAAGGTCGTCGATTGCCAGTGGGCCTGTCCGGCCCACACGCCTGTGCCTGAGTACATCCGCCTGATCGCCCAGGGTCGGCATGCCGACGCCTACATGGTCAACTGGAAGTCCAACGTCTTCCCCGGGATCCTCGGGCGGACGTGCGACCGCCCCTGCGAGCCGGCCTGCCGGCGCGGGCGGGTCGAGGACGAGGAAGACCCCGTCGCCATCTGCCGCCTCAAGCGGGTCGCCGCCGACAACAAGGGCGATGTCTCCGCCCGGATGCCCTCGGCCCCGACCCGCAAGATCGGCAAGACGGTCGCCTGCGTCGGCGCCGGTCCCGCCGCGATGACCGTGGCCCGCGACCTGGCCCCGCTGGGCTATCACGTCGTGGTCTATGACGCCGACGCCAAGTCCGGCGGCATGATCCGCAGCCAGATCCCGCGCTTCCGCCTGCCCGAGAGCGTCATCGACGAGGAGATGGGCTTCATCACCGACCTTGGCCTGGAGATGCGCCTGGGCGAGCGGATCGACAGCCTGGGCGCGCTGCTCAGGGAAGACTACGACGCGATTTTCGTCGGGACGGGGGCCCCGCGTGGCCGCGACCTGGACGTACCCGGCCGGCAGGAAGCCGCCGCCAACATTCACATCGGCATCGACTGGCTCTCCAGCGTCTCCTTCGGCCACATCGAACAGATCGGCCGGCGGGTGATCGTGCTGGGCGGCGGCAACACCGCCATGGACTGCTGCCGCACCTCGCGCCGCCTCGGCGGCGAGGACGTGAAGGTCATCGTCCGCTCCGGCTACGAGGAAATGAAGGCCTCGCCCTGGGAGAAGGAGGACGCCCAGCACGAGGGCATCCCGATCCACAACTTCCTGGTCCCCAAGGCCTTCACCCACGAGAACGGCCGGCTGACCGGCGTGACCTTCGAGAAGGTCGGGGCGGTGTTCGACGAGAAGGGCCGGCGTTCGCTCAAACCCACGGGCGAACCGGACCAGCACTTCGAATGCGACGACGTGCTGGTGGCCATCGGCCAGGAGAACAGCTTTCCCTGGATCGAGCGCGACATCGGGCTGGACTTCAACGAGTGGGGCATGCCGGTGGTCGATCTGATCACCTTCCAGTCGACCCACGAGCGGGTGTTCTTCGGCGGCGACGCGGCCTTTGGTCCCAAGAACATCATCTGGGCGGTGGCGCACGGCCACGACGCGGCGATTTCCATCGACCACTTCTGCCGCGGCGAGGACGTTCGCCTGCGGCCGCCACCGGGCGTGCTGGTGTCGTCGCAGAAGATGGGCATCCACGAGTGGAGCTACGACAACGACGTCTCGCCCGAGGATCGCCAGGTCGTTCCGCTGCTGCCGATCAAGGAAGCCCTGGCTGACGTGAAGGCCGAGGTCGAGCTGGGCTTCGACGAGAAGCTGGCCTGGGCCGAGACCCAGCGCTGCCTCAACTGCGACGTCCAGACCATGTTCGCCGCGCCCCTGTGCATCGAGTGCGACGCCTGTGTCGACATCTGCCCGACCGACTGCATCACCTTCACGGTCAACGGCGAGGAGGAGGAACTGCGGCCCCGCCTCAAGGCGCAGGCGCTCAACCTGACCCAGGACCTCTATGTCTCCGGGACCCTTCCAACGGGGCGGGTGCTGGTGAAGGACGAGGACGTCTGCCTGCACTGCGGCCTCTGCGCCGAGCGCTGCCCGACCGGAGCCTGGGACATGCAGAAGGTCGTGATTGAAATGGCCCACGCCGGAGGCTGCTCCAAATGACCCGCCGGACCAGCGCGGTGAACGACTTCGTGGTCAAGTTCGCCAACGTCAACGGATCGGGCTCGGCCTCGGCCAACGGCCTGTTCGTCAAGGCGATCCTGCGGATGGGCGTGCCGGTGGCGGCGCGCAACATCTTCCCGTCCAATATCCAGGGCCTGCCGACCTGGTACGAGATCCGCGTCAGCGGCGAGGGCTGGCTGGGCCGGCGCGGCGGGGTCGACCTGATGGTCGCCATGAACCCCCAGACCTGGGATCGCGACCTCGCAGAGATCGAAGCCGGCGGCTACCTGTTCTACGATTCCACCAAGCCGATGCCGCCCGGCCGGTTCAAGGACGGCATCAACGTCGTGGGCGTGCCCCTGACCGCGCTCTGCAACGCCGCCTATTCCCGGCCGTCAGACCGCAAGGTGCTGAAGAACATCATCTATCTGGGCGCCCTGACCTATCTGCTGGGCATCGAGACCGAGGTGGTCGAGACTCTGCTGGCCGAGCAGTACGCCTCCAAGCCGGCGCTGGTGCCGGCCAACATCGAGGCCCTGCAGATCGGCTTCAACTACGCCCGGGACAATCTCAAGCCGCTCGGCCTGCAGCTGAAGCGCGCCGACGCCGTGGGCGACCGCATCTTCGTCGACGGCAACACCGCCGCGGCCCTGGGCGCGGTCTATGGCGGGGCCACGGTCTGCGCCTGGTATCCGATCACCCCCTCGACCTCGCTCGCCGAGGCGTTCACCGACTACTGCAAGAAGCTGCGTCACGACCCGGAGACGAAAGAGGCGCGCTACGCCATCGTTCAGGCCGAGGACGAGATCGCCTCAATCGGCATCGTCGTCGGCGCCGGCTGGAACGGCGCGCGGGCCTTCACCTGCACCTCGGGACCAGGCGTCTCGCTGATGCAGGAATTCATCGGCCTTAGCTACTTCGCCGAGATCCCCGCGGTGATCTTCGACGTGCAACGCGGCGGGCCGTCCACCGGCATGCCCACCCGCACCCAGCAGTCGGACCTCCTGTCGGCCGCCTACGCCAGCCACGGCGACACCAAGCACGTCATGCTGCTGCCCGAGGGCCCCGGCGAGTGCTTCGAGATGGGGGCCCAGGCCTTCGACCTCGCCGACCGCCTGCAGACCATGGTCTTCGTCATGCTCGATCTGGACATGGGCATGAACGAGTGGCTGACCGCCCCCTTCGCCTGGGACGACAGCAAGACCCTCGACCACGGCAAGGTGATGACCGCCGCGATGCTCGAGGCCGGCGCTGACTTTGGCCGGTACAAGGATGTCGATGGCGACGGCATCCCCTTCCGCACCCTGCCGGCGACCCATCCGTCAAAGGGCGCCTACTTCACCCGCGGCACCTCGCGCGATCCCTACGCCCGCTACAGCGAGGAGGGGGCCGTCTATGTCGACAACATGGAGCGGCTGCTGCGCAAGTTCGATACGGCCAAGTCGCTGGTGCCGGCGCCGATCCACCGCAAGGCGGCCAAGGCGACGCGCTACGGCGTGATCTACTATGGCTCGACCGCGCCGGCGATGGACGAGGCTCTGGCCGGGCTCGAGGCCAAAGGCCTGCATGTGGACGCCCTGCGGGTCCGCGCCTTCCCGTTCCCGGGCGAGGTGTTCGACTTCATCGCCCACCACGACCTGGTCTTCGTCGTCGAACAGAACAGGGATGCCCAACTTCGCGCGTTGCTGATCAACGAGGGCGGGGTCGATCCGGCCCGGCTGGTGAAGGTGCTCAACTACGACGGCTCGCCGATCACGGCGCGCTTCATCCTGGCCGAGTTGGCCCGGGGGATGGGCGCGGTCGATGTGAACGCCGCCGGGGAGATGGCCAAATGACCTACATCACCAAGCCGCAGTTCCATCACCCCTCGCTGCCCGTCAACAAGGTCGGCTTCACCCGCCGCGACTACGAAGGACGGGTTTCGACCCTCTGCGCCGGCTGCGGCCACGACTCGATCAGCGCCGCCATCGTCCAGGCCTGTTTCGAGATCGACCTGGAGCCGCACCGCCTGGCCAAGCTGTCGGGCATCGGCTGCTCGTCCAAGACGCCGGACTACTTCCTGGGCGCCAGCCACGGCTTCAACACCGTGCACGGACGAATGCCCTCGGTGCTCACCGGCGCCAACCTGGCCAACCGCGAGCTGATCTATCTGGGCGTCTCCGGCGACGGCGACAGCGCGTCCATCGGCCTCGGCCAGTTCGCCCACGCCATGCGGCGCGGCGTGAACATGACCTACATCGTCGAGAACAACGGCGTGTACGGCCTGACCAAGGGCCAGTTTTCGGCCACCGCCGACAAGGGCAGCAAGTCCAAGAAGGGCGTGGTCAATTCCGACAGCGGCATCGACCTGGTCGCCCTGGCCCTGCAGCTGGGCGCGACCTTCGTCGGCCGCAGCTTCTCCGGCGACAAGGCCCAGCTGGTGCCGTTGATCAAGGCGGCGCTGACCCACAAGGGCGCGGCCTTCATCGACGTGCTCAGCCCCTGCGTGGCGTTCAACAACCACGCCGGCTCGACCAAGAGCTTCGACTTCGTCCGCGACCACAACGAGGCGGTCAACAAGCTGGACGTGATCCTCGGCCGCGCCCCGATCACCACCGACTACGAGCCCGGCTCGCTGGTCGAGGTGGCCCAGCACGACGGCTCGCTGCTGCTGCTGCGCAAGGTGGACCTGGACTACGACGCCACCGACCGGGTGAAGGCCATGGCCTATCTGCACGAACGCCAGGCCAACGGCGAGATCGTCACCGGCCTGCTCTATGTCGATCCTGACGCCGAGGACCTGCACGACGCCCTGAACACCGTCCACCGGCCGCTGAACACCCTGTCGGACGCGGAGCTCACCCCGGGGTCGCGGGCGCTGGACAAGATCAACGCGCGGCTGCGGTAACGCTGACCTCTCCCTCTTGGGAGAGGGGGACCATGCGAAGCATGGTGGAGTGGGATGCGGCGCTGTTTGCAGGGACAGGCGCCAACCCCACCGCCACCCTCACGGCATACCTGCCCTGATGTCTTGACGGCCAGCTTTGCTCCGGCGACGGCCCTGCTCAAGGACCGCTTCGCGGCCGCGTAGCGGCGGGCCCGAGAGGGCCCGTCCTTGACCAGGTCCGGCGACCGGAGCGCATCATTCCATCAAGGCCAAAGGGCAGTTGTCATCCGGGGCGCGGGGACATGCACTTCAGTGCGTGTCCCCTGTTTGCCGGACGGTCGATCCGTCGGCGGCTGATCTTCTTGAGGAAGGGGACGCGCACTGAAGCGCGTGTCCAAGCGCTCGCAGCGCTTCCCACTCCACCACCCTTCGGGTGGTCCCCCTCTCCCAAGTGGGAGAGGTCATCCTCACACCATTTCGCTCAGCAGCTCGTCGATATCCACCGAGCAAAACGCAATCGAGCTGTCCGCCACGCCGTAGGGGATGAACAGCATCCGGCCCAGGGCCATGGCGCCGCAGGTGTAGACCACGTTGGGCACATAGCCCTCGCGGTTCTCGTCCGATGGCGAGATCAGCGGCGCGGTCATCCGCGAGATCACCCGCGTGGGGTCTTCCTTGTCCAGCAACATCGCGCCGACGGCGTACTTGCGCATGGCGCCCACGCCGTGGGTCAGCAGCAACCAGCCCTCGTCGATCTCGATGGGAGAGCCGCAGTTGCCAACCTGGACCAGCTCCCAGGGGAACTTTGGTTTGACGATCACCTCGCCGTCGTTCCAGTCGAGCAGATCGTCGGAGGTCAGGTACCAGATGTTCTCGCCGTCCTGCCGCCCGATCATGGCGAAACGGCCCCCGATCTTGCGCGGGAACAGGGCCATGCCCTTGTTGCGCGCCGCCGTGCCGGTCATCGGCAACAGCTCGAAATCCTGAAAGTCGCGGGTGACCAGCATCTCCGACGCGATCGCCGCCCCGCTGTAGGCGGTGTAGGTGCCGTACCAGACCGGCTCGCCGTTATCAGGATGGAAGTGGACCATCCGCAGGTCCTCCAGCCCGTTCCGCTGCGCCTGGGTAAAGGGGAAGATCACCGTCCCCGACAGCGAGGCTTCTTCGTACCGACAGGCTCTGACCGGTCCGGCCGGCACGCCCTCGGGCGGCGGATTGCAGGCGTGGGCGGCCATGGCCACGCGCGGCTCGACCAGCAACTGCAGCTCGCCGTCGGGGGTCAGGATGCCGACCCGGAAGGCGATGGAGGAGATGTGCCCCTCGCCGACAGCGCGCATCGACAGCACCACCCGCACCGCGCCGCCCTCCATGCCCGACTGGTCCGGGTGGGGGGCGATGCTGGGGTTGGTCAGGGCCGCGCCGGCATAGCTGTACTCATGGCAGAAATAGGCGCCGATCAGCGCCTTGCGGGTGTCGCGCAGGCGGTTGTCCAGGCCCAGCAGCGCCTTGATCTGGCCGTAGCGTTCGAGATGGACCGCGCGGGTCTGCCAGTGCCGGTCGCCGAAATCCTGGTTCACCAGGGCCAGCTCGGCGTCGCAGGTGCGCATGTCCATCGCCATGACGGCGTCGACGATCCTTCGCGCCCGCGAAACCTGGCCGCCGATCAGCGGCCGGGGATCTGGAGCGATGTGGAAGGGCCGAATGACGACGCGCGCGGGATTGGGAGGGATTCGGAGGTCGTTGTGACGGAGTTTTGGCATCGGTCGGCGGTTCGGCCTTCTGTCTGGACTTTGTCAGCGGGGCGGGGGCCGGGCTGGGCGATGCGGGCGAGGGCCAGCATGGCGCAGGCGGCCAGCTGGAAGGACAGCACCGACTCCGCGCCCCGGTTGAGGTTGGGGCCGGTGGGCGTGAGCCCGTCATAGCAGTCGCCGGTCGCCGGATCGCCAAGCGGGACGCCCAGGTCGTTCTTGCCGAGGAACCAGTCGAAGGCCCGCCGGGCCTCGGTCAGCCAGCGGGGATCCCCGGTGGCCGCGAAGGCGGCGGCGCAGGCGTCCACCGTGGCGGCGGCCTCCAGCGGTTGCTGGTCGAAGGGGTCCTCGACAGTGAAGGGCCTCCCGAAATTGACGGTTCCGACAGCGCGGAACACGCCGCCGACACCGGTCTGCTGGCGGCACAGCCAGTCCAGCGAGCTCAGCCCGGCGGTGATCAGGGCCTCGTCGTCCAGCAGCTGGCCGGCGCGCAGCAGGGCCTCGGGCAGGCGGGCGTTGTCGTAGGTCAGGCTATCCTCGAACCAATGCCAGTCGCCCGTCTCGCTTCCCCGCAGCACTTCCGCCAGGGCGGAGGTCAGGCGTTCGAGCAGGGCGCGCTCCTGGGTCAGGCCCGGGTCGGCCCGCACAAGGCTGGTCAGGCCCAGGATGAGGAAGGCGTAGGTGCGCAGGGCGGTGAAGCTGTCCATGTGCGGCGCGACCCGCACGGCCAGCGCCCGCGCCCACTTCCGCAGCGCCGGCGAGCCACCCTCGGCGGCGGTGACGGCCACCGCCCACCAGGACCGGGCGACGCTGTCGTCGGAGCCGACGTCCTCGAGCCAGGATCGGTCGTAGGCCATGAAGTTGCGGAAACGGCCGACGCCGTCGTTCCAGGCGTGGTGCACGAAGGCGGCGTAGGTTCCGGCGAGGGCCTCGGTTTCCGGCGTCCGCATGCCGGCGGCCCGCAGGCGGTGCATCAGCAGCAGGGCGCGGGCGTTGTCGTCCACGCAGTAGCCGTGGTTGCGGTCGGGGGTGTCGTGGACGCTGTGCTGCAGCATGCCCACGCCGTCGGTCATCCGCCGCACGCCGCCCAGGGCCGGCCTGGGCAGGGCGCCGGGCGCGACGCTGCGGGATTCGGAGGGTCGGGGACGGGTCTCGCGGACGGCGGCGAAGACGTCCAGGTAGCGGTCGGCCAGGCGGCTCCACAGGGTCTCGCGGCCCATGTCCCAGGCCCGGCGGCGCAGGGCGTCCAGGCGTTCGGGGTCGGCCAGCAGGGTGACGGCGGCGCTCGCCAGCGCCTGCGGGTTGTTGAACGGCGTCAGCACGCCGCGGCCGTCGGCCAACAGTTCCTGCGCGTGCCAGTAGGGGGTGGAGATCACCGCCTTGCCCAGCGCCACGGCGTAGGTCAGCGTCCCCGATGTGATCTGGGCCTCGTTCAGGTAGGGCGTGACATAGAGGTCAGCGGCCGACAGCCAGTCCAGCAGGAGCGGCATGTCCACATACTGGTTGTGAAACCGGACGTGGTCGGCCACCCCCAGCTGCCGGGCCAGGGCGAACAGGCTCTCGCGATAGGCCTCGCCCTCCCGCGCGATGAGGTGCGGATGGGTGGCGCCGAGGATGACATAGAGGGCGTCAGGCCGGGCCCGGACAATGTCGGGCATGGCCCGGATTACCGTCTCAAGGCCCTTGCCGGGCGACAGCAGACCAAAGGTCAGCAGGACGTCCCGGCCCGTCAGGCCCAGGGCCGCCTTGGGCCCGGCGGTGTCGACCAGCGGCCGGTCAGGCGCGCCATGGGGCACGACGACGATCTTCGACGCCGGAACCTTCCAGACGTCGCGCAGAATCTCCCGACCACGCTCGGCCATGACGATGATGCGGGCCGATCGCTTGATCAGTCGGTTGAGGACGCGGCGCTGGTCGGCATCGGGCTGGGCCAGGACGGTGTGCAGGGTGGCGGTCACCGGTGCGCGGATCGCGTCCAGCATCAGCATCAGGTTCTCGCCGGCGGGACCGCCGAACAGGCCGAACTCATGCTGCACGCAGACGGCGTCGGGGGCCGCGAGGTTGATCCGCCGGGCGGCTTCAAGGTAGTCGGCCGCGCGGTTCTGGCGCACCTGAAAGATCACCTCTTCGCCGTAGTCGTAGGCGCCGCCTTCGTCAGTCATGGCGACGATGCCGCAGTGGAGGTTGGGGGACGCGGTCCTGAGGGCCTGATGGACATCGGCGGTGAAGGTGGCGATGCCGCAGCGGCGCGGCGGAAAGCTGCCGATCAGCACCACACGACGCAGCTGCCGGGCCGAAGGCAGCAGGCTCAGCAAGGGTCTTGCAGTAAACGCGGACGCTGACGATGAGTGCATGACGAACCCCGAGGGCGTCGGCCTGTCCGGCGCCCAGTGGTGTTGCAACGCGAAGAGAGGCCGGTTGGATGCGTCAGGACCGGTCACGGGGTCGTGCGCGCGTCCTTTCGTTTCACCCGGGGCGGGTCGCCATACGAGACGCCCCCAGGGGCAGGGTGACCGGAAACCGCAACCACCCGGGAAGACGAATCGACCGCAGTCGATCAAGCGTCGTCTGGCGGGGCAGGCAGGTTTCGATCAGGGCGATCAGGTCCTCGGCCGGACCATCATTGAGGAAGTGGTCCGCGCCCGGGACACGATGGAAGGTGGCCGTCGCCGACCGGTGTGCCCGAAGTCTGTCCAGGAACCGCTCGGCTGTCTCGATCGGGGCGAAATCGTCGGCGTCGCCGTGGATGATGTGCAGGGGCGCGAGAACGCGGTCGAGGACGGCGTGCAGATGCTCCAGCTGGGAGGCCTGGCCGGCCACCTCCCGCACCGCGTTCTTCAGGTCGCGCGGAATGAAGGGCAGCAGCTTGGAGCCCCAGTCGACCAGCCATTTGGCGGTCGGACCGGACTCGCCGAAATAGCCGGACAGCAGGACCAGGCCTTTCAGCGCCCTGGGCTGGGCCGTGGCCATCAGGGCGGCGATGGCCGCGCCGTAGGACTGGCCGATCAGCAGCACCCGCTGACCGGGCGCGGCGTCGAGCAAGGGGGCCAGGGCGGCGGCCTGGATGCGGATGTCGCCGACATATTCCACCGGCTCGCTGCCGGCGAAGCCCGGGCGGTCGACGACGACCATCTCGCGGTCCTGCGGCAGCGCGGCGAGGACTGGCGCCCAGTATTCGGCCCAGCTCGGGGCGCCGGTGACGACGACGATCTTCCAGGGCGCGGGTCTGTCGCGTGGCGTGGCCAGGGCGGACATGCGCCAGCCATGGCCGCCGCCCGCCTCGACCGTGATGCGGCGAACCACGTCCTCGGGATAGCAGAAATGCGTGGGCATATGTTCGATACGGCCGGTCGCGGCCGACTCGAAACAGGCCCAGCCGATCTCCAGAACCCCTTTGGGCCGTTTGCGCGCCACGTCTTGCCTCCTGAACGCCCTGACGGGCCAGATCGGCAACGCGCGAACCCCGCCGCCGGTTCAGGAGATATGGGGAGGCGGCCTCAGCTCAGCATGATCGCGGTCATCAAACGTCCGTAATCGCCTTCGCCCCGCCTGAAGGCGCGTCGGTTGGAGAAGAACCAGTCGTCTTCGGCGCAGGTGTCGCGGCCGATCCACTCGGCCTTTTCCACGCCGGCCTCCGCCAGCCGGTCCAGGACAAAACCGGGCAGGTCGAACAGCCGCTTGTCGGCGGTCTCGCCGGGTTTGAAGAACCGCGCCGACCCGGGCCGTGCCGTCTCGAACCGGTCGAGATACTCGAGGCCCACCTCGTAGGACGGCTGGGCGATGCAGGGGCCGATGGCGGCGACGACGCGCGAGCGGTCGGCGCCGCTGGCCTCCATGGCTGTCAGGGTCGCCTCGACCACGCCGTTCAGGGCCCCCTGCCAGCCGGCGTGGGCGGCGGCGACGACCCGGGCCCGGGGATCGGCGAACAGCACGGGCGCGCAATCGGCGCTCAGCACCGCGCAGACGAGCCCAGACTGGCCGGTAACCACCGCGTCGCCCTCCGGCAGGCGACCGCACCACGGCTCCTCGGCGGTGACGGCGGTGGCGGAATGGATTTGGTAGCAGGTGTTGAGCGCATCCGGCTCTGCCCCGAACCAGGCGGCGGCCCGGCGGCGGTTTTCCTGCACGTCCCCGGCGTCGTCGCCCGAGCCCCGCCCGACGTTGAGGCTCTCGTAGATGCCTTTCGACACCCCGCCCCGGCGGGTGAAGAAGGCGTGTTTCACGCCGGGAAGGCCAGCCAGCAGCCCGCTCTGAAGGACGGGCATGTCGCTCACGTCGAGGCCTCGAACCCCGGCGGGATCAGCTCGGCCGAATGGATGCAGGCGACCTTGAACAGCTCGCCCATCTGTTCGGGCGAAACCAGCCGCACCAGCTGGCGGTCAATCAGGTCGGCGCGGTCGGGGCGGGCGGTCTTCAGCGCCTCCGCCCGGTGCTGGATGCCCAGCATGCCGAGGAACAGGCCCTGGGCGATGGGGTCGGTGGCCTCCGCCCCGGCGGCGCGGGCGGCATCCCGCACCGTGGGAAAGTCGGCATAGACGGTCAGGTCGGACTCGCCGGGGAAGGCGAGGGGGTCGACCTTCTCGTGCTGGCGGATGGCCTGCAGCGTGTCGCCGAACTCGGGACCGCCCCGGCCGTAATCGATCAGCAGCGCCGCCCCGCCTTCGCGGGCGATCAGGGCGCCCAGCTCCGCGCCCAGGGCTTCCTGGGCGGCCGAGACCTCCAGCACCGGGCTGTCCGGCGGCGGGGTCGCGCCGCTCGGCGTGGGGGCCAGGCCGAACGCCAGGCCGCCGTCCTCGCCCAGGCCCACCAGCCGCTCGATCCAGCCGCCCTCGGCATGGACGAACTGGCGGGCGGGCAGGCAGTCGAGCAACTCGTTGGCGATCAGGATCACCGGCAGGCCGCCGGGCAGATTGCCCAGCGAGCCGGTCCAGTTCGGCTCGGGCGTCGCCCCCGCCAGCGTCTCCTTCTGCACCGCCCGCAGGGGCCAGGAGGTCTCGATCAGCCACACCTCGGCGGCGGCCACGAAGTCCGGAGCCAGCCGCACGGTGCGCAGCAGGTCGCTCATCAGGGTGCCGTCGCCCGGCCCCATCTCCACCAGGCGGAAGGCGTCCGGCTTGCCCATCCGGGTCCAGGTCTCGACCGCCCAGACGCCCAGCAGCTCGCCGAACATCTGGCTGATCAGAGGCGCGGTGATGAAGTCGCCCCCTTCGCCCAGGGCCGGGCGCGTGGCGTAGTAGCCGTCCCGCGGGTCATGCAGGCAGCGCGTCATGTAGTCGGCCACGCTGATCGGGCCGGTCTGCGCGATCTCGGCGCGCAGGCGCTCAAGCAGACTCATCAAACCTCGGCCTTCTCCGGCGCGGCGTCGGCGGCCGGGGCGGGCGTGCGGAACGAACGCCACAGCAGCCACGCGCCGACCAGCAGCATCGGGATCGACAGCATGGTGCCCATGGTCAGGACCGTCTGGAAGAAGGGCAGCATCTGCGCGTCGGGCTCGCGAACGCCTTCGAGGGACATGCGGAACACCGCGTAGCCGACCATGAACAGCCCGCAGACCGCGCCGCGCCGCTGCAGCCACAGCTGGCGGTGAGTGACGAACCGCAGGATGAAGAACAGCACGATCCCTTCAAGCGCCGCCTCATAGAGCTGGCTGGGGTGGCGGTATTCGACGCCCGCCGCCGGGAACTGGATCGCCCAGGGCACGCCGGTCGGCCGGCCCCACAGCTCGCCGTTGATGAAGTTGGCGATGCGGCCGAAGAACAGCCCGATCGGCACGGCCGGCGCGACCAGGTCGCCCAGCTTGAACATGTCCATCCGGTTGGCCAGGGCAAAGGCGATGATCGCGACGACCACCCCGGCGAAGCCGCCGTGGAAGCTCATGCCGCCCTTCCAGACCTGGAAGATCTCCAGCGGCTCGGTCCAGATCAGATTGGGCGCATAGAACAGGATGTAACCGATGCGGCCACCGACGATGACGCCCAGGGTGATCCACAGGATCAGGTCGTCGATCTGTTCACTGGTGGCGGTCGGCGCCTTGCCGCCCCACAGCTTCGTGTTGCGGACCAGGCCGACGGCATAGCGCCAGCCCAGCAGGATGCCGGCCACATAGGCCAGGGCGTACCAGCGGATGGCCAGCGGGCCGATCTTGAAGATGACCGGATCGAAATTGGGAAATTCCACGTCTGTTTCTCCGCGTGGGCGTCTTTGCGCCTGTGATAGCGGCGATCCCCTTCGCTTTCACCCCCGGTTTCCCATATTAGGAGCGAAGGGCGCGCCAATTCGCGTCCGCCAGGGCCCAGAATGCAGACCAAGAACCCCATTCTCGACGAGATCGCCAAGTTCACCACGGCTGCGGCGGGCCTTGCCCAGGCCGCCGGGGACGAGGCCAGGACGGCCTTTCGTTCGCAGGCCGACCGCTTCGTGGCCGAGATGGACCTCGTCCGCCGCGAGGATCTCGACGCCCTGAAGGCCGAAATCGCCGCCCTGCGCGCCGAGGTCGACGCCCTGAAGGGCGGTAAATCCGCCGCCAAACCCGCCCCGAAGGCCAAACCGGCCACGAAGGGCGAGTAGGGCTCGCGCCCGGCAAGAACACCCCTTACGCCCGCCGCGAAGCAGTCTAGGCTCCTTTTTCAAGGACGCTGCTTCGTCGCCGGGCGCTTCCCCGCCCGGCCCACGGTCGGAGGGATACAGAGGCCCAATGGACACTCCCCATCCCGAAGAAGACGACGCCCTGTTGGCGCTCGATCCGCTGGAAGTCGTCGAGCATGTGCTCGCCGCGGAAAACCTCACCTTCGACCGTACGGACGACGGCGATCTCGCCTTCGCCCTGGCCGGCGACTGGAAGGACTACGAGCTGTGGTTCGCCTGGCGGCCCGAGGCTGACTGCCTGCAGCTGTGCCTGTCCCTCGGCATGACCACGCCCAAGGCCAAGCGCGCTTCGGCCTATGAACTGCTGGCCCTGATCAACCAGCGCGTCTGGCTCGGCCACTTCGAGATCTGGGCCGAGGACGGCGAGGTGGTCTTCCGCCATGCGCTGAGCCTGCCCGGCGGCGAACGCCCGACCCTGGCTGCTGCCGCCTCGATGATCGACGCGGCCGTGGAGGCGGCGGACCGCTTCTATCCGGCCTTCGACTTCCTGCTGGCCGGCGCCAAGACCCCGGACGAGGCGATGGCCGCCTGCATGTTCGAGACGGTCGGCGAGGCTTAGGGCTCTTCAGGCATGGCGCGGGTTCTGTTGCTCGGCGCCGGACGGATGGGCGGCGCCCTGATCTCCGGCTGGATGTCTGGCGGGTCCGTTCCCGTTCATGAGCTGTTGATCCGGGACCCTCATCCCGGGGCGGAAGCCATGGAGGCTGTCGACTACGGCGCTGCTCTCAATCCGCCCGACATTGACCTGATGCAGGCCGGCACGGTGGTGCTGGCGGTGAAGCCCCAGCTCTGGCGGGAAGCCGCGGCCGCGGTCGAGCCCTGGCTGGCTCACAACGCCATCATCGTGTCGGTGGTCGCCGGGGTCGGTCTCGACGATCTGCGCGCCGCCTTCCGCAACCGGTTTGTCGCCCGGGTGATGCCGACCATCGCCGTGGCGATCTCCCAGGGCACGGCGACCATCTACTCCGACGACGACGGCGCGCGTGAGCGGGCCCACAACCTGTTCGACGGCATGGCGCTGACGGTTCATGTCGACGACGAAGCGCTCATGCATGCCGCCACGGCGGTGTCGGGCTCAGGACCGGCCTACCTCTACGCCTTCGTTGAAGCGCTTGAGGCGGCCGCAGTCCGCGCCGGCCTGCCCGAAGACGCCGCGTCCCTGCTGGCCCGGTCCACCGTCGCCGGCGCGGCGTCCCTGATGACCATGAGCGAATTCACGCCCGCCGAACTGCGCGAGCAGGTCACCTCGCCCGGCGGCACCACCCAGGCGGCGCTGCAGGTGTTGTTGGGCGAGGGTGGTTTGCAGGACCTGCTCAATGACGCTGTGGCCGCGGCGGTGCAGAGGTCGAAGGAGCTGGGCTAGCACCGCTCCTCCCCATGAAATGGGGAGGTGGGCTTTCGAGCGCGCTGGAACCCCGGACTTGATCCGGGGGAGAAAGGCCGGTGGGGCGTCGGTGCACCGATGGCCCCACCGTCGCCTGTCGCGCTTGCAGCGCGCTCCAGACGACACCTCCCCGCTTCGCAGGGAGGAACCTCTACCCCGGCAGCCTGATCACCGCCCTCAGCCCGCCCATCGGGGAGCGGTCCAGCGTCACCTCGCCGCCGTGGCTGCGGGCGACGTCCCTCGCGATGGCCAGGCCCAGGCCGACGCCCTTGTCGTTCTGGTTGCGCGACTCGTCGAGGCGGTTGAACGGCCGGAAGGCCTCCTCGTATTGCGCCGCAGGGATGCCCGGCCCGTCGTCGTCGACGATGATCTCCATCCCGCCGGCCGGGGTCGGGCGGGCCGAGACCGCGATGTGCTCGCCATGCACGGCGGCGTTCATCACCAGGTTTGACAGGGCCCGCTTGAGGGCGTTGGGCCGCACGGCCAGGGTGAGGGCCGGATCGACGTCGATTGCCACCTCCGCCCCGGCCCGGGCGGCGCCTTCGCTGACCTCGCCGATCAGGCCCAGCAGGGCCACCGACTCGACCGCCTCGCCGCCCTCGCCGCGGGCGAAGGCGAGATACTCGTCGATCATGTGCTCCATCTCGGCGAGGTCGGTCTTCATCGCCTCGACCCGCTTTGACGGCTCGGCCAGGGCCAGTTCCAGCTTCAGCCGGGTCAGCGGTGTGCGCAGGTCGTGGCTGACCGAGGCCAGCATGGCCGTGCGCTGTTCGATATGGCGCACGATGCGGCTCTTCATCGCCAGGAAAGCCTGGGCCGCCTGGCGCACCTCGCGGGCGCCGTAGGGCTTGAAGTCGGCCACGTCGCCGCCCTTGCCGAAGGCGTCCGCCGCGTCGGCCAGCCGCTCGATGGCTCGCACCTGGTTGCGGATGAACAGGATGGCGATGGCCGTCAGCAGCAGGGTCGCCAGGGTCATCCACAGCACGAAGATGCCGCCCTGGGTGGCCCAGGCCCGGTCGGCCGGGGCGATGATCCGCATCACCTTGCCGCGCACCTTCACCCGGATATCGACGTAGCCCGGGAACCGGACGGTATCGAACCAGTAGGGCAGGTCGAGGTGTTCGGAGAGGGCCTTGTCCAGCGACCGGTCCAGCGCCGCGAACACCGATGTCGGTTGCCGGGGCGGCAGGGTGTTGGCCGTCGAGATGGCCACAGACAGGGCCATGGAGTCCTGCGCCCGGTCGGCGATCCGGGCCAGGGAGGCGGGGGTCGGGTCTTCCTGATAACTCTCCACGGCCCAGGAGATGTCCCCGGCCAGGCCGTCGGACAGGCGGCTGGTGACCGTTTGCCAGTGGGCGTCGAAGAACACCCAGGTCACCGCGATCTGCATCAGGGCGATGGGCAGGATGATGATCAGCAGGCTGCGACCGAACAGCGAGGTCGGCAGCCAGCGCTTGATCTGCCGCGGAACAAAGATCCTGAGGGCGCGCAGCTTCATCAGTCGGGCGCCAGGCGATAGCCGACGCCGCGCACGGTCTGCAGATAGCGGGGGTTCCGGGGGTCCGCCTCGATCTTGCGGCGCAGGCGGGTGACCTGGACATCGACCGCCCGGCCTGTGACGTCGGCGGTGTCGCGGGCCAGCTCCAGCCGTTCCACGGGCGCGTTGGCCGAGCGGGCCAGCCGGCGCATCAGCTCGACCTCCGCCTCGGTCAGCCGGATCGGCGCGCCGTCCCGCGACAGCTCGCCCCGGTCGATGTCGAAGGCGCAGTCGCCCAGCGACAGGCTCGTCGGCCCCACGTCGCGCGGCCCGGCCCGGCGCAGGATGGCCTCGATGCGCAGCACCAGCTCCCGGGGCTCGAACGGCTTGGCCAGATAGTCGTCGACCCCGGCAGTCAGGCCCTCGATGCGGTCGCCGGCCTCGCCCCGGGCGGTCAGCATCAGCACCGGGGTGCGGCCCGGCAGGTCGGTGCGGGCGCGCAGGCGGCGGGCAAACGCGATGCCGTCCTCGCCGGGCATCATCACGTCCAGCACCATCAGGTCGAAGTCGAGGGTGTCGACCAGCCGCCAGGCGGTGGCGGCGTCCGGGGCCACGGTGACGCGGAAGCCGGACCGGGCGAGGAACTCCCGCAGCAGGTCGCGGATGCGGTCGTCGTCATCGACCACCAGCAGGTGTCGGTCCGGCTGGCTCACGTCACGTCTCCTCCCGGCGCAGGCCCACGCCTGTGCGTGGCCCGGCCAGAGCCGCCAGAATCCGCCTTGCGCCGGCCACCCCGTCAAGCCCGCCCGTGCGATAGGCCCGTCCGAGCAGGGCGCGCAGCCGTTCGGCGACCCGCTCCTCGAAGCGTCGTCCGTCGTCGGTCAACCTCGCGGGGCGGCGGCGGGCGTCCAGGTCGCCGGCTCCGGTCTCGGCCAGGCCCAGGCGCACCAGGTCGGCCAGGGTCCGGCTGGCGGCCTGTTTGGAAAGGCCGGTCAGGCGGGACAGGTCCCGGACGCCCAGTCCGGGACGCCGCCGCAGCAGGAAGGCCGCCCGCCAGTGGGGCCGGCCGAGGCCCGTTTCCGCCTCCAGCGCCGCGTCCACCGCCGACCACAGGCTGGCCTCGGCCAGCAGCATCAGCTCCAGGCCGGAGTCGAGCTCCTCGTCGCGAAGGATCAGCCGGGGATCGGCGGAGGTGGTCACTGCACTGCACCATTTTGTTTGACGCCACGGAGGCCGGAGCGTCTAAGGTCGCACTTCCCTTGAAAGGAGGGCTTTTCCCTATGTCTATCGTTCCCTTCGATGATCGCGACGGATGGATCTGGCTGGACGGCCAGTTCGTGCCCTGGCGCGAGGCGAAGGTGCACGTACTGACACACGCCATGCACTACGCCTCGTCCGTTTTCGAGGGCGAGCGCATGTACGGCGGGGAAATCTTTGAGCTGACGGCTCATACCGAGCGGCTGTTCAAATCGGCTGAAATCCTGGACTTCAAGATCCCCTACACGGTGTCGGAGATCGACGAGGCCTGCAAGGCGACCTGCGCGAAGAACGGTCTCACTGATTGTTACGTTCGTCCGCTCGCCTGGCGCGGGTCGGAGATGATCGGGGTGTCGGCCCAGAACACCAGGATCCACGTGGCCATCGCCGTGTGGGACTGGCCCAGCTACTACGATCTCGAGCAGAAGAAGAAGGGCGTGCGCCTGGCCTGGGCCAAATACGACCGTCCCTCGCCGAACACCGCCCCGACCGCCGCCAAGGCCGCCGGCCTGTACATGATCTGCACCATCTCCAAGCATCTGGCGGAGAAGGACGGCTACTCAGACGCCCTGATGCTCGACTACCGCGGCTATGTCGCCGAGGCGACGGGCGCCAACGTGTTCTTCGTCAAGGACGGGGTGATCCACACGCCCACCCCCGACTGCTTCCTGGACGGCATCACCCGCCGCTCGGTGATGAAGCTGGCGAAGCAGCGCGGCTATGAGGTGGTCGAGCGCCACATCAAGCCGGAAGAGATGGCCGGCTTCCAGGAGTGTTTCATCGTCGGCACCGCCGCCGAGGTGACGCCCGTGGCCGAAGTGGGCCAGTACCGCTTCACCCCCGGAACCATCTCCCTGACCCTGATGGACGACTACGCCCGTCTGGTAAGGCGCGAGCTGGTGGACGCCTGAGACGCCCACGGGGACATGCACTTCAGTGCGTGTCCCCTGCCAGCGGTTAAGGGGTGTTTGGAAGGAGGGGACACGCACTGAAGTGCATGTCCCCGCGCTGCCTCACCACAACGCTGACGGCGTGGGCGAGCTGGACAGGCGCGAAGTGTGCGCCGCCTCCTCCTCGTCCCCGTGGTATTCGACCCCCGCCTCCGGCTCGGCGCCGAAGTCCACGACCGGGGGCCCTCGCCGCTTGCCCCCTTTCGGCCCGCCCTTGGGCAGCACGGCTGACAGCAGCGCGGCGATCCCCAGCGCCAGCACGCCCCAGCCGATAAACGACCGATGCCCCTCGAACATCCCCAGGTCGAGGGGCGGCAGGCGCAGGCCGGCCGGGCCCTTCGGCTCAACGATGGCCCAGCCGAAGCCTGTCAGCATGATCCCCAGCAGCAGGCTCAGGAGTCTCGCGCCCATGATCCGTCCCCGTTCCGTCCCCAACGCCCGGGGAAGGTTCGGCCTGCGGCGGGCCGGGTCAAAAGCCTGCAACCGTCAGGGGAAGGGTGGGGTCAGGACCGTTCGTTCATTGGGCAGAACCGGGCCGGGGCGCCTCTAAAACAGCCACGCATTGGGGCGCGGGTGAGGTTCGTCCTGCACCAGGTAATAGAGACCCATGAAGCAGCGGATGTAGAACCAGATGGTCACCAGGGCCGCGGCGCCCCATCCCAGGATCATCATCGGGATGCCCAGCGGGGCCAGGATCAGGGTGATGGTGAAGACCAGGCCGACGAAGCCGGCCGCCACGCCGATGACCACCCACCAGATCGATTTCCAGAACGTCTGGATGAGGAATTCATAGTGCGACCGCGTGCGGGGCCCGGCCCCGTCCCGGCTGGCGTAGGCGACGATCAGGCCGAGCACGACGGCGGCCCAGACCGACGGAACACTGAGCAGGAACAGCCCGTAGACGATGGCGGGCAGGATCCGATCCTCGTGGGCTCGGTCGACGACGGTCTGGGTCATGATGGGCCTCCAACCGCGATGCTGGCCGGTTTTGCCGGGGCTGGCAAATCCGCGCCGTTCACAGTCATGGGAGCAGGGTCGGCGGGATGGCGCGGGGATCGAGGGCGGCGGCCCTTCCCTTGAGCCAGGGCAGCACCGCCAGCATCAGGATCAACACGAACACCAGCCGCGCCGCCAGGGCGATGCCCAGCGACGCCGCGCCGGCGCTCAGCGAGGCGACCAGCAGCACGGCCGCGCCGATTCCCAGCAACCCGATGGTCCAGACGAAGGCCTCGCCCAGCTCCAGGCCGGCGGTGGCGAACCGCGCGCGGGGCGCCAGGTCAGCGGCCGTCTCCGCGACCGCGCGGACGAGGGGCGAGAAGCTGTCCATCCGGTCCTCGAACCGGCCGGTTCCCCGCCAGCTGTGCGACGGGATCACGCATCCGCCCCTGGCGAACTGCAGCACCGCCGCCCGCCGCGGACTGCCCGGCAGGCCCGAGAGGCGCATCAGGCGCAGGTCGGCGAGGCTCCAGCGGCGTTCTCGCCGGCCGGCCTGTTCGACGAGGACCTCGCCCTCGAGGGTCCAGACGGTTTGCGGCCTCAGCGGCGCGAGGCGGGCGGCATGGGAAAGGGGGGCCGCGCTCAGGCGCGGACCGCCGTGATCTCGACGCCCGCAGCCTGGGCGTCGGGGGCGAGGGCCAGGGGCTTTTCCACCCGCACCCGGGCGCGGGTCACGCGCGGGTCGGCCAGGCAGCGCTCGGCCAGCTGTTCGGCGAACATCTCCACCAGCTCGATATGGCCCTCGGCGGCCAGGTGACGGGCGGCGGCGGCGATGGTCTCGTAGTTGACGGTCTGGGACAGGCGTTCGGCGTGGACGGCGGTCACGTCCAGCTCGACATCGACGACCAGCGGCTGGGTCCGGCCCCGTTCATGGGCATAGACTCCCACCTCCGCCTGGACTTCCAGGCCGCGCACGAAAATCTTCGCGCCGACGATGCGGGTCGCGGCGGCGGGCTCGAAAGGCGTTTCAGGAAGGGTGGCGGCCACGACTCCTCGGGGTCAGGGATGGATGACGTCCGGCGTGCGCCAGGCGAGGTGCTGGCCGCTGTCCACGGCGATCATCTGGCCCGTCACCGCCTTAGCGTCAATGAGATAGCGAAGGGCGCCGGCGATGTCCTCGGGGGTGACGACGCGGCCCAGCGGCGTGCCGGCGGCTTCCTGTTCGAATTCGCCGGGAGCCTGATGCACCGAACCGAAGGTCGGGCCGGGGCCGATGGCGTTGACCCGGATGCGCGGCGCCAACGCCTGAGCCATGGTCTGCGTCGCATGCCAGAGCGCCGCCTTGGTCAGGCTGTAGCCGAAGAACTGCGGGTTCGGCCGCCAGACCCGCTGGTCGAGGATGTTGACGATCAGCCCCGTCCCGGTCCGCGCCGCGAACGCCTGGGCCAGCACCACCGGGGCCCGCAGGTTGGCCGCCATCTGGGCCTCGAGGTCGGCGGCCTGGAAGCTTTCGAACCGGTCGTCGAGAAGCATGGAGGCGTTGTTGACCAGCAGGGTCACGGCGCCCAACGCCGCTTCCGCCCGCTCCACCAGGCCGCCGGCGTCCGGCGCAGTCAGGTCGGCCGCCAGCACGATGGCCTTGCGGCCCTCGGCGCGCACCAGCCTGGCCGTCTCCTCGGCGTCGTCAGGCGATGAGCGATAGTGGACGGCGACGTCATAGCCGGCGCGGGCCGCTTCGATGGCCAGAGCCCGCCCGATGCGCCGTGCGGCGCCGGTTATGAGGGCTGCGCCGCTCAAGTCGGGATCAGTCGATCCGGCCGAATTCGAAGAAGTTGATGCCGGCCAGGATGATGATGAACAGGGCGATGACGCCGATGGCGAGCATGTCGCGGCTCCGGGGTGAAAAGACCGTCCGGCTTTAGCCCCCGCTCTCGCGCCGGGCAAGCGGGCTGAGCGGGCATTGCACGAAGGACTCCCTTCCTCCTCGATGGAGGAAGGGCCGGGGATGGTGGTGTGGCTACGGTGGCGCGGGACGGGCGCTGATCGACGCCGGCGCCTTGCCGAGCCCTTCGCCCCACCTCAGCGGCCACACCACCACCCAACCCTCCTCCATCGAGGAGGAGGGCTTTTCATGGGCGTCTCGCGATGCTCTCGCGTCGGGCAAGCGGGCGATCTAGGCTGCCCCCCCATGTCCGCCCTCAAGCGCCGCCTCTATCGCCTGCTGCTGCCGGCCTACCGCGTCGCGATGCGGCAGGTGCGCGGTCTGACCATGGGCGCTCGGGCCATCGTGCTGGACGGCGAGGGGCGGGTGCTGCTGATCGAGCACAGCTACACCCCCGGCTGGCACCTGCCCGGCGGCGGCGTCGAACGGCGCGAAACCGTCGAGGAGGCGATCATCCGTGAGCTGGCCGAGGAGGCCGGGATCGTCGCCGGCCATCGTCCCCGGCTGGTGTCGATGCACTCCAACGCCCGGCTGTTTCGCGGCGATCACGTGTTGCTCTACCGGGTCGATCACTGGACGGTTCAGCCGGCCACCTCGCGCGGCGAAATCCTGCGGGTGGAGTGGTTTCACCCGGCCGATCTGCCGGAGACCACCACGCCCGGCACGCGTCGCCGCATCGCCGAGATGCTGGACGGAGGCCCGCCTGACCTGTTCTGGTAGGGCCAACCGGAAAAGCAGGGAGGCGCGCATGCCCGATTGGATGAGACCCGAAGACTTCAGCAGGATCGCCGTCGGCATCGACCGCCCCGAGGACGTGGTGGTCGGCAAGGACGGCCGGATCTTCGCGTCGGACCACCAGTGCGCCGTGGCCGAGATCCATCCGGACGGCAGCTTCACCCGCATGGGGCCCAAGGGCGGCGCGCCCAACGGCATCAACATGGATCTGCAGGGCCGGGTGCTGATCGCCAACTTCGGCATCTATGACCGCGAGGAGGGCCCGCTGCAGCGGTTCGATCCGGCCACCGGCAAACACGAGACCCTGGTCGCGGAAGTCGGCGGCAAGCGGCTGACCAGCGCCAACTACCCGGTGCTCGACCGGGCCGGCAACATCTGGTGCGCCAACTCGACCCACGCCGAGACCTGGCCCCAGGCGCTGGACGGCCGCGCCGACGGCTTCATCTTCGTGCTGCGGCCGGACGGATCGACCAGTATCGAAGCCGAGGGACTGAAGTTTCCCAACGGCATGGCCCTGTCGGCCGACGACCGCTGGCTCTACTGCGCCCAGACCAGCGGGGCGGACGTGATGCGGTTTCCGATCCTGGCGGGCGGCAAGCTGGGCGCCGGCGAGCGCTACGGTCCGGTCCTGGGCCGTCTTGTCGATGCGGCCCAGGTCCAGGCCGAGGCCGCGGCGGAGCAGCATCCGGGCGACCTGGGCTACACCGACGGGGTCGGGATGGACGCCAACGGCAACCTCTGGGTCTGCCTGCCCGCCGCCAACAAGGTGGTCGCCATCCGGCCCTCGGGCGTCGTCGAGATCGTGGTCCACGACCCGGCGGGCGAGATCGTCAACCACCCGACCAACATCACCTGGGGCGGGCCGGACCTGAAGGATCTCTACATCGGCTCGATCCGCGCCGGCTACGTGCTCAAGGCCCGCAGTCCGGTCGCCGGGCAGCCTCATGTGCACCAGCTGTGACGTGGGGCCTTCCCCACATGATCGGCGGTAACTAAACTAGCGTTTGAAGAGGCCGTGCGGCGGCCCGCAACGACCCCCAGGGAGAGACGGTGATGCGCGACTACACCAAATTCTACATCGATGGTCAGTGGGTCCAGCCCACCGGCGTCAAGACGCTCGACGTCATCAACCCGGCCAACGAAGAGGTCTGCGGCAGGATTTCGATGGGCACGGCCGACCATGTCGACCAGGCCGCCAAGGCCGCCCGCAAGGCGTTCGCCACCTTTTCGCTGACCTCGGTCGATGAGCGAGTCGAGCTGCTCGAGCGGATCATCGTCGAGTACCAGAAGCGCTACGGTGACATGGCCGACGCCATCACCGAGGAGATGGGCGCCCCCGCCTCGCTGGCCCAGCGGGCCCAGGCGGCCATGGGCGTGGCCCACCTGCAGACCGCCGTCGGCGTGCTGAAGAGCTTCAAGTTCGTCGAGGATCGCGGCCCGACCCGGCTGGTCAAGGAGGCGATCGGCGTCTGCGGCCTGATCACCCCCTGGAACTGGCCGGTGAACCAGATCGCCTGCAAGGTCGCCCCGGCCCTGGCCGTGGGTTGCACCATGGTGCTCAAGCCGTCCGAGATCGCGCCCTTCTCGGCCTACATCTGGACCGAGATCCTGCATGCCGCCGGCGTGCCGGCCGGGGTGTTCAACCTGGTCAACGGCGATGGGCCCACCGTCGGCGCGGCGATCTCCAGCCATCCGGAGATCGACATGGTCTCGTTCACCGGCTCGACCCGCGCCGGCATCGAGGTGGCCCGCAACGCGGCCCCGACCGTCAAGCGCGTGGCCCAGGAGCTGGGCGGCAAGAGCCCCAACATCATCCTCGATGACGCGGACTTCCCGTCGGCCGTCACCGGCGGCGTCCGTTCGGTGATGATGAACTCGGGCCAGTCCTGCAACGCCCCGACCCGCATGCTGGTCCCCGGCAAGCGCATGGACGAGGTCATCGCCATCGCCAAGGCCGCCGCCGACTCCACCACCGTCGGCGACCCCAAGGGCAACGCCCAGATGGGTCCGGTCGTCTCCGAGGTGCAGTTCAACAAGATCCAGAAGCTGATCCAGGCCGGCATCGACGAGGGCGCGACCCTGGTCAGCGGCGGCGTCGGCCGTCCCGAGGGCCTCGACAAGGGCTACTTCGTCAAGCCGACCGTGTTCGCCAACGTCACCAACGAGATGACGATCGCCAAGGAAGAGATCTTCGGCCCGGTCGTCTCGATCATCGGCTACAACAGCGTCGATGAAGCGGTGAAGGTCGGCAACGACACCGAGTACGGCCTCGCGGCCTACGTCTCGGGCACGGACGTGACCCAGCTGCACGCCGTGGCCTCCAAGCTGCGCGCCGGCCAGGTCAGCATCAACGGCGGCGGCGGGGACCTGATGGCCCCCTTCGGCGGCTACAAGATGAGCGGCAACGGGCGCGAATGGGGCGACTACGGCTTCCACGAGTTCCTCGAAACCAAGGCCATGCTCGGTTTCAACCCGGCTCAGGCCGCCGAGTAAGGGGTGCGTGGTTCGAGACGCGGCGCTTCGGCGCCGCTCCTCACCATGACGAACAGGGGTGCAGCCCACCCCGCTTCGTCATCCTGAGGAGCGATCCTTCAGGATCGCGTCTCGAAGGACGCACCGAGAACAACGAAGGGCCGCCGGTTCATGCCGGCGGCCCTTTTGCTTTGCGCCCACCTTGTGCATCCTTACGTCCGCGTCAGCGCCCGACAGAGGCGGCGGCGGCAATGAGGAAATCCATGACCGATCTCGCCGACATCACCTCCGTAGCGGACATCCCCCGCGTCCAGGCGCGCCTGCGGCCGAACGCCGGGGCCGTCTGGTTCGAGGGCCAGACCCTGACCTTCGGCGAGCTGGACGCCCTGTCCAACCGCTGCGCCCAGGCGCTGCTGGCCCAGGGTCTCAAGCCCGGCGATCGCGTCGGGGTGCTGGCCAAGAATCACCCGGACTTCTTCGTCCTGTGGATGGGGGCGGTGAAGGCGCGGGTCACCCTGGCGCCGGTCAACTGGCGCCTGGCCCCGCCGGAAATCGCCTTCATCCTCAAGGACGCGGCGGCGAAGCTGCTGGTGGTCGGAGCGGACTTCGACGGGGTGGTCGACATGATCGTCGGCGACCTGCCGGATATCAAAGGCCTGGTGCAGTTCGAGCCCGGCCACCCGCGCTGGCCGGCCTTCCGCGACTGGATCGGCAGCCACCCGGCCGAGGATCCGCATCTTCCGGCTGCGGCCGACGACGACGTCATCCAGCTCTACACCTCGGGCACGACGGGCCTGCCCAAGGGCGTGCAGTTGACCCAGGCCAACTTCCTCAGCCTGTTCGAACTGGCGCTGCAGGCGGGCTGGGCGCGCTACGAGGCGGGCAAGACCAATCTGGTGGTCATGCCGCTGTTCCATGTGGCCGGGACCAACTGCGGCCTGCTGGCGCTGTTGCAGGGGGTGCGCAACATCCTGACCCGCGAGGTCAACGCCAGGGAGATCATCGACCGGCTGCAGGACAAGCAGGTCGCCTACGCCTTCCTGGCCCCGACGATCATCAACATGCTGCTGCAGACCCCGGGCGTGGAACAGGCGGACTTCAGCAAGCTGGAGCGCATCTTCTACGGCGCCTCGCCGATCTCCGAGGCCGTGCTGCGTCAGGCGCAGGAACGGTTCGCCTGCGACTTCACCCAGCTCTACGGCCTGACCGAGACCATCGGCGGGGCCACCTACCTGCCGCCGGAGGACCACACGCCCGAGCGGGACAAGCTGCGCTCCTGCGGCAAGCCCTGGCCCGGGTTCGAGGTGCGCGTCGTGACCCCGACCGGCGAGGTCGGCGGTCCGCGCGAGGTCGGGGAAATCCAGATCCGCGCCAAGGGGGTGATGAAGGGCTACTGGAACCGGCCGGAGGCGACGGCCGAGGCGGTCTGCCCGCAGGGCTGGTTCTCCAGCGGCGACGCCGGCTATTTCGACGACGAGGGCTACCTCTACATCTACGACCGGGTGAAGGACATGATCGTGTCCGGCGGCGAAAACGTCTATCCGGCCGAGGTCGAGAACGCCCTGTTCAGCCACCCCGCCGTGGCCGACGCCGCGGTTATCGGCGTGCCGGACGAGAAGTGGGGCGAGGCGGTCAAGGGCATCGTGGTGCTCAAAGCCGGCGCGACGGCGACCCCCGACGAGATCATCGCCCACGCCCGCACCCAAATCGCCGGGTTCAAGGCCCCCAAGTCCATCGACTTCATCGACGCCCTGCCGAGAAACCCCTCCGGCAAGGTGCTGCG
>JAUXTQ010000039.1 GCA_030678995.1 Caulobacter sp.
ATCTCCCCGGATCTCATGGCTGACCCGCTCGACTTCTTCTTCGCCGAGCACTTCCGCCATCGCCAGCTGTGCCACCTGATCGACCAGCTGAGCGCGACGGTCTTCTTCGATGCCGACCGCATCGCCGAAGTGGTCGACTTCCTGCGCTTCGAAGCCCCGATCCACATCATCGACGAGGAGGAGGATCTGTTCCCCCTGCTCCGCCGGCGATGCCTGCCGGAAGACGATCTGGAAGGCGTTCTCGGCGTCCTGTCGTCGGAGCATCGCGCCGACGCCGTGCTCGGCCGCGCCGTCAGGACTCATCTGGAAGCCTGCCTCGACACCCGCGGCGCGCCCGGCGCCAGCGTCGAGGGCCGCCGCGACATGGCGGCCTTCGCCACCCAGGAGCGACGCCATCTGGCGCTGGAGAACGCAGTGGTCCTGCCGATCGCCCGCCTGCGCCTGACGCCGGAGGACCTCTCGGGCCTCGGCCGGCGCCTCGCCGCCCGCCGCGGCCGGGTGCTCGGCGAGCCGGCGCCGTGATCTCGTCCCTGTTCGAGAACAACCTGCGCTGGGCCGCCGGCCGCGCCCGGATGGACCCGGAATACTTTCGCCGCCTCGCTGGCCAGCAGAGCCCGGAATACCTGTGGATCGGCTGTTCCGACAGCCGCGTGCCGGCCAATGAGATCGTCGGGCTGGATCCGGGCGAGCTGTTCGTCCACCGCAACGTGGCCAACCTCACCCCGCCGCAGGACGCCAACTTCCTGTCGGTGCTGCAGTTCGCCGTCGAGATTCTCGAGGTGCGGCACATCATCGTCTGCGGTCACTACGGCTGCGGCGGGGTCCGGGCGGCGGTGGACGGCCGGCGACACGGCCTTATCGACCACTGGCTCCAGCCGATCGCCTGCCTCTGCCGCCGCGACGCGGCCGAGCTGGACGGCATCCTGGACTTCGAGGCCCGGGTGAACCTGGTCTGCGAACGCAACGTCCTGGCCCAGGTCGAGAGCCTCGCCGACAACCCTTTCGTCCGGGACGCCTGGGGCCGGGGCCAGCCCCTGTCGATCCATGGCTGGATCTACTCGATCCAGGACGGCCTGCTGCGCGACCTGGAAACCACGCGCCAGGGCCCCGCGGGGGCCAGGGCCGCGACCCTGAAGGCCCAACGCGGGCGACCCCGCCGACGCAGGCCGGAATAGAACGCCCGCCCGTCCCGAGCCGCTGACGCCCTGGCCTTCCCCGGCAACAGTCTCTCCACTCGCCATCGCGAACCGGGTGCGCGGAAATTGGGCACATGGGGGCCATCACGGCCGGGTCGATCGATCCCGTTCGTGTCTGGCGGGGCGGCGGCGTTAGGCGGGTCGCATGCGTGTCCTTGTGATCGATCCTGATCCTGCCCGGGCGGCGCTGGTCGCCGAGGGGCTGGCCGGCGTCGATCCGCTCGAGGTGCGCCAGTCGGCGACGTTCGACGCGGCCGAGGCCGTGCGCTTCGCGCCCGACGTGATCGTTATCGCCTGCGACAGTCCCGACCGCGACACCCTGGAAAGCCTGCGCGAAGCGACCCAGGCCAATCCCCGACCCATCGTGATGTTCGCCGACCGCTCCGAGCCGGGGCTGGCCGAGCAGGCCGTTCGCGCCGGCGTCGCGGCCTATGTGGTCGATGGCCTCGCGCCGGGCCGGGTGCGGTCCGTGCTGGACGTGGCCATGACCCGCTTCTCGCTGATGCAACAGTTGCGCGGCGACCTGGCCAGGGCCAAGGCGGACCTGGAGTCGCGCAAGACCATCGACCGGGCCAAGGGTCTTTTGATGAAGGAGCGGGGGCTGGATGAGGCGGCGGCCTACGGCCTGCTGCGCAAGTTGGCCATGGACAAGGGCCGGCCCATCGGCGCGGTCGCCGCCGATCTGCTCGCCTTCGCCGGCATCCTGAAGGGAGACGGGTCGTGACGGCTCTGACGTTGGGCTTCATACCCCTGACCGATTGCGCGCCGCTGATGGTGGCGCGGGAGAAGGGCTTCTTCAGCGACGAGGGGCTGGCCGTGAGCCTCAGCCGGGAGGCGTCCTGGGCCACGCTCCGCGACAAGGTCGTCTTCGGCGCCCTCGACGGCGCCCACATGCTGGGTCCAATGGCCATCGCCGCGACCCTGGCGGCGGACCGTCCGTCGGCGGCGATGATCGCGCCGATGGCCCTGAACCGGAACGGGGCCGGAATCACCGTTTCGACGGCGCTCGCGGAGCAGATGCGGGAAAGGCCTCTGGCTGCCGTCATCGCCGCGCGGCGGGCGGCGGGCGCGCCGCCCCTGACCTTCGCGGTGGTGTTCCCCTTTTCGATCCACAACTACGCCCTGCGCGACTGGCTCGTGGCCGCAGGCGTGGATCCGGACCGTGACGTCAGCATCGTGGTCGTGCCGCCGCCACGCATGGTCGAACAGCTGGCCGACGGCCGCATCGATGGTTTCTGCGTCGGCGCCCCCTGGAACGCCGTGGCCATGGCGACCGGTGCGGGCGAGGTGCAGGCGACGACCTCAACCCTGCTGCCGGGGGCTCCGGACAAGGTGCTGGGCGTGTCGGGAGCCTGGATGTCCCGCGACCAGCGGCCACTGGATGGTCTGCTGCGGGCCCTGACGCGGGCCGGCGTCTGGGCGGACGCGCGGGAGAATCGCGAGGAGCTGGCCGCCCTGCTGTCCAGGCCCGACGCGGTCGGGGTCCCGGCGGCGGCCATCGCCCGGGCCCTGGACAACGAGATCGTCTTCCAGGCCGACGGGGCTTCTGTCCCGTCGCAGGCGGATGCCCTGTGGATCCTTTCGCAGATGCAGCGTTGGGAGCAGCTCGCCGCCGGGGTCGACGTCGCGGCCATCGCGGCCAGGGTCTATCGTGCCGACTTGCTGGAAAAGGCGTTGGCTGGCCCTCGCTGAGCCCGTCTCGGCGCCCGGATTTCGGTCACGCCAATGCTGCGGCGCCGCAAAAGCAAGCGAACGGCGACTTGCTGACCCCCCGATCCGGGTAGGGGCTGGCCGCGGGAGCCGACCCGGGCCCTCCTGACCGCAGGCCGACGGACAACGATGTCCGCGGCCGATCCAGATGACCGCTCGGATGCGGCCACATGCCCCGGCGACGCCGCCGTTCTCGCTCACGCGCATCCGAAGGTTTCCCTCATGTCGATCCGTTCGTTCCTGCGGTCAGGCCACACGCCGACCCTGTTCGCCTCCTTCCTCTATTTCGATCTCAGCTTCATGGTCTGGGTGCTGCTGGGTCCGTTGGGCGTGGCCATCGCCAAGGACTTCGACCTCGACCCGGCCCAGAAGGGCTTCATGGTCGCCGTGCCGGTGCTGGCCGGCGCCATGCTGCGCCTGGTCGCCGGTGTGATGGTCGACCGCATCGGGCCCAAGAAGACCGGCGTCATCGGCCAGGTCATCGTGCTGGCCGGCCTGTCGGTCGCCTGGCTGCTCGGTGTTCACGACTATTCGCAGGTGCTGATTCTGGGCTTGCTGCTGGGAGTCGCCGGCGCCTCGTTCGCCGTGGCCCTGCCGCTGGCCTCGCGCTGGTATCCGCCGGAACACCAGGGCCTGGCGCTGGGCATCGCCGGCGCGGGCAACTCCGGTACAGCCCTGGCCGCCCTGTTCGCGCCGGCCCTGGCCAAGGCCTTCGGCTGGGGCAATGTCATCGGCCTGGCCGCCTTGCCGCTGGCGGTTGCGCTGCTGGTCTTCGTCCTGATGGCCAAGGATGCCCCCGAACAGCCCGCGCCCAAGAAGCTGGCTGAATATCTCGACGTGCTGAAGGTCCCCGACGCCTGGTGGTTGATGCTGCTCTATGCGGTGACCTTCGGCGGCTTCGTTGGTCTGTCGTCCTCCCTGACCATCTATTTCAACGCCGAGTACGGGCTGGACCCGGTCATCGCCGGCTTCTTCACCGCCGCCTGCGTGATCGCGGGCTCTTTCATCCGCCCGGTAGGCGGCGCCCTGGCCGACCGGATCGGCGGGGTCCGGACCCTGAGCGCGGTCTATGTCCTGGCCGCGCTGGGCCTGGCCGGAGCGAGCTTCCACATGGCCAGCCCGTGGATCGCCCTGGCGGTGCTGATGTTCGCCATGATGGCGCTGGGGGCCGGCAACGGGGCGGTGTTCCAACTGGCCCCGCAGCGGTTCCGCAAGGAAATCGGCGTGGTCACCGGCTTCATCGGCATGACCGGCGGCGTCGGCGGCTTCTACCTCGCCTACAGCCTGGGCCTGGCCCGCAAGCTGACCGGGTCCTACCAGGCGGGCTTCCTCGGCTTCGCGGCGCTGGCGCTGCTGGCCCTGGTCGCGCTGCTCGGCCTGAAGAACCACTGGCGGGCGGTCTGGCCGACCCTGCAGGGCGGCGATGCGATCCCGGTCCGGCTCTAGGGCGCGCCGGTCATGAGCAGGGAAAGACTGGTCGTTGTCGGCAACGGCATGGCGGGCTGCCGCGCGGTGGAAGAGGTCCTCAAAAGAGACCCCGGCCGCTACGAGATCGCCATCTTCGGCGCCGAGCCGCGGGTCAACTACAACCGCATCATGCTCTCGCCGGTGCTGGCCGGGGAGAAGGCCTTCGCCGACATCGTCATCAACGACGAGGCCTGGTACCGCGACAACGGCGTCACCCTGCACGCCGGCCGGGCGGTCACCGGGCTGGACCTGGAGGGGCGGCGGGTGCTGGCCGAGGGCGGGCTGGAGGTCGGCTACGACCGGCTGATCCTGGCCACCGGTTCGGACCCGGTGCGGCTGCCCCTGCCCGGGGCGGACCTGGCCGGCGTGGTGACCTTCCGCGACCTGGACGACGTCGAGGCCATGGTCGCGGCCTCGGCGACGCCGGGCGCCCGGGCGGTGGTCATCGGCGGCGGGCTGCTGGGCCTCGAAGCCGCCTGTGGCCTCGCCCGCCGGGGCATGGCCGCCACGGTGGTTCACCTGATGGACGTGCTGATGGAGCGGCAGCTGGATGAGTCCGCCGGCTTCCTGCTGCGGCAGGCCCTGGTGGATCGCGGCGTCGAGACGGTGTTGGGGGCCCAGTCCGAGGAGATCGTCGGGCTCGACGGAAAGGTCGCCGGGCTGAAGCTGAAAGACGGAACGATCCTGCCCTGCGACCTGCTGGTCATGGCCGTCGGCATCCGGCCCAACGCCGCGCTGGGCAAGGCGGCCGGCTTGGCGACCAACCGCGGGCTGATGGTTGATGACGCCATGCGCACCTCCGACCCGGCGGTGTTCGCGGTCGGCGAATGCGCCGAGCACCGCGGCCAGTGCTACGGCCTGGTCGCCCCGATCTGGGAGATGTGCCGGGCGCTGGCCCAGGCGCTGACGGACGGCGATGGGGTCTATGAAGGCTCGGTCCTCTCGACCCGGCTGAAGGTCTCCGGCGTCGACGTCTTCTCGGCCGGCCGGTTCGCCGGCGGCGACGGCTGCGAGGACATCGTGTTCCGCGACGCCGCCCGGGGCGTCTACAAGCGGGTGGTCATCGAGGACGGCAAGGTCACCGGCGCGGTGCTGTTCGGCGATGCGGCGGACGGCGGCTGGTACTTCGACCTGATGAAGTCCGGCCGGGACGTGGCCGAAATCCGCGAGACCCTGATCTTCGGTCAGGCGATCACCGAGGGGCTGGCCGGCCTGGACCCTAGTTCGGCCGTTGCGGCCATGGCCGACGAGCAGGAAATCTGCGGCTGCAACGGCATTTGCAAGGGCCAGATCACCGGCGCCATCGGCGCGCAGGGCCTCTCCACCCTCGACGACGTGCGGGCGGTGACCAAGGCTTCCGCCTCCTGCGGCAGCTGCACGCCGCTGGTGGAACAGCTGCTGAAACTGACCCTCGGCGACGGCTTCCAGGTCCAGACGGGTCCCAGGCCCGCCTGCAAATGCACCCGCCACGACCACGGCGAGGTGCGGCGGCGGATCGTGGCCGAGCAGCTCAAGTCCATGCCGGCCGTCATGCAGGCGCTGGAGTGGACCACTCCCGACGGATGTTCGTCCTGCCGTCCGGCCCTGAACTACTACCTGCTGTGCGCCTGGCCGGCCGAGTATCGCGACGACAAGCAGTCGCGCTATATCAACGAGCGGGTCCACGCCAACATCCAGAAGGACGGCACCTATTCGGTCGTGCCGCGGATGTGGGGCGGCATGACCACGCCGGACGAGCTGCGCGCCATCGCCGATGTCGCCGACAAGTTCGCCATTCCCGCGGTCAAGGTCACCGGCGGCCAGCGCATCGACCTGCTGGGGGTGAAGAAGGACGACCTGCCGGCCGTCTGGGCCGACCTCAACGCCGCCGGCATGGTCAGCGGCCATGCCTACGCCAAGGGCCTGCGCACGGTGAAGACCTGCGTCGGCAGCGACTGGTGCCGCTTTGGCACCCAGGACTCCACGGGCCTGGGCATCCGGCTGGAGAAGTTCCTCTGGGGCTCCTGGACCCCGGCCAAGGTCAAGCTGGCGGTCAGCGGCTGCCCGCGCAACTGCGCCGAGGCGACCTGCAAGGACATCGGCGTGGTCTGCGTCGACAGCGGCTACGAGATCCATATCGGCGGCGCTGCCGGCCTGCACATCCAGGGCACGCACGTGCTGACCCGGGTAACCACCGAACAGGAGGCCGTCTGGGTCATCGCCGCGGTGCTGCAGCTCTATCGCGAGGAGGGCTGGTACCTGGAGCGGATCTACAAATGGATGGCCCGGGTCGGGCTGGAGTCGATCCAGAGCCGGGTTACCGACCCCGACGACCGCCGCGCCCTCTACGACCGCTTTGCCTGGTCGCAACGGTTCGCCCGCATCGATCCCTGGGCCGAGCGGGTCGCCGGCCGCCATGCCGAGGAGTTCACGCCGCTGAGCCGGCGCATGGAGTTCACCCCGGCATGAACGCGCCCATGAAACCGCCGGTGATCCGCTGGACCGATGTCGGGGCGGTGACCGACATTCCCCGCCGCGGCGCCCGTCGGGTGCCCAGCCCGCGGGGCGATGTCGCCATCTTCCGCACCGGCGACGGGGTGGTGTTCGCCCTGATGGACGCCTGTCCGCACAAGGGCGGGCCGCTCAGCCAGGGCATCGTCCACGGCAGCGCGGTGGCCTGTCCGCTGCACAACTGGACCATCGACCTTGCCACCGGCGAACCCACCGGCGCCGACCGTGGCAAGGGTTGCACCCCGGTCGTGCCGCTTGAGGTGCGCGAAGGCCGGCTGATGCTGGGCCTCTACGGGACCGGCGGCGATGGCTGACGGATCGGGCGCAGCGATGGTCCGGACCACCTGTCCCTATTGCGGGGTCGGCTGCGGCGTATCGGCGGCCGTCGGCGAGGGCCGGGCCCTGGCCGTCGCCGGTGACCGCGCCCACCCGGCCAACGCCGGCCGGTTGTGCTCCAAGGGCGCGGCCCTGGGCGCCACCGTCGGACTGGAAGGCCGGCTGCTCAATCCGATCATCGGCGACCGGGAGGTGAACTGGAAACAGGCCACGGCCCTGGTCGCCCGCCGTTTTCGCGAGACCATCGCCCGGCACGGCCCGGACTCGGTGGCCTTCTATGTTTCCGGCCAGCTGCTGACCGAGGATTATTACGCCGCCAACAAGCTGATGAAGGGCTTCATCGGCTCGGGGAATATCGACACCAACAGCCGCCTCTGCATGGCCTCGGCCGTCGTGGCGCACAAGCAGGCTTTTGGCGCCGACCTGGTCCCTGGCTGCTACGAGGACCTCGATCTGGCGGACCTGGTGGTGTTCAGCGGTCACAACGCCGCCTGGACCCATCCTGTGTTGTTCCGGCGCATGGAGGCGGCCAGGGCTCGCGGCCAACGCCACGTAGTCATCGACCCCCGCCGCACCGACACCGCCGAGGGCGCGGACATTCATCTGCCGCTCACCCCGCAGATGGACGTGCGGCTGTGGAACGGCCTGCTGGCCGACCTGATCCGGCGCGGCGCGATCGATCGGGACTACATCGCCGATCATGTGAACGGGTTCGCGGCGGTCGAGGCCGTTCTTTCCGAGGCTGACCAGTCGCCCGCAGCCGTGGCCGCCGACTGTGGCCTGGCGCTGGCCGACCTGAACGCCTTCTTCGACCTGTTCGCCGCCAACCCGAGGACGGTCAGCCTGTTCTCCATGGGCGCCAACCAGTCGGCCCAGGGAACCGCCAAGGGGCTGGCGATTCTCAACGTCCACCTGGCTACCGGCCGGATCGGCAAGCCCGGCGCCTGCCCCTTCTCGATCACCGGCCAGCCCAACGCCATGGGCGGCCGCGAGACCGGCGGCATGGCCACCACCCTGGCCGGCCACATGGATTTTGCCCCCGAGGAAGTCGCCCGGGTCGCCCGGTTCTGGGGCGCGCCGGACACGGCCTGCAAGCCGGGCCTCAAGGCCATCGAGATGTTCGAGGCCATCCACGACGGCCGGATCAAGGCGGTCTGGATCATGGCCACCAACCCGGCGGTCAGCCTTCCCGATGCCGGCCGGGTGCGCGAGGCGCTGGCGAAATGTCCGTTCGTCGTGGTCTCGGACTGCGTCGCCAGCACCGACACCCTCAAATACGCCCATGTGAAGCTGCCGGCCCTGGCCTGGGGCGAGAAGAGCGGCACGGTGACCAATTCCGAGCGCTGCATCTCTCGCCAGCGGCCGCTGTTCCCCGCGCCAGGGCAGGCCCGGGCCGACTGGCGGATCATCGCCGACGTGGCCGCGGCCATGGGTTTCGCCGACGGCTTCTCCTGGCCCGATCCCTCGGCGGTGTTCCGCGAATGGACCCGGCTGACGGCCTACGAGAACACCGGCCGGTTATTGAACCTGTCGGGTCTGATGGGGCTGGACCGGGCCGCCTACGACCGGCTCGAGCCGGTTCAGTGGCCGGTCAACGCCAGCGGCGGGACGGCGCGGCTGTTCACCGACGGCGGGTTCCAGACACCCGACGGCCGGGCCCGCATGGTTCCGGTGCGGCCGGCGGGTCCGGCCTCGGCGGTGGACGCGGTCTACCCGATGTCCCTCAACACCGGCCGCATCCGCGACCAGTGGCACACCATGACCCGCACCGGCCTGGCCCCCGACCTCTGCCGTCACGCGCCAGAGCCGTTTGTGGAGATCCACCCCGACGACGCCGCTCCGCTGGGCGTTACGGAGGGCGCCCTGGCGCGGGTGGTTACGACGCGAGGCGAGGCGGTGGCGCTGGCCCGCCTCACCGACCGGCAGCGACGGGGCAGCCTGTTCATGCCGATGCACTGGACCGACGCCTTCGCGCCGTCCGGACGCTCCAACGGCCTGATCGCACCCAATCTCGACCCGGCCTCAGGCCAGCCTGAGTTCAAGCACACCCCGGCCCGCGTCCGGCCCTGGCGGGAGACATGGAGAGGCTTTCTGCTGACCGGCGAACCGCTCGGCGTGGGCCTTCCGGCGGACGTCATCTGGCGGCGCATCCCGCAGGACGGCTGCCAGCAGTTCGAGATCGCCGGCCGCGGCGACGAGGTGGAACGCGATGCCGTGCGCAAGGCGGCGGCCCGGCTCGCGCAGGGCGAGGCGCTGGCCTATGAGGACGCCCGCGCCGGTTCGATGCGGCTGGCCTGGGTGGCCGGCGATCGGCTGACCCGGGTGCTGTTCATGACCACCGCCGGGACGCTGCCGCCCCGTGGCTGGCTGATCGACCTGTTCGACGGACCGCTGCCGCCGCCCGCTCGCGCGACCCTGCTGTTCGGCCGCCCGCCCGGACCGGTTGTCGATGCCGGACCGATGGTTTGCGCCTGCCTGAAGGTCGGCGCACGGGCGATCGAGGCGGCCATCGCGGGCGGCGCCGCAACGCCAGACGCCCTCAGCGCGGCGACCGGCGCCGGGACCAACTGCGGGTCCTGCCGTCCCGAGCTGGCCCGGATGATTGCCGCGACGCGGGAGCCTGCCCATGCCGTCTGAATCCTCGATCGGTCGCGTCCTGCTGGTCGGCGCGGGACCGGGCCCCGCCGACCTGATGACTGTCCGGGCGATGCGCGTGGTGCAGGGCGCCCAGGCCCTGCTGTACGACGCCCTGGTCTCAGACGAGGTCGTCGCCCTGGCCCCGCCCGGCTGTTTCCGCATCCAGACCGGCAAGCGCGCCGGCCGCGCGAGCATGGCCCAGGAGACGATCAACTGGCTGATGCTGCGGCTTGCCCGGCGCGGCTTGACCGTGGTTCGGCTGAAGGGCGGCGATCCGTCGATCTTCGGCCGGGTTGGCGAGGAGGTCGACTATCTGCGCCGCCATGGCGTGCCGACCGAGGTCGTGCCGGCCGTCACCGCCGCCTGCGCCGCCGCCGCCCAGTTCGACATCCCCCTGACCCATCGCGGCGTCGCCCGCCGGGTGCTGTTCGCCACCGCCCGGACCGAGGGCGGCGCCCTGGTCGATGTGGACTGGCGCGGCCTCGCCGACGGCCAGACCACCCTGGCGCTCTACATGGGTCGCAGCGCCGCCGGCCTTCTGGCGAAGCAGCTGATCGCCGATGGTCTGGCCGCCGACACGCCGGCGGCGGCGATCGAGAACACCGGCGCGCCGACGGCCCGCCTGGTCCGGGCCTCGCTCGCGACTCTGGCCGCGGCCCTGGGCGACATGGACCCGCAGGGACCGGTCTTGATCCTGATCGGCGAGGTGGCAGCGCGCGCCGCCCGCGACCTGGCCGTCCCCGACCTTACCCCTCCGATAGCCCCCTTCACCCTCGTTCGGAGTCGTTGACCATCATGCGCCATCACCAACTCGCTTGCCTGCTGTCCACAACGCTCGCCGCGATCGCGGCGCCTGGCCTGGCCCAAGCCGGGGAAGGGCAGGGCGACTGGATCGTCGATGCCCGGCTGCGCTACGAGTTTGTCGATCAGGACGGGTTCGGCCAGCAAGCCCAGGCCCTGACCCTGCGCGCCCGGCTCGGCTACGAGACCCCCGCCTGGGAAGGCTTCAAGGCCCTGGTCGAGGTCGAGGGCGTCACCGCCCTGTCGGACGACTACAACAGCACCACCAACGGCAACCTCGCCTATCCGGTGGTGCTCGATCCGGAGGCGGCCGAGCTCAACCGGGCCCAGATCTCCTGGACCGGCGGGCGGACCAGCCTGGTGGTCGGCCGCCAGCGCGTCGTGCTGGGCAACGCCCGGTTCGTCGGCAACGTCGGCTTCCG
>JAUXTQ010000049.1 GCA_030678995.1 Caulobacter sp.
GTCGACCGCCAGGGTCGAGGCCGGAACACCGAGACCAACCAGCGCATCGGCGACCGCCTTGGCACGACGTTCCGACAGGCGGACGTTGTACTGCGGCGAACCGGAGGAGTCGGTGTGGCCGATAACCACGATGCGGGTCGCGCCGCCGGCGTTGGCGTCTTGAGCCGCTTCAGAGACCACCGACTGGGCTTCCGGCGTCAGGATGTACTGATCGAACGGGAAGTAGACGATGAATTCCCGGGCCTCGTACTGCGGCGGCGGCGGAGGCGGCGGCGGCGGGGGAGGCGGCGGGGGAGGCGGCGGCGGGGGAGGCGGCGGAGGCGGCGGCGGAGCCGCTTCCTCCTGGAAGCTGTAGCGGATGCCGACCGTCACCGACTGGTCGTTGTAGCTGCCGCTCAGCGGACCGGCCGTGCCGATGTTGGTGAAGTCGAAGTCACCGGTCTGGAAGTAACGGTAGGTCAGGTCGACCTGAACCCGGTCGCTGGCCCGGGCCGTCGCGCCGGCGATCGCCTGCCAGGCCCAGGTGGAGTCGTCGTCGTCGACGACCAGCGGGGCGCCCGAGATGGCGCCGAGGTTGCCGCGGGCCAGACCGGCGCCGAGGCCGAGGAAGGGATGCAGGTCGCCGTCCGGCATGAAGTCGACAATCACGTTCCCCATCAGGGACATGACTTCGTACTCGCCTTCAGGAACGACCATCGGCTCGGGCAGGGCGCCGGGACGCCAGCCGCCTTCGAGTTCGACGCGCCAGTGCGGCGACAGCCGATAGCCCAGGCGGGCGAACGCGGCCCAGTCGTCATCGCCGTCGAGGTTGATCGTGCCCAGACCGGTATCGAAGTTGGTGTCGTCGGACCAGTGGTAACCCACGTCCAGAGCGCCATACCAGCCGGTGTCCTGGGCCGCAGCGCCCGACGCCGCGAGCGTTGTAACGGCAAGCGCCGCACCCGCCAGAAGCTTGAATTTCATAATGAGAGCCCTCTCCTGCCCACGATGCGACCAAAGGTCGCTCGAAACCTTGTTATATCAACCCTGTCGCCTTCGCAAAGTGTCGGCGAAGCCACAGCTGGCCTTATTTGATGGCCACAAACGGTGAACGGCGAGTTTCTCAGTCCAGAGTTGTGCGGTAGCGCGCCATGGCCAAGGAAACCACCACCAGCACGAACACGGCCAGGGCGGCCAGGCTGGGCCACAGGTCGGCAAGGCCAAGGCCTTTCAGCAGCGCCCCGCGCACGATGCGCAGGAAGTGCGTCACCGGAATGAGGCTGCCGATCAGCTGGGCCCAGTCGGGCATGCCCCGAAAGGGGAACATGAACCCGGACAGCAGCAGCGACGGGAAGATGTAGAACACCGACATCTGCATCGCCTGCAGCTGGTTACGGGCCACCGTCGAGATGAGGAAGCCCAGCGCCAGGCTGCCGACGATGAACAGCATGATCCCCGTCAGCAGCGCGCCCCAGCCGCCGGCGAAAGGCACGTCGAACAGCACCCTGGCCATGACCAGGATGACCACCGTCTGGATCAACCCGACCAGGACGTAAGGCGCCAGCTTGCCGATCATCACCTCGAGCGGCTTCACCGGCGTGGCCAGCAGGCTTTCCATGGTCCCCCGCTCGTATTCGCGGGTAACGCCGAGCGCGGTCATCATCACCAGGGTCATGGAGAGAATCACCCCCAGCAGACCCGGCACGATGTTGTAGGCGCTGATGGCCTCGGGATTGTAGCGGCGGTGGACCACCACCTCGAACGGCGGCTGGCCGCCGGGCCGGGCGACCGCGCCGATCAGATCGTTCGCCAGGGCCTGCTGCGGCAGGCCGGACAGGGCGGCGACGGCGCCCCCGGTGGTCGAGGGGTCGGCGGCGTCAGCCTCGACCAGGATCTGGGCCTTGTCGCCGCGCACCACCCGGCGGGTGAAGTCGGCCGGGATGGTGATGGCGAACTGCACCCGGCCCAGCGCGATCGCGCGGTCCAGCTCGGCCGGGGTGCGGGCGGTCTCGAGGATGTCGAAGTAGCCGCTGCGTTCGATGGCCCCCAGCGTCGAGCGGGCGAAGGCTCCCTGGTCCTGCACCAGCACGGCGGTGGGCAGGTGGTGAGGGTCGTTGTTGATGGCGTAGCCGAACAGCAGCAGCTGCACGATCGGCATAGCCAGGATCAGGGCGTAGGACAGCCGGTCCCGGATCAGCTGGGTGAACTCCTTGGCCAGCACAGCGAGGATGCGGGTGGCGTTCATTCGAAGTTGTCCTTCGACTGGCCCATCAGATGGATGAACACGTCCTCGAGGGTCGGTTCGACCTCGGTCCAGCGGAACGGCGACTTGCGCCAGGGGGCGATGGCGGCCTCCAGCGCGGCGCGGTCGGTTCCGCTGACGTGGATCGCCGCGCCGAAGGGGGCGGCCATGGCCACGCCCGGCTTGCCGGCCAGCTCCCGCGACAGGCGGTCGGCCCCCGGTCCCTCGCCGCGGAAGGTGACCAGGCCCGAGCGTTCGATCACCTGCTCGCCCGTGCCGCGCGCCATCAGCCGGCCATAGGCGATGTAGGCGATGTCGTGGCAGCGCTCGGCCTCGTCCATGTAGTGGGTGGAGACCATCACGGTCAGGCCCTCGGCCGACAGGGCGTGGATCTCGTCCCAGAACTCGCGGCGCGCCTTGGGGTCGACCCCGGCGGTGGGCTCGTCCAGCAGCAGCAGGCGGGGTTCGTGCATCACGCAGGCGGCCAGGGCCAGTCGCTGCTTCCAGCCGCCGGACAGGCTGCCGGCCAGCTGTCGGCGGCGGTTCTCCAGACCCAGCCGTTCGAGCGCGTCGCCCACCCGCCGCCGCCGGTCGTCCAGGCTATAGACCCGGGCGACGAAGGTCAGGTTCTCCTCAATGGAGAGGTCCTCGTAGAGCGAGAACTTCTGGGTCATGTAGCCGGTCTGGCGCTTGATCCGCTCGGCCTCCTTGCGGAAGTCCAGGCCCAGCACCTTTCCCTGGCCGCTGTCGGGGGTCAGCAGGCCGCACAGCATCCGCAGGGTGGTGGTCTTGCCCGAACCGTTGGGGCCCAGAAAGCCGGTGATCTTGCCGGTCTCCACCTGGATGGCCAGGTCCTGCACCACATGCTTGTCGCCGAAGCTCTTGTTGAGCCCGGAGACATCGACCGCGAGGGTCACGTCCCGCCGCCCAAAGGCGCTACGTCCACCGGTTGGCCGGGGCTCAGGGCCCGTGGCGACGCGGGTCGGGCCTCGATGAGGAACACCATCCGGTCGCGGCTCTCGCGGCTGTAGATGATCGGCGGGGTGAACTCCGGCCGCGGGCTGACGTAGTCGATGGTCGCCGACAGGCCCTTGGCGCAGCCGTCGCAGGTGAAGGTGATCTTCCGGCCGACGAGATAGCGGGCCAGATCCCGTTGCGGCACGAAGAAGCGCACCTTGACCCGGTCGTCGGGAATCAGGGCGACCACCGGCTGGTTGGCCGCGGCCCATTCACCGGTCTGGAAGAAGACCTGCTCGACCCGGGCGTCGGCGGGCGCGCGCGGGCCGGTGCGGGCGAGCAGGGCCTGCGCCTCCGCCAGGGCCTCGCGCGCCTGTTGCACCTGGGCCTCGGCGGCGCGGACAGCGTCGGGCCGGGCGCCCAGGCCCCCGGCCGCGCGCTGGCTGGTCACGGCGCGCAGATTGGCCTGGGCCGAGTCCCGCGCGGCCCGGACCGCGTCCAGCCGCGCGGGGGCATAGATGCCCTGTCGGACCAGCGGGGCGATGCGGTTGTACTCGGCCTGGGCCTGGCGCAGGGCGGCCTCGGCGGCGGCGCGCTGGGCGTCGATCACCGCCAGCTCCTGCGGCCGCTGCCCCTTGCGGGCGTCGTCCAGCCGAGCCTCGGTCTCGGCCAGAGCGGCGGCGGCCCGGTCGCGCTGGGCGACCAGCGGCCCGGCGTCGAGCACGAACAGCGGCTGGCCGGCGACCACGCGCTGGCCGCGCACCACCAGCACCTGTGAAACCGCCCCGGCGGCGGAAGAGGACAGGTAGAGGGACTCGCCCTCGATGTAGCCCGACAGGGCACGGTCGCCCTTGTCATCACGGCCCCAGACCCACCAGGCGGCGGCCCCGGCGACCACCAGGGTCGCCACCACGGCGATGCGGAGTTTGGGGTTCATCAGCGGCCTCCCTCGGCCAGGAGACCGTGCAGGGCGGTCTCGACGTGCTGCGCGGCCAGCGCCCGAAGGTCCACCGGCGGGGCGCCGACGGGCATCAGCACCTCGCGCCACAGGACGCCCATCATCAACGGGCCGGCGATGGCGAAGGCATGATAGCGCGGATCGCCCGGCCGGACCTCGCCGCGGGCCTGGGCCTTCTCGATCAGGCCGCCGATCACGCCCAGCATCCGGCCGACCACCTCCTCGTGCCAGACCCTGGCCAGCTCCGGGAAGTTGCGCGACTCGGCGATGACCATCTTGGCCACGGGCCCGACGGGCGAGTCCGACAACATCGCCGCCGCCCGGCCCATCAGCAGGCCCAGCATCTGGGCGAAGGGCAGGTCCATGGCCCGGGCCGCCGCCTCGACAGCGGCGATGTTGGGGCTGACGGCATCGCGGACGACCGCGGCGAACAGGTCCTGCTTGGTCTCGAAATAGAGGTAGAGGGCGCCCTTGCTGACCCCGGCCCGGGTGGCGATGTCGTCCAGCCGCGCGGCGGCGAAGCCCTTCTCCGAGAATACCTCCAGCGCCGCCGCGACAATCTCGGCGGGCCGGGCGTCCTTGCGACGCCGCCATTTGGGCTGGCCGGGGAGCATGGCGGGTTCCTAATAACTGACTGGTCAGTTATTTATTGAGAGCGGCCGCGAGAGTCAAGAACCGGCGCTCTCCCTCCGGCCGTCCCTCAGCCGCCGGCGGCCGCCCAGGGCATCCGGCCGGTTCAGCTCCTTGCGGAACTCGTCACGGCGTTCGTGGATCGAGGCGATGACCAGGCCCATGGGAATGCCGATCTCGACCAGGGTCGCCTCCGACAGCTGCAGCGAGGCCTCGATGGTTTCAGGCACGGCGTCGGTGGCGCCCAGTTCGTAGAGCCGCTTGGCGTGGCGGGCGTCGCGGGCCCGGGCCACAATGGTCAGGTCGGGGCGCAACTCCCGCGCGGTCGCCACCACCACCTCGTTGCCTTCCGGATTGTCCATGGTCACGACCAGGGCGCGGGCGGTCTCCAGGCCGCAGCGACGCAGGAACTCGGCCCGCGAGGCGTCGCCGTAGAAGATCGCCGCCCCCGCCCGCCGCCCGGCCTCGACCAGCTTGGGATCACGCTCGGCGGCCACCCAGCCGATGTCGTGGCGACCCAGCATGTCGCCGACCAGCCGCCCGACCCGGCCGTAGCCGACCACCAGCACGGCGGCCGGGCCCTCGGCGGCGGCGGCGGGCTCCACCGGGGTGTTGGCCACGAGGTTGGCGCCGGGCCGGCCGCCCAGCCGGGCGCCCAGGGCCGCCAGCATGGGGATGCAGAACATGGTCAGGGTCGAGGCCACCAGCACCATGCGGCCGACGTCACGGCCGACCACCCCGGCGTGCATCGCCGTGTCGAGGATGACGAAGGCGAACTCGCCGCCGGCGGCCAGCAGCAGCCCCGCTTCCAGCGCCTTGCGCGGCTTGAGCCCGAACAGCAGACCCAGGCCGAAGACCACGCCGCCGGTCAGGGCCAGGGCGCCCAGGGCGATGCCCAGGATGACCGCCGGCTTCTGCACCAGCAGCGACAGGTCCAGGCCGATGCCGATGGACAGGAAGAACAGCCCCAGCAGCAGGCCCTTGAACGGCTCGATGGTCACCTCGACCTCGTGGCGGTACTCGGTCTCGGCAAGCAACAGCCCGGCGACGAAGGCGCCCAGCGCCATGGAGAGGCCCGTCAGGGCCGCCACCAGTCCCGCGCCGATGACGATCAGCAGCGAGGCGGCCATGAACAGCTCTTCGCTCTTGGCCCTGGCCACCGAACGCATCATCGGCCGCAACAGCAACCGGCCAAACACGACAAGCGCCAGGATCCCCAGCACCGCCGGGGCAAAGGTCAGCAGCATCTTCGGCGAGAACAGCTCGCCCCCGCCCTGGCTGCCGATCACGGTCAGGGTGATCAGGATCGGGGCCACGGCCAGATCCTGGAACAGCAGCACCGAGAAGGTCGCCCGGCCGGCCTGGCTGTGCTGGCGTTTGCTCTCGGCCAGCAGGGGCATGACCATGGCCGTGGACGACAGCGACAGCGCCGCGCCGATGGCGACGGCCCCCTGCAGCGGCAGCCCAAGGTAGACAGCGACCGCGGCGATGGCCGCCGAGCAGAGGCCCACCTGCAGCGCGCCCATGCCGAAGACATAGCGGCGCAGCAGCCGCAACCGCTCCCAGCTGAGCTCCAGTCCGATCATGAACAGCAGGAAGACGACGCCGAACTCGGCCAGCTGGGCGACGTCCTGGGGCTTGTCGATGGTCACCGCCGCCAGCCAGGGGATGGTGGCGGTCAGCGAGCCCAGGCCATACGGCCCCAGCAGCACCCCGGCGCCGAGGAAGCCGAGAATCGGACTGATCCGCCAGCGACGGAACAGCGGCACGACCACCCCCGCGGTCGCCAGGAACAGGACCACGTCCTTGTATTCGCCGGGGGAAACTTCCGCCGCCATGCCGTCTCCAGTTTGCCGATGATGCAGTATGGATGCTGGAGGGTCGTTTGCGGAACCCCGCGCGGGCGCATGAGCGCGATGATGTGGTGGAGGCGCCGCCCGCGCCGCCGGCCCTCCGGCCTGGCGCCGTCTCGGCCTTCGCCGTGTTCGCCCTGGTCCTGGGGATGTTGTTTCCCCTGCTGGGGCTGTCAATTCTGGCGGCCTTCGCCATAGACCGCCTTGCGCCCGCCGCATTGAAACTCAAATACGACCCGTAGCCTCAGTCCCCGGATCCCCCGATGAAACGCCTCGTCCTCGCCCTCGCCCTGGCCCTCCTGGTCACGCCCGCCGTCTACGCCGCCGCCGCCACGGCGGGCATCACCGTCTCCGACGCCTGGTCGCGACCCGCGGCCCAGGGCGGCAACGGGGCCGGCTACGCAACCCTGGCCAACAGGGCTGCGAAGGCGGACACGCTGGTGGCGGCCAGCAGCCCCGTCGCCCAGCGCATCGAAATCCACGAGTCGATGATCATGGGCGGCCAGGCGATGATGCACCCGCGGCCCGGCGGGCTGGCGATTCCCGCCAACGGCGCGGCGTCCCTCAAGCCTGGCGGCTGGCACCTGATGCTCATGGGCCTCAAGCAACCGCTGAAGGCCGGCGAGACGTTTCCGGTCACCCTGACGTTCAAGAAGGCCGGCAAGGTCGAGGTGGTGTTTACCGTCCGCACGACCGCGCCCTGACCCCTCCGTTTCCGTCGGGAATGACGCCGGGTCACGCGTTGACAGGGCATGACTGAACGCCGCTAAGGTGCGCCCGGCGGACCGCCAGAGTCCGGATACGGGAGCATGACGCATGACCGGCTGGAACTTCGCCGACGTCTGGGAAGAGATCGCGGCGGCGGCGCCGGACAGGCCGGCCCAGATCCGCGGACAACGCGTGATCAGCTGGCGGGATTTCGACCGCCGGGCCAACGCCCTGGCCGCCCACCTGCTGGCGGCGGGCCTGGGCCGTCAGGCCAAGGTCGCGGCCTATCTGTACAACGCACCGGAGTACCTTGAGACCTACTATGCCGCCTTCAAGGCGAGCCTCGCGCCGGTCAACACCAACTACCGCTACGAGACCGAGGAGCTGCTCTACCTGTTCGACAACGCCGATGCCGAGGCGATCGTCTTCCACGCCGGCTTCGCCCCCAAGCTGGAGGCCATCCGCGATCGCCTGACCAAGGTGAAGTGCTGGATCGCCGTGGCCGATGGGGACGCGCCGATCCCGACCTGGGCCACCGAGTACGAGCGCATCGCAGGGCCTGGCGCAGACAAAGTCTCCGCGCCCGGGGGCCGGTCGGGCGACGACCTGCTGCTGCTCTACACCGGCGGCACCACGGGCATGCCCAAGGGCGTCATGTGGCGTCAGGACGACCTGTTCCAGGTGCTCGGCGCCGGCGGCAACGTGCTGGCCATGATCCCGCCGCTGGAGACGCCGCACGAGGCCGGCATCCGCGCCCGCACGGGCCGGGCGGGCGACCTGCACCTGCCGCCGCCGTCCAGCCTGATCGCGGCCTGCCCGCTGATGCACGGCACCGCCCAGTTCGGCAGCTTCGGGGTCCTGGTCGGCGGCGGCTGCATCATCACCCTGCCCTCGCAGCGCTTCGACGCCGTGGAGCTGTGGGACGAGGTCCACCGCCTGCGGGCCAACAGCATCTCCATCGTCGGCCAGGCCTTCGCCGCCCCGATGCTTGAGGTGCTCGACGCCAATCCGGGCCGCTGGGACCTCAGCTGCATTGTCCGCATCGGCTCGTCGGGCACCGTCTGGAGCCACGACAACAAGCAGGCCCTGCTGCGGCACCTGCCCCCCGGCGCCATGCTGATGGACAGCCTGGGCTCGTCCGAGGCCGTCGGTCTGGGCGGCTCCACCTCGGTGGCAGGTGCGGAGGCGAGCACGGCCCAGTTCCTGGTCGGTCCCAACGCGGCGGTGTTCAACGAAGCCGGCCAGCGGGTCGAGCCGGGCAGCGGCGAGCGCGGCATGGTCGCCGTCGGCGGTTTCATCCCGACGGGCTACTACAAGGACCCGGAGAAGAGCGCCAAGACCTTCCAGACGTTTGAGGGCCGCCGCTGGTCGGTGCCGGGCGACTTCGCCGAGGTCAATGAAGACGGCACGATCAAGCTGCTGGGCCGCGGCTCGCAGGTGATCAACACCGGCGGCGAGAAGGTCTTCCCCGAGGAGGTCGAGGAGGCGCTCAAGACCCACGCCGCCGTGCGCGACGCGGTCGTCGTCGGCGTGCCCGACAAGCGCTTCGGCGAACGCATCTGCGCGGTGGTTGACGTCGGCTCGGCCGAGGCCCCGAGCCTGGCTGAACTGGCCGCCCATGTCCGCGGCCGGCTGGCGGACTACAAGGCCCCGCGCGAACTGGTCGTGGCCCCGGTGGAGCGAGCGGCCAACGGCAAGGTCGACTACAAGGCTGTTCGCGCCCAGGCCATGGCCGCACTGGGAGTTACGACGAGCTGATCCTCCGTGCGAATTCGCACCGCCGCGCCTTCATGACTCTTTTGTAAGCAGCGCCGACCGCCGCAATGTGCATGGTCCGGCGCAATCCTATCACCCGGGAAACACCCCCAATGAAACGCGTCCTGCTTTCCGCCGCCGCCGCGCTGGCCATCACCTGCGCCCTCGGCGCGACCGCCGCCATCGCCCGCGCCGACTCCACGCCCGCCGCGCCCGCCGTCGCCGCGGACCTGACCAAAGCCCCGCGCATGGGCCCCTGGGGCTTCGATCTGGCCGGCATGGACCGCTCGGTGAAGCCGGGCGACGACTTCGTCTCCTTCTCCTCGGGAACCTACCTGTCGCAGCTGCAGATCCCGGCCGACCGCACGAGCTGGGGCAGCTTCAACGTCCTGCGCGAGCTGTCCGACGCCCGCATCAAGGCGGTGATCGACCGCTCCGCGTCCAACCCGGCCGCCGTCGGCGAGGCGCAGCAAATCGGCGGCCTCTACAACAGCTTCATGAACGAGGCCCAGGTCGAGGCGCTGGACGCCAGGCCCCTGGCCGCTGACCTGGCCGCCATCCGCGCCGCCACCACCCGCGAGGCCCTGGCCCGGGTCATGGGCGCGACAAACGGCGGCTTCGGCGGCAGCTTCTTCGCGGCCTTCATCACCCAGGACGCCAAGGACCCCAACACCAACGTCACCTACCTGACCCAGGCCGGGCTGGGCATGCCCAACCGCGACTACTACCTGGACGCCAAGTTCGCGGAGAAGAAGACCGCCTACCGCGCCTATGTCGCCAAGCTGCTGACCATGGCCGGCTGGACCAATCCGGAGAAGGCGGCGGACGACATCGTCGCGCTGGAGACCCGCATCGCCGAGGGCAGCTGGCCGATCGCCGACCAGCGCGATGCCGAAAAGACCTACAACCCCGCGACCATCGCCGAGCTCGAGACCCTGGCGCCGGGCTTTCCCTGGAAGGCCTGGATGAACGGCGCGAGCCTGACCGGGGCCGGCCGGGTGATCGTCAGCGAGCCGACCGCCTTCACGAAGATCGCCGCCGTCTACGGTTCGACCCCGGTGGCGACGCTGCAGGCCTGGCAGGCCTTCCACACCGCCGACCAGGCGGCGCCCTACCTGTCGAGCCGGTTCGTCAACGCCAATTTCGAGTTCCACGCCAAGACCCTGTCAGGCCAGCCCGAGCAGCGCGCCCGCTGGAAGCGCGCCACCGCCCTGGTGAGCAACAACCTGGGTGAGGCGGTCGGCAAGATCTATGTCGAGTCCTACTTCCCGGCTGAGTCCAAGGCTAAGATGGAACAGCTGGTCGCCAACCTGCGCGTGGCCCTGAAGGCCCGCATCGACAAGCTGGACTGGATGAGCCCGGAGACCAAGGCGCGCGCCCAGGCCAAGCTGGCGTCGTTCAACGTCAAGATCGGCTACCCGGACAAGTGGCGCGACTACGGCGCCCTGAAAATCACCGCCGACGACCTGTACGGCAATGTCGAGCGCGCCGCGGCGTTCGAATGGGCCTTCAACGTCGACAAGCTGGGCAAGCCGGTGGACCGCGAGGAGTGGGGCATGTTCCCGCAGACGGTCAACGCCTACTACAACGCCACGCTCAACGAGATCGTCTTCCCGGCCGCCATCCTGCAGCCGCCGTTCTTCGATCCGGATGCCGACCCGGCCGTCAACTACGCCGGCATCGGCGCGGTAATCGGCCACGAGATCAGCCATGGTTTCGATGACCAGGGCCGCAAGTTCGACGCCGACGGCAGCCTGCGCGATTGGTGGCAGCCTTCGGACGCGGCCAAGTTCGAGGCCCAGACCGCCATCCTCGGCGCCCAGTACTCGTCCTACGAGCCGCTGCCCGGCGCGAAGGTCAACGGCGACCTGACCATGGGCGAGAACATCGGGGACCTGGGTGGCATCCTGATCGCCCTGGACGCCTACCACCTGTCGCTGGGCGGCAAGCCCGCGCCGGTGGTCGACGGCCTGACCGGCGACCAGCGGTTCTTCCTCGGCTTCGCCCAGATCTGGCGCAGCAAGTACCGTGACGACACCCTGCGCCAGCAGATCGTCGCCGATCCCCACTCGCCAGCCATGTTCAGGGTCATCGGCACCCTGCGCAACGTCGACGCCTGGTACGTCGCCTTCAACGTGAAGGAAGGCGACAGGTGGTACATCAAGCCGGAAGACCGCGTCCGGATCTGGTAGCTGCCCGCTTCAGGGACAGACACCCGCGGTGTCTGTCCCGTCCGCTGCGGCCTTGCATGAACGAACTTTAACGTCCCTTCCCGCCGCCGCCGGTGCAAGGTTCCCGGCGGGTTATGTTTCCGGGGAACATCCGACCATGAAGACCTTCTGGATGGGCGCCGCCGCGGCTGTCGCCCTGGCCCTCGCGGCCTCGCCGGCTCTGGCGCACGAGGAGCACGTCTGCCTCGACGCCTTCTGCTTCAACCAGGGCCTGTTCGTCACCGCCGACGCCACCGGCGGCGGCGAGACGGCCACGCTGGAGAGCCCGCGCTACGGCGCCTGGGGCTTCGACATGGCGGGCATGGACCGGACGGCGCGACCGGGCGACGACTTCTACACCTGGGCCAGCGGCGGCTGGAACGGGCGCACGGAGATCCCGTCGGACCGCACCCGCTTCGGCAACTTCGACGTCCTGTCGATCCTGTCGGAGGCCCGCACGAAGGCGATCATCGAGGACGCCGCCGCCGGCCGGATCGGCACAGGCGACGCCGCCATGATCGGCGCGGCCTACGGCGCCTTCATGGACGAGGCCCGCGTCGATGCCCTGGACATCAAGCCGCTGTCCGCCGAGCTGTCCGCCATCCGACGGGTGAAGACGCGGGACGACATGACCGCCCTGATGGGCCGCGCCAATGTCTCCGGCTTCAGCGGCATCTTCGGCCTGGGCATCAGCGACGACGCCAAGGACCCGTCGAAATACGCCGTCTACGCCGGCACTGGAGGCCTTGGCCTGCCCGACCGCGACTACTACCTCGACCCCAAGTTCGCGCCCAAGAAGGCCGCCTACGAGGCCTATGTCGCCCAGATGCTGACCCTGGCCGGCTGGCCCAGGCCCGCCGAGGCGGCCAAGGCCATCCTCGCCTTCGAGACCCAGCTGGCCGAGGCCTCCTGGACCCGCGTCCAGCGGCGCGACCGGGACAAGACCTACAATCCGATGACCCTGGCCGAGCTGCAGGCGACGACGCCGGGCTTCAACTGGAACCGCTATCTGGTCGGAACCGAGCTGCAGGGGGTCAATCGCTTCGTCGTCAGCACCAACACCGCCTTCCCGAAGTTTGCCGCCATCTATTCGGCGACTTCGGTCGACACGCTCAAGGCGTGGCAGGCCTTCCATCTGGTGGACGGCGCCGCGCCGCTGCTGTCGCGGCGGTTCGCCGACGCCAACTTCGAGTTCCGTTCCAGGACCCTCGCCGGCCAGCCCGAGCAGAAGCCGCGCTGGAAACGGGCCGTGGCTCACGTCAACGGCGTGCTCGGCGAGCCGGTCGGCAAGATCTATGTCGCCCGCTACTTCCCGCCGGAGTCCAAGGCCAAGATGGAGGCCCTGGTGGCCAACATCCGCGCGGCCATGAAGGCGCGCATCGAGCGGCTCGACTGGATGAGCCCGGAGACCAAGGCCAGGGCGCTCGACAAGCTGGCCAAGTTCGGGGTGAAGATCGGCTATCCCGATACGTGGCGGGACTATTCCGGCCTCGAGATCCGCCCCGACGACCTGTACGGCAACACCATCCGCGCCGGCGCCTTCGAGTGGCGCTACGACGTCGCCCGGCTCAACAGCCCGGTGGACCGGTCCGAGTGGGGCATGACGCCCCAGACCGTCAACGCCTCCTACAGCCCGGTGAAGAACGCCATCACCTTCCCCGCGGCGATCCTGCAGGCGCCGTTCTTCCACCCGGATGCCGATCCGGCGGTGAACTACGGCGGCATCGGCGGGGTCATCGGCCACGAAATCAGCCACGGCTTCGACGACCAGGGCCGCAAGGGCGACGGCGACGGCGTGCTGCGCGACTGGTGGACCGCCGAGGATGCGACCAAGTTCAAGGCCCAGGCCGACCGGCTCGGCGCCCAGTACTCGATGTTCGAGCCTTATCCGGGCGCCAGGGTGCAGGGCGCCCTGACCATGGGCGAGAACATCGGCGACATGGGCGGCCTGTCGCTGGCCTTCGACGCCTACATCATGTCGCTGAAGGGCGCGCCGGCGCCGATCCTCGACGGCTTCACCGGCCCGCAGCGGGTGTTCCTCGGCTGGGCCCAGGTCTGGCGCCAGAAAGCCCGCGAGGACTTCGTCCGCAACCAGGTGGTCACCGACCCGCATTCCCCGGCCTACTACCGGGTCAACGGCACGATCCGGAACATCGACGCCTGGTACGAGGCCTTCGGGGTGAAGGACGGCGACAAGCTCTATGTCGCGCCGGGCGACCGGGTGAGGATCTGGTAGCTGGCGCGGGGACGGGCGGTCCGCGAGGACCACCCTTCCTGTTCGGGTCAAAACCCCAGCGTCGCGAGCACGAAGTCGGCCCGCGCGGCCACGTCCGTCTTCGGCAAGTCCACCAGCCGGTAGCCGAGCCGCCGGTAGGTCGCCAGCAGGGGCTCGTACTCCGCCAGCGCCTCGTCCAGCCCGTGCCGCCGCTCGGCGTCCTGGCGGTAGATCTCCGGCCAGGGCGGGGCGACGAAGACCGTCTCGTCATAGCGGCAGCGATCCGCCGCCCGGCGGAACGGCTCCGGAACCGGCAGGCTCAGGCGTTCCAGCCCCGCCAGCGGCTCGACGAGGCTGCGGTCAAAGAAGGCCAGGCCGTCGGTCGCGGCGGCGGTGACCAGCTGGTGCATGGCCCGCGACAGGACCAGTTCGGCGAACTTCGCCGGCGCGGTCCAGGGCAGGGCCTCGCCGCCGATCCAGTCCTGCTCCCGCACGATCTGCCGGCCGGGCTCGGGGAACACGCGATGGCCCCGCCGGCCCAGTTCGGCCAGCAGCGTCGACTTGCCGCCGCCGGAGCAGCCGGTGATCACCACCGGCCGGCAGCGCCCGCTTGCAATGTTGGACGGCAGGTAGCCGTCCTCTGGGGTAGAGGTCATGGGCAAATCCAGAGCGCGAAGGGTGGTGCGTCCTTCGAGACGCGGCTTCGCCGCTCCTCAGGATGACGACTATGGGTGGGCTGCAATCCTGTTCGTCATGGTGAGGAGCGAGCCGTCAGGCGAGCGTCTCGAACCACGCGGGAATGTTAGTAAGCTTTTTGACGCTAGCGCCAAAAAACACAGACCCGCCGCGGGGGATAATCGCGGCGGGTCCGGTTATTCCTCGATCACTCGATCCAAGCGGGCGTTTCCTCCCCGAAACGCCGTGAGGGCAGACCTCTCTGGGGGTCTTGTCCCTCGCGCAATTTGAAAAGACGGCAATTCCCTTGCCCTGTCAAGGCAACCAAGGGGTGGATCGCGCAACAAATGACGCCGAATGGCCTGAAAAAGGGTTGTTTCTTGGACTGGCGAGTCAAAAGAACGTCTTTTTTTGACTCGTCCGTCAGTTCTACGCCCCGATCTGGGCCGCCAGCGCTTCCGCCGCTTCCGAGGACGGCTCGAAAAGATGTTCCGGACGGCTGGCCGCCACCGGACCGATTCCCGCCGCCGCCAGCAACCCCTGGGCCGCGAGCAGATCGCGTTCAGCGATCAACAGGCCGTTGGCCCTTGGCCGCGCGCCCTTCCTCACCAGTTCGGTGAGCGCCGCCCGGGCCGCGTCGTCGCGCTCGGCGGGCCAGACCAGCATGACACTGTCCTTCGCCCGGGCCCGCGCCTCGACCACGCCCAGCAGCTGCCGCGCGGCGGCCAGTCGGCCCTCGTCCCAATCCGCCGACAGGGAGGCGGCCAGCCGCGCCTGACTCTTCAGGATCACCCCGTCGCCGACGATCTTCAGGTGGTTGGCCGACAGGGTCGCGCCGGTGGTGGTGATGTCGACGATGATCTCCGCCGCGCCCGAGGCCGGGGCCCCCTCGGTGGCCCCGCCGGACTCGACGATGCGGTAGTCGGCCACGCCGCAGCGGGTGAAGAAGGCCCGGGTCTGGACCACATACTTGGTCGCCACCCTCAGTCGCCGGCCAGTGCGAACCATGTGCAGGTGGGCGACCTCCTCAAGGTCGGCCATGGTCTCCACATCCAGCCAGCCGCGCGGCACGGCGACGATCAGGTCGGCGCGGCCAAAGCCCAGCGCCCGCACCAGCATGACCCGCGCCTCAAGGTCGGCGACCTGCTCGCGCAGCAGGTCCTCGCCGGTGACGCCCAGGTGAACCTCGCCGCTGTCCAGCGCCGCGGCGATATCGGCGGCCGACAGCAGCCGCACCTCGACCCGCGGCAGGGCTGGAATGGCGGCGGTGTAGCCCCGGCCGCCGGGGGCCGACGACAGCGGCAGGCCGGCGTCGGCGAGCCAGGCCTCGACCTGTTCTTTCAGGCGTCCCTTGGAGGGGATGGCGAGGATCAGGGGACCGGTCATTCCATGCCTCCGGCGAAAGCTCGCGCCGGCCGCACCATGCAGCCCACAGCACCCTGGCCCGACGCCGCGCCGAGGCGGGCCGGCAGGCCGTCGTAGCGGCCTCCGGCGGCCACCGGTCGCTCTTCGCCCAGCGCCGCGCTGCGCACCTCGAACACCAGGCCGTCGTAGTAGCCGAAGGCCCGCCCAAAGGCGGCGGTCAGGGTCACGCCGTCCGCCGGCACGCCCTGCGCCGCCAGCCCGGCCAGGCGGCGGCTCCACCCGGCGATGGCGGCGTCGAGCGCGGCCGTGTCAGGACCGGCCAGCCCCCGGATGGCGTCCAACGCGGCGCCGGGCGCGCCGGTGACGGCCAGATAGCACCGCACGGCCTCGGCCTCGGCGGGCGAGAGGTGCGGGGTGCTCGCCGCCTCGGCCCGCTCGGCCAGACGGCGGACGATCTCCCCGACCGGCCGCGATCCGACCGGCTCGATGCCGGCGATGGCCCACAGCTGGCGCAACGCGGCCTCGCCCTGGCCTGCGGGGACGCCCTCCAGCGGATTGACGATGCGGGCCGCCGCCTCGGTCGGACCGGCGTCGGCCAGGTCGAGCTCGGCCTGCAACAGGCGCGGCCGGGTGAACAGCCGCTTGAGTCGCGCCGACAGCGCCGGGGCCAGCGCCAGGCTGTCGATAAAGGCGCCGAACAGGGCGATGTCGCCAAGGGTCAGGGTCAGGTCCGTCCGCCCCCCGGCCGCCGCCGACCGCCAGGCCAGGCCGACCACCTCGGCGTCGGCGTCTGCCGCGTCGCCGCCGCCGAAAGCCTCGACCCCGACCTGCAGGAACTCCTCGGCCCGCACCGAGCCGGCCGGCGCGGCGCGGAAGGCCTTGCCTTCGTAAGCGTAGCGGCCCTCGGACGCGCCGCTGTCGATGTGCGCCCGGGCCACGGGAATGGTGAAGTCCGGCCGCAGGGCCAGCTCCTCGCCGCCCTCGGCCTGGACCACGAACAGGCGCGGCCGCATGGCTTCGCCCGACAGGTCGAGCAGCAGGGCCAGCGGCTGAAGGACGGAGACCTCGACGGTCTTGGCCCCCGCATCGGCGAACGGCGCGCGGATGGCCGCCAGGGCCGCCGGGGGAACAGGTGGCTCGAGCCTCATTGGGCGGCGTCCACGATCTGGCGCACCGTGGCCACCAGGTCGGCGCGGGCGACGGTCTGCTGGCCGGGCCGCTCGGCCTTCCAGGCGGCGTTGTCGGTCATGCCCTTCGACAGGTCGCGGCCGAGGTCGAGGTCCTTCACCGTGGCCGTACCGGCGGCGAACTCGTCCTCGCCGATGATCACCGCGGCGGGCGACAGGCGGCGGTCGGCGTACTTCATCTGCGCCCGCATGCCGGAGGAGCCGAGATAGACCTCCGCGGCGATGCCGCCGTTCCGCAGGTCGGCGGCGACGGCGAAGTAGTCGGCCATCCGGCTCTGGTCGAAGGCGATGATCACCACCGGACCCCGCCCCTCACCGGCCTCGTCGCGGCCCGCCGCCTTGAGCGCGGCGGCCAGCCGCGAGACGCCGAAGGAGAAGCCGGTCGCCGGGGTCTGTTCGCCGGTGAACCTGGCCACCAGGTCATCGTAACGCCCGCCGCCGCCGATCGAGCCGAAGCGCATCGGCTGGCCCTTCTCGTCGGTGGTCTCCAGCAGCAGCTCGGCTTCGAACACCGCGCCGGTGTAGTATTCCAGCCCGCGCACGATCGAGGGGTCGAAGCTGGCCTGGCCTTCGCCCACGCCCAGCCCCTTGAGGGCCGCGTCGATCTTCGCCAGCTCCTCCAGCCCCTCGTCGCCTTCGGGGGAGCCGCCGATAACCTTGCTCAGGGCGTCCAGCGTTCCGGCGCGGTCGGGCTGACCAGCGGCCACGAAGGCCAGCACCGACTCGATGGCCTTGGCGCCCAGGCCCGCGCCCTTGGTGAAGGCGCCCGACTCATCCTTGCGGCCCTCGCCGAGCAGCAGGGCCACGCCCTCGCGGCCCAGCCGGTCCAGCTTGTCCACGGCGCGCAGCACGCCCAGCTTCTGGCCCTCGGTGGTCACCCCGGCAGCGGTCAGCAGGCCGTTGAGCAGTTTGCGGTTGTTGATCTTCATCACCGCCGCGCCCTGCGGCAGGCCGGCGGCTTCCAGACCCGCGACGGCCAGGGCGATGATTTCCGCGTCCGCTTCCGGCCGCGCCGAACCGACCGTGTCGGCGTCGCACTGGATGAACTCGCGGAAGCGGCCGGGGCCCGGCTTCTCGTTGCGCCAGACCGGGCCGAAGGCGTAGCGGCGATAGGGCTTGGGCAGGGTCTCCCAGTTCTGCGCCGCGAACCGGGCCAACGGCGCGGTCAGGTCGTAGCGCAGGGCCATCCACTGCTCGTCGTCGTCCTGCAGGGCGAACACCCCCTCGTTGGGCCGGTCGCTGTCGGGCAGGAATTTGCCCAGCGCGTCGGCGTATTCGAAGGCCCCGGTGTCCAGCGGCTCGAAGCCCCACTGCTCGTAGACCTTCGACACGGCCTCCACGATCCGCCGCTCGGCGCGCAGGGTCGCGGCGCGCTTGTCGGCGAATCCGCGGGGCGCGCGGGCTTCAGGGCGGAAGGTCTGGTCGGTCATGGTCGAGCTCTACATCGGGTCAGGTCAGGCCGGATGGAGCTGGTCTCAGCCCCATCCGCGTCGGGCGGGGCCGGAGGGTGTGCGTCTGGCCGTTAGGCCGCGCGAACCCGTTCCGTCCCGCGAGGGATGGCGTGGCAGGCATGATGGTGGTGCGCGGCGCGGGTCATCGGGGCGGGGGTATAGGCGAAAGATTGCGGAAGGGCTAGCGCCTCTCCCTCCCCTTTATGGGGAGGGTGGCCGGGCGAAGCCCGGACGGGTGGGGGAGTAGGCCACTACTCCGACGCATCGGGCACGGCATCTGGCCTCCCCACCCTGGCCGCTTCGCGGCCTGTCCCTCCCCATAAAGGGGAGGGAGTAAGGTCAGTCTTTCAGCCGCTCGATCAGCGCCGCCGTCGACGGGTCGTGCGCCCCCGCCGACCCGCCCTGCAACTCACCCAGCACACGCGTCGCCAGGGTCTTGCCCAGTTCCACGCCCCACTGGTCGAAACTGCAGATGTCCCACAGGACGCCCTCGACGAACACCTTGTGCTCATAGAGGGCGATCAGGGCGCCGAGGGTCTTGGGCGTCAGCCGATCCATCAGGATGAAGCTGGACGGCCGGTCGCCGGGGAAATGGCGGTGCGGCTCGGCGGCGTTGGGCGACCCCGCCATCAGAGCCTCGGCCTGGGCGATGGCGTTGGCCAGCAGGATCGGCTGCTGGCGGATCGGCCCCTCGTCGGCCCTGGCCACGGCCACGAAGTCCACCGGGATGACGTCGGTCCCCTGGTGCAGCATCTGGAAGAAGGCGTGCTGGTCGTTGGTGCCGCTGTTGCCGAACACCGCCGTGGCCGTCGCGCGGGCGACGGGTTCGCCGGCCAGGGTCACCCGCTTGCCGTTGGACTCCATCTCCAGCTGCTGCAGGTAGCTGGCCAGCAGGCCCAGCCGTTCGGCATAGGGCTCGACCACCCGCACGGGACGGCCAAGGCCATTGCGGTTGAACACATGGGCCAGCGCGAGCAGCACCGGGGCGTTGGCAGCCAGCGGCGTGGCGCGGAAGTGGTCATCCATCGCCGCCGCGCCGGCCTGCAGCGCCGCGAACACGTCCCAGCCCAGGGCGACGGCGCAGGAGAGGCCCACGGCCGACATCACTGAATACCGCCCGCCGACCCAGTCCTCGAAGCCGAACACCCGTTCCGCCGGAATGCCGAAGGCGGCGCAGGCCTCCAGGTTGGTCGAGGCGGCGGCGAGATTGGCGTCACCGTCGGGGCCCAGGAAGGCGTGCAGCCAGCCGCGGGCGGCCGTGGCGTTGGCCATGGTCTCCTGGGTGGTGAAGGTCTTGGAGACCACCACGACCAGGGTGGTTTCCGGGTCCAGCCCGGCCAGGGCCTGGGCGAGGTCGGACGGATCGACGTTGCCGACGAAACGCAGCGCGATCTGCGGTTCGAGGGGTTTCAGCGCCCGCCAGACCATTCGCGGGCCGAGGTCCGAGCCGCCGATGCCGATGTGGACGATGGTCCTGAACGGCTTGCCTGTCGCCCCGAGGATCTCTCCGGCCCGCACCGCCTCGGCAAAGGCGCGCATGCGGTTTCGGACGGTCTCGACCGCGTCGGACACCGGCTTGCCCAGGGCCTGAAAGCCCGCCCCGTCCGGCGCGCGCAGGGCCATGTGCAGGGCGGCGCGATTCTCGGTGACATTGACCGCCTCGCCGGCGAACAGCCGGTCGCGGGCGGCCTCAACCCCGGCGGCGGCGGCCAGGTCCAGGGCGGCGGCCAGGCCCGCGCGGCTCCAGGGCTGTTTCGACAGGTCCAGCCGCAGACCGCAGGCCTCGACCACCAGCCGCTCCAGCCGGTCCGGCTCGGCCGTGAACAGATCGACGATGCGGGTCTGCGCGTCCTTGCGGGCGGCGGCCTCAAGGACGGTCCAGGCGGCGGCGGGGTTGGTCATGCAGGCTCCGGAATCAACACGCCGTTTACCCTATCGGGCTTACCACAGGACAAACGCCCATACATCGAGGGACGCCCCATGTCCTGTGACGCCGTCGCCCTTGCCGCCACCCTCTGGACGGCCTCGTTCTCGCCGACGGCCGCGCCGCCGATGCTGGTCATGACCGCGGCCTCCGCCCCGGCGCCGGTGGCGCAGGAACCGCTGTTCCGCGACATCGTCGCCCGCGCCGGGGTGCTGCAGGCCCAGGTCGACGGCTGGAAGGGCAAGGCCGGCCCGCTGGACGGCTTCGACGCCTTCAGGACCCAGATCGACGAACTGTCGAAGCTCGACATGCAGGCCCATCTCTTGCTGGCTCAACGCGGCACGGACGGCGACCTGAAGTGCATCCTGCGCGGAATCGCCCAGGACCTGCCGGTGCGGCTCAAGGAGGTCGAGACGGCCGCTGATCAACGCGCGCGGGACATGGCCCTGAAGGAGATGTTCTGGCTGCTGCGCGACAACGTCGAGGTGATCACCGCCCCGCCGGCCGCGCCGGTCTGACGGTTCGTCAGCCGTCAGCCGGCTTCATCGGCGAGGGTCGTGATCAGCCTCCGATGGGCGGAACGGCGGCCTTTGCCAGGGCCTCCGCCACCAGCCCTTCAGTCAACAGCTGGGGCAGAATGACCGGCGGCGAGCCGTCCGAGCCATACACGAGATAGAGCGGGACCCCGGCCCGGCCGTGCTCGGCCAGCGCCCGGGCGATGGCGGCGTCACGATTGGTCCAGTCTGCCTTGAGGTAGACCGCGCCACTGCTCTGGAGGGCCCGGGCCACCGTGGCGGTCGACAGGGCCACCTGCTCGTTGACCTGGCAAGTGACGCACCAGGCGGCGGTAAAGTTGACCAGGATCGGCCGACCCTCGGCGCGCAGGGCCGCGACCCGCTCCGGCGACCAGGGCTCCGACGAGAGCTGGGCCGCGCTCGACGCCTTGCCGGCCCCGGCGACGGGCGTGGGCGGCGGGACCAGGGTCAGGCCGTAGATCAGGCCGGCCGCGGCCAGGATGGCCAGGGCGGCGAGGCCGCGGGTGACGGGCGCCGTCTCGCGGCGCTGGGCATGGCCGAACAGCCAGGCGCCGAAGGCGGCGACCACGGCGGCGGCGAGACCCAAGGCCAAGCCCGCGGGGGCGGTCTGTTGCGCCAGCACCCAGACCAGCCAGGCCGCCGTCCCGTACATCGGAAAGGCCAGCACGTTGCGCAGGGTCTCCATCCAGGCGCCCGGCCGGGGCATCAGCCGCAGCAGCGGCGGGGCGAAGGACAGGGCGACGAACGGCAGGGCGAGGCCCAGACCCAGGGCGGCGAAGATCAGCAGCGAGACCGCCGCGCCCTGGGTCAGGGCGAACCCCATCGCCGGCCCCATGAAGGGCGCGGTGCAGGGCGCGGCCACGACGACGGCCAGGACGCCGGTCATGAAGCTGCCGGCCAGGCCTTCCTTGCCGTCGGCCAGCCCGCCGCCGACGCCCTGCAGGGCGCCGCCGACCTGGAACACCCCCGAAAGGTTCATCGCCACCAGAAGCATGACCCCGGCCAGAGCCGCCACGGCCGCCGGCGACTGCAGCTGGAAGCCCCAGCCGATGGCGGCGCCGGCGGCCTTCAGCGCGATGACCGCTCCCGCCAGGGCGAGGAAGGTCGCCAGTACGCCGGCCAGATAGGCCAGCCCCTGATGTCGGGCGGCGCGGGTCTCGTGGGCATGGCCGGCGAGGGCCGCGGCCTTCATCGACAGCACCGGGAAGACGCAGGGCATCAGATTGAGGATCAGGCCGCCCAGCAGGGCGAACAGCAGGGCGGCGGGCAGGCCCAGCGCCTTACCCCCCGCGGCGCCCGGCGGCGGACCAAGGCCCGCTGCGCCCTTGGGCGGCGGTCCTGCCGTGGCGCTGATCTCGTAGGCTCCGCCCGGCAGGGCCAGCACCCCGGCCAGGGTTGCCGGCGCCTTAGCCTGGGTGAAATCAAACCCCGCCGGCAGGGTCAGAGTCAGGCCGCGCGGGCCGCGCTCGATGGCCTGGGGTTTGGCGTGCTCGATGGCCGTGCCGCTGAACGGGAAGAACCAGGCGCCGGCGAAGTCCGCGCCTTCCAGGGGCGTTCCGGCCACCGCCAGGGTGAGCTTGGGCCCGGCGACCTGGAAGGTCGCGGTCAGGCCCGCCAGCTTGGGGGCGGCGGCCAACACCTTTGCGATGCGTGGACCCCAGACAGGATCGGGCCGGGGCGGACCGGCCGTCACCGGCAGGTCGAGGGTCAGGACCGCGTCTTCGGGAACGCAGATGTCGGCGCAGACCAGGATGGTGACCGCGGCGCCGATCCGCACCGTCTCGCCGGGCTTCGCCGTGATCGGGACCTCGATCGGCGTCGGCAGCAGGATGTCCCCGCTGTAGCCGTAATTCATCAGCGGACCGATCGGCTGGCGGCTCGGGGTCGGCCAGACGAAGTCCCCGGTCTTCCAGCCGGCGGGCAGTGTCCAGGTGATCTGCGGCGGCTGGCCCGAATCCCCGGGATTGCGCCAGTAGGTGTGCCAGCCCTTGTCGATGTTCTGGCGCAGGGCGACGTAGACCGTCCCGCCGGGCACGGCCGCCTCCTGGGCGACCAGCTCGGCCTGGATATGGCCGGTGTCCACCGGCGCGGCGAGCGCGGGCGCGGCGAAGAGGGCGAACAGGGCGGCGAGAAGCGTGGTCAGGCGCATGGTTACAGCTATATGGCCCGCGAGGGGGCCTCGACAACGGCGCCGCGACCGCCATGATCGTCGGCGACGCAGGGAGCGAACAGATGCCGGTCAATCGCCAGTGGATTCTCAAGAAGCGGCCGGTGGGCGAGATCGCGCCCGGCGACCTGGAATTCGTCGAGCGGCCGCTGCCGGCGCTGCAGCCCGGCGAGGTGCTGGTGCGCAACGTCTACCTGTCGCTGGACCCGACCAACCGCATCTGGATGAGCGACCAGGACCAGTATCTGCCGCCGGTCGAGGTTGGTGACGTGATGCGCGGCGGGACCATCGGCGTGGTCGAGGCCAGCCGGTCTGATCGCATTCCGGTGGGCCAGGTGGTCAATGCCGGTCTGTCCGGCTGGCAGAGCTACTCCATCGTCCATGAAGGCATGGCCAGTCCGGTCCCGACCCTGCCGGGCGTGCCGCTGACGGCCTTCATGAGCGTGCTCGGCGCGACGGGCCTGACCGCCTGGTTCGGCATGGTCGATATCGGCAAGCCGCAGCCGGGCGAGACAGTGGTGGTCTCCGCCGCCGCGGGGGCGGTGGGCTCCATCGCCGGCCAGATCGCGAAACTCAAGGGCGCGCGGGTCATCGGCATCGCCGGCGGCCCGGAGAAATGCGCCTGGCTGACCCGCGACCTCGGGTTCGACGGGGCCATCGACTACAAGAACGAGGATGTCGGCGCGGCGCTGGACCGGCTCTGCCCCAACGGGATCGACGTCAATTTCGAGAATGTCGGCGGCGCGATCATGGACGCGGTCATCGCCCGGATGAACAACTTCAGCCGCATGCCCCTGTGCGGCATGATCAGCACCTACAACGCCGAAGGGCCGATCCCCGGTCCGAGCGACTTCGCCCGGGTCCTGATGCACCGGATCATGATCCGGGGCTTCATCGTCATCGACTTCATCCCCCGCGCCGGCGAGGCCCTGGCCGAGCTCGCCCCCTGGGTGCTGGGCGGGCAGATCAAGTGGAAGGCCCATGCCGTCGATGGGCTGGAGAACGCCGCCGAGGCGGTCAAGCGCCTGTTTACCGGCGACCACGACGGCAAGCTGTTGATCCGCATTTCCCCGGAGCCCTGACCCCATGCCCGCCAGTTTTGACGAAATCTCGGTCGGTCAGGTGGTCAGCCTGGGCGTGGTGGCGGTCGACCCCCATGCCCTTGAGGCCTTCGCCCGGGCCTTCACGCCCGGCTGGGGGATGGAACGCGGCGCGCCCGACGCCATGGTCTTCGCCCTGTGGGCGCGGCTCGACGAACAGGCTTCGGCCGACTGGCCCCAGACCAAGCGGCTGGGCGTCGACGCCCTGCGCTGGGGCCGCAACCCGCCGGTGGGCGAGTTGCTGCGCGGGCGCATGACGGTGATGGGCAAGGACCCGGTGGGCGATGACAAGGGCATCGTCATCGCCCAGCACGATCTGCTCGACGAGGCCGGGCGCCTCGTCTTCTCCTGCCTGACGCGGAGCGTGTTCGCCCGCTGACGCGCCCCTTTCGGGACGCGCCCGGGGTCTCAGGCGTTGGCCGGAACTTCGCCGGAGCGGCGCACGGCCTGGTCGCTGGCGATCGCCACCAGACGGTCCCAGGCGACCAGCGAGCCGAGGTGGTTGTAGATCTTCTCCAGCGCGCCGTTGTCGCGCAGCTCGGCCAGCTTCTCGGGCGAAAGGGCGGCCAACTTGGCCTCGGAGACAGCGAAATACTCCGCCAGCTTCACCGGTTCGACCGTGCCGTCTTCCTTGGGCATGTTGAAGATCGACTCACGCTGCTCGAACAGGTCCAGGTCCTGCAGGAGCTTGATGAACGACTCCGTGCGGCGACGCTCGCCCTCGAAGTCCTCGCAGAACTTGATGGCGTTGGTGGTGTACTCGGACGGCTCGCCCTTGTCGTCGAACAGCGGCAGGTCGGCCTTCTTCTTGTCGACAAAGATCTTCGCGGTGGTCTCGATGCAGACGACCATGCGCTGCTGCGCCTCGTCGGCGGCCAGCACGAAGGGATAACGGCGGATGTAGGCCGGCACGTAGCCGCCGACGGCGAAGGAGCCGTCTTCGTTCACGAACAGGTTCTCACCCTGGTTGATGCCCATGACCGCCAGCGGCAGGCGCTCGGCGCCGGCGAAGATGATCGGGTAGCTGATGGCGGCGAAGCTGAACTCGGCAACGGTCAGCGGCACCACGTGGCCGACCGCGGCGAAGCCGAAGGGCCGGTCCATGCGCTGAACGCCCAGTCCGCTGTGCACGTCGCGGCTGAGAGGCTCGGGCTTGGTGTAGAAGAGGAGGTTGCCGCTGACGGGGCCAATGGCGGCTTTGGTCTGTTCCATTCGAGACTCTTGAAGCTGCGGGCGGGTTCCGGCCGCGATGAAGATGAGCCGGCGCTTCTAGCCGATCAGAGGGAACCCGGCAATGCGACCTCCCGTCTTGCGGTCCCTGGGGTGAACGCGCTTCAATCACCGCAAGAAGAAAACCCCGGGAGCCGTCCATGCCTATCGCCTACCCCGAGATTCTGTCGCTCGCCAGCGAGCCGCAGCCGTTCGCCTGGACCGACAAGGACGCCATGCTCTATGCCCTGGGCATCGGCATGGGTTCGGACCCGATGAACCTGGACGAATTGCCGTTCGTCTACGAGAGCGGCCTCAAGGCCGTGCCGACCATGGCCACCACCGTCGCCTGGGGCGCGGGACCGGGCATCGGCAAGATGGGCATCAACTTCCTGCTGGTGGTCCATGGCGAGCAAAAGGTCGAGTTCCACAAGCCCCTGCCGACGGAGGCGAGCGTCCTGGCCACCAGCCGGGTGATCGGCGCCTACGATAAGGGCGACAAGGGCGCGGTGATCTACAACGAGACCGTCCTGGCCGACGCCAAGACCGGCGAGAAGATCGCCACCCTGACCGGCTCGACCTTCGCGCGCGGCGACGGCAACTTCGGCGGCCCGTCCGAGGGGGCGCCCGAGCCGCACGAGGTCCCGACCCGGGCGCCGGACCTGTCGGTGGACATCGCCACCCGGCCGGACCAGGCGCTGATCTACCGCCTGAGCGGCGACCGCAATCCGCTGCATGCCGACCCGCGGATCGCCGCGGCGGCGGGCTTCCCGCGCCCGATCCTGCATGGGCTGTGCACCTACGGGATCACCTGCCGGGCGGTGCTGCAGGAATACTGCGGCTTCGATCCGGCGAAGATCAAAAGCCACCAGGTGCGCTTCTCCAGCCCGGTCTTCCCCGGCGAGACCATCACCGTCGATCTGTGGAAGGACGGCGACGTGGTCTCCTTCGAGGCCCGGGTGAAGTCGCGCGGCGTGACCGTGGTCAAGAACGGCAAGACGCTGCTGGGGTAACGAGCGCGGGGACATGCACTTCAGTGCGTGTCCCCTTCAGCTTGCAGCGGCGAGGGACACGCACTGAAGTGCATGTCCCTGTTCTCAGTGAACCGGTTCCGGCTCCGGCTCGGCCCGCATCGACGCCGGGACGGCCAGCGAGGCGATCACCGCCAACACGAAGCTTCCCGCCAGGGTGACGACGATAGCCGCCCCGGTGGGCAGATCGAGCACTGACGAGACCACCAGCCCGGCGACGTAGCCGACCAGGCCGACCGCATAGCCGACGCCAAGCCGCAGCTTCGAGGCGAACCGCCGCGAGGCCAGGGCCGGGACGATCAGGCTGGCGAACACCAGATAGACCCCCACCAGCTGCACCGACTGAGTCACGACGAGCGCGAACAGCACATAGAATCCGATCTGGCCCAGCCGCTGCCGAAACAGGAACCAGATGGCCAGGGCGACGGCATAGAACGCCGCGATCGGGATCAGGGTCGGGATCTGCACCCAGAGGATCTGGCCGACCAGCAGGTCCTTCAGATGCTCGCCGCCGTGCGGGTTGTTGGCTAGCAGGAGCAGCTCGACACAGGCGGCGACCACGAACAGCACCCCGATCAGCGCTTCCTGCACCTGCGGCCACTTCTTTTCGGTCCAGGTCAGGACCAGGGCCCCGACCAGGGCGGCCGAACAGGCGGCCAGCTGGACGTGCCAGCCCTGCGGCTCGGCGCCCGTGGCGCCGGCGATGGTCACGCCCAGGCCGGCCACCTGGGCGATGGCAAGGTCGATGAAGACGATGCCGCGGCCCAGCACCTGCTGGCCCATGGGAACATGGGTCGAGAGCACCAGCAGGCCGGCCAGCAGGGCCGGCAGCAGGATGGAGAGTTCGATCGCGCCGATGTTCACTTCAAAACCCCGAGCAACCGGGTGAGGGTGTCGTCATAGAGGGAATAGAGGTCTTTAGCCCCCGGCGTGCCGCCGATCGTGTAGGGCAGGACCACGGCCGGGATGTGCGCCCGTTGGGCGATGAACTCGGACGACCGGCCGTCTTCATAGGCCGAGCGGATGACCATCTTCACCGGCGTCTTGCCCAGCACGGCCAGCACCTGGGCGAGGTAGCCACTGGAGGCGGGAACGCCCGCCTTGGGCTCCAGGGCCACGACCCGCTTCAGGCCCAGCCAGCTTTCCAGATAGATCCAGGTCTTGTGCTGCACGGCGATCGGCTGGCCCCGCAGGGGCGCGGCGCGAGCCTGCCAACGGACCAGGGCGGCGTTCCACTTCACCGCGAAGGCGGCGTAACGGGCGCGGTAGTAGGCGGCGTTGGCCGGGTCAATCTGGGCGAAGCGCTCGGCCATCGCCTTGCCGATAGGCAGCATGTTGCGCGGGTCGGACTGGACGTGCGGGTTGCCCAGGGAATGGATGTCGCCCTGCGAACGGTCAACTTGGCCCGGCTTCTCCAGCAAGACCACGTAGCGGCTCGCCTCGAAATAGCCCGGCGCCCCCGGCACGATCTTCTTGTTGGCCGCTTGATTGAGAATGGCTGGCAGCCAGCCGATTTCCAGTTCGGCGCCCGTGCAGACCACGACGCTGGCGCTGCGGGCCTTGGCGATCAGGCTGGGCCGCGCCTGGATCTGGTGCGGGTCCTGCAGGGCAGTGGTGGCGGTGTAGGTGGTCACCTTGTCGCCGCCGATTTCCTGGGCCAGCGCGGCCCACTCCGGCTCGCACGCGAACACGCCCATCGCCCAGGAGGGCGCGCTGACGCCAAGCGCCAGGATAAACCCCAGGATCAGTTTGCGGATCATCAGAGTCTCCTAGTAGCGGTGGGCCACGTGCGGCCCGTAGATGACGGTGTACTGGAACCAGAACTGGTCGCTGGGCCGCAGATCGCTTTCATCGCGGGTGTACTGCAGCCGGAAACGGCCGAACTCGCTGGAGTCGTATTCGAGCAGGGCGGACGCGGACCAGGCGTCGACACCCAGGCTATCGAGGGTCGAACCGACAAGCAGCGCCCCGGGGTTGTCGGTATCGATCCGGCTGTAGCGAAGCCCGGCGGTCCAGCGCTGGCGGTACTTGTAGGCGGCTTGCAGGTACCAACCGGTGCGGTCCACATCCACCGGGACGCCGTTGAAGTCCCCGGACTCGTTGCCGAAGAAGTATTCGCCGGTGGCCGTGAAGCTGCGCTGTGTCCCGTTCCCGCCCGGAGCCCATTTGTAGACGCCGGTCAGGATACCCAGTTCCGTTTTGCCCGAGAACAGGTCGAGGCCGAGCAGCGGGTCCTCGGTCTCGCGTCCATCGGCGTCCGCCTGGATCCAGGAAGCGCCTGCCATCCAGCTCGAAGAGTCGCTGATATCGGCGCCCGTGTGCACGAAGGCGGTCCAGGTTCCGACGCCGCGGTTGGCCGCGCCGCCGGCGGGGAAGCCTTCTCCGCGGAAGGCTTCCCCGCCAAGTTCGAGGAAGAACTCGGTCGGCGCCAACCAGCGCACCTGAACCCCGTCATCCCCGTACTGCCCGCCCATGAAGGCGCGATAGGGCAGCGGCATATCGATGAACATCCAGTTGTGGGCGTGGCGCTCATTCAGATAGCCGACACCCGAGAAAAAGCGCCCGCCCTTCAGCGTCAGTCCGCCCGGCATCGAGGTGCTCTGAATAAACGCCTCCTCGACCTCCGCGGCGCCCTCGCCATCGAAGGCCACCGTGAGCGCGGCCGACATGTAGGGATCCACATTCGCCATCAGCGTGACCTCGGATTCCGCGAGAGAGAAGCCGCGAGGAGGCGATCCGGTTTCGGCGGCCATCTCGAAGCCGGGCATCCGGGCGATTGAAGGGTCCCGCGTCGAGGAGAAGTAGTTGCCGTTCAGAACCACCGCGATGCCCGGGTTCATTGCGTTGGGGTTGGCGACCGGCGTGACCGGCTCGGACTCGGCTTCCAGATCCGAATTTTCCGCCATCTCGGCGGAGTCGGCCTGCGGCGCGGCCCCGGCGGCCGTCTCCTCCGGGGAGTCCCCCCGCGCCGCCTCGGCGGCGGCGACCCGGGCCTCGAGGGCGGCGATGCGCGCCTCGTAGTCGGCCTTCATCGCGGCGATCTCGGCGCGGATGGCTACGGTGTCGGAGGGCTCGGCGGCCTGGGCCGGCAAGGCGGCGGCGCTCAGGACGGCGACCGCCGCGAACAGGGGAAGGCCGGCAGCGGCTCTGGACATGGACCCTCCGAAAGTGGGCGTGGCGCGCGGGGCGGCGCCCCTTCGAACAGCTTCACTGTTATGAAATAACATATCGACCCGTCAAGGGCCCAGAGTCGGGTTTCGCCTTGACGGTCGCCGCCGCTTCCTCGACTCCGGAGTTGGACAGGTTTTCGGGGGAGTTCTGGACATGATCGGCATTCGGACCATTGCGGCAGGCGTCTTCGCCGTTGTCGTGCTGGCAGGGGCGGCGGGCCTGGCCCAGAGCCAGACGCCGAGCGGCTATCTCGCCGTCGAGGCCCTGCCCGACAGCCTGGTCATTCTGGGCCCGCCGCCGGCGAGCGACTCGGCCGAGGCCGCCGCCGAGCGAGCCAACTTCCTCGCGACCCGCGCCTTGGCGGGAACGCCGCGCTGGACCCAGGCCGCCGTCGACAACGAACTGTTCGGCGACAAGGCCCACATTGCGCTCTCCTGCGCCGCCGGCGTGGCGATCACGGTCAAGGACACGCCGACCCTGTCGAGGATGCTCGACCGCCTGGTGTTCGACGCCGGCCGAAGCGTCTCCGCGGCCAAGAACCACTTCATGCGCGAGCGGCCGCTGATCGCCCATCCGGACGCGCCGGTCTGTCTCCCGCGCGAGGACTGGATGAAGACCAACGGCTCCTACCCGTCGGGGCATGCCGCCGTCGGCTGGGCCTGGGGCCTGGTGATGACCGAGCTGCTTCCGGCGAAGGCGACGCCCCTTGCCGCGCGTGGCCGCGCCTTCGGGGAGAGCCGGGTCGTCTGCGGCCTGCATTTCCCAAGCGATGTCGCCGCCGGCCAGCTGATGGCCTCTGCCACCGTGGCCAAGCTGCACTCGGAACCGGAATTCCTGAAGGACCTGGCGGCGGCGAAGGCCGAGCTGGCCCAGGCCCCCCCGGCAACCGGCTGTCCGGCCTGACGGCCGCGATGAGGGAGCCGCGCTTGTAATCAGGGGACAGCTTACTCATTTCCAGAGGCCTGATCAGCCGCCCCGGCGGGAAATGAGTAAGCTGTCCCCTGATTACTCCTGATTACTCGGCGCTTTGCGACCACACCAGATGGCGGCGGAGGACGTGACCCTCGGGGACCATGGGGTGGTCGAAATCGAGATCCTCGCGGCGGGTCATGCTCAGCCGACCCATCACCGCCTGTGACGGCAGATTGGTCGTGGTCGTGAAGGCGAGGATCTGCTCCAGACCCAGCCGCGTGAAGCAGTACGCGATCGCCGCGCGCGAGGCCTCCGTCGCATAGCCCCGGCCCCAGAAATGCCGCGCCAGTCGCCAGCCCATTTCGGCGCCCGGCGCCAGCGGGTTTGGCGGTGACAATGTCATCGGTCCGGAAAAGCCCAGGAAGGCGCCGTCTTCGCGCCGTTCCACCGCCCACCGGCCGAACCCGTGTTGGTCGATATGGGTCTGGTATCTGGTCGCGAGGGCGTCGCTCTCGGTCCGTGACTGGGTCGATGGGAAATGGCGCATCACCTCCGGATCGGCGTTCAGCGCGGCGAAAGGTTCGAGGTCCGACTCGCGCCAGGAACGGAGGATCAGGCGTTCAGTTTCAAGCATCACGGCACCCGGCGAAGACACGCTGATCTGAGCCCTTCCCCCTGGAGGGGGGAAGGGAGAACATCTACGCTGGCCGGGGTCCGGTCAGGGCGCCGTAGAGGTCGGGCCGGCGGTCGCGGAAGAAGCCCCAGGCGGCGCGGTGGGTGGCGAGGAAGTCGAGGTCGACCGTGGTCTGAACCAGTCCCTCGTCGGCCCGGCCCAGCTGCGAGACCAGGTCGCCGCGATGGTCGGCGATGAACGACGAGCCGTAGAAGGTCTGGCCGCCGTTTGGATAGCCGTCCCACGGCTCGAAGCCAATGCGGTTGGCGCCGACCACCGGGATGACGTTGCTGACCGCGTGCCCCTGCATCGCCCGCCGCCAGGGCAGGGCCGTGTCGAGGCTGGCGTCATGCGGTTCGCTGCCGATGGCCGTGGGATAGAGCAGCGCCTCGGCGCCCATCAGGGCCATGGCGCGGGCGCATTCGGGGTACCACTGGTCCCAGCAGATGCCGACGCCGATGCGGCCGTGTTTCGTGTCCCAGACACGGAATCCCGTGTCGCCTGGCCGGAAGTAGTACTTTTCCTGGTAGCCCGGGCCGTCGGGGATGTGGCTCTTGCGGTAGACGCCCAGCAGCGAGCCGTCGGCGTCGGCCATCACCAGGCTGTTGAAATAGTGCGGGCCTTCCTTCTCGAAGATCGAGATCGGGATGACCACGCCCAGCTCACCGGCCAGCAGGGCCAGGGCCTTGACGCAGGGATGCTCGCGCCAGGGGTGGGCCGTGGCGAACCAGCGCTCCTCCTGCGCCACGCAAAAGTAGGGGCCCTGGAACAGCTCGGACGGCAGGATCACCTGCGCCCCGGCTGCGGCGGCCTGGCGGATGAAGCCCTCGGTCTTGCTGATGTTGGCGGCCAGATCCATGCCGTAGCTCGTCTGGATCGCCGCGAGGCTGAGCGTCCGGGCCATCAGGCCGGCTCCTGCTGGGTGATGCAGTGGAACGAGCCGCCCCCGGTGAGGATGGCGGTGGACGGCAAGCCGATGGCCTTGCGCTCGGGGAACAGGCTCTGCACCGCGTCGATGGCGAAGGCGCCGGCGCGGCCGTCGTCGTAGAGGGGCACGATCACCGCCTCGTTGGCGATGATGAAGTTCATGTGGCTGGCCGGGGCGGGGCCGCCGTCGCCGTCGATCCAGCCCGGCGAGGGCAGGCGCATGACCTGCAGCTGGCCGCCGCGGGCGTCGGTCATGGCCGCCAGGTCGCGGGCTGTCTGGTCATAGAGGGGCGCGTTGGGGTCGGCCTTGCCCCAGGCGATCGGACAGACCACCACGCCGGGGGCGACGAAGCGGGCGAGGTTGTCCACATGACCGTCGGTGTGGTCGTTACGCAGGCCGTCGCCAAGCCATAGCACCTTGCGGGCGCCCAGGGATTCCGCGAGGGCGGCCTCGGCGGCTTCCCGGGTCCAGCCGGGGTTGCGGTTGGGATTGAGCAGGCACTGGGCCGTGGTCAACACCGTGCCCAGGCCGTCGTGGTCGATGGCCCCGCCCTCGAGGACGAAGTCGTTGGCCAGCAGCGGCGCACCGGAGGCGGCGGCGATCTGGGCGGCCACCTGGTCGTCGCCCTCCAGCTCGTATTTGCCGCCCCAGCCGTTGAAGCGGAAGCCGGCCGCCTGGCCGTCGCCGCGGAAGATCGGGCCGGTGTCGCGCAGCCAGATGTCGCCGAACAGGGCGCGGACGATCTCGACGCCGGCCACGCCGTCCAGCCGCTTGCGGGCGGCGGCCTCGGCCTCGTCGCCGCAGACCATCAGCCGCACCCGCTCCTCGCCGGGACCCGCCAGGGCGCGGGCCAGGGCGGCGACTTCGTCCTGGGCGAGATCCAGGTCCTCGCGCCACAGGTCCGCATGGCTGGGAAAGCCCAGCCACATGGCGCGGTGCGGAGACCATTCGGCGGGTACGACTGCGGTGCTCATGGGGCGGGGGAAGTGACCCTGACGGGCCCTCGCGTCAAGGGTGACATTCTTTCAGCGCGCTTCCTGATCGCCAAACCGGCATCCACTTTGGCGGGAAGCGCTTTCAAAGAGAAAGGGCGGCCCGATCACTCAGGCCGCCCCTCCCTTTAAGCGTAGAAGCTTCGAACTAGAAGCGCGTGCGCAGGCTCAGCTGGATCGTGCGCGGGGCGCCGACGCTGACGAACGCGCCGGACGCGCTCTTGGGAGTGATAGCCGCACCGGGATTGACGTCCGCGATGACCTTGGCGTTGTTCCCCGAGCTGATGTTGCCGAAATACTCTTCGTCGAAGATGTTCGTCACGTTCAGCTGGATTGAGGAGCCTTCGCCGAAGGGCAGCTGGTAGCGCATGTCCAGGTCGAACACGTTGTACCCCGGGGTTTCCTGGTCATTGACGTCGGTGGTGTAGCGGTTGCCGACGTGCTTGCCCTGGAAGCCGACCGTGAAGTCATCGGTCACGTGCCACTGGGCGCGGGCGGAGAACATCCACTCCGGCGTCTCGACCAGCTCCTTGCCCTTGGTGGGCAGGAAGGTCGGGGTGGCCGAAAGCTGGAGGTCGTCCTGCAGTTCGCTGTTGGTGTAGCTGACCGAGGTGTAGAGGCTGAAGTCCGAGTTCGGCGTCCAGCCGGCCTGGGCGTCCAGACCCCAGAGCTTCACGTCGCCGACGTTGCGATCGACGCTGAATCCGAGGTCGGGGTCGAAGGCCGAGACGATGCGGTTCTGGAAGTTGTTCGACCAGAGGGCCGCCGAGATGATCATTGACGGCGAGCGGAAGCGGTAGCCGAGGTCCCAGGCCTGACTGGTTTCCGGTTCCACGTCCGACAGCACGATCGGCGCGGTGGTCGACGTGGTGGCTACGCCGGCCGTGTAGAGGTTGTCGGTCCGCGGCGCCGAGAAGCCTTCGGCATAGCTGACGTAGACCGTCTGACCCGGCAGGAACTGGTAGGACACGCCGACGTTGGGCAGAATGGCGTCATATTCCACGTCGGCTTCGAACGGAACGATGTAGCGCGTACCCGTGCCGGCGGCGTTGAGCGTCACCAGGTTGGCGGCCGGCTGGACGCCCGCCGTGCCCGGATCGCCATCGACGTTGGCGAACGTCGGCGCACTGGTGCACAGCACCGAGAAGCCGTTGTTGGAGGTCAGGCAGTACTGGTTCAGCTCACGCTTGAACGTCGGCGCCCGCACACCAATGGTGACGAACAGGTTGTCGTCCATGAACCTGCCGCGCCAGTCGGCCGAAACCTGGCTGAGGATGGCGTAGGACAGACGATCGCGGCTGCGGAAGGCGTAGCCATCGGCGTTCAGCACCTTCTGGCCGTTGCCGTCCTTGCCGCCGAACACGTCAAGCGGATCGCCGCTGGCCGAGATGTTGCCGTACTCGCCGGTCTGGCGGTGACGGCCGCGATCAAAGGTGAAGGCGATACGGAAGGTGTTGTTGTCGTTCGGTTCCCAGATCAGCGAGCTGGCCGCCGTGTAGCGGCGGGTGTTGGTGTTGCTCGGCGAATGGAAGCGCACGAAGGTGTCGCGGCAGTCACCGTCGCCGTTCAGGTCGAAGCCGATGCCGCCGCCGGCGCAGGCCACGCCGCCGGTCGTGCCGGTGACGACGGTGTTGGCGCCGACCGCGGAGGCCACTTCGCTGAGGGTCGTGCTGCCGCCGCCGTTGGCCAGGACGTACTGAAACGCCGAGTCGAAGGTCAGGGTCAGCGTGTCCGTCAGGGTGAACTTCGCCTGCTGACGGATGTTGCCGGTGTTCGACGGATTGATCCGCAGACCGTAGTAGTTGGAGTTGTCCGACGGATCGGCGTCAACGTCGCCGGTCGCGGCCGGGGTCGAAACGATCGGCAGGTAGGTCGGGTTGTTGTCGTAGTCGATGCCGTTCAGGTTGAACGTGGCGATCGACGCCGTGCGATAGAAGTTGTTGCGGTTCTCGTTGTAGTGGATGGCCAGCGAGAAGAAGTCGCCGTTGTCGCCGAGCGGCAGGTAGACCTTGCCGTTGATCTGCCACTTCTCCAGCTCGCCCGGACCCTTGAACTTGTCGTAGGTCTGGAAGGAGCCGCTCAGGTAGGCCGTGGCGCCCCAGGGGCCGATCTCGCCAGTGTCGACCAGGCCGAAGATGCGGCGATAGTTGAAGCTGCCGAGGGCGCCGTTGAGCATCAGGCCCATGTCGCTGTCGGGCTTGCGGCTGGTGTAGTTGATCGTGCCGCCGGTGGCCGAGGCCGTCGGGCTGTCCACGTCGGTGGTGCCCATGTTGACGCTGGCTTTGGAGATCAGCTCCGGGTCGAGCTGCTGGTTGGTGTAGATGGCGTAGTTGCCGGTGTCGTTCAGCGGAATGCCGTCAAACGTGAGCGAGATGCGCGGGCCGTCGAAGCCCCGGATGCGCAGGTTGCCGCCCGACGAACCGTACGGGTCGTTGTTGGTGAAGTTCAGGCCCGGCGTCAGGTTCAGCGTCTGGATGATCGTCTGGCCGGTCTGCTGGGTGGAGATGAACTCCTGGTCGATCGAGGCCTTGGCCTTGGGCGCCGTCTCGGCGCTGATCACGCCGTCGATGGTCGGCTGGCCGGTGGCGACGACGACGACGTCTTCGACCTCGGTGGTGCCGGTGGATTGCGCGTAGGCGCCCGAGGCGAACAGCAGGCTGCTCACGAGCGCGGTCGTCGCCACAAAGGCGAGCTTATTGTTGGTCATAACTTGAGTATCCCCTCTCATCCCGACGCCGGTTTGTAACCTGGAAAAGACCGGTCCGGACATCGGTCACACGAAATAGCGCGCCAATGCGAAGCTACGGTGACGATGCCCAAGCGAGTCCTGAACGCCTGATTTCGCAGTCTAAAGCGCGGCGCCGGTGACGCAAGGCGACGTTAACGTTTGTGGCTCTTTTGGGTCGGTTTGTCGCAAGATTGCGACACCTTTGGGCATGGTCAGCCTTTACAGGTCCCTCGGCGCGCGCGAGCGTCCCCCTCGTCCATGACCGCCGAAACGCCCGCCTCCGCCACCCCAGCCGCCTCCGCCGAGGCCCTGCGCCCGTGGCGCATCGCGGCCGCACTCGTCCTTGTGCTGACGGTCCTGCGGCTGGGCGCGCTGTTCGCCACCTCGCTGGATCTCAATCCGGAAGAAGCCCAGTACTGGCTTTGGTCGCGGGCCCTCGACTTCGGATATTTCTCCAAGCCGCCGATGATCGCCTGGAGCATCTGGCTGACCACCGCCCTCGGCGGCGACGGCGAGCCCTGGGTGCGCCTCTCGGCCCCCCTGTTCCACGCCGTCGCGGGCCTGGCGCTGTTCGCCGCGGGCCGCCGGCTCTACGACGACTGGACCGGCGTGGCGGCGGCGGCGATCTACATGCTGATGCCGGGCGTGGCGCTGTCGTCGTTCATCCTGGCCACCGACGCCCCCCTGCTCTGCTTCCTGGCGCTGGCGCTGCTGGCCTATGTCGAGGTGCAACAGGGCGGGCGGCGCCTGCTGCACGCGGCGGGCCTCGGCGCGGCCCTGGGCCTGGCCATGCTGTCCAAGTACGCGGCGGTCTACGCCCTGGTCGCCATCGGCCTGCACCTGGCCCTGTCGAAGGACGCCCGCAGGGTCTGGGACCTGAAGACCGCCGCCCTGGCGATGGTGACCTTCCTGGCCGTCATGGCCCCGAACCTGATCTGGAACGCCAACCACGACTTCGCCACGGTCGGCCACACGGCCGCCAACGCCAACCTCGGCGGCCGGCTGTTCAATCCCGGGGAGATGCTCAGCTTCCTCGGCGGGCAGTTCGGCGTCTTCGGACCGGTCCCGTTCGGCGTGCTGGTCGGCGGGGCGGCGGTGCTGGCCTGGCGCAGGCGGCTGCTGGCCCAGGACGCGATGCTGCTGTGCTTCGCCCTGCCGCCGCTGGTGGTGGTCAGCCTCGGCGCCCTGCTATCCCGCGCCAACGACAACTGGGCGGCCAGCGCCTATGTCGCAGGGACCGTGCTGGCGGCGGCCCTGCTGGTGCGCTGGCGGGCGAGATGGTGGATCGCCGGCGGGCTGGGCCTGCAGGCCGTCATGGCGGCGCTGATGCTGATGATCGCCGCCAACCCCTCTCTCGCCGACGCCATCGGCCAGTCCAACGCCGTCAAGCGCGCCCGCGGCTGGGAGCAGATGGCCGAGCAGGTGGTCGATCGGGCCCGCCTCGAACAGCTCAACGGCGGCCTGTCGGCCATCGCCGTGGACGACCGCTTCCTGTTCAACGCCCTCGCCTACTACGGCCGCGACTATCTGGCCGAGCCGGGCGCGCCGCCCCTGCGGATCTGGCTGCGCAAGAGCCACGCCGGCAACCAGGCCGAGACCACCGCGCCGCTGACCCCCGCGTTGGGCCGCCGGGTGCTGGTGGTCAGCCTTTCGGGCCTGCAGGCCGACCGCATCGCGGCCGACTTCGCCGCGTCACAGCGGGTCGGCATCCTGCGCCAGATGCTCAGCCTGAAATGCGCCGTCCGCTATCGCGATAACCAGAAGAAACTCGAACACCGCTGCCTGCGGCGCGAGACCTTGATCCTGGGCGAGGGCTTCGCGCCGGTAAAGGACAGGGACTGACTCAGGGACAGACACCCAGGTGTCTGTCCCGGCTGGTTAGACCGCGACCTCGAAGGACGCTTCCGTCTTCGCCTTGACCTCGTCCACGGTCACGCCCGGCGCCAGTTCGATCAGGCGCACCGGCGTCTTGCCGCGGTTGATCTCGAACACGCCCAGCTCGGTTATGAGCAGATCAACGACCCCCGCGCCGGTGATCGGCAGGTTGCAGCGCTTGAGCAGCTTGGGCGCGCCGGTCTTTTCGCAGTGGTCCATGACCACCACCACGCGCTTGACCCCGGCGACCAGATCCATGGCCCCGCCCATGCCCTTGACCATCTTTCCGGGCACCATCCAGTTGGCCAGGTCGCCATTCTCGGCCACCTGCATCCCGCCCAGGATCGACAGGGCGATATGGCCGCCGCGGATCATGGCGAAACTGTCGGCGCTCGAGAAATACGAGCTGGAGTCCAGCTCGGTGATGGTCTGTTTGCCCGCGTTGATCAGGTCGGCGTCCTCCTCCCCCTCATAGGGGAAGGGGCCCATGCCGAGCATGCCGTTCTCGCTCTGCAGCGTCACATGCATCCCCTCGGGGATGTAGTTGGCGACGAGGGTCGGAATGCCGATGCCGAGGTTGACGTAGAAGCCGTCCCTCAGTTCGCCGGCCGCGCGGGCGGCCATATCTTCACGGTTCCAGGCCATCAGGCGACCACCTTTTCTTCGCGGGGACGGGTGGTGACGCGTTCGATGCGCTTTTCGAACACCGCGCCCTTGAACAGGCGGTCGATGAAGATGCCCGGGGTGTGGATGTTGTCCTTGTCCATCTCGCCGATGGCGACCAGCTGTTCGACCTCGACGACGGTGGCCTTGCCGGCCGTGGCCATCATCGGATTGAAGTTTCGCGCGGTCTTGCGGTAGGCGAGGTTGCCCTCGGCGTCGGCCTTCCAGGCCTTGACGATCGACAGGTCGGCGATCAGGCCGCGCTCCATCACATAGAGCTCGCCGTCAAACTCGCGGACTTCCTTGCCCTCGGCCACCAGGGTGCCGACGCCCGTCCTGGTGAAAAAGGCCGGGATGCCCGCCCCGCCGGCCCGGATACGCTCGGCCAGGGTGCCCTGCGGATTGAACTCCAGTTCCAGCTCGCCGGAGAGGTAAAGCTGTTCGAACAGCTTGTTCTCCCCCACATAGGAGCTGACCATCTTCTTGATCTGGCGGTTCTCGAGCAGGATGCCCAGACCAAACCCGTCGATGCCGCAATTGTTGGAGATGACCGTGAGGTCCTTGACCCCGTGCTCGCGGATGGCCGCGATCAGGTTCTCCGGGATGCCACAGAGGCCGAAGCCTCCGGCCATGATCGTCATGCCGTCGAAGAGCAGCCCGTCGAGGGCCGCCGCGGCGTTTCCGCGAACCTTGTCCGCCATGTCTGCTCCGCTCGAAAAGGTCGGCTCGTCTCGCTCGAAACGGCGAGAAATTCAACCCTTGATGAATAAAATGAGAAGCTGTGACGAAGGCTATCATGGAGGCTGAACGGCGCGATACCTCGGTCCTGCTGGTCTTCGCCCATCCGGCGCTGGAGCGCTCGCGCGCCAACGCGGTGCTGGCCGACGCGGCGCGGAAGGCGGTCGGCGTGACCTTCCACGATCTCTACGAGGTCTATCCGGACTTCGTCATCGACGTGGAGGCCGAGCAGGCGTTGCTGCTGGCCCATCAGGTCATCGCCCTGCAATTTCCCTTCTACTGGTACTCGACCCCGGCCCTGCTGAAGGAGTGGCTGGACCTCGTCTGGCTGCACGGCTTCGCCTACGGCAAGGGTGGCGACAGGTTGAAGGGCAAGCAACTGTTCGTGGCCTGCACCACCGGCGGCCCGGCGCAGGCCTATCACCAGCGCGGGGCCAACCGGTTCACCATGGAGGAGTTCCTCCGCCCCCTTGAGCAGACCGCCGCCCTCTGCGGCATGACCTGGGAGAACCCCTACGTGGTCCACGGCGCGCGGCTGAAGGACGACGACCACATCCGCCGCGAGGCCGAGGGCTACCGCGCCCGGCTCGAAGGCCTGGCCGCCGCGGCGCGGGAGACCGCCCGATGAGCGGCGATGTCCTTATCCAGGCCCTGGTCTATCTCGCCGCCGGGGTGGTCACCGTGGCGGCGGCCAAGAAGCTCGGCCTAGGCTCGGTGCTCGGCTACCTGATCGCCGGCGCCATCATCGGCCCCTTCGCCCTGAACCTGGTGGGCGACCCCGAGGACGTGATGAAATTCGCCGAGTTCGGCGTGGTCATCCTGCTGTTCCTCATCGGCCTGGAAGTGCGGCCGGCCCTGCTGTGGTCGATGCGCAAGACCATATTCGGCCTGGGCGGGGCCCAGGTCGTGGCCACGGCCCTGGCCATCGCCGGGGCCGGCATGCTGTTTGGCCTGCCCTGGCCCACGGCGCTGGCGGCCGGGCTGGTGCTGGCCATGTCTTCCACCGCCATCGTGCTGCAGACCCTCGACGAGAAGGGCCTGCGCCAGGGGCCGGTCGGCCGGGCCGCCTTCGGGGTGCTGCTGCTGCAGGACCTGTCGATCATTCCGCTGTTCGCCCTGCTGCCGCTGTTGGCCACCGGGCCGGTTCAGTTGATCGCCGACACGGCGGCGTCCACCAGCCTGGTGGCCGACCTGCCCGCCTGGCTGCAGGCCCTGGCCGTGCTGGCCGCGGTGGGCGCCGTGGTCGGCGGCGGCCGGTTCGTGGTGCGGCCGGTGTTCCGCTTCATCGCCCAGTCCCGCCTGCGGGAGATCTTCACCGCCTCGGCCCTGCTGATCGTCGTCGGCGTCGCCTCGCTGATGCAGGTGGTCGGCCTGTCGCCGGCCCTGGGCGCCTTCCTGGCCGGGGTTGTGCTGGCCGAGAGTGAGTTCCGTCGCGAGCTGGAAACCGACATCGAACCGTTCCGCGGCCTGCTGCTGGGTCTGTTCTTCATCACCGTCGGGGCGACCATCGACTTCGCCCTGATCCTGCGCGAGCCCCTGCTGCTGATCGGCCTGGTGCTGGGGCTGATGGCGCTGAAGTTCGTCGTCCTGTTCGCCCTAGCCCGGGTCGGCGGGGCTTCCAACCGGCTGGCGGCGACCGTGGCGGTGGCCCTGGCCCAGGGCGGCGAGTTCGCCTTCGTGCTGCTGACCTTCACCGTCGGCGCCGGGGTGATCAGCCAGCCGCTGGCCGACCTGCTGACCGCGGTGGTGGCCGTCTCGATGGCCATGACCCCCCTGACGGTGATCGTCTACGAGAAGATCCTGATGCGGCTGGACCGCAAGACCCCGACCGAGGCCATCGCCGACCCGACCTTCGAGGCGGAGGACGCCGAGCCCGAGATCATCATCGCCGGCTTTGGACGGTTCGGCCAGGTGACCGGGCGCCTGCTGACGGCCAACGGCTTCAAATCGACCGTGCTGGACGCCGACATCGAGATGATCGACCTGCTGCGCCGGTTCGGGCGGCGGGTGCACTACGGCGACGCCACCCGGCTGGACCTGCTGCGACAGGCGGGCGCCGAGCGAGCGCGGATGCTGATCGTGGCCATCGACGACCAGGAGAAGGCCGCCGAACTGGTCGAGCGGGCCCGGGAAGCCTTCCCCAACCTGACCATCATCGCCCGGGCCTATGACCGTCGGCATGCCTATGACCTGCTGGCCAACGGCGCCGATGCGGTGGAGCGAGAGACCTTCGAGGGGGCCCTGGCCCTGGGGGTCACCGCGCTCAAGTCGCTGGGCTTCCGCGCCCACCGGGCCCTGCGCGCCGCCGACTATTTCCGCCGCCACGACAAGCGCCAGTTCGAAGAACTGCGGCCCATGTGGGGTCAGACCGAGGCCTATATGCTGGCCTCCCGCGACGCCGCCAACACCATGGACCGGCTGCTGGCCGCGGACCTGGCGAAAATGAAGCCCGGCGCCGCCGACGGCTGGGACACCAGCGGCCGCGACGAGGACCAGCGCGAGGATGCGCAACGCGAGGACTTCGCCTGATCTGAGTCAATGCCGCGTCGTCAGACAGCCGTCAGGGGTGTATGGAACCAGCCCCATAAGCTTCAGCGGAGATCGTCCGTGCCCCAGTCCGCCATCGCACCAGTGTCTTTCAAGGGCTACGACACCGACTTCGACGGCTTCTCACGCGCGCTGGGCGACAGTTTCCGCCGCTACGGCTTCGCCGTGATCAGCGACTATGACCTGGAACAGTCCAAGATCGACGAGGCCATCGACGCGGCCAAGCGGTTCTTCGCCCTGCCCGAGGCGCTGAAAAAGCAGTACGTCACCGGTCAGGGCGGCCAGCGGGGCTACATCCCCTTCGGCATCGAGACCGCCAAGGGCGCCACGCACCACGACCTGAAGGAATTCTGGCACATGGGCCGCGACCTGCCGCCCGGCCACCGCTACGAGGCCTCGATGCCGGCCAACGTCTGGCCCGCCGAGACGCCGGACTTCCACGAAAAGGTCGCCTGGCTCTACAACGCCCTCGATTCCATGGGCGTGAAGGTGCTGCAGGCCATCGCCAGCTACCTGGGCCTGCCCCGCCTGCAGTTCGACGCCGCCGTGCGCGAGGGCAACAGCATCCTGCGCCTGCTGCACTATCCGCCGATCCCGGCCGACGCGACCGGCGTGCGGGCTGGCGCCCACGGCGACATCAACGCCATCACCCTGCTGCTCGGCGCCGAGGAAGGCGGGCTGCAGGTCAAGGACCGCGACGGCAAGTGGCTGCCGATCAACCCGCCGCCGGGCTGCCTGGTGATCAACATCGGGGACATGCTGGAGCGGGCGACCAACAACGTCCTGCCCTCGACCATCCACCAGGTGGTCAATCCGCCGCCGGAGCGCCGCAGCGTGCCGCGCTATTCCACGCCCTTCTTCCTGCACTTCGCGCCGGACTACGAGATCCGGACCCTACCCGGCTGCGCGACGCCGGAGAATCCCGACCGCTACCCGCAGCCAATCACAGCGGACGCCTTCCTGATGCAGCGTCTCAAAGAGATAAAGCTGCTCTGAACGGGCCAGTGGTCACCCCGAATTAACCCTACATGCGTCACCCTTGCGGTGGGCAATGGCAGGGGAATCCCATGGCGCCGGCTGAGCCGAGCATCTCCGCGCGCGCCGCGGAAATCCGCTCGCTGGATCTGAACGCGCTGCGGCCGATGATCGACCGGGTGACGCGGCTGGCCCGCCGCGCCGCCGACGCTCCTTTTGCCTACGTGGTTCTGGTCGAGGACGATCACGTCTGGAACTCCGGCTTCGAGGGCATGCCCGAGCATATCGCCGACCCTGCCCAGTCCACCACCGCGCGCACCCTCAACGACACCCGGCCCATCTGGCGCGAGGACATGGCGCCGGAAGAGCCCGATCATCCCTGGGTCACAGGCTGGCCCTTCTCCCGCGGTTACGCCAATGCGCCGATCCTTGTGCAGGGTGGCCTGAAGCTGGGCGCCCTGTGCGTGGTCTGGACCGAGCCCCGCGTCCGCGACGAGTCCGTCGCCGCCACCCTCGAGGACTTGGCCGCCCTGCTCAGCGAAGCCGTTGAACGGTTGCGGGCCCAACGAGAGCTGGACCTGGCGGTTCGCGAGTCCCGGGCGGCCACGGCCCTCAGCACGGCGATCATGAGCTCCTCGCCCGTCGCCTTGGGTGTGACCGACCACGACCTGCGCTACATCTACGTCAACGAGCAGTGGACGCTGGAAAAGGGCATCAGCGAGGCCGAAGCCCTGGGGCAGACGATGCAGGAGCTGTTCCCCCAGTCCTACCCGGTGCTGAAGGACTCCTACGAGGCCTGCCTCGCCGGCGAGACGGTCTCTTCGGAGCGGGTCTTCGTGCCCAGCGCCCGGAAGGGCGATCGCTGGCTGAGAGCCACCCTCTGCCCCTGGACCGATCCCGGCGGCCAGATCGGCGGCCTGATCTCCATGAGCCACGACGTCACCGACGTCATCGGAACGCTCAAGCGCGCCCAGAACTCCGAGAAGCGGCTCAAGCTGGCCCTCGAGATCGCCGAGGTGCTGGTCTACGAGGTGGACTACCGCGAGAAGGTCCTGAAGGTGGACGGCGCCGAAGACACCTTCTTCGGCGGGGCCCTGTCCTACGAGGACGTCGCCCGGGACATGTGGGTGACGGTGCACCCCGACGATCGGGACGCGGCCAAGGCCTGCTGGGAACACCATCTGGCTACCGGCACGCCCTTCCGCACCGAATACCGCCTGAACCCGCCCGATGGCCGCGAGGTGTGGGCCTTCTCGGCGGCCGAACTGATCAAGGACGAGGAAGGGCGGATCACCGGCGTCCTGGGCGTGCTGAAGAACATCACCAGCCGCAAGCATGTCGAGGAGGCCACGGCCCGCGCCCGCGACCTGGCCGAGGCGGCGAACCGGGCCAAGAGCGAATTCCTGGCCAACATGAGCCACGAGATCCGCACCCCGCTCAACGGCGTGATGGGCGTGGCCTCTGCCCTGGCGCGCACGGACCTGACCCCCGCCCAGAGCGAGATGGTCGGGCTGATCGAGACCTCCGGCCAGACCCTGGAAGCCATCCTGGCCGACGTCCTGGACCTGGCCCGCATCGAGTCAGGGCGGCTGGAGCTCAAGCCCGAGCCCTTTGACCTGGGCGCCTGCCTGCGCGGCGCGGCGGCCCTGTTCCAGCCGGGGGCGGCCGAAAAGGGCCTGACCCTGACCCTGGCGGTCAGCGAAGCCGCCGACAATGCCTTCATCGGCGACGCGGTCCGCATTCGCCAGATCATCTGCAACCTGCTGTCCAACGCCGTGAAGTTCACCCACTTCGGCGGCATCCGGCTCGAGGCCGAAGTGTCGCCCGCGGGCGAGCTGACGATCGCCGTGACCGACACCGGCATCGGCTTCGGCGCGGACGTGAAGGACCGTCTGTTCGAACGGTTTGAACAGGCCGACGGCTCGATCACCCGCCGGTTCGGGGGCACGGGCCTGGGCCTGGCCATCTCCCGCGCCCTGGCCGAAGCCATGGGCGGCGCGCTGGACGCCCGGTCCGAACCGGACGCGGGCTCGTGCTTCACCCTGACGCTCGATCTGGAACGCGCCTCGCCCCCCCTGACCGAATGCGGCCGACCGGCCGCCGTCGCGCCGGACGATGCCCGCGCGCCACGGGTCCTGCTAGCCGAGGATCATCCCATCAACCGCAAGGTCGTCGAGCTGCTGTTCGGCGGCAGCGGCGTCGAACTCGTGGCGGTCGAGAACGGGGCGGAAGCCGTCGAGGCGGCGGCCTCGCAGCAGTTCGACCTGATCCTGATGGACATGCAGATGCCGGTGATGGACGGCCTGACCGCCATCCGCGAGATTCGCGCGGCGGAGAGCCGCGGACGGCTGTTCCCGGTGTCGATCTGGGCCCTGTCGGCCAACGCCCTGCCCGAGCACATCGCCGCCTCGATGGCGGCCGGCGCCGATGGCCACCTGAGCAAGCCGGTTTCGGCCCAGGCCCTGTTCGCGGCCCTCGCCGAGGCCTGCGCCGAACGGCCGGCGGACGTCCTCAGCGCCTGACGGGGAAACAGGGGACAGCTTACTCATTTCCGGCGCGCGGTTTGCGAGCGAACCGGGGAAATGAGTAAGCTGTCCCCTGTTTCCTCCCTGTTTCCTCCTGCCGGAACCTACCGCGACAGCCTCAGCTTCATGATGTCCCGCCCGATGGCGGCGAAGGCGTCCTTCAGGGCGCCGCCGCCGGACGGCAGGTAGACGTGCGCGGCGCTGGTTGCGCAGTTCTTGATGAACGTCTCGGCGGTCGATCCCGCGTCGATATCGAAGCCCACCGTATAGACCACGATGCCCTTGGCTTTCATGGCCGTGCAGATGGCCTGGGCCTGGGTGGTGCCGTTGCCGTTGGTGGCGTTGCAGTTGATATGTTGGTTGTCATTGCCAATCGAGTCCTTGCTCAGCACGCCGTTGCAATAGGCGGTGTTGAACTCGCCGTCGGTCATGAAGACCACGACCTTCAGCAGTTCCGGCGTTCCGTACGCCGCCGGCTGGCTTGCGGTCGGCCAAAGGTAGGAGAAGTTCGGCGAGACCATGTACCAGCCCCAGGCCGCGCCGATCTGGCCCGCCGTTGTGCCGGTGGCCGAGTAGGACGTGATTGCCGCCTTCAGGGCCGTCTTGTCGCTGGACAGAGGCATGATCGTGCTGGCCGGGCAGCCGGTGCCGCCGCTGGTGTAGACACGACCGACCGCCGAACTCGCCGGCGAGACGTCGGTATAGGCGTTGAAGCCCGTCCGCTCGCTGACGCAGGTGGTTATCTGGAACTGCCGCACATCGCTGTCGTTGTCGGTGAATTCGTAATACTGGCAGCCGGCGACCAGGCACCAGGCAGAGCCGCCCGAGCTGTAGGTCCCGTAGCTGGCGCCGTTTACGCCCGAGAGCGAGAATGTGTTGGTCGTCTGGTTGGCGACGGTGAAGGCGCGGCTGTTGATCTGCGTCATGCCGCCGACGCCGGTTATATAAAGCCGGTCGCCGTTGTTGAACCCGTGGCCGTTGGCGGTCAGGACGATGCCGCAGTCCGATACCTGGCACTTCCTGATCGTGCCGCCCGAACTGTAGTTATTGTAGCTTGAGCTGTTGACACCCGAGAGCCGGAAGGTGTGGGTCGTCTTGCTGGCGACCGTGAAGGCCCGGTTGTTGACCTGCGTCATACCGCTGACGCCGGTGATGTAGACGACGTCGCCGTTGTTAAAGCCGTGGTTGTTGGATGTGACCCGGGCCGGGTTGGCCTTGGTGATCGCGGAGATCGACTTCGACGATCCAGTGGACCACGACGCGCCTGAAATGCTCTTGGCCGACGGGACGGTCCCACGGACGCTAGGGGCGTAGGTCCCGGCGTTGACGCCCATCGAGAACGGCACCAGGGCGGCTTTGGAATAATATGGCGTCTGGACGTCCGACACGACGGTGTCGATCAGGTCCTTGGCCGCGGTCTTCAGGTCGGCGATCTTGGTCCCTGACATCGAGCCGGTGATGTCGAGCACCAGGGCGACCTCGAGGTTGGTGGACGCGCGCAATACTTCCGCCTCGGCGCCGACGTACATGTCGCCCTGCAGCCAGAGATTGGCGATCACCGGCACAATGGACGCGGTGGCCGTTCCGATCACCTTGCTGCCGCTCACGGTGAAGGTCGAACTGGTCAGGGTGGCGTCGCTCATGCCGCTCAACTGCGCCGCCAGGGCCGCCGCGCCGATGGCCTGGATCTCCTCGTTGGTGGTCGCGCTCGACCGGGCGGCCAGCAGAGTCGCCGCGTCGACAGCGTCCTGCAGGTGGCGCTTCTCGACGCTGGCGCGGTTGACGTCGATCAGCCCGAACGCCAGCACCGCCAGCGGCAGCGCCAAGACCGCGAACCAGATCGCCACCGCCCCGCTCTCGTTGCGGAAGCGGCGGAGGAACCCCGAGACGGGCCGATGCGCGGCGCGGATCATGGAAAAGTCACCCCTTCGAACCTTCATGATCCTCCAAGAGGGTAAGGGAACCGCGAACGGGCTTGGTGAACCGCGGGTTACCGGCCGCCGCTACCGGGACAGGCGCAGGCGCGAGATGTCCTGGCCGATGGCGCGGAAGGCGTCCTTGAGGGCCGCGCCGGACGACGGCAGGTAGAGGTGATCGGCGTCCGTGGCGCATTCGGTCATGATGTCCTGCGCGGCCGCGACGGCGGCGACATCGAAGCCGACGGTGTAGATGATCACCCCCGCGGCCTTCATGTTGTCGCAGATGGCCTTGGCCTGGGCGAAGGCCCCGCCGTTGGGCGCATTGCAGTTGATGTGGTCGGAGCCCGAGCCGCTGCCGCTTCCCGAATCCTTGCTGATCACCCCGTTGCAGTAGGTGGTGTTGAAGGCCCCATCGGTCATCAGGATGACCACCTTGATCAGCTTGTCCGTGCCGTAGGCCGCCGGCTGGCTGGCCGTGGGCCACAGGTAACTGAAGGTCGGTGAGACCATGTACCAGCCCCAGGCCAGGCCGATGTGACCGGCGGTCGAGCCGGCCGCCGACAGGCCGTCGATCTTGCTCTTCAGCGCCGCGCGGTCGGTCGACAGCGGCATGATGGTGCTGGCCAGGCAGGGGTTGCCGCTGGCCGGATAGTTGCGGCCGAGGAAGGCGGTGGCCGGCGCCGCGTCGGTGAAGGCCTCGCCGCCGGCGCGCTCGGTGACGCAGTTGCTGATCGCGAAGGTCTTCTGGTCGCCGCTGACGTTGGTGAACTTGTAGCTGGCGCAGCCGGGCGTGGTGCAGGTTCCGGACGCATAGCCGCCCCGCACGCCGGCGGCGTAGCCGCTGCCGACGTTTACCGCCGCCGAATAGGGGACGATCGCAAGCTTGGTGTAGAACGGGCTCTGCTGGTCCTGGACCACCAGATCGACCAGCTCCGTGGCCGCGGCCTTGAGGTCGGTGATTTTCGTGCCCGACATCGAGCCGGTGACGTCCAGCGTCAGCGCCACCTCGATGTTGTTGGAGGCCCGCGTCACCTCTGTTTCGGCGCCGATGACCATGTCGCCGTCCAGCCAGAGGTGGGCGATGACCGGGGTCATGGTGGCCGAGGCGGTGGCCACGACCTTTGAGCCTTCGAACTTGAAGGTGGACGACGTCAGGGTCGCCTTGGACGAGGCGATGTCCGCCGTCAGGACCTTCTCGCCGACGGCCTGGAGCTCGACGTCCGTGGTCGCCGTGGACCGCGCCGCCGACAGGGCCGCCGCGTCCAGGGCGTCCTGCAGATTGACCCTGGCCGTCGAGGCCCGGCTGATGTCGACCACGCCGAAGACGGTGATCATCATCGGCAGCGCCACCAGGGCGGCCTGGATCGCCACCGCGCCGTCCTCGCGGCGAAAATCGCCCAGAAAGTCGCGCAGCCGTCCAAGGACGGATCGTTTCGTGGTCATGGCCCCTGCCCCGACAGAGTTGCAGTCAACGGGCAAGAGTGACGTCATCGCGGTAAACGCATGACCCACCAGAGAAGGTGAAAGTCGGGAAACCACATCTGGTCGGTGGCCGACATCGGGCGGGTCGCGGCCGAATAGCGAGATGCTCCCCCCTCGGGGGAGCTGTCGGCGAAGCCGACTGAGGGGGTCACCCGGAATCTGAGCGGACCCCCTCCGTCCCTGCTTCGCCTACGGCTTCGCAGCGCCACCTCCCCCGATGGGGAGGATCTGGCCTACCAGCCGCACTTCTCCTTTTTCGTCTGTTTGGTCAGCCAGATGTTCAGCGGCTTGAAGTAGTCGGCCACCGCCGTGGCGTCAGTGCGGGTTTCGCCGGTGAAGGCGGCCAGGGCTTCGGGCCAGGGCCGCGAGGCGCCCATCTCCATCATGGCGTTGAACTTCGCCCCGACATCCTTGTTGCCGTAGATCGAGCAGCGGTGCAGCGGCCCCTTCCATCCGGCCTGCAGGCAGGCGGCGCGGTGGAACTGGAACTGGTAGACGTGCGCCAGGAAGTAGCGCGTGTACGGCACATTGCCCGGCACGTGATACTTCGCCCCCGGATCGAAGGCGTCGGCCGGACGCGGTCCCGGCGGCACGATGCCCTGGTACTGGGTCCGCAGCTTCCACCAGCCGTCGTTGTATTGCTCAGGCGACAGCTTCCCGGAGAAGACCTCCCAGCGCCAGCGATCGACCAGCAGGCCGAAGGGCATGAAGGCGATCTTGTTCAGGGCCATGTTGAGCAGGAAGGGGATGTCGCCCTCCTCGCCCGGCGCGGTCTGCATCAGGCCGATCTGCTGCAGGTAGGTGGGCGTCAGGGCCGACAGGCCGATGAAGTCGCCGATGGCCTCGTGGAAGCCGTCGTTCGCCCCGTTCTTGAAGATGAACGGCTGGGCCTTGTAGGCGCGCTGGTAGTAGTTGTGCCCCAGCTCGTGGTGGACCGTGTAGAAGTCCTCCGCGTTGACCTTGGTGCACATTTTGATGCGCAGATCGTCGGCGTCGTCCAGGTCCCAGGCCGAGGCGTGGCAGACCACCTCGCGGCCTTCCGGCCGGGTGATCTGCGAGCGGGTCCAGAAGGTGTCGGGCAACGGCGCCAGCCCCATCGAGACGTAGAAGGCCTCGCCCGTCTTGACCATCTTCAGCGGGTCATACTTGGCGTCCACCAGCAGCTGGTCGAGATTGTAGGACGGTCCCGAGGTCTTGGGCGCCACGATCGGATAGATGTTGCCCCACTGCTGGGCCCACATGTTGCCCAGCAGGTCGGCGCGGATCGGGCCGGTGCGCGGCTGAACCGCGTCGCCGTAGCGCTCGTTGAGGCGCATTCGCACGTAGCAGTGCAGGTTCTTGTAGAAAGGCTCCAGCTGCTTCCACAGCCGGTCGGTCTCCAGGGCGAAGGCGTCGGGGTCCATGTCGTAGCCCGACCGCCACAGGGCGCCGGTGTCCGCATAGCCCATGCCGACGGAGCCCTCGTTGGAGAGAGCCACCAGCTGGGCATAGTCGGAACGCATCACCGGCGAGATCGAGTGCCAGCCTTCCCAGACCGCCCGCAGCTCGGCGGGATCGGTGCTCGCGGCCAGGATGTCCTCGGCGTCGTTCAGCGTCAGGACCTTGCCGTTGTAGGTGAACTTGCCGGTCGAGTAGGTCGAATCCAGCCGCGAGGCGATGGTCGCCATCTCGTCGGCGGCGCCGGGCCGTTGCGGCGCCGGCGCGACCAGGGCGCGCTTGAGAATGTCCAGCTTGCGGCGGGTCACCGGGTCGGCGTCGGTCTTGTCGAACCGGGCGGCCTCGATGGCCAGCTTGGTCGCCAGGTCGGTGATCTCGGCCCCAGCCTTGGCCTCCAGCCACTGGGTGTCCTCGGTGATGTAGGTGGCGCGCACCCAGGAGGCGCGGTTCACGTACTGCGATAGCCGGGCCAGGTCGGCCTCCGCCCTCTCGACGAAGGCCTTGGCCTCGGCGGCGGACGGAACAGGGGCGGCCGCCGCGGGGGTCTGGGCCTGGGCGACGGCCACGACGCCGCCGAAACCGGCGACGATGGCGAGAGCGGCGCCGGCCGCCAGCAGTCTGGTCTTCAACATCGGACGCATCCTCGAAAGGGAATTATTGCGCGGCATGGGAGGCACGAGCGCCGCCCGCGTCAAGCGGCTGCCTAGTCGGAAGTGGTGAACTCGGGCGGCGGTTCCACGGGCGCGGGCTCGGCCGGGACCGGCTCCAGCACGGGCGGGGGCGGCGGCGCGATTTCCGGGGAAGGCAGCGGGTCGGACTTCTGTTCCGGCGCCTGCTGGCGCCTGGCCGGTTTCTGGACCGGCGCGGGCTCGTCCCGCTCCCGCCGCGTGGGCGGTCGCAAGCGGCCGACACAGGCGGCCAGGCCGTCGTTGCGCACCGTTCCGGCCGCCGCCCCGATGCGGCGCGACCGGCGGGCGACATAAGGGCCCGACTGCACGGCCTTGTACTTCAGCGGATTGGGCAGGATGGCCACCAGCCGGGCGGCCTGGGCGCGGGTCAGCTGGTCGGCGCCGACGCCGAAATAGCGCCGCGCGGCGGCCTCCGCGCCATAGGTCCCGGCGCCCATCTCGGCGACGTTGAGATAGACCTCCATGATCCGCCGCTTGCCCCACAGGGTCTCGATCAGGATCGTGTAGTAGGCCTCCAGCCCCTTGCGGACGTACGACCGCTGCGGCCAGAGGAAGACGTTCTTGGCCGTCTGCTGGCTGATCGTCGAGCCGCCGCGGATGCGGTTTGGCCGGCGCTTGTTGGCCGCCATGGCCTTCTCGATGGCCTCGAAGTCGAAGCCGTTATGCTCGCAGAAGCGGGCGTCCTCGGCGGCGATGGCGGCCTGGACCAGCGCCGGCGAGATGCGGTCGATCCGCCGCCAGCGATAGTCGAGGCCTTTGCCCTGGAACAGCCGCTGGACCATCAGGATGGTGATCGGCGGCGGGACGAAGCGATAGACCAGGGTCACCCCGACCGGCAGCACGACAGTCAGCACGAAGCCCCAGATGAACAGGGCGCGAACGAAGCGGCCAATCCCGCCGGTCCGCCGGGGTCTCACGGAGGGCGGCTGGGGCTGATGCGGCGGCGGAGGAGGAGGCGGCGGGACGGGCAGCGGGACCGGCTCTTCCCACACCAGCGGCGGTTCGGGTTCAGGTTCCGTTTCGGGCTCGGGCTCGGGCTCGGGCTCGGGCTCGGGCTCGGGCTCCGCAGGCGTCGGCGATTCGGACCCGGCCGGGTCCTGCGACTCCGGGACGGCTTCCTCTTCCGGCTCTTGCGGCGGCTCCGGGGTCAATCCGGCCTCCCTTGCCTTGACGCGGCGGAGGGATGCTAGCCACTGGGAAAGCATCTGTCGCCCATCTGAAAGCGTCTCCCATGAACGTCACCGAGGCCGTCGACCGCCGCGTTTCCATCCGCGCCTACCAGGACCGGCCGGTGCCCGGCGCCCTGGTGCGGGAAATCCTCGAGGCCGCCCAGCGCGCGCCGTCGGGCGGCAACCTTCAGCCCTGGCGGGTGCATGCCCTGGCCGGCGCGGCGCTGGAGGGGCTGAAGGCCAAGGTCGCGGCCAACCTGGGCGGCGAGCCGCCGGAATACGCCGTCTATCCGGAGAACCTGTGGGACCCCTTCCGCACCCGGCGGTTCGAATGCGGCGAGGACCTCTACGCCACCCTCGGCATCCCCCGCGAGGACAAGCCGGCCCGGCTGCGGCAGCTGTTCAGGAACACCCAGCTGTTCGGCGCGCCAGTGGGCCTGTTCTTCAGCCTCGACCGCAACCTCGGCCCGCCCCAGTGGTCGGACGTGGGCATGTACATGCAGACGGTGATGCTGCTGGCGACGGAACGGGGCCTCGCCACCTGCGCCCAGGAGTTCTGGGCCCGATATCCGAAGACGGTCGCCGAGCATGTCGGCCTGCCCGACGACCACATGCTGTTCTCCGGCATGGCGCTGGGCTATGCGGACGAGGCCGCGCCGATCAACAGCCTGCGGACCCGGCGGGATCCGTTTGAGGCGTGGTGTGAGATGGCGGGGTTTGAGTAGCAGGTTGCGTGGTTCGAGACGCGATCCTGAGGGATCGCTCCTCACCATGACGAATGTCATTGAAGCCCAACCCCATACGTCATCCTGAGGAGCGAGCTTCAAGCGAGCGTCTCGAAGGACGCACGCTCCTTTACAGCCCCGTCTCGATCACCCCCGCCCCGCCGTCCTCGTCGCCCCAGGCGAGGGCCGAGCCATCGGGGGTGATGGCCAGGGCGCTGATCGCGGCACCCTTCTCGGCCTTGAGATGCTCGATCCGGCCGCTCTTGAGGTCGGCGGCCCAGACTCGGCCGTCGTCCAGGCCGGCGGCGAGAATCGAGCCCGCCGGCGTTCCCGCCACCCGCGCCACCATGGCCGACTGGTCGTAGCCGATCTCGGCCGCCTCCTTGCCCATCGGGCCGGTGGCGCCGGCGAACGGCCAGATCACCGCCCCGTTGGCTCCGGAAGTGGCCATCATCAGGCCGTTCGACAGGAAGGCCATGCTCTTCACCTTGGCCGGGTAGCCGCCCATGCGCAGGTTCTTCTCGTCGGCCACCTTCCAGCCGTGCAGCTGGTTTTCCTGCATGGCGCTCATCAGGAAGCGGCCGTCGGGGCTCCAGGCCACCAGCACATGGCTGCCGGCCCATTTCATCAGCTGCGGCTTCTGGTCGGCGATGCGGGCGTACCAGAGGGCCGCGCCGTTGTAGGTGGCCGTGGCCAGCCGACGGCCCTTGGGATCGAAGGCTACGTCGGAGACGGATTTCTCGTGGGTGAAGACGCGGCTGAAGGCCGGGTCCTTCGAATCGCGGACATGCAGTTCCTTGCCGGCGGCAAAGGCGACCAGGCCCGATTCGGCGCTGGCGGCGACGGCGTCGATCCAGCGGCCCTTGACCTCGGCCAGCAGGCTGGCGGCGATCTCGCCGCCCTCAACACGGGTCCAGACCACCCGGCCGTCGTCCCCGCCGGTGATCAGGCCCAGGCCCGAGGGGTGCGGGCAGGCCGACAGCACGGCGCCTTGGTGGGCTTCAACGGTGATGAATCCTTCGCCGGCCAAAGCCCGCACGGAACCATCGCCCAGGGCGAACATTGTTCGGCCTGCGCGGTCGAAATGGGCGGCGGTCACATAGGCGTCGAAATCGAAAGTCATGTTGGCGCGTTTATAGCGCGGGCTCGGCCTTGCCCAGCGGCGGAACGATTTCGCCTGCGGCGCGAGACGGGCTTTACAAGCGGCTTCAGTCGCGTAATGGGTTTTGGCGAATGACGGCGGGCGGCAGACGTTTGCCCGCGTAAGGGAGTGTCCGAATGGCGGCGAAACTGGGCGGGGGCGGCGGCGGCTCCAAGTACGATCTGGGTCAGAACAGCGACATCAACGTGACGCCGTTCGTGGACGTCATGCTCGTGCTGCTGATCATCTTCATGGTGGCCGCGCCACTGGCGACGGTGTCGATCGCTCTGGACCTGCCGCCGGCGGAGCCGCCCAAGCCGAATCAGCCCAAGCCGAAAAAGCCGGTGTTCATCTCCATCCAGGAGACCGGCGCGATCTTCGTCGGCGAGGCCCAGCAGACCAGCCTGGCCAATCTGCCGGCCGACATTCCCGAAGCGATGCGCAAGGAAGGCGTCACCGGCAACTTCACCGAGGAGCGCGTGTTCGTGCGCGCCGATCCGGAAGTGACCTACGAGCAGTTCATGGCCGTGCTGAACGTCCTGCAGGCCAACGGCTACTTCAAGATCGGCCTGATCAACGAAGACATCGAATAGTCGGGCCTCATCGCCAGACATGCGAAGGGCCGGTGGAAACACCGGCCCTTTTGCTTTGGGGACATGCGATTGGGGGACACGTACCGGCTGCGCCGGATACATGTCCCCTACGCCACACACTCCTCGAACCCGGCCTTCAGCATCGCCTCGTCCAGGTCGCGGCCGATGAAGACCATGCGGCTGTAGCGGTGCTCGCCGGCCTTCCAGTCCCGCTGAAAGTCGCCCTCGAGGATCATGTGCACCGCCTGGAACACCAGGCGGCGGGTCTCGCCCTTCACGTCCAGGATGCCTTTGGCGCGCAGGATGTCGGGGCCCTTGTCAGCCAGCAGCTGGTTCAGCCAGTTGGTCACCTTGATCCCGTCGAGCGGCTTGTCAAAGGTCAGGGAGATCCCGCGGATGCCGGCCTCGGCCACGTGATCGTGGGCGGCGTGGTCGTGGTGGCCGTGATCGTGGTGGTGATGATGATGATCGTGGCCGCAGTCTTCGTCGTGCACGTGACCCGCCTCGCCGTGGGCCGGGTTGAGGAACTGCGGCTCCAGCTCGGTGATCCGGTCCAGGTCAAAGCCGCCTCGGCCGAGGATAGCGTCCAGCGGCACGGCCGAGCGCTGCGTCCGGTGGATCGGGGCCAGCGGATTGATGCGGCGGATCTGGGCCTCGACCGCCTGCAGCTGCTCCGGCGTCACCAAATCGGTCTTGTTGAGCAGGATCTGGTCGGCGAAAGCGATCTGCTCGACCGCTTCCTTGCTGTCGGCCAGCCGCAGCGGCAGGTGCAGGGCGTCGACCACCGTGGTCACCGAATCCAGCTTCGTGCGGGCCCGCACGTCGTCGTCGACGAAAAAGGTCTGGGCCACCGGGCCGGGATCGGCCAGGCCGGTGGTCTCGACGATAATCGCGTCGAAGCCGCCCTTCCTCTTCATCAGGCCCGAGACCACCCGGATCAGGTCGCCGCGCACCGTGCAGCAGACGCAGCCGTTGTTCATCTCGAACACCTCCTCGTCGGCGCCGACGACCAGGTCGTTGTCGATGCCGATCTCGCCGAACTCGTTGACGATCACGGCGTAGCGCTTGCCGTGGTCCTCGGTGAGGATGCGGTTGAGCAGGGTGGTCTTGCCGGCGCCGAGGTAGCCGGTGAGGACGGTGACGGGGATGCGGGCGGGGGAAGCTTCGGTCATGGCGGGGTAGATAAGCGGCTCAGGCCCTGAAAACCACCACCGCGACGCCGAGCAGCAGCAGCACCGCGCCAAGGATGGCCGATTCGTACCGCGCCAGGCGGTCCATGCGGAAATGGGCCATGCCCGCCCAGGTCAGGCTGATCAGGGCGGCCATCCCGGCCAGGGTGCCGATGAGGAACATCGCGCTGAGCAGCGCCAGCCCGGCCCAGCCGTGCGTGTCGCCGGTGAGATAGAAGGACAGCAGCACTTCGCCCGGCGACAGGGCCAGGGCGCCGACCACGCCCCACCAGGCGGCGCGGTCGCCCACGCGGGGCGGCGCCGCGGCCATCTGGTCCGTCATGCCGGCCAGGGCCACCCGCCGTTGCAGCGCGCGCGCCAGATAGAAGAGTCCGAAACCGAACAGCAGCGCGGCCGCGGCATAGTGCAGGACGCCCTGGATCCACTGCTCCATGAACCGGCCGGCCACCAGGATCAGCACGCCGGCAACGGAGGTCGTGAGGATGTGTCCCGCCGCCGCCACCGTCGCCGCGCCCAGCACGCGCGGCAGCGCCCAGCCCTGCGCCCGGCCGACCAGCACGAACGGCAGCCAGTGCGTGGGGATGGCCACATGCACCAGGGCGACACCGAATCCGGCCGCCGCGAAGGAAAGGAAGAAGGGCGAGGTCACCCGGAGCCTATAACCTGTTACAAAGTAACACGCCAGTGGGGCGGTCACGACGACTTTCGCCGGCCGGCCGAAGGGATCATTGTCGGCGGGCCATGCTCTATCTCATCATCAAGGCTGCGGTCTCGGGCGTCATCATCGCCGTCGTTTCGGAGATATCGAAACGGTATCCGGGGGTGGGCGGGCTGATCGCCTCCCTGCCGCTGGTGTCCGTGCTCGGCATGCTCTGGCTGTGGCGGGATACGGGTGACGCCAACAGGCTCGCCGACCATGCGCAGGCGACCTTCTGGTTCGTTCTGCCGTCGCTGCCCCTGTTCCTGCTGATCCCGGCGCTGCTGAAGCGGGGCGTGGGCTTCTACCCGGCGCTGGCGGCGGGGTGCCTCCTGACCATCGCGCTTTATGCTCTCATGGTCTGGCTGGGGCCGCGGTTCGGGCTGAAACTCTGATCCGGCGACGCATCATAGAGGCGGTCGCGGCGTTGACTCAGAAAGCGCCGGCTGTATAAGACCGCTCCCTCGCCCGCGGGACACCTCGCGGGCGCGAACTATTTTGCGAACTCAAGAATTTCAAGGCGAACACCATGTACGCGGTGATCAAAACCGGCGGCAAGCAGTACCGGGTCCAGGCTGGCGATCTGCTGGTTGTCGAAAAGCTGGCCGGTGAGCCGGGCGCGAGCGTCGCCTTCGGCGAAGTGCTGATGCTCGGCGACGGCGACGCGGTGACCGTGGGCGCGCCCCTGGTCGACGGCGCGACCGTCAACGCGACGCTGATCGAGACCCGCAAGGGCGACAAGATCAAGATCTTCAAGAAGATCCGCCGTCAGGGCTATCGCCGCACCAAGGGTCATCGCCAGCACGAGACCGTCCTGCGCGTCACCTCGGTCGCCGGCGGCGGCAAGACGGTGAACTGGGACGGCGAAGTCAGCCTGACCACCAAGCGTGAACTCGACGCCCGCGCCCGCGGCCTGGCGTTCCAGCCGCTCGGCGGCGCGACGCCGAAGGCCGAGAAGGCAGGCAAGGCGGCCACGGTCGCCAAGACCGCCGCGCCGAAGAAGGCCGCCGCCCCGAAGGCCGAAGCCCCCGCCAAGGCCGCTCCGGCGCCCAAGGCTGAAAAGACCGCCGCTCCGAAGGCCGCCGCCAAGACCGAAGCCCCCAAGGCTGAAGCCAAGGCCGCCGCGCCGAAGAAGGCCGCTGCCCCCAAGGCCGCCGCGGCTGAGAAGGCCCCCGCCAAGAAGGCCGCTGCCAAGAAGCCGGCCGCCAAGAAGGACGGCGACGCCTAAGGGCGGCGCCATCAGAGAGTAGGAGAGCGATATGGCTCACAAGAAATCAGGCGGCTCCTCGCGTAACGGTCGCGACTCCGCCGGCCGCCGTCTCGGCGTGAAGAAGTTCGGCGGCGAGAAGGTCCTCGCCGGCAACATCATCATCCGTCAGCGCGGAACCAAGTTCTGGCCGGGCATGAATGTCGGCATCGGCAAGGATCACACCCTTTTCGCGCTCGTACATGGCGCGGTGAAGTTTGTGACCAAGCGCAACAATCGCACCTACGCAACGGTCGTTCCGGCCGAGGTCCAGCCCGCCGAATAGGCAAACTGGAACCCTCCTCCGGAACGCCCAACAGGCGGTCCGGACACGAAATTCCCAAGCGGGGAGTCCGGACGCCGGGCTCCCCGCTTTTGCATTTCAAGGCCCTCACAGAAGGGTCGGGAGGACACCCCATGTGCGTGATCGAGACCACGCCCAGGATCGAGACCAGACGGCTCACCCTGCGGGCGCCGCATCCGCAGGACGCGCCGCGCCTGGCGCAGCTCTGCAACGACCCGGAGATCGCGCGGATGACCGCGACGATGCCATCGCCCTACGCCCTCGAGGACGCACAGGCCTTTATCGACCGCTGCGCGGCGGCCGACCCGCGTCATCACGCGCCCATGGTCATCGATCTGGACGACGAGGGCCTGGTCGGCGGGCTCGGCTTCCACAGCAAGGGCCCGGGCCCTGTCGAGGTCGGCTACTGGATCGGCGCGCCGTTCCGCGGCCGGGGCTACGCCAGCGAGGCCCTGATCGGGGCCATGACCTGGGCCGCCCGCGGCTGGCGCAGGCGGGTCGTCGCCGCCGGCCATTTCTCGGACAACCCGGCGTCGGGCGTGGTGCTGTGCCGGGCGGGCTTCCTCTACACCGGCGAGGTCAGGCTGCAGACCTCGCTCGGCCGGCCCGAAGCCGCGCCTTCACGGCGGATGATCTGGCTGGCGTGATCCTCCCCTTTTGGGGGAGGTGGCTCGCCGTCAGGCGAGACGGAGGGGGTCCGCTCGGGTCTCAGGTGACCCCCACAGTCAGTCCTCCGGACTGACAGCTCCCCCAAGGGGGGAGCATCACTTCGCCTCGGCGATGGCGGCGTCGAGGTCAGCGAGGGTCACCTCGGCGGCCAACGGGAGCCGCTTGCCGTTGACCTCGAATGTCGGGGTGCCTTCGACCTTGTCCGCGTCCGCCCGGTCCAGGCGCTGCTTGAGCGCCGCGAACCCGGCCTCGTCGCGAACGCAGACGTCATAGGCGGCGGTGTCGACGCCCAGCGCCGCCGCCTCGCGGCGCAGGATGCGGTGGACGCCGCCGACGGTGCCGTCCTTGTACATCTCCTCCTGCGTCGCAAAGACCCGCTCGACCACCCTGAAATAGCGCTCCGGCCCGGCGCAGCGCGCCAGCATGGCCGCCGGCACGGCGATCTCCGCCGGGGCGGTGACGAACTCGCGATAGACGAACTGCACCTTGCCCGTGTCGATGTACTTCTTGCGGAAGGCGGGGAAGATCGCGTTGTGGAAGTGGGCGCAGTGCGGGCAGCTGAGGGAGGCGTATTCCACCACCACGACCTTCGCTCTGGGATTGCCCAGGGTCATGTCGTCGGGCCGCAGGGCCGGGCGGGCCGCCATCGAGGCTGCGGGCAGCAGGATCAGGGCCGTCAGGCCCATCAGCAGTCGGAACGCGGCGCGCATCGGATCGGTCCCCCAAGGTCGTCGAGGCGACGGATAAGCAAGCATCCGGGCATCTTTGCGACAAGCCCGGCGCCCCGCCGCCCTTTTCCGGACGCCACCCTTGGCCCATAAGGGCGCAATGAAATTCCTCGACCAGTGCAAGATCTACATTCGCTCGGGAGACGGGGGCGGCGGCGCCGTCTCGTTCCGGCGCGAAAAGTATATCGAGTACGGCGGACCCGACGGCGGCGACGGCGGTCGGGGCGGCGACGTGTGGATCGAGGCCGTCGAAGGCCTCAACACCCTGATCGACTACCGCTACCAACAGCATTTCAAGGCCGGCACCGGCATCCACGGCATGGGTCGCAACCGCCATGGCGCGGCCGGCGAGGACATCGTCCTGAAGGTCCCCGTCGGCACCCAGGTGCTGGAAGAGGACAAGGAAACCCTGGTCGCCGACCTCGACCTGGCCGGCAAGCGGGTGCTGCTGGCCAAGGGCGGCAACGGCGGCTGGGGCAACGACCGCTTCAAGGGGCCGGTCAACCAGGCCCCCAAGCACGCCAACCCGGGCCTGCCCGGCCAGGAGCGCTGGCTGTGGATGCGGCTCAAGCTGATCGCCGACGCGGGTCTGGTCGGCCTGCCCAACGCCGGCAAGTCGACCTTCCTGGCCGCGGTCAGCGCCGCCAAGCCGAAGATCGCCGACTATCCCTTCACCACCCTGGTCCCCAACCTGGGCATCGTCGACCTGTCGTCGGAGGAACGGTTCGTCATCGCCGACATCCCGGGCCTGATCGAGGGGGCCTCCGAGGGGGCCGGCCTGGGGGTGCGGTTTCTCGGCCACGTCGAACGGGCCGGCGCCCTCATCCACCTGGTCGACGCCACCCAGGAAGACGTGGTCGGCGCCTGGCGCACGGTGCGCGGCGAGCTGGAAGCCTATGGCGAAGGCCTCGCCGACCGGCCCGAGATCCTGGCCCTGAACAAGGTCGACGCCATCGACGCCGACGAGCGGAAAGCCAAGGCCAGGGCGCTGAAGAAGGCGACGGGCATCGCCCCGCGCCTGATCTCCGGCGTGTCCGGCGAGGGCGTCCAGGAGCTGCTGCGGGCGGCCTTCCAGGCGGTCAGGCTGCACCGCCTGGCCGAAGCCGCCGAAGCCGCCGCCCCGCAGCCGGACGACGCGTCCAGCTGGTCGCCCGTCTAGATCGGAGGGGGTAACACAATGCTCACGCCCATTCTCGCCGCGCTCGCCCTGCTCCTGGCCGAGACGCCCGCCGCTGCGGTCCCGCCCGCGACGGCCCCGGCGCCGGCAGGACCCGCGGCCGCCGCCGCGCCCGTCGACCCGGTCACCGCCGAGATCAACAGCCTGCTGACGCCCTTCAAGGGCAAGTCCGGCGACTCCGTGCGGGGCAAGCTGGGATTCTCCGTCGGCAAGCGGGACGCCAGCGACGGCGAGGTGGTTTTCTGGATCGTCAGCATCGAGCAGCCGACCACCTGCGGCATGGACCCGGTCACCGGCAGTTTCCGCTGCCTGCGCGGCGAGCCCTTCCAGTGCCGCCTGGCCATCGCCTTCGACAAGGCCGGCATCGTCAAGGCCTGGGCCGTCACCGGTCCGCCCGAGGTCTGCCGGGGATTCATCACCTTGTTGAAGCCGGCCTGATGAGCGGGTCCGCCTCCGGACTGGCCGGCGCGCGCCGCGTCGTGGTCAAGGTCGGCTCGGCCCTGGTGGTCGACGCCCAGGCCGGGACCCCGGCCCGCGACTGGCTGGCCGCCTTCGCCGCCGACGCCGCGCGCCTGCGCGACCGGGGCCAGCAGCTGCTGGTGGTCTCCTCCGGCGCCGTGGCGCTCGGTCGCCGGCGGCTGGGCCTGACGCGCAAGGCCCTGACCCTGCCCGAGAAGCAGGCCGCCGCCGCCGCCGGCCAGTCCCTGCTCATGCGCGCCTGGGAAGAGGCCTTCGAGCCGCACGGCCAGGCCGTGGCCCAGGTGTTGCTGACCCGCGACGACACCGAGGTCCGCCGCCGCTGGCTGAACGCCCGCGCCACGGTCGAGACCCTGCTGGCGCTCGGCGTCGTGCCGGTGGTCAACGAGAACGACACGGTGGTCACCGAGGAAATCCGCTACGGCGACAACGACCGCCTGGCCGCCCGGGTGGCGCAGATGATCGGCGCCGACCTGCTGGTGCTGCTCAGCGACATCGATGGTCTCTACACCGCCGATCCCCGCCGCGACCCGTCAGCAAGGCGGCTCGACCGTGTGAGCGAGATCACGCCCGCGATCGAGGCCATGGCCGGCGGGGCCAACGCCGGGTCCGGGGTCGGCACCGGCGGGATGGCCACAAAGCTGGCCGCCGCCCGCATCGCCCGCGCCGCCGGCTGCGCCACCGTGATCACCCTGGGCGCCCGGCCCCGGCCCCTCGGCGCCGTCGAGGACGGCGCGCCGGCCACCCTGATCGAGGCCGCCGTCAGCGCCACCGCCGCCTACAAGAGCTGGATCGCCGGCTCCCTGGCCCCGGCCGGGACCCTGACGGTCGACGCCGGCGCGGCCACGGCCCTGCGCGGCGGCAAGAGCCTGCTGCCCGCCGGGGTCACCGCCGTCGAGGGCCGGTTCGACAAGGGCGACGCGGTGGTGGTGCGCGGGCCGGGCGGCGAGATCGGCCGGGGGCTGGTCCGCTACGACGCCGCCGATGCCGCGAAGATCGCCGGCCTGCGCCTGGACGCCATCGAGGCGGCCATCGGCTACACGGCCGGGCCGCTGGTCCATGCCGACGACCTCGCGCTGGCCGGTCTCCCGGAAACCCGCTAGAGCGCGACAGCCGAAAGTGGCCGCCGGCTTCGGCGCCCGTCGCGCTCTAACCCTTAGAGTTTAGAGCCTTTTCTCCCCCTCAATTGTTTCCAATTGAGGGGGAAGGCTCTAAGGCTCAACCTGAGCAAAACGAGGACGATCCTTGGACGACGCGGGCGCATCCCTGCAGTCAATAATGCTGGCGACCGGCCGGGCCGCCCGCGAGGGTGCGCGCGCGCTGCGCCTGTCCACGGCGGAGCAGCGCACCGCGGCCATCCGCGCTGCCGCCGACGCCATCCGCGAGAGCGCGGAAGCCATCCTCGCCGCCAACGCCGCCGACCACGCCATTGCCCGCGAGGCGGGTCTCTCCGTGCCGCTGCTCGACCGGATGATGCTGGACGAGACGCGGCTGGCGGCGGTCGCCGACGGCGTCGCGGCGGTGGCCGACATTGCCGATCCCCTCGGCGCCGAAATCGCCCGCTGGACCCGGCCCAACGGCCTGGACATCGCCCGGGTGCGCACCCCCATCGGGGTCATCGCCATCATCTACGAGAGCCGCCCCAACGTGACCGCCGACGCCGCCGCCCTGTGCATCCGATCGGGCAACGCGGCCATCCTGCGCGGCGGGTCGGAGTGCCTGCGCACCAACCTGGCCATCCATGCGGCGATGGTGAAGGGTCTGGTCAGCGCCGGACTGCCGGCCAACTGCGTGCAGCAGGTGCGCACCACAGACCGGGCCGCCGTCGGCGAGATCCTGTCGGGCCTGGACCGGCACATCGATCTGATCATCCCGCGCGGCGGCAAGAGTCTCGTCGCCCGGGTTCAGGCCGAGGCCCGCGCGCCGGTTCTGGGCCACCTCGAGGGCCTGTGCCATGTCTTCGTCCATGAGAAGGCCGACATCGCCAAGGCGCGTGACATCGTCTTCAACGCCAAGATGCGCCGGGTCTCGGTCTGCGGCGCGGCCGAGACCCTGCTGATCGACCGCGCAGCCGCTGGTCGCCTGTTGCCGCCGATCGCCGACGCCCTGATCCGCGAACGTTGCGAGATGCGCGGCGACGCCGCCGCCCGGGCCATCGAGCCATCGATGAAACAGGCCCGCGGCGAGGACTGGACCACCGAGCACCTGGCGGCGATTCTCAACGTCGCCGTGGTTGACGGGGTCGAGGGCGCCGCGGCTCACATCGCCGCCTACGGCTCGGGCCACACCGACGCCATCGTCACCGAGGACCCCGTGGCCGCAGAGCGGTTCGTCGCCCTGGTCGACTCGGCCATCGTGCTGATCAACGCCTCCACCCAGTTCGCCGACGGCGGCGAGTTCGGCTTCGGCGCCGAGATCGGCATCGCCACCGACAAACTTCACGCCCGCGGTCCGGTCGGGGCCGAGCAACTGACAACGTACAAGTATGTGGTTCGCGGGACCGGCCAGACTCGTCCCTGAGGCCGGGAGGCCCGCCACCCTGCGCCTGGGCTTCGACCTGAAGCCGGGCATGCGGGTGGGACTCTATGGCGGCTCGTTCAATCCGGTGCACGACGGCCATGTGCATGTGGCCGAGACGGCGCTGAAGAAGCTGGACCTGGACCGGGTGATCTGGCTGGTCTCGCCACAGAATCCGCTCAAGTCGCGCCATCAGACCGCCCCCCTGGCCGACCGCATGGCCGGTGTCCGGGCGCGGGCGCGGGGGCCGGCGATGATCATCTCCGACGCCGAGACGCGGATCGGCTCGCAGTACACCATCGACACGGTGCGGGTGCTGCGGGCCCGGTTCCCGGGCGTGCGGTTCGTGTGGATCATGGGCGCCGACAGCCTGGCGAGCTTCCATGGCTGGAAGGGCTGGACCCAGATCATGCGCGAGCTGCCGATAGCGGTGGTCTCGCGGCCCTGGGCGGCGCTGAAGGCCCGCACCTCGCCTGCCGCCAGGCGGTTCGCCCGCTGTCGCCGGCCGGCGCGGGAGGCCCTGCTGCTGGCGGCCATGCGCGCGCCGGCATGGGTCTTCCTGCGCGGTCCGTTCAACTACGCCTCCTCCACCGCGATCCGGGATCGGCAAAGGGGAGACTCCCGGGACAGATAATCCCGGGACAAGGCGGGACACTTGATTCGCTGACGTTCGGGCGTGGACGTGCTATGGGTCCCGCTTAGCGAGGCGAATAGAGGAGCATTCCGCTGAATCGCGAGTTGGCGCCCGAGGCGCACGAGATCCCTTCGGGGATTTCTTCCGACGAACCCCGACAGAGTTTTGGTTCGCTCGAAGACCTGATCCTGACGCGTCTCGACGACGACCAGGCCCAGGAGATCGTTTGCATCGATCTTAGGGGCAAGAGCCCGATGGCTGACTCGATGATCGTCGCGTCGGGCCGCTCGCACCGTCACGTCGGCGCGCTGGCGGACCATGTCCTGCGGGCGCTCAAGGAAGCCGGCTACGGCAAGGCGCGGGTCGAGGGCCTGCCGCATTGCGACTGGGTGCTGATCGACGCGGGAGACGTGGTCGTCCACCTGTTCCGCCCCGAGGTGCGCAGCTTCTACAACATCGAAAAGATCTGGGCGGTCGACTCGCCGCACATCACGCCGGCGAACTGATTGCGTGGTTCGCCCTTCGACACGGCCCTGCGGGCCTGCTCAGGGTGACGTAATCACTGCACGTCATGGTGAGCAACGCTCGAAGAGCGCGTGTCGAACCACGCACACTGCATGAAAATCACCCTCCTCACCGTCGGCAGGCTGGGCAGCGCTCCCGAGGCGCTGCTGGCGAAGGACTATGCCGCGCGGGCCACCGCCAGCGGGCGGTCGCTGGGCCTGGGTCCGGTGGAGATCGTCGAGGTCGAGGCCCGTAAGCCCGGCAAGGCCGCCGAGGCCGAGGTTCTGCTGCCACACCTCAAGGACGCCTTCGTCATCGCCTGCGACGAACACGGGGAAGTCCGCACCTCGCGGGACTTCGCCGGCCAGATCGCCGCCCGGCGCGACCAGGGCGTCCGCCGGCTGGTGTTCCTGGTCGGCGGGGCCGATGGGCTGGATCCGTCGATCCTCGCCGCCGCCAACGGCAAGCTGGCCTTCGGGCCGCAGACCTGGCCCCATGCCCTGGCGCGGGCCATGCTGGCCGAGCAGATCTATCGCGCCGTGACCATCCTGGCCGGCAGCCCCTACCACCGCGACTGACGCCGGGACGGACGACGCCCCGTCTGCTATCAGGATTTCATGCGCCGCCGCCTGGCCACCTTCGCCGCCCTGGTCCTCTGCGCCTTCGCCGCCCGCGGGGCCGCGCAGGAGCCCGCCGACGCGCCCTCGCCCCGACTGATGAGCGTCTATTCGGTGACCCCGGGCGAGACCGGCGCCGCCGGCCGGCTCGAGGCCCGCCGCCAGATCGAGACCCTCCGCGCCGAGCTTCGCCGGCTCGCCTCGCGCCAGGCCCAGAGCGGCCGCGACGTGGCCAACGCCCGGGCGCGGCTGCAGATGCTCAATGTCCGCGAGACGGCCCTGACCGCCGAGCTCGGCCGAGACCGCAATCGGCTGGCCCGGCTGCTGGGCGCGCTGCAGCTGTTCCGCCGCGAGCCGCCACCGGCTTTGCTGGTGCGACCCAAGGACGCGCGCGACGCGGTGCGGGCGGCCATCCTGATCCGCGCCATGACCCCGGCCCTGGAGGCCCGCGCGCGGGCCTATGGCGCCGAGGCGCGGGAGATCGCCGCCCTGCGCCGCCAGGCCGCCGCCGCCAACGAGAACCTGTTCACCACCGAAAGCCTCGCCGCCGACCGTCGCGGCGATGTGGAGAAGCTGCTGGCCGAGCAGGCCGAGATCGAGCGCCGCTTCAGCGGCGACGCTGTGGCCGCCGGCCGCGACCTGGGTAGCCCCGGCCAGCTGGCCGACAGCTTCCCTCGCACCACCGGGACCGACAGTGGCCCCGGACGCCTGCTGCGGCCCGCCGGCGGAACCCTGACCCGCCGGTTCGGCGGTCAGCTGTCGACCGGCGGCCGGGCCGAGGGCGTGTCATACCGCGTCGGCCGCGGCGCGGTGGTGGCCAGTCCGGCTCAAGGGACGGTTGAATTCGCTGGGCCCGTGACCGGATGGGGGGTCATCTTGATCGTCCGAACCGGTGGGGCCTACCATCTGGTGCTGGCGGGGTTGAGCGAGTTGACGGTCGCGCCTGGACAGACCATCGCCGCCGGCGCGCCCATAGGACGCATGGCCAGCGGCGGCGGAACGGGGAATGGAGGACGGGGTGAGCCTGAACTCTATCTGGAACTGCGCCGTTCCGGGACGCCGATCGATCCGGCGCCCTGGCTCGGCGTAAACGGCGCCGGAGTTGCAACGGGCGTAACACGGTAGGGTGCGACAGTCGAAAGTGGATGCCGGTTTCGGCGCCCGTCGCACTCAAAGGAGAAACGAAGCCGCACGGCTTCGGACACAATTTCGGCCCGCGCGGGGGCTTTATACGTAACGCGGCGCGTTCGGCCGCATAGGGAGCCTCCAGCAAGGCTATGTTGAAGAAGAACCTCCTGATCGGCGCTTGCGCCTTCGTGATGGGCGCCGGCGCCATGGCCTATGTCGGCCAGACGGCCCAGGCCACGGCCCAGCCGCGGGCCCAGACCTACAAGATGCTGGAGCTGTTCGGCGATGTCCTCGACATCGTCCAGAAGCAGTACGTCGTCGAGGTCGATGACAAGAAGCTGATCCAGGCCGCCCTCGAGGGCATGGTCTCCTCCCTCGATCCCCACTCCGGCTACCTCGCCCCCGAGGGCTTCGAGGACATGCAGGACAGCACCCGCGGCGAGTACGGCGGGCTGGGCATCGAGATCACCAGCGAGGAGGGGGTGGTCAAGATCATCTCCCCGATGGACGGCACCCCCGCCTCCCGCGCCGGCCTGCAGCCGGGCGACTACATCACCGCCGTCAACGGCGAGAGCGTCATCGGCCTGCCGACCAATGAAGCGGTCAAGCTGATGCGCGGCCCGGCCGGCGAGAAGGTCACCCTGACCATCGCCCGCGAGAAGACCGATCCCTTCGACGTCACCCTGACCCGCGAGGTGATCAAGCCCAAGTCCGTCACCGCCCGCATGGAAGGCGACTACGGCTACGTGCGCCTGTCGGGCTTCAACGAGAAAGCCACCGACGAGGTCATCGCCGCGATCAAGCAGCTGCAGGCCGCGAACCCCCGGATGAAGGGCCTGGTCTTCGACCTGCGCAACAATCCAGGCGGCCTGCTCGACCAGGCGGTCGGCGTGTCCGACATCTTCCTGGACGGCGGCGAGGTGGTCAGCCAGCGCGGCCGTGATCCGCGCGACATCGAGCGCTACAACGCCCGTCCCGGCGACATGCTGAACGGCCTGCCGGTGGTGGTGCTGGTCAATTCCGGGTCGGCCTCGGCCGCCGAGATCGTCGCCGGCGCCCTGCAGGACCGCAGGCGGGCCGAGGTCATCGGCCTGACCAGCTTCGGCAAGGGCTCGGTCCAGACGGTGATCCCGCTGCGCGGCGGCGTCGATGGCGCCCTGAAGCTGACCACGGCGCGGTACTACACCCCGTCCGGTCGCTCGATCCAGCGCACCGGCATTGAGCCGGACCTCGAGGTGGCCTCCAGCCGCGAACAGGCCGAGCTGATCGCCACCCGCTCGTTCCAGTTCAGCGAGGCCTCGCTGCGAGGCGCGCTGTCGGCCGACGAGGGCAAGGAGCGCCGAGGCGCCCATTCCCCGGCCGAGGCGCCTCCGGGAACCTTCGACGAGGAGGGCTGCAAGAAGCGCACGACCCCGACGCTCGAGCTGAAGTGCGACTTCCAGCTTCAGCGGGCTCTGGACGTGCTGCGCAACGGCGGCGTGGCGGCGACGCCGAAGCTGCCCAAGCCGCAGCCCAAGGTGGCCTCGGTGGTCGGCGGCCGCGTCGTTCCGCCCGGCCAGGGCGACAAGCCGGAATAGGGCTTCATTAACCATAACCGGCGAGGTTGGCGGGGCGTAGTTTCCCGCCGCCTCGTCATGTTTTCCAAAAAACCAGTCCCCGCCTATACCGCCAGTCCCGCCGCCGGATCCGGACGGCTCGCGAACGCGCGCGTCGCGGTCCTGACGGCGGTCCAGAACCCCTGGATCGGTTCGGGGGGCGCCGGCCTGCTGTTCCTGCTGACCCTGACCGCCCTGGTGGCGATCACCGGCGATCCCAAGGCCGGCGCACCGACCGTGCGCATCTCCCTGGCCAAGGCCGCCGCCAGCGGCGCGGCGGTGCCGGGCTGGCGCGAGTCCCTCTCCCCCGAGGCCTCGGAGGCGCCCCTGACCACCGGCGTCTACGCCCTGTCCGAAGGTCCCATCCCGCTGGTCGACAGCGGCCCGATCGGCGGTTCGGCCTTCATCACCCTGCCCGGCGGCGGCGCCAGCGAGGCTTCGCCCGGCCAGCCGCTACAGGTCGCGCCTTTCGCCGGCCTGACCGAGCCCGGTCCCGGCGGCGCGCCGCTGCCAGTGATCGGCCCCGACGGCCGCACCCCCGCCGAGGCCTACGCCCGGCCCTTTACGCCCAACGGCAAGCCCAGGGTGGCGCTGGTGGTCGGGGGCCTTGGCCTCAACGCCGTGCTGACCCGACGGGCCATCGAAACCCTGCCGCCGGAGATCACCCTGTCCTTCGCCCCCTACGCCGAGGGGTTGCAGGGCTGGATCGACCTGGCGCGGGCGAACGGCCATGAGGTGCTGCTCGAGGCGCCGATGGAGCCGGCCGACTATCCGCAGAACGACCCCGGACCCATGACCCTGCTGGCCGCCGGCCGGCCGGAGGAGACGGTGCGCAAGCTGGAATGGCTGCTGTCGCGGGCGACCGGATATTACGGCCTGACCAACTATCTCGGCTCGCGGTTCCTGGCGACGCCAACGGCCATGTCCGCCTTTTCCGGCGCGCTCAAGGCGCGGGGGCTGGCCTTCATCGACGACGGCGCCGCCGCCGGCAAGGGCGCGGGACCGGTGCGGGCCTCGGCCAACCGGGTCATCGACGACGACCTGTCCGCCGAGGCGATCAACCAGCAGCTGGCCGCCCTCGAGGCCGCCGCCCGCGGCAAGGGGCAAGCGCTGGGCTCGGGTTTCGCCTATCCGGTGACTGTCGACCAGGCGGCGATCTGGGCGCGGGGCCTGGGCGAACGCGGTTTCCAGCTGGCCCCGGCCTCGGCCCTGGCCCGCCGGTGAGGCTGGACGACCACCCCCGGCACCGTCCGAACGTCGGCGTGGTGCTGTTCAACGATAGGGGCCTGGTCTGGCTGGGCCGGCGGGTGAACACCCCGGGGCCGTGGAACTGGCAGTTCCCGCAGGGGGGCGTCGACCGCGGCGAGGACCTGCACGAGGCGGCCCTGCGCGAACTGGACGAGGAGACCGGCGTCACCAGCGTCTCCCTGCTCGACCGCGGCGGTGACTGGATCGTCTACGACTTTCCGCCCGAGGTGCTGGCTCTCGGCGGTCGGTGGATCGGCCAGAAGCAGGTCTGGTTCGCCTTCCGCTTCGAGGGCGAGGAGTCGGAAATCCGCCTGGACGCCCATCACCAGGTCGAGTTCGACGCCTGGCGCTGGGCGCGGCTCGACGAGACGCCCGAACTGATCATACCTTTCAAGCGTTCGGCCTATGAGCAGGTCGCGGCCCTGTTCCGGCGTTTCGCCGGCTGACGGCTGCTGGAGGGGAATTGATGAGCGGCGTGATCCTGATGGTGCATGGCGTTGGCTGTACGGGTGACGCCTTCTCGCGTCTGGCCCGGGCCTTCCGGGACAAGGGCTGGCGGGTCGAGACTCCGACCTTGCGGCCCGACCAGCGAGTCGCCGTGAACCCATCCGCCGATTTGCCGAGACTGCGGCTGAAGGACTATGTCGACGACATCGCGACCCTGGCGGCGGCGCTGACGGCAGAGACCGGCCAGGCGCCGGTGCTGCTCGGCCACTCCATGGGCGGGCTGATCGTGCAGAAGCTGCTGGAGCGCGGCGCCGGCCGGGCCGGAGTGCTGATCACCCCCGCCTCGCCGCCCGACGCCCGGGGCAGCCGCGCGGTGGCCCAGGCGGTGACCTTCGCCAACGTCCTGTTCAGCGGCGACGTGCCGGGCAAGAGCCACAAGATCTGGCGCTTCGGCTTTTCCTGGGGCGTGCTCAACCGGGTTCCCCGGGCCAAGCACGACGGCATCTACGCCGGCGCGGTCTACGACAGCGGCGGGGTCTATGAGGACATCGCCTATCCGGAGCGCGATCCCGAGCGGATGGCTTTCATCGATGAGACAAAGATCACCGTGCCGGTGCTGACGCTGGGCGCGGCGAAGGACCGGGCGACGCCGATCAGTGACGTGCGGCTGGCGGCGGAGAAATACTCCCGCATCGGCGGCGACTATCTGGAATACGCCGAGAACGCTCACTGGATCCTCGACGAGCCGGGCACCGACCAGGTGATCGCCGATATCGACACCTGGCTGACCTCCAAAGGCCTGATGCCCGCGGCCAGGGCGAAATCGGCCGCTCCGAAGGCCGCTCCGAAGGCCGCTCCGAAGGCCGCTCCGAAGGCCGCTCCGAAGGCCGCTCCGAAGGCCGCTCCGAAGGCCGCTCCGAAGGCCGCTCCGAAGGCCGCTCCGAAGGCCGCTCCGAAGGCC
>JAUXTQ010000061.1 GCA_030678995.1 Caulobacter sp.
GGTCAGGCTGAACCTCGCCTCGACCGTCAACCCCGACACCGTCGCCTGGAACATCTCCGGCGAGATCCCCGGCAGCGAAAAGCCGGAAGAGGTCATCGTCATCGGCGGTCACCTCGACAGCTGGGACCCCGGCACGGGCGCCATCGACGACGGGGCCGGCATCGCCATCACCACCGCCGCGGCGAAGCTGATCGGCGGCCTGTCGCGTCACCCCCGGCGCACCATTCGGGTGGTCATGTGGGGCTCGGAGGAGACCGGCGGGTCCGGCGAGGCCTACGCCACCGCTCACCAGACCGAGCTGCCCAGCATCGTCATCGCCGGCGAAAGCGACCTGGGCGCTGATCGCATCTACGCCCTGATGCTGCCCTCGGGCGTCGCCGCCCATCCCGAGTTCCGACCTCTCGCCAACCTGCTGGCGCCGCTGAAGATCTTCGTCTCCCGCGATCCCGCGCCGTTCGGCGGGTCCGACACCGAGGGCCTGCAGGAGGCCGGCGTGCCGGTCTTCGCCCTGCGCCAGGACGCCAGCCGCTACTTCGACCTGCACCACTCCGCCGACGACACCCTGGACAAGGTCGATCCGGCCCAGCTGAACCAAAACGTCGCCGCCTGGGTCGCGCTGATCTACATGCTGGCCGACAGCGACGTGGACTTCCGGGTCAAGTGACAAACCGGGGACATGCACTTCAGTGCGTGTCCCCATCAGCTTGCAGCGGCAGGGGACACGTACCGAAGACGGTACATGTCGCCGTTCTCGACCGAAAATCCACGCGATCGTGGCGGCGGCTTAACAACCGCCTGCTATGGCGCCAAAACCAGCCGTCTGAATCCGGAGCCCCACATGTCCCTTCCCTTGGCCGGCCGCCACGTCGCCGTTCTGCTCGGCGGTCTGTCCTCCGAGCGCGAGGTCAGCCTGGTCTCGGGCGCGGCCTGCGCTACGGCGCTGGAAAACCTGGGCGCGAAGGTCACCCGCGTCGATGCCGGCCGCGACTTGGCCCAGGTGCTGGCGGCGCTGAAGCCCGACGTCTGCTTCAACGCCCTGCACGGCGAATGGGGTGAGGACGGCTGCGTTCAGGGCGTGCTGGAGACCATCGGCATCCCCTACACCCACTGCGGCGTGCTGGCCTCGGCCCTGGCCATGGACAAAGCCAAGTCCAAGGCCGTGCTGGCCGCCGCCGGCGTGACCGTTCCGGGGGGCGGCCTGTTCAACCGCTTCGATGCGGCACAGCGTCACGTCATGCCGCCGCCCTATGTGGTCAAGCCGAACGCCGAGGGCTCGTCCGTCGGCGTGTTCCTGGTCTTCGACGGCGCCAACCGGCCGCCGCAGGAGCTGGTAGCCCCCTCCTGGACCTATGGCGAGGAGGTGATGATCGAGCCCTACATCGCCGGGCTCGAACTGGCGGTCGCGGTCAGGGACGGCAAGGCCCAGACGGTCACCGAGATCGTCCCGACCACCGGCTTCTACGACTACGACGCCAAATACGCCGAGGGCGGATCACAGCACGTCGTGCCCGCCCGGATGCCGAAGGAGGACTTCGACCGCGCCCTGCGCATGGCCGAGCTCGCCCACGCCGCTCTTGGTTGCCGAGGGGTGACCAGAAGCGACCTTCGTTATGACCCTGTTAAGCGACTTCTGGTCCTGTTGGAGGTCAACACGCAGCCCGGAATGACGCCCACTTCTCTGGTTCCTGAGCAGGCGGCCCATCTCGGAATGTCGTTCGACCAACTGGTGCTCTGGATCGTGGAGGACGCGTATGCCCGCGACATTGCGGGGGGTAAGGCGAGGTAACGCCAAGCCCAGGGCCAAAGCGCCCACAAGTCCGGGAAAACCCCGCGCCTCCGCCAAGGGGCCCCAGGCCGCAGCCAAGCTGCGGGCTGTGCGGGTCGTTGGTCTGCCGCCGAAGTTCGCCCTGATCGCCGCCGGCCTCGTGTTCGGGGTCGGGGTCGCCGTCACCCTGGCGACGGGAAACCGCGCCCAGGCCCTGGTCGACAATACCCAGACGGCCGTCGCCGGCCAGTCGGCCGGACTGGGCTTCCGGGTGCGCAAGATCCACGTCCAGGGCGCCTCGCCGATGGCCGAGCGCGCGGTGCTCGCCGCCGCCGGGCTGCGCATCGGACAGCCGATCCTCGACGTCGATCTCGACGGCGTGCGCAGATCGGTCGAGAGCGTCGGCTGGGTTAAGGAGGTGCAGATCGTGCGCCTGCTGCCCGACACCCTGGTGGTCGCCGTGCGCGAGCGCGAGACCATGGCCGTCTGGCAGAACCGCGGCCGCACCTGGGTCATCGACGCCAACGGACGGCCGATTCCGGAAGCGGATCCGGGACGGTTCCCGGAACTGCCCCTGATCGTTGGGGAGGGCGCCAACGATGGCGCCGCCCAGATTCTGCAGGCGGTGCAGTCACGGCCGCGGCTGGTCGAGCGCCTTGAGGCGATCGTCCGCGTGGACGGCCGCCGCTGGGACCTGAGGCTGAAGGATGGCGGGCTGGTGCAGCTGCCGGCCGTCGAGGAGGAGTCGGCCCTGATCCAGCTGGACCAGCTGGATCAGCGTCAGCGCATCCTCGAACTGGGATTTGAACGGATCGACCTGCGCGAGCCCGGCATCATCGCCGTGCGGCCGCGTGGAACGCCGCCTCCGACGCCGGGCGAACCGCTCGTGTCGGACGGCGCCTGACAGGATTTGGGGGACAAGGGTGGCAAAGACTTTGACGCGGCAGGATGATCGCAAACAGGCTGGCGACAGCCTGAAGGCGGCGCTCGCCCGTCAGCCGGTGATCGCCGCCGTCGACCTGGGCGCCTCCAAGGTCGCCTGTTTCGTGATGAAGCCCGACGGCGTGCGCCGCTCAGACCGCACCCTGACCACGGCCGGCGTAGGCTATGTCCAGTCGCGAGGCGTCAAGGGCGCGACCATCTCCAGCATGGACGAGGCGGCTGAGGCCATCGCCCTGGCCGTTGAGCGGGCCGAGTCCGTCGCCGGGGTCAGCGTCCAGGGCGTGACCATCGCCACAGCCGGCGGCCAGATGCGCAGCGACCGGGTCTCCGCCAACGTCTCCATCGGCGCCCGGCCGATCTCTGACAACGACTGTTCCCGCGCGCTCGCCGCGGCGCTGGACCAGATCCGGCTGCCCGGCCGTCGGCCGCTGCACATCCTGCCCATCGCCTGGTCGGTGGACAGCCAGAAGGGGGTCCGCGACCCCCGCGCCATGTTCGGCAAGTCGTTGGGCGTCGACCTGGTGGTCGTGTCCATCGCCGAGACCATCTTCCAGACCCTGGGACACTGCGTGGAGCGCGCGCACCTGCAGTTCGAGGGCGTGGTGGCCGCACCCTTCGTCTCGGCCCTGGCGGCCCTCGAGGAAGACGAGATGGAGCTGGGCGCCGTCTGCATCGACATGGGCGCGGGCGTCACCTCCGCCGCCGTGTTCAGCGGCGGCAGCCTGGTGCATGTGGAATGCTTGCCGGTCGGCGGCGAGCACGTCACCCAGGACATCGCCCGCGGCTTCTCCACCTCCCGCGCCGGGGCCGAGCGGCTGAAAACCCTGCACGGCTCGGCGATCGCCTCGGCCAACGAGGACCGCGAGATGATCGAGGCGCCGCCCCGCGGCGACGATCCCGGCGCCAGCCCGGTCATCGCCCCGCGTTCGCTGCTCAAGGGCATCATCGCCCCGCGCGTCGAGGAGACGCTGGAACTGCTTCGGGAGCGGCTCAAGGCTTCCGGCGCGCCGATCGAGCCGGGGGCGGGCATCGTCCTGACGGGCGGGGCCAGCCAGCTGGCCGGCGTGCGCGAGGTCGCGGTGCGGGTGTTCGATCGTCCGGTGCGCCTGGGTCGTCCGCGGCGGGTGCCGCATCTGGCCGACGCCGTGACCGGCCCGGCCTTCTGCGCCGCCGCCGGCATTCTGCACCGCGCCGCCTTCGGTCCGCGCGAAGCGGTCTCGGCCAAGGCGCTTGCCGGCGCCCGGGTTCGGCGCGAACCGCTCGACCCCACGGCCGGGCCCGTCGCCAAGGTCGCCGCCTGGCTGCGTGATAATTTGTAGCAGGGTAAGTCCTGCTGATTCGCACAACCCCTTACGAATCAACAAATTTGCTCCGCGGACGTCTCGATCCCGGGCCGACTCACGCTATGCGGTTAACTGCCGATTAAGGATGTGGGTCCGATGTTAACCCCGCCGTAAGGCATTCCCGGCGGGTGGTTCGCCGGGACCGTTCGAAAGAACAATTGGACGCGGGGTCCCGACTATGAAGCTGTATGCGCCTCAAACCACCGAGCTGAAGCCCAGGATTGTCGTATTTGGCATCGGCGGGGCTGGCGGCAACGCGGTCAACAACATGATCGAAGCCGGGCTGGAGGGCGTCGAGTTCGTCGTCGCCAACACCGACGCCCAGCAGCTTCAGTTCGCCAAGACCGAGCGGCGCATCCAGCTGGGCGTGACGGTCACGCAGGGATTGGGCGCCGGCGCTCATCCCGAGGTCGGCATGAGCGCCGCCGAGGAGTCCTCGCCCGAGATCGGCGAGCACCTCGATGGCGCTCACATGGTCTTCATCACCGCCGGCATGGGCGGCGGCACCGGCACCGGCGCCGCGCCGATCATCGCCAAATGCGCGCGGGAGCGCGGCATCCTGACGGTGGGCGTGGTCACCAAGCCGTTCCACTTCGAAGGCCGCCACCGCATGCGGCTGGCCGACGCGGGCATCGCCGAGCTGCAACGCTACGTCGACACCCTGATCGTCATCCCCAACCAGAACCTGTTCCGCGTCGCCAACGAGCGCACGACCTTCGCCGAGGCCTTCGGTATGGCCGACCAGGTGCTGCATTCGGGCGTCCGTTCGATCACCGACCTGATGGTGCTGCCCGGCCTGATCAACCTCGACTTCGCCGACGTCCGCACGGTCATGACCGAGATGGGCAAGGCGATGATGGGCACCGGCGAGGCCTCCGGCGAAGACCGCGCGCTGATGGCCGCCCAGAACGCCATCCAGAACCCGCTGCTCGACGAAGTCTCGCTCAAGGGCGCCAAGGCCGTCTTGGTGAACGTCACCGGCGGTCTCGACATGACGCTGCTGGAAGTCGATGAGGCGGCCAACGCCATCACCGACCAGGTCGATCCGGAAGCCAACGTCATCTTCGGCGCGGCCTTCGATCCGGCCCTCGAAGGCTCGATCCGCGTCTCGGTGGTCGCCACCGGCATGGACGGCGCCTCGATCGCCGCCATCGAGCCGGCCCGGCCGCAGCGCGTCAACGCCACGGCCAGGCCGCTGATCGTCGAACCGATCAGCGCGCCGCCGATCATGGAGGCGGCCCCGGTCGCCGAAGCCGCGGCGCCCGCGCCGCAACTCGCCACGGGACCCGTGCGCCGTCCGGAAAACATTTACGAGACCTGGCGGCGTGAGCCCGAGACAGTCGAGCCGGAGCTTACCTTCGAGCCCGAGCAGACCGATCTTGACCTGGACGCGCCCGCCATCGGGACGCCTCCCCCGACGGTGACGCAGCCGGCCACCCAGCCGACGGCCGCCCGTACGGTCATCGTCGACCCGCTGGTCGCCGAGGATGAGGAACTCGACGCGCCGCTCTATGCCGATCCGCATTATGAGGACACCCGCCAGCAGCGGAAGGGTTTCCTCAGCCTGTTCGGCGGACGGACCCAGCAGCAGCAGCGCTATGACGGCCCGCCGGCCGCCCGCGCCGCCCTCCGCGGCGGACCCGCCGCCGCGCCGCAGATGATGGAAGAACCCCAGGCCGAGGAGGGCGAGGATCTCGAAATCCCCTCCTTCCTGCGCCGGCTGGCAAACTAGCCTCACACGGGAATTTCCGGGCGACCGGTTCAACCCACAGACAACCTGTTCCGGCCGGACTGTTTCAGTCCGGCCGGGATTTGTCATTTTACGAAGCAATTTCAACAGCTTGCGAGGGTAACAATCCGAAACAGGGTTTGTTTTGCCGCGCCGCAGCATTGTTCCTAAATGGCACGTGGGGGGTGAGCGGTCGCGAGTGGCCCTCGCCTGATTGTCAAAGGGTCTTTCGTGTCCGTGTCGCCGTACCATCAGCATACCGTTGCCGGCCCCGTGATTTTCGCGGGCGTGGGCGTTCACACCGGCGCCCATGTGCGGGTCGCCGTGCGCCCGGCCGGCATCGACGCCGGCGTGACCTTCATCCGCACCGACATCAGGGACGGCGACAACGCCATCCGCGTTTCCGCCGAAGCTGTCCGCCAGACCCGTCTGGGCACGGTGATCAGCAACGACGCCGGCGCCAGTGTCTCGACCATCGAACACCTGATGGCTGCCCTGTCGGCCCTGGCCATCGACAACGTCGTGGTCGAGCTGGACGGACCCGAAGTGCCGATCCTCGACGGTTCGGCCCAGGTCTTCGTCCAGGTGCTCGACCAGGCCGGCCGCCGCCGCCAGGAAGCCGCGCGCAGCTTCATCGAGGTGTTGGAGCCGGTCGAGGTCGTCGAGGGCGACAAGACCGCGACCCTGCTGCCCTGCGACAGCTTCGAGATGGCCTTCGAGATCCAGTTCGACTCGGCGCCGATCGGCCGCCAGCGCGTCGATCTGGAAGTCACCGAACAGTCGTTCCGCGAGGAACTGGCCGACTGCCGCACCTTCGGCTTCCTCAAGGACGTCGAGGCCCTGCGCGCCGCCGGCCTGGCTCGGGGCGCCTCGATGGAGAACGCGGTGGTCCTCGACGGCGACCGGGTGCTGAACCCGGAAGGCCTGCGCCGCCCGGACGAATTCGTGCGCCACAAGGCCCTGGACGCCGTCGGCGACCTCTATGTGCTGGGCGCGCCGCTGCTGGCTCGCTTCGAGGGTCGGTACGCCGGCCACGCGCTGAACAACCTGCTGGTGCGCGCCCTGATGGCCAATCCGCAGGCCTGGCGGGTCCGCACCCTGGCTCCCGAGCTCGCTCAGGTCGGCTGAACGGTTTCCGCCGCATTTGCGCCCGCCTTTGTGTGGTGTAGAAGCCGGGGCTGCGCTCAGGGGCGCGCGAACGGGTTCGAGGTGAGGTTAAGTGCTTCTTAGATCGACTGGCCGCGTGGCCCTTCTCATCCTCGCCGTCACCGCAGCGCTGGCCGCGTCCGGCTGCGTGCGCGAAAAGCCCAAGCCCAGGCTGGCTTACCAGGAGCGGCCGGTCGAGCTGCTCTATTCCACCGGCGCCTTCAAGCTCGACCAGCGCCGCTGGAGCGAGGCCGTCGCCTACTTCCAGGAAGTCGAACGCCAGCACCCCTATTCGGAGTGGTCGCGCCGGGCGATTCTGATGACCGCCTACGCCCACTACCAGGCCAACCAGTATGCCGACGCGATCCAGGATTCGGAGCGGTTCATCCAGCTCTACCCGGGCAACCAGTCGGTGGTTTACGCCTATTATCTGAAGGCCCTCTGCTACTTCGAACAGATCGTCGATGTTGGCCGTGACCAGGCCGCCACCGAGCAGGCCCTGGCCTCGCTGCGCGAAGTCGTGCAGCGCTTCCCGCGCAGCGAATACGCCGCCGACGCCCGTCTGAAGATCGACATGGTCAACGACCAGCTGGCCGGCAAGGAGATGGCCATCGGCCGCTACTACCTGCGCCAGGGCCAGACCATCGCCGCCATCGGCCGCTTCCGCGCCGTGGTCGACCGCTACCAGACCACGACCCACACGCCGGAAGCCCTCTATCGCCTGGTGGAGGCCTATCTGACGGTGGGCCTGCTCCAGGAAGCCACCGCCAACGGCGCGGTGCTGGGGCACAATTTCCCGGGCGATCCCTGGTACACCGACGCCTACAAGCTGTTGACCGACCGGGGACTGCAGCCGGCCGTCGAGCCCAAGACGCCGGGCGCCAAGCGCAGCTATCTCGACCGCCTGCTGGGTCGCGGCACGGCCCTGCCGCCTCCGGGCGAACGGGCTCCCGGCGCGGCCCCGCCCGCCGAACTTCAACCGGAACCGGCGGCGCCGGCCAAGCCGAAGAAAAAGGGCTTCCTCGGCCGTCTCTTCGACCGCTGACGGAAGGCCGAAATAGGCTAAGCTGCCCGCCATGCTCATCGGGCTGGCCATACGCGACGTCGTGCTGATCGAGGCCCTGGACCTCGCCATCGGCCCCGGGCTGACCGCGCTGACCGGCGAGACCGGCGCGGGCAAGTCGATCATCCTCGACGCCCTGGGCCTGGCCACCGGCGCCCGGGCCGACGCGGGTCTGGTGCGCATCGGCGCGCAGCAGGCCAGCGCCACGGCCATCTTCTCCCCGCCCGCCGACCATGCCGTCTGGGCCTTGCTCGACGAGAAGGGCCTCAGCTACGAGCGCGACGAGGACCTGGTCCTGCGCCGTCAGCTGTCGGCCGACGGCCGCAGCCGCGCCTTCGTCAACGACCAGGCCACTGGCGTCGCCGCGCTCAAGGAGCTGGGCGCCCTGCTGCTGGAAGTCCATGGCCAGCATGAGACCGTCGGCCTGCTCGATCCCCGCACCCACCGCACCCTGCTGGACGCCTTCGGCGGCGTCTCCACGGCTGGCGTCTCGGCGAGCTGGAGCGCCTGGCGCGCCGCCCGTGAACGGGCCGCGGCGTTGCGCCAGCAGGCGGCCACGGCGGCGGCCGAGATCGAGGAACTGACCCTGCGCCTGGGCGAACTGGACCGCCTCGATCCCCGCGAGGGCGAGGAAACCGCCCTGGCCGAGGAGCGCGCCCTGCTGGGCGCCGCCGAGAAGGCTCTGGCGGACGTGGACGCCGCCCGAGACGCCCTGGGCGGGGAGGGCACGGCCCAGCGCCTGTCGCAGGCCTTCCGGGCCCTGGAGCGGGCGCGGGAGCGGGCCGTGCAGGCTGGCGCGGCGGCCGACGGACCCGCCGTGCAGCGCCTGGCCGCCGCCGCCGGGGCCGTCGACCGGGCGCTGAGCGAGGCCCGCGAGGCCGAGGCCGCCATCGACCACGCCGCCGCCGCCTTCGACCTGGACCCCAAACGCCTTGAGGAGGCCGAGGAGCGGCTGTTCGCCCTGCGCGCCATGGCTCGCAAGCTGGGAACCAGCGTGGACGCGCTGCCGGCCGCTCGCGCTGATTTCGCCGCCCGGCTGCACGCCGCCGAGACCTCGGACGAGGCCCTGCGCGCCGCCGAGGCCGCCGAGCGGGACGTTCGCGGCGCCTACCTCGCCGCCGCCGCCGATCTGACCGCCGAGCGCCGCGCCGCCGGCGACCGCCTGGCCCAGGCGGTGGAGGGCGAACTGGCCCCGCTCAAGCTGGACAAGGCCCGCTTCCGCGCCGCCGTCGAGCCGCTGGGCGAGGACCGCGCCGGGCCGTCGGGCATGGACCGGGTGGCCTTCGAAATCTGCACCAACCCCGGCGCGCCGTTCGGCCCGCTGGAGGCCATCGCCTCGGGCGGCGAACTGGCCCGCTTCGCCCTGGCCCTGAAGGCGGCGCTGGCCGGCCGGACCCCGGGCGCCCAGCCGCTGATGATCTTCGACGAGGTCGACCAGGGCGTCGGCGGGGCCGTGGCCGACGCGGTCGGCCTGCGCCTGCGCCGCCTGGCGGGGGAGGCCCAGGTTCTGGTGGTCACCCACAGCCCGCAGGTGGCCGCCCGCGCACACGCACACTGGCGCATTACCAAGAGCGGCGACGACGCCCGCCTGCGCACGGCGGTCGAAACCCTCGCCCCCGCCGCCCGCGAGGAGGAAATCGCCCGCATGCTGGCCGGGGCGGAGATCACCGACGCGGCCCGCGCGGCGGCGAGAGCGCTGATCGGGGCTTAGACGCGGGGACATGCACTTCAGTGCGTGTCCCTTGCCGCTTCAAGCTGATGGGGACACGCACTGAAGTGCATGTCCCCGACTGGCGATGAGCCCGGACTGCCGGTAATCCTAGGACATGACTCCCGTCCCCGACCTGACCGAATCCGAAGCCGTCGAGGAGCTTGAGCGCCTCGCCGACGCTCTGGCGTCGCATGACATCCGCTATCATCAGGAAGACGCCCCGGCGATCAGCGACGCCGAGTACGACGCCCTAAAGCGCCGCAACGAGGCGATCGAGGCGCGGTTTCCGCACCTGGTGCGCGACAACAGCCCCTCGCTGCGGGTCGGCGCCTCGCGGTCGGAGCAGTTCGCGCCGGTGGAGCACGGCGTGCCGATGCTCAGCCTCGATAACGCCTTCTCAGACGAGGAGGTCGAGGACTTCGTGGCCCGGGTGCGGCGATTCCTTCGTCTGGCCGTGGACGAGCCGGTCGCCTTCACCGCCGAGCCGAAGATCGACGGGCTGTCAGCCTCGATCCGCTACGAGAAGGGCGTGCTGGTGCGCGGCGCCACGCGCGGCGACGGCCGCACCGGCGAGGACATCACCGCCAACCTGCGCACCCTGCAGGACATCCCCGAACGGCTGAGCGGCGCGGTTCCGGACGTCATCGAGATTCGCGGCGAGGTTTACGCCCCTCTGGCCGAGTTCGAGGCCTTCAACGCCGCCGCCGAGGCGGCCGGGAGCCGCACCTACGCCAACCCGCGCAATTTCGCCGCCGGCTCGCTGCGGCAGATCGATCCGACGATCACGGCGAAGCGGCCGCTGCGCTTCTTCGCCTACGCCTGGGGCGAGGTCAGCGGCGCGTTTGCCCAGACCCAGAGCGAAGCGCTGGCCCTGCTCAAGGCCTGGGGCTTCACCACCAACGATCGCTCGCGGCGGGTCGAGAACGCCGACGGGCTGCTGGGCGTCTATCGCGAGGTCGGAGCCGCCCGGCCGACGCTGGCCTATGACATCGACGGCGTGGTCTACAAGGTCGACCGGCTGGACTGGCAGCAGCGGCTGGGCTTCGTCTCCCGCTCGCCACGCTGGGCCATCGCCCACAAGTTTCCGGCCCAGCAGGCCACGACCCTGCTGGAAGACATCGACATCCAGGTCGGCCGGACCGGGACCCTGACCCCGGTGGCGCGGCTGCATCCGGTGACGGTCGGCGGCGTGGTGGTGCGCAACGCCACCCTGCATAACGCCGACGAGATCGCCCGCAAGGACATCCGCATCGGCGACACCGTGACCCTGCAACGGGCCGGCGACGTGATCCCGCAGGTGCTGGGGCCGGTGGACGCCGACCGCCCGGGTCGGGGCGCGCCGTACCAGTTCCCGGCCGTCTGCATCTGTCCGCTGAAGACGGCGGTAGTGCAGGAGACGACGGCCAGTGGCGCGACCACGGTGGCCCGCCGTTGCACCGGCGAGTTCGCCTGTCCGTTCCAGAAGATTGAGCACCTCAAGCACTTCGTTTCCCGCCGGGCCTTCGACATCGAGGGGCTGGGCGAGAAGCAGCTGCAGGCCTTCCTTGATGAGGGCTGGATCAGCGCCCCTGCGGACATCTTCAGGCTGGCCCGGGACGAGGAAAAGCTGGCCACCCTGCGCGAGCGGGATGGTTACGGCGAGACCTCGGTGGCCAACATCATCCGCAATGTCGACGCCCGCCGGACCATCAGCCTGGACCGATTCCTGTTCGCGCTGGGGATCCGAGACATTGGCGAGACCACCGCCACGCATCTGGCCCGCGCCTTCGACAGTTTCGAGGACCTGGAACGGGCGGTGATGGCCGCTTCGGTCCAGACGCCCAGCGCCGCCTATGTCGAGCTGACCGAGATGCACGGCATGGGCCCCAAGGCCCGCGACCAGCTGCTGTCGCTGGCGCCGACGCTGGGGGCGGACCCGTGGCCGGACGCGCCGATGATGACCAAGCTCGACCATGCCCTGGCCGGCCTTGCCAGTCCTGCCCGGCGGGCGCTGGCGGAGCGGTTCGAGACCTGGGACGACTTCATCGCCTGGCTGGGCGAGGCGGTCGCCGGTTCGCCGGGCGAGGACTTCCTGCACCTGTCCTCGATCGACGGAGTCGGGCCGGTCGCCGCCGGGTCGATCGCCACCTTCTTCCGCGAGGACCACAACCGCAGGCTCGTCGAGGCGCTGGTGGCCGAGCTGGACGCCATCGCGCCGCTGCCCAAGGCGAAGACCGACACCGCCGTCGCCGGCAAGACGGTGGTCTTCACCGGCGCTCTGGAGAAGATGACCCGCGACGAGGCCAAGGCCCAGGCCGAGGCGCTGGGGGCCAAGACGGCCGGCTCGGTGTCGAAGAAGACAGACCTGGTGGTGGCCGGGCCGGGCGCGGGATCCAAGCTCAAGGACGCCGAGAAGCACGGCGTGAAGGTGCTGACAGAGGACGAGTGGCTGGCGCTGATCGGGCAGGGCTGACCACCAAAGCTCCGTCATGGCCCGACTTGTTCGGGCCACCCAAGCACTCGGTCCTGAACGAGCTGGCGTGGGCCGTTCAGCGTGAATCCGGCCCCACGGTGTTCTTGGGTGGCCCGAACAAGTCGGGCCATGACGGGTGTGGGGAGGAGGCGATGTTACGTCGGCAGGAGAGGAATCGAATAGTCGACACCGTAGTTGGCGAGGATGAGGAACACCGCCCAGCCGAGGCTGGCGCCTATGGCGAGACCGGTCAGGAACAGGATGGCGCGCATGGTCAGGCCGCCTCCCGGTTCTTCCCAAGATCCGCCAGGAAGGCCACCGCCGTGACCGCCAGGTAGACCACCAGTCCCAGCCGGGCGAACATGAAGGCCGAGCCGGCGGGTTCGGAGAGTTCGCCGACCATCTGCAGCGCCACGAGGAAGCCGAGGAACAGCATCGCCGGCCAGGCCGTGCGGCCGTACTTGCCGCGCTTCCACAGCCAGGCGCAGCCGGCCAGGGCGACCAGCCCCATCTCGAGGGTCTTTTCCGCCCCGGGAAGGTTCCACAGCGCCAGCCCGACCTTTTCGCCGCCGGGCCAGATCTCCAGGTCCGGCCGGTGCACCAGCCAGTCGGTGAACCAGTGCGAGAAGACCACCAGCCCGACGATGAAAGCCGCCCTCCAGGGCAGCCTCACCAGATAGCGCGCCAGCAGCAGCCCCGCGACCGACCAGGCGACCGCGGCCGGCAGGCTGTGGGTCCAGGGCATGTGCTCCAGCACCAGCGGACTGCCGGGCAGTTCGGGGTCGAAGCTGACCTTCTCCACCCCGGCCATCACCAGGCTGCTCCAGCCGATGTCGATCAGCTGGGCCGCGCCGATGTAGGTCCACAGCGGCGCGCGCGGCTCGATAGCCTTGGCGGCCAGCGCCGCGGCGTAGTGTCCGACGAACATGGCGTCCTCCCCGACAACCCGTCAGGGGAGGTTGGCGCCAATCAGAGCGGAGCGCACACGATTTCGAGCCACGCGCGAACCTCGGGCCCGACCTTGGGACCGATCAGCTCCAGAACCCGGGCGTGGTAGCCGTCCATCTGGGCGCGCTCTTCGTCGGTCAGCAGATCGACGTCGATGCAGGTCCGGTCGATGGGCGCCCAGGTGAGGGTCTCGAAGCCCATCATCGGCCGCTCGCCGCCGGGCACGTCCGTCGCCTCGGTGACGAACTGCAGGTTCTCGATGCGGATGCCGTATTCGCCCGCCTTGTAGTAGCCCGGCTCATTGCTGAGGATCATCCCCGGCCGCAGGGCGACGCTGTTGGGCGCCTTGGCGATCCGCTGTGGGCCCTCGTGCACCCCCAGGTAATCGCCCACCCCGTGGCCGGTGCCGTGGTCGTAGTCGAGGCCGGCGTTCCACAGCGGCGCGCGGGCCATGGCGTCAAGGGCCGATCCGGTGGTGCCGGCCGGGAAGCGCACGCGGGCCAGGTGCAGGTGGCCCTTCAGCACCAGGGTGAAGCGCTGCTTCATCTCGTCCGACGGCGTCCCGATGGCCATGGTGCGGGTCACGTCGGTGGTGCCGTCCAGGTACTGGCCGCCGCTATCGACCAGCAGCAGGGAGTTCTGCTTCGCCCGGTCGTTGGTGCGGTTGCTCGGATGATAGTGGGGCAGGGCGCCGTGGCCATTGGCGGCGCCGATGGTGTCGAAGCTGAGGTCCTTCAGCGCGCCGGTGGCCTCGCGGAACGCCTCCAGCTTGGCCACGGCCTCCTTCTCGTCGGGCGGATTGATCTGCCCTTCGGTGGCGATCCAGTGGAGGAAGTTGGTCAGGGCCGCGCCGTCGCGGACGTGCGCCCGGCGTGTGCCTTCCAGCTCGACGCCGTTCTTGCAGGCGCGCGGCAGGGTGCAGGGGTCCATGCCGCGCACCACGGTCGCGCCGTCGGCGGCCAGCGTGTCGAAATACCAGGCCGAGGACTGCGCCGGGTCGACCAACACCTTCTGACCCTTCAGGTCCGCCAGGGCGCCGGCGAGCGCGTCCGGCGTCTCCAGGGTCACCTGGTTGCCCAGCCAGGCGGGCAGATCCTCGGTGACCTTCGCGGGGTCGAGGAACAGCCGCGCCGTGCCGTCGGCGTTGAGCACCGCCTGGCCGATGGGCAGGGGCGAGCGGATCACGTCGCCGCCGCGGATGTTGAACAGCCAGGCGATCGACGCCGGCGCGGTGATCACGGCGGCGTCGGCGCCGTCGCGGGCCAGGCTCTCGCCGACCCGGGCGCGCTTGGCGGCGGACTCCTCGCCAGCGAACTCCAGCGGCTGGGGCACGACAGGCGCGGTCGGCTGCGGCGGCCGGGCCTGGCCCCAGGCGGCGTCCAGCGGGTTGGGATCGACGGCCCTCAGCGTCGCGCCGGCCTTGTCGGCGGCGCTGCGCAGATGCCCCAGGGCGTCGGGGCTGTGCAAGCGCGGGTCGTAGCCGATCACCGAGCCCTTCGGTGCGGTCTCGACATAGGCGGGGACCCCGCCCTCGACCAGGTCGCGGATCTCGAACACGCCCTGGTCCACCTGCTCGCGGACCTGCAGGGTATAGCGGCCGTCGACGAACACGGCGGCCCGGTCCTTCATGATCACCGCCGCCCCGGCCGAGCCGGTGAAGCCGGTGGCCCAGGCGAGACGGTCGTTGGCCTCGGGCAGGTACTCGTTCTGGTGTTCGTCCTCGTGCGGGATCAGGAAGCCGTCCAGGCCCTGGGCCTGCATGGCGTTGCGGATCAGCGGCACGTGGCGGGGGCCGAAGGCGGGCTCGGTGGATTCGTCGAAGGTCTGGCGCATGACGGTGAACTTATTCATCCGGCGCGCCGCGCGCCACCGTCCGCGAAACCGATTGCTAACCGATGCAGCCAAGGCTCGCGCCGACCATCCAGACACGGTGAAACCCGATGACCTGTTGCGACCACATCCAGATCCCTCGCATGACCCGACGCCGCGCCATGCAGGCCGTCGCCCTGGGAGCCGGGGTCAGCCTGCTCACCACCCTTCAGCCAAGCGTCGCCCGGGCCGGCGGCCACACCGAGATGCTGCTGCTGACCTGCATGGACTTCCGGCTGGTCGACGACATCGAGACCTACATGAACGCCCGCGGCCTGACGGGAAAGTACGACCACGTCGTCCTGGCCGGGGCCGCGCTGGGCGCGCTCAATGACCGGTTCCCGGCCTGGAGCGAGGTGTTCTGGCAGCACCTGGACCTGGCCATCGAGCTGCACGAGGTGCACCGGGTCATGCTGCTCGATCACCGCGACTGCGGCGCTTACAAGATGATCCTCGGCGAGGCGGCGGTGAAGGACGCCGACACGGAGCTGAAGAGCCACGTCAAGCAGCTCTACGCGCTCCGGTCGGCGATCCTGGTCAAACACCCGCACATGGAGGTCGAGATCGGCCTCATGAGCCTGGACGGGGTCGTCACCCAGATCGTCTGACCCCTACTACTGCGGCGTCGGCTCGGGCGGCGTTTCGCGGACCGTGTCGGCCGCGTTGGCGGCGGCGGAATCGGCGCTGCGGGCGGCCGCGTCGGCGGCGGCGCGGGCGTCGGCGGAGGCCTGGCTCGCATCAGCGGCGGTGCGGTCGGCGGCGGCGGAGGCCGAGCTGCGGGCGGCGTCCATGCTCGACTGGGCCCCGGCCATCATGCCCTCGGCGCGGCCCAGGTCCTGGGCGCGGGCGATTTCGGCCGGATCGTTCATGTCAGGCTGGCTGGTGACCATGAAGGTGACCGCGATGATGGCCACAAGGGCGACGACGGCGGCGACCACCCAGGCGGTGGTATTGGCGCCGCGGTTGTCGGTGGAGCGGTTGTCCTGCAGTGGCGACGGGGTCTGGGGATTGGCTTCGGTCAAGGGCTGGTCCTCCTCGGGGAACTGCCCCCGACGGCAACCTCAACGCTCCCTTCGAAGGGCGGTTCCGATCAGGCCCTGCGCAGAACGAGCGTCGACCAGGCGTCGCGGTGGATGCGCCGCACGACGCGAAAGCCCTTGGACAGGTAGGCCGCCTTCACCCGCCGTTCCTGGGTGCGCAGCAGGCCTGACAGGATGGCGATGCCGCCGGGCTTCAGCGCGCGCCTGATGTCCTGCGACAGGGCGACCAGCGGCGGGGCCAGGATGTTGGCGAACACCAGGTCGTAGGGCGCGTCCTGGCGCACCAGCCGGTCGTTGAGCCCCGAGGCGTGGACGAACCGGGCGTTGGCGGCGTTCTCGGCCGCGTTCTCGTTGGCGATACGCACGGAGGGGCCGTCGATGTCGGTGCCCACGGCCGTCTTCGAGCCGGTGCGGGCGGCGGCGATGGCCAGCACGCCGGTGCCGCAGCCCACGTCGAGCACGCGGGCGAAGCGGTGGGCCTTGAGCAGGTCGTTGTAGGCCCGCAGGCAGCCGGCGGTGGTGCCGTGGTGACCGGTGCCGAAGGCCGCCCCCGCCTCGATGCGCAGGGCCACCGCGCTGGCCGGGACCCGGCCCGTGTCATGGACGCCGTAGACGAAGAACCGCCCCTCGCGCACCGGCGGCAGGCCCGAGAGGGCCATGGCCAGCCAGTCGGCGTCGGCCAGGGGCTCGACCACCACGGTCAGGCCGCCCGAGGCGATCAGCGCCGCCTCGACGCCCTCGGCTTCGTCGGCGGAGGTGGGGAAGGCGTCGATACGCCAGATGCCCTTGTCCTCGTCCTCTTCGAGGATCGAATAGGTGGCTCCTTCGAGGAACGGATCGGCGTCGATCCGTTCGGCGGCGGCCTCGGCCAGGGCGCGGGGCCCGCGGGCAATGATCTGGACGGCTTGGTCGGTCATGGCGCCCCTGTAGCGGCCGGGACGCCGCGCGTCACGCCGCCTTGAGCGCTTCGCCGCGCCGGCGGACGGTCTTGCGGGCCGGTTTGGCCGGCGCCGCCCAGTCCGGGGCCATGCCTTTGCGCCAGCGGACGCAGCCGGGCGCCGACAGGTCGACGTCGAACCGGCGGGCATGGGCGCGCTCGACATTGACCGCCGGCGGGGCCCAGGTCTTGAGGGCCTTTGCGGCCAGCAGGTGGGCCGGGGCAAACACCCGGGCCGGCCCGCGCGATGTCGGCGCCCAGCCCAACATCCGGCGCATGCGGGCGTGGGTATAGAAGACGCTGTTGGTCAGCATCGACTGCGGCGAGGAGAATTCGACCGAGATCGACACGTTCAGATCCTCGCCGTTGACCACCCGGTGCGGCGAATGCTGCGGCCAGAAGGCCGCCTGGCCCGGCGCCAGCATCACCGGCAGGCCGTGGTCCTCCAGCGCCGGGGTCCAGGGCAGGTCGGACAGGTTTTCCTTGACCAGGATGGCCTCGAGGGCGGCCTCGGTGACGATGTCCTGGCGGGGCGGATAGACGTGGATCGTCTTGTGGCCGCGCACATGCCACAGCATCGTCTCGGCCGGATCGACGTGGAAGAAGATGCCCATGCGCGGACTGGAAATCAGCACGGCCGCATCGGCGGTCAGCACCGGCAGGCCGGTCTCCTTCGAGAATTCGCCCATCAGCTGGTCGAACACCACCTTGTAGCGCGGGTTGAGGGTCATGGCGCTGCGCGGGGAGACCCACAGGGCGCCCTTGCGCGCGGCCTCGACCAGTTCGGCGCCGGTCAGGGTCGCTGCTTCCCCGGCGATCCACGGCTGATCCGCCGGCGGGTTGGGCTGCATCGTGCAGATCGTCACGAGGTCCCGAGGATGCTCGTCCAGCAGCCGCGCCAGGGCCTCGTCGGTGAATAGGCCGGTCTCCTCCAGCCGGTGGTTGAAGCGAAGGACCTCCTTGCGGACGATCTTCTTCTGGTCGGTGGCGAGCGGCGGAAGAATGCGGTCGGTCATGCCCAATGTCCCAATGCGGCGCAGGTTGAGCCCTGTGCAGCAAGGGGTTTGCCAGTGGGGGGACCTCTCCCTTCCTCCTCGATGGAGGAAGGGTCGGGGATGGTGGTGTGGCCGCGCGGGTGGAGTGAGGGCGCTGATTGGCGGCGGCGCCTTGCCGAGCCCTTCGCCCAGATACCCTGGCCACACCACCACCCAACCCTCCTCCATCGAGGAGGAGGGCTTTTCATGCTGACTTACTGCCTCGGACCGCCCAGCAGGCCGGAGGAATCGACCGCGCCCGCCACCGCCGAAGGCGCGCGGGGCGGAGGGGCGGCGCGGAGCGGTATCAGCGGCGGGACGGTCACGGCCTTGCCGAGGCCGGCCAGGATGTCGCCGTCGGCGCTGGGATAGCGGACGGAGGTCGCCGCCGGGGCCGGGGCGGCAGCCCCCTGCTGCATCGCCGCCGCCTTGATGGCATTGGCCCGGCTGGCGTTGAACGGGCGCTGGTCCGCCGCCGGACCGTGTCCGAAGGCCATGGCGCCGGCCAGCAGCAGGGCGATGACCGCCATGGTTTGTTTCCTCGTGTGTCTCTTGCTCAAAGAGCGCGGCAGCCGGCGGTTGGTTGCCCCGGGGGGTCCGGAGCGGCGGATGTCCCGAATGTCCTGACCCTTCTCCCCTTGCGGGAGAACGCAGCCCGCGAAGCAGGTCGGATGGCGCGGGGACATGCACTTCAGTGCGTGTCCCCTGTCGGTCGGCCAGCAAAGGGACACGCACTGAAGTGCATGTCCCCGGCGACTCAACACCTTCTCCCGCAAGGGGAGAAGGCCAATTTGAGTGGTCTATCCGAGCGTCCATCGGGGCATTTTACGGCCTTCCGGGAGAGCGGGGATCGAGCCGCGAGACGATTTGGGGCGGATGTCTCGTGAATGTCTCGCTTTGTCTCGAGATTATATGTCTCGAGAGTCTCGTTTCAGCGACCAACTTCGGGCGCAGGGCCCACGTACTCCAGAGTTGCGAGGGGTTTTCGTCGCGCCGCCGCCACCGCGAGACGTTTCAGCCCGGCCTTGTCAGGAACGGAGCAGTAGTCGGTCCGCCAGATGTCAATTGGGCCGCTTCCTCGTTTCCAACCTCTGGGGCAGACGGGGTCGAGTACCAGGAAGCGGCGAACTGGTTCCTTCGACGGCTCCGCCGCAAGCAACGTGTAGGACGATCCCGGCCGGAAGCCGAGCTGCAGGGCGTACAGAATCAGCTTTCCGGTCGATCCCTCTGTTTCGCCCAACAAGACCAGCCATGCGTTTTCGAGCTCGCCCCAATCTCTTGGTTCCCCGTAAGCGCGATCGACCATGTAGGCGCAATGAAACACGCCGTAGTTCCTGATCCTGACCCATTCGACGTCGGGCTCGTCGCTAGGCTCGGCGTCGGGACCGAAGACTTCTGTCTCTTTCCAATATCCGAAGGGAACGAGCGATTTGCAGCCGAAGCTGCCGCCCTGGAAGAAGTACTCGGGCCAGGTCTGGTCTGCGCCGTTGAATAGCGGCGCGTCCGAATGCAACAGCGCCTGGGCCGAGGCCGGCCCGCAGGCGATCAGACCGAACAGCAGCGAAAGCAGAACCCGGTGCATGGCGTCCCCAAGCTGGGGAGCATCACCCCTTCTCCACGAACCCGTCCAGCACCTTCTTGTCGCCGGCCTTGTCGAAGCTCACCGAGAGCTTGTTGCCCTCGACGGCGGTGACTTTGCCGTAGCCGAACTTGATGTGGAAAACCCGGTCGCCGCGCTTGTAGTCGCTGGCGGCGGAGCCTTCCGAGACGGCGACCAGCTTGCCCTCGCCTTCCAGCACCTGGGTGCGGCCGGCCGGGCCGCCGTGATAGCCACGCTCCTGCGCCCGTTTCCAGCCGGGCGAGGAATAGCCGGCGCCGAAGGTGCGGTCGTCGTCCCAGCGGCTGGAGGTCGGCTGGGCCATACCCGGGCCGCCGCCGTAGTAGCCGGTCTCGCTGCTGGCCTCGACATTGGCCAGGGGCAGTTCGTCGACGAACCGGCTGGGCAGCTGGCTGGTCCAGCGGCCGTAGACCAGGCGGTTGGCGACGAAGCTGATGCGCGCCTCCTCGCGGGCGCGGGTGACGCCGACGTAGGCCAGGCGGCGTTCTTCCTCGAGCCCCTTCTCGCCCTTCTCGTCCATGCTGCGCTGGCTGGGGAAGACGCCTTCCTCCCAGCCCGGCAGGAAGACCAGCGGGAACTCCAGCCCCTTGGCCGCGTGCAGTGTCATGATCTGCACCGCGTCGTCGCCCCGGCCGCGATCGAGGTCCATGACCAGCGAGACGTGTTCCAGATAGTCGGTCAGGGTGTCGAAGGCGCCCATCGACTGGACCAGTTCCTTGAGATTCTCCAGCCGGGTCTGGCTGGTGGGTCCCTTGTCCAGCCGCAGCACGTCCGTGTAGCCGCTCTCCTCCAGGATGGTCTCGGTCAGGCGGTCGTGGTGCGTGCCCGTGGCCGACTGATGGCTCCAGCGGTCGAGGTCGCGGATGAAGTTGGCCAGGGCCGTGCGGGTGCGTAGCGCAAGTTCGTCGGTCTGGATGATGCCCCGCGCCGCCGTCAAGGCCGAGACCCCGCCGCGGCGGGCCACCTGCAGGACCTTCTGCACCGTGGTCTCGCCGATGCCCCGCTTGGGCACGTTGATGATCCGCTCGAAGGCCAGGTCGTCGTCAGGCGACTGGACCAGCCGCAGATAGGCGTGGGCGTCGCGGATCTCGGCCCGTTCGAAGAAGCGCGGGCCGCCGACCACCGTGTAGGGGATCTGCAGCATGACGAAGCGCTCTTCGAACGCCCGCATCTGGAAGCTGGCCCGCACGAGGATGGCGGCGTCGCGGAATTTGCGGCCGCCTTTCTTCCAGCGCTCGATCTCCTCGGCGATCAGCCGGCTTTCGGCCTCGCCGTCCCAGACGCCGCGCACCCGCACCTTTTCGCCCTCGTCGCCCTCGGTCCACAGGGTCTTGCCCAGCCGCCCCTTGTTGACCGCGATCAGGCCGCTGGCGGCGGCCAGGATATGGCTGGTGGAGCGGTAGTTGCGCTCCAGCCGGACGACCTTGGCGCCCGGGAAGTCCCGCTCGAAGCGCAGGATGTTGTCCACCTCCGCTCCGCGCCAGCCATAGATCGACTGGTCGTCGTCGCCGACCACGCAGACGTTCTGCCGCTTCTGGGCCAGCAGCCGCAGCCACAGGTACTGGGCGACGTTGGTGTCCTGGTATTCGTCGACGAGAATGTAGCGGAAGCGGTCATGATATTCCGCAAGCACGTCAGGGTGTTGCTGGAAGATCGTCAGGTTGTGCAGCAGCAGGTCGCCGAAGTCGCTGGCGTTCAGCACCCGCAGCCGGTCCTGGTACATCCGGTAGAGCGCCTCGCCGCGGTTGTTGGCGAAGTGGGCGCCCTCGGCCGGCGGCAGGCGGTCGGGGGTCCAGCCGCGGTTCTTCCAGCCGTCGATCAGATTCGCCAGGTGCTTGGGCGTCCAGCGCTTGGCGTCGATGTTCTCGGCGATCAGCAGCTGCTTGATCAACCGCTCCTGATCGTCGTCGTCGAGGATGGTGTAGCTGGACTTGAGGCCCACCAGCTCGGCGTGCCGGCGCAGGATCTGGGCGGCGATCGAATGGAAGGTGCCCAGCCAGCGCAGCCCCTCGGCCTGCGGGCCGATGATGTGGGTGATCCGCTCGCGCATCTCGCGGGCGGCCTTGTTGGTGAAGGTGACGCTGAGCAGCTCCCAGGGCCGCGCCTTGCCGGTGGCCAGGATGTGCGCCAGCCGGGTGGTCAGCACCCGCGTCTTGCCCGTGCCGGCCCCGGCCAGCACCAGGATCGGGCCCTCGGTGGCCTCGACCGCTTCCCGCTGTTCGGGGTTCAGGCCATCGAGATAGGCCGGGGCGCCGTCGACGCGGGCCAGGTCGCTGATACGGGGCTGGGGCAGGGGAGAGTCGGACATCGGGAACATATGTAGCACAGGGCGCGCGCCGCCTAAGCGGAACCGGGAGGTCCGGGCGCCGTTATTCGCGGCACAGTGTCCCAAGGAAGGAACTTCCCATGGCCGAACAATCCTCCGGTGGCGGCGCAACGCCCTGGCTGGCCTTCATCGTCGGCGGTCTGCTGGTCGCCGTCGTGATCGTCGCCTTCATGATGTACTCCGGCCGGACCCTGGCGGGGCCCGACACGGTCGATGTCAACATCGAGGCGCCGAAGATTCCCGACGCACCGAAGCTGCCGGACGTTCCGGCGCCGAAGCCGGGCTGACCGACATGGCCGAACGCCCTTCCGGAAGCGGGTTGCCCCTCCTGGTCGTCGTGGTGCTGATCGCGGTCGCCGCGGGGGTCGGTTACCTCGCCTGGTCCGGCGGGGTGCTCACACCCAGGCCGGTCGCGGTCGATATCGCGCTGCCCAAGGGGCCGGCGCTGCCCGACCCGGCGCCGATGCCAGAGCCGCAGCCGGTCCCCGCGCCGGTTCCCAGGCCGGGCTGACCCCACACTGTCATCCCGGAAGCCGCGCAGCGGCCATCCGGGACCCAGATTCGGCTTGGATTCAATCTGGGTCCCGGATCGTCCCTTTGGGCCGTTCGGGATGACAGTGGAGGGGGCTGCGCCGCTGATCAGAGGGCAGCCGCGTTCTGACTCGGATCGCCGGCGCCGGCTCTGACCCCTCAGTCAGGCTCCGCCTGACAGCTCCCCGGCGAGCGGGGAGCATTGGATCGGGAAAGCGCAAACACCCGGCACGCCGACGCCAGCGGCCGGTCGCCCCGCGCGTCGTCGATGCTGGCGATCAGGCCGGACAGGCTGAAGCCCCCGTCCGTCGCCGCCTGGTCCAGCACCGCCCAGAACTCCGGCTCCAGCGCCAGCGAGGTGGCGTGGCCGTGCAGGTTCACCGAGCGCTTCTGCAGCGTGGGGTTCACGTGTCGCGCTTGGACCCGTCGAGGTCCCTGGCGGCCTTTTCGCGCTCCGCCTCCACCCGCGTCTGTTCGGACTTGGGCAAGCCGAAGCGGACCCGGTTCTCGGCGGCGGTGGCCTTGGCGCCCGCCTTGGCCTTGGCCTTGCGAAAGCGGTTGAGATTTACCGGTTCGGTCATTTGCCCGTCGCCGGCTGGATCACGAGGGTGGATTGCAGGCGCAGGGGCTTGCCCTTGGGCAGGGCCACCGGCGCCCGGCCGGGCCAGACGCAATTCTGCATCGAGGCCTCGCGCCGCAGGATCCACTGGGTCACCGGCTTGCCGTTGACCTTGCAAGACATCCCGACCGACCATTTGGAGAGCCCCGGCTGACCGGGCCAGGCGAAACCCATCGAGGTTCCGGCCGTCACCGGGGTGACCGCGGGCTGCACCGCCTTGCCCGCCGAACCGAAGACCAACTTGTCGGGGGCGATCAGGCGGATGGAAAAGCCGCCGTAGCCCTTGGCGTCGTCGCTGCCGCCCAGCGACAGGCCGTCGACCAGCGGGGTGATGGTGGTGTCGAAATCGATGCGCCGGGCGCCGGCCTTCAAGGGCTGGATGCGCACCACGGTCACTTCCCTGGCGACGAAGGCCAGATTCGGGTCGCCGCGGACGATCCAGTCGACCTGCAGCGTCAGCACCCCGGCCCCGCCGCGCTCGCCGGCGAAATTGGTCTGTTTTACGAAGAAGGTCAGGCCCGTCATGAACCAGCCGTCGGCCACGGCCTGGTCGCCCAGCCGCACCTGGTGCCAGCTCCAGAACACGCCGCGTTGATGCGGGTGATCTGGGGGACCGTCCTGGGTCAGAATGGTCCCGTCGGGGGCGTAAAGCGGATGGACGTAGTTCAGGCGGCCCGGTTCGGTTCCCGGATGGAGCGGCTTGGTGCGGTAGAACAGCACCGGCGTGTCGCTGTCGGTGACGGTTACGCCGTCCGGGCCGATGCTGGCGTCCAGGCCCGGGCGGGCGAGGGCGGCGGCTGGCAACAGGGCGATCAACGCCGCGACGAACAGAGCCTTCATACGTTGTCCTTTCGCGGCCGCCCGACCGGACTTCAACAGGATCGCGCCCGCCGCGCAACCGCTTCCCGCCACTGCCCTTACCGACTGGATCAACGAACGACGTTTGGCTGGCAAATCAGGGGACAGCTTACTCATTTCCGGCGTCGCACAGCCGGTCGGCACGAGAAATGAGTAAGCTGTCCCCTGATTTGAACGTCGCGTTGTCGCCGGTGGATGGTTGGCTTCCCGCCTCTCTGTGGCTATCAACCCGGCTCCACGCGTGAAAGCCGACCGACATGAGCGACACCCCTCCCGACCGCCTCGCCACCAACCCCAGGAGCCCGTTCCATGACGCCGCCGTCCTCGACCGCGGCGTGGGCGTGCGCTTCAAGGGCGAGGAGAAGACCAACGTCGACGAGTACTGCGTCAGCGAAGGCTGGGTGCGCCTGAGCGTCGGCAAGACCCTCGACCGCCACGGCAACCCGATGACGGTGAAGCTGCAGGGGACCGTAGAGCCCTATTTCCGCAATACCCCTGTTACCTGAGAGCGATAGCCGCGGGGCTCAGGCGGTGGTCAAATGCGGCCATGCGGCGCAGACGGTCTCTTCTGGGCGGACTGATGGTCGGCGGGCTCCTGCTGGCCGGGGTTTCGGCCGTGCCGTCCCCGCCCTGGGCGCCCGCCGCTGACCTGCTGGCCCCGCCGCAGCCGGGGCCGCCGCTGACCCAGCAGGAAGTTCTCGCCGCCGCGATAGAGTCCCTCGGGTCCGGCTTCGACGGAGAGGTCGGCATCGCGGTGGCCGATGTCACCAACGGCTGGGCCGTCGATTACAACGGCGACGCCCACCTGCCGCAACAGAGCGTCAGCAAACTGTGGGTGGCCATCGCGGTGCTGGGCGCCGTCGACCGGGGCGACTTCTCGCTGTCGGACACGGTGCTGATCCGCAAGGAAGACCTCAGCGTCTTCCACCAGCCGCTGCGCAGCCGGGTCGGTCCGGACGGCTACCGGACCAGCGTCGACAAGCTGCTGGCCGGCGCTATTCAGCAGAGCGACAACGCCGCCAACGACGCCCTGATCCGCAAGGTCGGCGGCCCCTGGGCGGTGCAGGTGGCCATCGTCGGCAAGAGCCTGGGCGAAATCCGCTTCGGCCCCGGCGAGCGGGAGATGCAGACCCGCGCGGCGGGCCTCACCTGGAAGCCGGAATACAGCTTCGGCCGCACCTTCTGGGAGGACCGCGACAAGCTGCCGCCCGCGCAACGCCGCGCCGCGCTGGAGGCCTATCTGGCCAATCCGCCCGACGCCGCCAGCCCGCTGGACATCGTCGAGACCCTCGGCCGGCTGCAGCGGGGCGAACTGCTGTCGCCGGAGTCCACGGCCCGGATGCTGACGCTGATGGGCGGCACGGTCACCGGCGGCAGCCGCCTGCGGGCGGGGCTGGAGCCGGGCTGGACGTTGATGCACAAGACCGGCACCGGCCAGGTGATGGGCTCGCTGGCCACCGGCCAGAACGACGTCGGCCTGCTGACCGCCCCGGACGGCCGCGTCTACGCCGTGGCCGTGATGATCGGCGCCACCCGTGCGAGCTTCGAGCAGCGGCAGGCGTTGATGCAAGCGGTGGCGAGGGCGGTGATCGCCAGCCATGGGCCGGCGGCGGCGTCCTGACCCCCCCAATTGCGGGGTGTCAGGACGCCGACGATCGGCGAACTCATCGGCCGATAGCGTTCCGGAGGGAGATGGGCCATGTCTTCGCGTCGCGATGTCGTTCTGGGTGGAGCGGCGCTGGCCGCCGGCGCGGCGTTTTCGGCCGCCGCGCAGACCTATGTCGCACCGGGCCAGGTCTCGCTGGCCGTGCTCGACAGCCGGGCGATCAAGGCGACGATGGGCCGGAATGACCGCTTGGCCGTGCTCGGCTACCGGCTGGGCATCATCACCCGCAGCGGCATAAGCGCCTCGACGGGGCAGGGTACGGTCTCGATGCAGACCAGCGTCGAACTGACCGGCGTCTCGCTCGCCCAGGTCCGCGCGATCGCGGACGCGGCCTATGCCGACCTGATGGGGCAGCTCGCCCAGACCGGACGGCCAATGGCGACGCTGGACGAAATTCGCGCCACCAAGGGCTACCGCCTGCTGACCCCGGCGCCCATGCCGTTCATCAAGAAGCCGTTCACCGACGCCCGCACGGCGGCGATCGTCTCGCCCAACGGCCAGGACCTGTTCTTCCAGCACGCCGACACGCCGCTAACCGACAGGTCACCGATGGACCTGAAGAACTGGCGCGCGATCAACCAGATGTCGGTCGACCTGGGCAACGCGGTGATCCTGACGCCGGTGGTGGTCATCGACTTCGCCGAACTCAGCGGTTCCGGTCACAAGGTCTACGGCGGCGGCGCCAGCATTGGCGTCAAGCCCGGCATCTATGTGGTCGACTTCTTCAGCGGCCTGGGCGCCAACCAGGCCAAGATCGCCCTGGCCGGCGACGGTGGCCGGGCCCTGCTGCAGCGCCGGATCGCCGTCGGCCAGGCCGGCGAGTTCGTCAAGACCGCCAGCTACAACAACCGTGACGAGGTCGCCTGGTGGAACATGATGGCCAGCACCGCCACCTCCGACGCCGGCCGGCCGACGCTGGCCTATGACTATTCGAGCTACCAGTACCGGGTCGACCCAGCCCAGTTCGCCGCCGCCGTGCTGGATGGCTGCCGGGCGATGAACCGGGCCTATGCCGAGGCGGCCGCGACGCTGCGGCCGGGGCGGTAGCGATGAGACGGGCGGCGTTCGCCCTCGCCGTCGCCGCCTTCCTCGCGGCGTCAGTGTCCGAGGCGCGCGCGCCCGTCTGGATTCGCCAGTCGTCCGGCGCCAACCCGGTCGCGGCCATCGGACTGGGCAAGGGCGCCAGCCTGACCGTCACCTGCATCGGGGGGCGGGACATGGGCTATCGGCTCGACATCCGGGGACCGGCGGGCGGCCTGCGCGCCGGGCGAGGTCAGAAAATCACGCTTGAAGGACGGCGCAAGGTCAGGTTCCGCGTCGACAGCGTGACCCTGCTGCCGGGCGGCCTGGCTCGCCTGTCCAGCTTCGGCGGCTATCGCGGGTCCACCGGCGACCAGTCCGGCACGCTGGAGGCCATAGAGTCCCTGGCCACGGCCAAGGGCCCCATCGTCGTCGGCCGCGACCGGTTCCGCATCGTCGCCCCCTCCACCGGCGTCGCGGCGGCCATGGCGCCGCTGATCAAGCGCTGTGGCGATCTGAAGACGATGATCAAGCGCGCCGAGGGGCGGGAGGGGGAGCTGGGCTAGGGTTCCGGAACACGGGGACGCGCACTGAAGTGCATGTCCCTGTGACCTACGTCACGTTCCCGCAGAACCGCTGGATCCGCCCGCAGGCGTCCTCCAGCACGGCCTCGCTGGTCGCGTAGCTGATCCTGAAGAATGGCGACAAACCGAACGGCGGGCCGTGGCGCATCAGGGACAGACACATTCAGGTGTCTGTCCCTAGAGCGACTTCCAGATTGCGTAGACGAGGCTCAGCCCTAACAGGACCGCCCAGACGACCAGCGGCGCGTTCGCGCCTGGCGGCTTGGGGAGCTTGGGTTTGGCGGGTTGAGGGGACGCGGCGGAGAACCGCTCGCGCAGCCGACGGGCCCGGCCGTCGGCGTCGGGACCTCCGACCTGCCCAGCCATGACTACTTCACATTCCCGCAGAACCGCTGGATCCGCCCGCAGGCGTCTTCCAGCACGTCCTCGCTGGTGGCGTAGCTGATGCGGAAGAAGGGCGACAACCCGAACGCAGCCCCGTGGACCACGGCCACGCCTTCGGTCTCCAGCAGTTCCACCGCGAAGTCCTCGTCGGTCTCGATGACCTTGCCGCTGGGGGCGGTCTTGCCGATCAGGCCGGCGACCGACGGGTAGACGTAGAAGGCCCCCTCCGGCGTGGCGCAGGTGATGCCGCTGGCCTGGTTGAGCATCGAGACGACCAGGTCGCGGCGGGTCTGGAACAGCTTGGCGTTCGGCTTGATGAAGTCCTGCGGACCGTTCAGCGCCTCGACCGCCGCCCACTGGCTGATCGACGAGGGGTTGGAGGTGGTCTGGCTGATCATCTTGCCCATGGCCTTGATCAGCTCGGCCGGCCCGCCGGCGTAGCCGATGCGCCAGCCGGTCATCGCATACGCCTTGCTGACCCCGTTCATGGTCAGGGTGCGGTCGTAGAGCTTCGGCTCCACCTGGGCGATGGTGGTGAACTCGAA
>JAUXTQ010000030.1 GCA_030678995.1 Caulobacter sp.
GAGAAAGACGATGCTGAACAAGGTCCAACTCATCGGTTTTACCGGCGCCGAAGCGGAAATCCGCACCACGGCGGGCGGCAAGAAAGTCGCAACGCTGCGGGTCGCCACCAGCCGCTACACGAAGAAGGAAGGCACGCGGAAGGACTACACGACGTGGCACCAGGTCGAGATCTGGAACCAGGGCACGGTCGGTTGGCTCGAAAGCCGTGGCCTGCCGAAGGGCTCCAAGGTCTTCGTTGAAGGTGAGACGCGGCACGACCGCTACACCGACAAGGACGGCCAGGAACGCTTCTTCTCCAAGGTGGTGGTCGCCACGCCGCAGCATGAGCTGAAGTCCCTCGATCGTCAGGAAACCGCTCCGGCGCCCGAGGAGGAGTAGGTCGAGAGCCCGCCCGGTTCGCCGGGCGGGCGCCTTCGGACAAGACGGCGTTTCGCCTCTGCCTTCGACTTCGCGTTCTGGGTGGTGTCCCGGGGCGGGGGCAAAGGTGAACTTGGGGCTTTACCCCCGCATTCCACATCCCAGACTTTCAGGGCCCGGTCGCCGCTTTCGCTAAAGAGCGCAGGTGACAAATGATAAAGGTGAGTTAAATTGTATTAGAGTACCTAAGAGCTTGGAAAAACATTGAAAATGTTGGAGTTCGCCAACCCCGATCTAGGGCCCCTGGAGGCGCTTTTGACGCCGCTCGCGGATGCCGAGGACGCCGTCAGCCGTCTGGATGAAGCTATGCGGACTCCCCTCGCCGAAGGGTTAAGGGCCCGCCTCGAATTCCACGAGGCCTGCGCCTGGGCGTGGAATCGGGGTGAACTGGTGCAGCTTGAGGATCTCGTGCTGCACGACGACAGCTTGGACATAAGGATGCCGGACCAGGAACTCATCAGGGCCCACGCGATGATGAGAATGTCGCGGCGCGCAGCCAAGATGAAGCCCTCGGAATTGTTGTCGCCCGGCGCTGTCCTTGGGCTATTTGATCATGGCCGCGCGGGTCGAGCCACGGCCCTCCGGATGCCAATGGCCAGCCTAGGGCGCCGAGCGGCGAGCAAGGCATCGACGTCGGCATGTGACGACGACGAGAATGCTGCCTTGCGTGGCAATGGCCTGACACCAATTGACGCCCTGCTTGCCCGAGCAGAAGCGGTCACCTCTGAGGACGATGCCGAAGCCCTTGCAGCTTGGTTCGACCTCGAGCGCGAGGTTCCGGCGAGGTGGCCAGCGCTCCTGCGTGCCGCGGTCCTGCTGGAGGCATGGGCCATGATCAATCCGCTGCCGCGTCACAGCTATATGGGCTCCGTGTTAGTCAACGCTGTGCTTGGACGCGATCGCAGGCTGCGGCGTCACCGTCTCAACGTTGAACCCGGCCGTCGAGCTCTCACAGCGGGGGGCCATCGAAGACCGGAACGGCAGTCGGGTTTGCGCAGAACGGCCTGGTGGCTGCGCGCGATCAGCTCGGCGGAGGTGTCCGCTTACGCAGAACTTGATCGCCTAAGGATCGCCCATCAAGTCGTTGCCCGTCATTTGGTCGGGCGACGAACCAGCTCCCGCTTGGGCGATGTCATTGACCTCTTCGCGCGGAAGCCGATCGTCACGGCGCCTCTGATCTCTCAGCATTTGGGAATCTCGCAGCAGGCTGCCCGTGGGTTGGTCCGTAGTCTCGGCGTCGGTGTGAGGGAAGTGACGGGCCGCAGCCGGTTCCAAGCGTGGCGTTTGTAGCAAATATGTGCCCGGGTTGCTGGCCGCCGAAATGACTGGCCCTACCGCTGCCGGCCACATGGTTAACGAGGCCTTAACACTTGTCGCGGAATCATGAACGGACTCGTGGCCCGGACGCCTGGGTCTGAGCAGGCGAGACCCAATGAGCACGTTGAAACCCAGGCAGATCGAACTGTTCGTTGCTCAGCAGCTCGAAGCGCCGTCGCTCCGCGACGACATCGACATCATGTCCCTGCCCTTCTTCTCGATTGAGAAGACGCCGCGTCACGACCCCATTGAGTTCGAGCGTGTCGTCGGCGACCGTCGACAATACATTCGGGTGTCGCCGGGTGAGTTCGGCTTGGCCACGATCTGGGACAACGACATCATTCTCTATCTGCGGACGCAGATCATTGAGGCGCTGAACCGCAACCGCGATGTCAGCAAGCGGATATCATTCCACATCCATGACTGCCTGGTGGCGACGGGACGCCGGACCGGCGGCCGGGAATACGAGCTCTTCAAGGAGGCGCTGACCCGCCTGAAGACCACGACCGTCCTGACCAACATATCGACATCGGACGAAATTGCCGACGAGGGCTTTGGCTGGCTGGAGAGTTTCAAGATCAAGCGGCGTCGCACGGCCGCGGGCGCTGACGTGATGGCGTCCTGCGAGGTGGTGATCTCCGACTGGCTATTTGGGCTCTTTCTCAACAGCCGCCGCGCGCTGGCCATCGATAGCGCCTACTTCGACCTTCAAGGCGGATTGGAACGCAAGCTCTACGGCATTCTGCGTAAACATCTCGGCCAGCAATCGATGTGGCAGATCGGCACCGACACCCTGAAGGATCTGTGCGGCGTGAAGCGCGACGTGCGGCGCTTCACCTACGACCTGAAGAAGATCGTCGAGCGCGGCCTTCCGGGCTTCGACCTGGAAATCACCAAAGAGCCGCGAGGCCTGAAGCTCGTCGGACCACAGCGTGTTTCCAAGCGCGCATACCTCGTGGTCAAGCCGCGCCGCGCTCTGGCCAGCTAAAGTCCGCGATATCACGCCTCCGAGCTGGGCCCTGCCCCTCCACGATCGCTGCCGCGCCGTTGGCCGTCTAAACTTGCCTCGACGCTTTCCCGGGTGATCCTGAACGGCACAGCCTTGGCGCCGCGTCGCAGTGGTCGCCTGGGTCGGTCGAGGGTAGCCAGGCCTGCTTCCAGCTGGGGCCCACAGGCCTTCCGCGCCATTCGTGGGGCCGACGCCCTACTCTGCGGCGGTCTGCGGTGCTGGAGTGTCCCACGCGTACGGCGGCGGGATTGGGGCCTACGTCCGCGATGTCACGAGCTTTGCGCTTTGTCCTCGATATCCCGAGCCGATTCGCGGGGTCCGTGATCTCACGAGCTTTGGCGGGTCCCGCGTCCGCGATGTCACGACTCTTTTCAGGCTAATGTCCGCGATATCCCGAGTCTTTTCGCTGTTTGTTCTGGATTTGGTCTGAAATGGCGCCGGGCTGAATCGGGATATCGCGGACACCCACTCGGGATTTAGCGGACGGGACTTCGGGATATCGCGGACAGTCTTAGAAAAACAGGTGCTTAGGCGTGACTTCGCGGACGAAGGGTCGGGACATCGCGGACTTCTGTCCTGGGACATCGCGGACGGATGCTCGTGATATCGAGGACAGATAATGCCCTTAAGGCGTTGAAGGGAAAGCGTAATATGGCCCCTCTAACTGTTCTAAAACTATAGAATCTAACTCTGTAAGCGCCCGGCGCGCCGGCCGACGACGCCAAAACGTCGCCGCCGCGCCGTCATCTGGGGTCTGGCGTCAGACAAGAAGCCCCCTCCCCTCTCGCAGCGCGGATCCGATGAGCATGGGGCGCGGTGGCGACGGTGTGCTTCAGCAAGCGCCGTCTTCGGGCTCTGCCATGCAGCGGTGGCCCTGCCGAGTCGTGATAGGTGGGACTCTGGGCGCCGGGATTTTGGCGCGATGGGTGCTTTCCAGCCATGGTCGATACAGATCGACGGCAAACACCCAAAAGCCCATTTGCCCTAATGGGGGGTCACCCGCTTGCCCAAATAGGCTAAAGAGGTTTTACCCTCTTGCCCGTGCGGGTGAACGCCCATCTACCCAAGACCCCAATCGGGCAACAGGGTAAAAGGGCGTTCGGGTTAAAGGGATATTTACCAAGCGGGCTTAAACCCGTGCGGGCAAAGGGGCATTCGCCCAGTTGGTCATTTGAGGGAGGCGACCATGTCGGTGATCAGCGTCTGTTCGACCAAGGGAGGAGTCGGAAAGACTACCTTGGTCATGTGCCTCGCCGACGCTTTCGCGCGCCAGGGCGGATCGACAGCCATCGTCGATGGAGACCCCAACGGTCACGTCGCCACCTGGCGCGAGCGGGCAGGTGAGGGGTGCAAGGTCACGGTGATCTCGGAGGCCGACGAAACCAAGATCCAGGACGTCATCGCTCAAGCAGCGGCTAAGTACGCCCTAGTCGTCGTCGATCTGGAAGGCGCCGCGTCGCAGGCGGTGACTTACGCCATCGCTGAAAGCGACCTCGTGCTGATCCCCACCAAGATCTCCGGCATGGACCTGCAGGAGGTGTTCCGCACCTATGAGGTGGTCAAGCGCGCGGAGAAGATGCTGAAACGCCCCATTCCGGCGCGCGTGGTTCTGACCCAGATGTCGCCACTGCAAAGCCGTGTGGCGCAGCACGCGCGGTCGGAAATTCAGGCCAACGCCATTCCTGTCCTCAAGACCGAAATCATCCAGCGCGCAGCCTATCAGTCGATCCACTTCACCGGTGCGACCCCGGCGCACGAAGGCGGAGACGCCAAAGCCGCCCGGGAGATCACCGCCGTGCTCGGCGAGATCCTTGAGGCTTTGGCAGCTCATGCCCAGGCCGCAGCGTAGCAGGGGAGGGGACACGTCATGACAAGCAAGCCCGCCGCATTCGCTTTCCAACCCGCGCCGCGGCCGCAACCTCGGGCCAGTCCAGAGCAGACCCGGGAACTGAACGCGGCGACCGCGGACCTCGGGTTCGGCCGCACGACGAGCCCGCCAGCGTCCGAGCGCGCTCCCGCCGAGGTCGCGACAAAGCCCTCGCCGGCCGCCACTCCCAAATCCAAGGCCACAGCGGCCCCGCAGCCCGCGCCGCGCGGGTCACTTTCGCCGGCTCAAGCACCGGCGTCGGAGCCTGCAAGGCGTAGCCCGGCTCTAAAGTTCGATGTTCCAGATGCGGTTTGGCAAGCTCTCCGGCATGAGGCCTTGAACCGGCGTGTGACGGTCAAATACCTCGTCTTGGAAGCTTTGGCGGACAAGGGCTATCAGGTCGACCTGAGCGCGGTCCCGGAAGATGGACGGCGCCTGCGTTAGCCGTGATGGGGGCATCGCTCATTTTGTCCGGGGCCGAATGACCATGAGGATGACCGGCGACCAAGCGGGCAAACCCCCTTTGCCCTGTTGCCTCTGGAATCCCCGCTGTTCCTGAAGGGCTGAGGTCGTCACCTCGCAACTTCTGCAGATCGTCGGGGTATCAGTGACCCGCCTGGGCGCCCGAGAGGGCGCCCGAAGCCCACAAACACCGGGCATGGGCCACATCTTGGCCTGAAGCGCGGACGAGCCTGTGGCTCGGTTTCGAGCGCGAAGGCAAGGCCAAGTCAGCATGAGAAAATCGTCCGTCCGCCCGGCGAGGGGGCTGACCCCCGCCTTGGCGGCGTGGGCGATTCTTCCTGTCGCCGCCGCGGCGGTCCTCGCCGCCAGCCTGCCGCAGCCGGCGCTGCTCTGGAACCGCAGTCCAAGCGAGCCTTTGGGTCTGTATGTCCGCACCCCAGGGCATCCCGCCCGTGGCGCGATCATCGCTTTCCAGGCGCCCGCGCCGGCCTTTCCCTACGCCGATGGGCAGATGGACTACCTGCGCCGGATTCCAATCCTGAAGGCGATTGCCGCCGGGGAGGGCGATCACGTCTGCACCGTTGGCGGGACGCTGACGATCAACGGGATCCGTCGCGCGCCGGTGCTCACCCATGACAGCCGGGGTGTGGATCTGCCCCGCTGGGCCGGTTGCCGCGCGATGGCACGCGGCGAGTTCTTCGTGTTCTCCGATCGCATCCCGAACAGCTTTGACAGCCGCTATTTCGGGCCGGTGACGACGCGCGAGATCCTCGGCGTCTTCCGGCCGCTGAGCCCCTCAACTCACTCCTCTGGAGACCGATGATGGATCCTGCGGCCCTTGCTGCTCTTTGCGCCCTGCTGGCCCGGGGCG
>JAUXTQ010000001.1 GCA_030678995.1 Caulobacter sp.
GCCGCGGCGTCGTCGACGACCGCTTCGAGTTTCACCTTCGGCACGAAGTTCACCTGGTACTCCGCCCCCCGGTAGATTTCCGTCTGGCCCTTCTGTCGGCCGTAGCCTTTGACTTCGGAGACCGTCAGCCCCTCCACGCCCGCGCTGACGAGCGCTTCGCGCACCTCGTCGAGCTTGAAGGGTTTGACCACTGCAATGATCAGTTTCATCCGCCTTGCTCCCGCGGTCCGGTTGCCCGGCCCGCGTCCCTCAAATTTCCCTGGCGATCGGGCCGCCGCGGTTCTTGGCCGCGACCTTGCCGATCCGGGATGCACGCTAGCGGCGGGGCTTGCCGCGAAGTGTGCAGCGCACAATGAACCGGGGTGAAACCGTGCTTTCGCCCAAAACCCGGGCGGCCGGGGGTGGGGGCGCCCGAAAATTGGGCGCCTTGGGGCGTTGGCGGACGCCGGAGACTCCCGCCACCCTGCCAGGAGCAGGAGGAGAAGAGACATGTCCGCGACCTTGTGGCCGAAGATCGCGCCAGTGCTGCTGCTGCTGGCGTCAAACGTCTTCATGACCTTCGCCTGGTACGGCCATCTCAAGCACAAGGGCGTGGCCCTGCCGCTGGTGATTCTGGTCAGCTGGCTGATCGCCCTGCCGGAATACGCCCTGGCCGTTCCGGCCAACCGCATCGGCTCGGCGGTCTGGAGCGCCGCCCAGCTCAAGACTATCCAGGAGGTGATCACCCTGCTCGTGTTCGTGGTTTTCTCGGTCCTCTACCTTGGCGAGCCGGTGAAGTGGTCGACTCTGGTGGGCTTCGTCCTGATCGCGGCGGGTGCGGGATTCGTCTTCCTGGGGCGGTAACCAAGGGAACCCGACTCGGGTCTGGCGCGTAGTGCTTGCGTTGGGGGACGACGCAGCCGCGTCGCCACATGAGGACCAACCCATGACCCTGACCCAACTTCTGACCGCCGCCGCTGTTTCGGCCCTGCTGGCCGGACCGGCCCTTGCCGGTCCCGATCCCGCCCACCAGTCCCATCAGCCGCAGCCCGACGTCGCGTCTCCGCTGCCGACACCCGCCGACGCTCCCGCCGCAAGCGACGCCGCGTCGCCGGCCTCCGCGACCACCGTCGATCCGACCGCACCGGCGGTGATCCCGCTGGATTCCCCCACGCCGCCGGAACAGGCCTATGCGCTGACGCCTGTGTCGCCTTCGGTCACCACCAATGGCCCGGTGCCGGACACGGCTGAAAACCGCGCTCTCTATGGCGGACCGATGTCCAATGGCGGCCGTCGCACCAGGCCGGTCGGCAACTAACACCGCCTCCTTGATCCGGCGGACGTTGACGCGTCCGCCCGGTTCAGGATTCCCCAGTTCAGGGAACACGGTTCACAGGCCGGACAAATCTTGCCTCATTTGTCCGGCAAACCGCGCGCCCGCCGGGACAAGCCCCGGAGGCGGGCCCGGCTCGCGCACCCAGAAGGATCCCTGATGACGTTTGTTCGCTTTGCCGCCGTCCTGTCCGCGGCGGCCTTTGTCGCCGCGCCCGCCCTGGCCCAGACCGCCCCGGCCGCCCCGGCGCCGGTTGCGGCCGCCCCCGCCGCGCCCAAGGTCGCGCCGGCCGGCGACACCATCGAGACCCTGCGGGCGTCTGGCCAGTTCAAGACCCTGCTCAAGGCCCTCGACGCCGCCCAGCTGACCGCCCTGATCAAGGCCCAGCGCACCCTGACCCTGTTCGCCCCGACTGACGCGGCCTTCGCCGCCCTGCCGCCCGGCGAGCTGGACCGCCTGATGCGGGATCCGCCGGCCCTTCAGGCCCTGCTGACCTATCACCTGATCAACCTGCCGGTGGATTCGGCCAAGATGACCGGCGCCCGCGGCCCGATCGCGACCGTGGCCGGCGCGGGCGTGGTCCTCGACGGGGTCGGCGGGGCGCTGAAGGCCAACGACGCCAACATCGTCCAGGCCGACATCCGCACGCCCAACGGCATCATCCATGTGGTCGACCGGGTCCTCAAGCCCGAGGCCGGGGCCGCGATCACCCAGCGCCTGAAGGACGAGGACGCCGCCGCCGCCGCCCAGGCCCAGGCCGAAGTCGGCGCCGCGCCGGCGGAGTAACCACCGCAGGGGATTGTCCCCTCACATCGCTTGAAGCAGAAGTCGGCGGGCCCTATGGTCCGCCGACTTTTTTGCACCTGCGAAGAGAGCCATGACGGCCGCCGGAAAACCCGCGTCTTTTCAAGCCCTGATCATGCGGCTGAACCAGTACTGGGGTGACCAGGGCTGTGCGATTCTGCAGCCGCATGATGAGCAGGTCGGGGCGGGCACGCTTCATCCGGCCACGGTGCTTCGCGCGCTCGGGCCCAAGCCGTGGAACGCCGCCTATGTGCAGCCCTCGCGGCGGCCGGGCGACGGCCGTTACGGCGAGAACCCCAACCGCCTGCAGCACTACTATCAGTACCAGGTCATCCTGAAGCCGAACCCGGCCAACATGCAGGACCTGTATCTGGGCTCCCTGCGCGCCATCGGGCTGGACCTGAAGCTGCACGACATCCGCTTCGTCGAGGACGACTGGGAGAACCCCACCGTCGGGGCCTGGGGCCTGGGCTGGGAGGTCTGGTGCGACGGCATGGAGGTGTCGCAGTACACCTACTTCCAGCAGGTCGGCGGCCTGGACGTGGCGCCAGTGGCCGGCGAGATGACCTACGGGCTGGAACGGCTGGCGATGTACGTGTTCGGCGTCGACAACGTCTACGACCTGCCGTTCAACGACCCCGACAGCCCGCTGGGCGCGGTCAGCTATGGCGAGGTGTTCCTCGAGAACGAGCGCCAGCACTCCGAAGCCAACTTCCACGGCTACACGGTCGAGACGCTGAAGCGCCATTTCGAGGACATGGAGCGCGAGGTCCCGCTGATGCTGGCCCGCAACTACCAGAACAAGGCGCTGGTCCTGCCGGCCTACGACATGGTCCTGAAGGCCAGCCACCTGTTCAACCTGATGAACGCCCGCGGCGCCATCGCCGTGGCCGAACGCGCCAGCTACATCGGCCGCATCCGCGACCTGTGCAAACTGTGCGCCCAGGCCTGGGTCGACCAGCAGGAAGAGGCTGCGTAGGTCGATGCCCCAGCTGCTGCTTGAACTGTTTTCCGAGGAAATCCCCGCGCGCATGCAGGGGAACGCCGCGCGTGATCTGGAGCGGGTGGCGCGCGACGGCCTCAGCAAAGCCGGGCTGATCAGCGAGGGGCTGAAGGCCTTCGCCGGCCCGCGCCGCCTGACCCTGGTGGTCGAAGGCCTGCCTGTCGCCCAGCCGGACACGGCCGAGGAGATGAAGGGCCCCCGCGTCGGCTCGCCCGACCAGGCCCTGGACGGCTTCCTGCGCAAGACCGGCCTGACCCGCGAGGCGCTGGTCGAGCGGGACGGCCTGTATTTCGGCGTGGTGAAGAAGACCGGCCGGCCGACGGCGGAGATCATCGCCGAGTTGGTCGAACAGATCGTGCGCGGCTTCGCCTGGCCCAAGTCGATGACCTGGGGCCACGGCAAGCTGCGCTGGGTGCGGCCGCTGCAGCGGATTCTGTGTGTCTTCGACCGGGAAGTCGTGCCGCTGGAGATCGACGGCCTGGTCGCCGGCGACCTTTCCGAAGGCCACCGCTTCATGGCCGAGACCCGGGTGTTCCGCGCCCGCGATTTCGACGAGTATCACGAGGCCCTGGCCGGCCATTTCGTCGTGCTGGACGTGGAGGAGCGCAAGGCGCGCATCCTGGAAGGCGCCAAGACCCTGTGTTTTGCCCGCGGCCTGGAACTGGTGGAGGACGAGGGGCTTCTGGAGGAGGTGGCGGGCCTGGCCGAATGGCCGACCCCGATCCTGGGCGACATGGATCCGGCCTTCCTCGACCTGCCGCCGGAGGTGATCCGCACCTCCATGCGCACGCACCAGAAGTATTTCGCCGTCCGCAAGCCGGGCCAGCCGGGCCTGGCCCCGCACTTCCTCGTGGTCGCCAACATCGAGGCCCCCGACGGCGGCAAGGCCATCGCGGCGGGGAATGCGAAGGTGCTGTCGGCGAGACTGAGCGACGCGCGCTTCTTCTGGGATGAAGATCGGAAGGCCGGCAATTTCGATCGCTGGCTGGAAAAGCTGAACGGCGTGACCTTCCACGCCAAGCTGGGGACCATGGCCGAGCGCGTGGAGCGGATCGCCGCCCTGGCGAGGGAGATCGCTCCGCTGGTCGGCGCTGATCCCGACAAGGCGGCGCTGGCGGCCAGGCTCTGCAAGGCCGACCTGGCCTCCGAGATGGTCGGCGAGTTCCCCGAGCTGCAGGGGATCATGGGCGGCTATTACGCCCGCGCTTCCGGATCCTCCCCCATCGGGGGAGGGGGACCATCCGAAGCCCTTGGGCGAAGGATGGTGGAGGGGGTCACCCCCGCTGCCGGCCATCCGGGGGACCCCCTCAGTCAGCCGGCCTCCGGCCGTCTGACAGCTCCCCCAGGGGGGGAGCATCTGGACGCCGAGATCGCCGACGCCATCCGCGATCACTACCGGCCGCAGGGGCCGGGTGACGCCGTGCCCATCGCGCCGCTGAGCGTGGCCGTGGCGCTGGCGGACAAGCTGGACACGCTGGTCGGCTTCTTCGCCATCGACGAGAAGCCGACGGGCAGCAAGGACCCGTTCGCGCTGAGGCGGGCGGCGTTGGGCTTCGTGAGAATTGTACTGGAGGGCGGTTTCCGTTTGCCGATGCTATCGGTAGCCGAACGGCCCGTCGAAGCTGTTTGGGCTCACACCGCTACGGAGAAGACCTTCCAAGCGTATGATCCCGCAATCCAGGCTTTGCATGATGCCGAGCTCGATCTCGATGCCACCTCGCTGACCGAAGCCGTCGCGGAAAATCTCCCGTCGCTCAGCGATCCCGCGAGTGACGCGGAACGAAGGGCAATTCGGTCTGGTCTGTTTGCCTTCCTCGCCGATCGCCTGAAGGTCCTCCTCCGCGACCAAGGCAAGCGCCACGACCTCGTTGACGCCGTGTTCGCGCTCGGTGACGACGACCTGGTGCGCATCGTCGCGCGGGTTGACGCGCTGTCCGGCTTCCTGGCCACCGAGGACGGGACCAATCTGCTGCAGGGCTACAAGCGGGCGGTGAACATCCTCAAGGCCGAGGAGAAGAAGGGCGCGCTGCCCACCGGCGCCCCGTCGCGGGCCGCCGCGCCGGCGGAGGAGGGGGCTCTGTTCGACGCCCTGACCGCCGCCGGGCCGAAACTGGACGCGGCGCTGGCCGCCGAGGACTTCACCGGCGCCATGACGGCGCTCGCCGCCCTGCGCGGCCCGGTGGACGCCTTCTTCGAGAAGGTGCTGGTCAATTCGGACGTGGCCGCGGAACGCGACAACCGCCTGCGGCTGCTGCAACTGGTGCGGGATGCGATGGGCCGGGTGGCTGATTTTTCGTTGGTGACGGGCTGAGTAAGTGAGCCCTCCCCCTCGATGGGGGAGGGTTGGGTGGGGGTGTGGCCGCGCTATGCGGGTGAAGAGAACCAGAGGGCGCAGGCGCCCGACCGCGTTCTTCCCCAAAAAGTCAGACCGCACCTCCATCCCCGACCCTTCCCCCATCGAGGGGGAAGGGAGTTAAAGTGGAACTGAGGACGGACTGGTAATGTCGGAAGCGCTCACCAAAACCCGCTGGGTCTATGCGTTCGGCGGCGGGGCCGCCGATGGCGACGCGTCGATGAAGAACCTGCTGGGCGGCAAGGGGGCCAACCTGGCGGAGATGTGCTCCATCGGCCTGCCGGTGCCCCCGGGCTTCACCATCACCACCGAGGCCTGCGTCCACTATTACGGCCACGGAAACAGCTATCCCGCCGAACTGGCCGGGCAGGTCGCCGAGGGTCTGGCGACCGTCGAAAAGATCACCGGCAAGCGCTTCGGCGACCCGGCCGCGCCGTTGCTGGTCTCAGTCCGCTCCGGCGCCCGCGCCTCCATGCCGGGGATGATGGACACGGTCCTCAACCTCGGCCTGAATGACGAGACGGTTCAAGGGCTTGCGGCGCTTTCCGGAGACAAGCGTTTCGCCTTCGACAGCTATCGCCGCTTCATCCAGATGTACTCCAACGTGGTCCTCGACCTGGACCACCACATGTTCGAGGAGATCCTCGACGACCATAAGGATCGCCTCGGCGTCGCCATCGACACGGCCCTGACCGCCGACGACTGGCAGACCGTGGTCGCCGACTACAAGGCCGCCGTGCAGCGGGAGCTCGGCCGGCCCTTCCCGCAGGATCCGCAGGAGCAGTTGTGGGGCGCCGTGGGCGCCGTGTTCGCCAGCTGGATGAACGACCGGGCCAAGTTCTATCGCCAGAACTTCGGCATCCCCGAAAGCTGGGGCACGGCGGTCAACATCCAGGCCATGGTGTTCGGCAATCTGGGCGACACCTCGGCCACCGGGGTGGCCTTCACCCGCAACCCCTCCACCGGCGAGAACCGGCTCTATGGCGAGTTCCTGGTCAACGCCCAGGGCGAGGACGTGGTCGCCGGCATCCGCACGCCGCAGTCGCTGACGAAGGCGGCCCGCGAGGAGATGGGCGACCGCAACCCCAGCATGGAAGAAGCCATGCCGGCGGTGTTCGCCGAGTTCCACACCGTGGCCCGCAAGCTGGAACAGCATTACCGCGACCTGCAGGACATCGAGTTCACCGTCGAGCAGGGCCGGCTGTGGATGCTGCAGACCCGCAACGGCAAGCGCACCACCAGAGCGGCCCTGAAGGTCGCGGTGGACATGGCCAATGACGGGGTGATCACCCGCGAGGAGGCCATCCTGCGCGTCGACGCCGCTGAGCTGGACCAGCTGCTGCACCCGACCATCGACCCCGCCGCCGAGCGCGATGTGGTGACCAAGGGCCTGCCGGCCTCGCCGGGCGCGGCCTGCGGCCGGGTGGTGTTCAGCTCCGAGGAAGCCGAGCGGCTGGGCAACGCCAAGGTGCCGGTGAAGGTCATCCTGGTCCGCCGCGAGACCAGTCCCGAGGACATCAAGGGCATGTACGCCGCCCAGGGCATCGTCACCGCCACCGGCGGCATGACCAGCCACGCGGCCGTGGTGGCGCGCGGGGCGGGCATCCCCTGCGTCTGCGGCGCCACCGACATCCGCGTCGACGCCGAGGCCGGCCAGTTCACCGTGCGCGGCCGCACCTTCAAGGAAGGCGACATCATCACCATCGACGGCGGCGCCGGCGAGGTGATGGCCGGCGAGACCCCGATGATCGAGCCCGAGCTGGGCGGCGACTTCGACACTCTGATGGCCTGGGCCGACGCGGTCCGCCGCCTGAAGGTCCGCGCCAACGCCGAGACGCCCAACGACGGCCGCACCGCCCGGCAGTTCGGCGCCGAGGGCGTGGGCCTGTGCCGAACCGAGCACATGTTCTTCAACGAGGACCGGATCAGCGCCGTGCGCGAGATGATCCTGGCCGACGATGAAAAGGGCCGCCGCGCGGCGCTGGCGACCATCGCCCCGTTCCAGAAGGCCGACTTCGTCGAGCTGTTCACCATCATGGAAGGCCTGCCGGTGACCATCCGGCTGCTCGACCCGCCGCTGCACGAGTTCTTTCCGACCAAGGCCGAGGAGCTGCAGGCGGTCGCCGACACGCTCGGCATTCCGCTGGCGACGATGAACAGCCGGCTGGAGGTGCTGCACGAGTCCAATCCCATGCTCGGCCATCGCGGCTGCCGGCTGGGGATCAGCTATCCGGAAATCTACGAGATGCAGGTCCGGGCGATCATGGAGGCGGCCTGCGAGATCGCCAGGTCCGGCAAGCCCGCCCCCGTGCCGGAGATCATGCACCCGCTGGTGGCCAAGGGCGAGGAAATGGCCTTCCTGCGCGCCCTGACCGACCGCACCGCCAGGGCCGTGCTGGCCGAGCAGGGGCTGGACCTGGCCTATCAGGTGGGCACGATGATCGAGCTGCCCCGCGCCGCCCTGCGGGCCGCTGATCTGGCCGAGGCGGGCGCCGAGTTCTTCAGCTTCGGCACCAACGACCTGACCCAGACCACCTTTGGCATCAGCCGCGACGACGCCGGCAAATTCCTCGCCGCCTATATCGACAAGGGCATCTTTGAGAAGGACCCGTTCGTGACCCTCGACCAGGCCGGCGTGGGCGACCTGATCCGCATCGCCGCCGAGCGCGGGCGGGCGGTAAATCCGGGCCTCAAGCTGGGCATCTGCGGCGAACACGGCGGCGACCCGGCCAGCATCGCCTTCTGCGAGAGCGTGGGCCTGGACTACGTCAGCTGCTCCCCCTTCCGCGTGCCGATCGCGAGACTGGCGGCGGCCCAGGCGGCGCTGAACAAGCGCTGATCCTCCCCATCGGGCGAGGTGGCTCGCCGAAGGCGAGACGGAGGGGGTCACCCGGACCGCCGGCCGCCGATTTCGTGCAGGATCATGTGCAACGCCGAGTTCAGGTCGCTCAGCACATGGCTCGCCGGTAGCCTGAGCGTATGAACGCCGCTGTCTGCAAGCCACCGATCCCGGTAGGCGTCCTTTTCAGGTCTTGATCCAACGTGGTGGCTCGCCCCATCGACTTCGACGGCAAGCTTCGCTTCAGGACAGTAGAAGTCGAGGATGAAGGGGCCTATCGGATGCTGCCGCCGAAACCGCAGGCCTTCGAGCCGGCGACCACGTAGTTGCTGCCACAGCAAGACCTCCGGTAAGCTCGGTTCCTTTCTGAGCCCCTTGGCCAGTGACCGTACTTTTGCGGATGCATCCATTGCGACCACCATCCAGACACAACCGCATAGGTATATCCATCGGATTCAATGTCGCAAGGGTTGTGTGAATGGGATGATGACTTGAGCGGACCCCCTCAGTCGGCTTCGCCGACAGCTCCCCCGAAGGGGGAGCACCTTTGCCTCGTCACCCCCGCCCGCGAACACCTGCCGGCCTACATCGCCGCGCTTGAGCAGGAGTGGTCGCCCGACAACGTGCTCGGCAAGGCCGCCGCGGACGCACAGCTGGCGCGGATTTCCGAAGACCCGGAGGCCTTCCTGGCCGGGATGGACGATCCGGAAGCGCGAGGCGGTCCCATCCCGCAGCTTGACGGGAGCTTCACCGAGCGCCTGCCGGGCATCGTTCGCTGGATCTGGGACGGCGACTTCTGCGGCTCGATTGGCTTCCGCTGGCGGCCGGGGACAGAGGACCTGCCGCCGACCTGCCTGGGCCATGTGGGCTACGCGGTGGTTCCCTGGAAGCAGGGGCGGGGCCACGCCACGGCGGCGCTGGCGATGATCCTGCCGGAGCCCCGCGCGCGGGGGCTGCGCTGGATCGACCTGACCACCGACCCGGCCAACCTGCCGTCGCAGCGGGTGATCCTGGCCAACGGCGGGACGCTGGTGGAACGGTTCATCAAGCCGGCGATCTTCGGCGGCGCCGAGGGGCTCCGGTTCCGGATCCAGCTGTAGGGAAAGGGACAGGCTATCCAGTCCCCCTACCGTCGCGTCATCCCCGCCAGCGCCCCAAGGGCGTAGTCGATGTCCTCGGTGGTGTTGCGCATGCTGGGGGTCAGCCGGACGTGTCGCGTCGCGTAGGGCGCCGCCGAGCCGATAATGTTGAGGGCGCGCAGGCGGCGGACCACGCCGTCGGCGGAGAGGCCGGCGACGTCGAAGCTGACGATGCCCGCCGACAGACGCGAGTCCATCGGCGTCTTCAGCGAGATGTGCGGCATGTTCGAGAGGCCGAGCTTCAACCGCGCGGCCAGGCCCTGGGTCCGCCCCTCGATCGCCTGCTTGCCGACCATGGTGTGGAACTGGAAGGCCTCGGTCATCGCCCAGACATGCTCGAAGGCCTTGAAGCCGCCCGGCGTCATGCGCGCGCCGGTGGTCGGGCCCGGGTCGTAGCCGCCCAGCCAGGCGCCGTAGGCGTTTGGAGCCAGGAAGCTGGGCACCGTCGGGGTGACCCGGGCCCAGGCGGCGGGACTGCCGATGATCACGCCCGTGCCGCGGGGGCCGAACAGCCACTTGTGGCAACCGGCGACCAGCACGTCGCAGCCAAGCTGGGGCAGGGTGGTGTTCTCGACGCCAAAGCCGTGCACCCCGTCGACGCAGAACAGCACCCGGTCGAGCGGCGCGCGCTGGGCGTTGATCGGCGCCAGGGCGTCGGCGATCGCCCGGATGGGCATCTTCAGACCGGTCGAGGAATGCACCCAGGTCAGGGCCAGCACCCGCGTCTCCGGCCTGATATTGCCGATGATGCGGCCGACGATCTGGTCGATGGTCGCGTCCTCGGAGCGGTCGAACAGGGTGATCTTGCGCACGCTGGCGCCGCGCCGGGCCGCGGCCAGCCGCAGGGCCTCGTGGGTGACATAGTAGTCATGGGTGGTGGTCAGCACCTCCGTGCCGTAGCGCAAGTCCATGCCTGCATAGAGCAGGCCGATGCCCGACGTGGTGCTCTCGACGAGGGCGACGTCCTCCGCCTTGACGTCGAAATACTGCCCCGCGGCGGCGCGGGCCGCGTTCTGCAGCGGGCGGTTGCGGTTCTCCAGATAGGTCACCGGGCTGGCGTCCAGACCCCTGCGATGGCGGTCGATGGCGTTGCGCACCAGCCGGGGGTTGGAGGCGAACAGCATGGCCGACAGGTCGACCAGGCTCCAGTCCAGCGCCCACTGGCCGCGGACCCAGTTCCAGTCGGTCGCGCCCTTCGGGATCGGTTCGGCCGACGGGGGCGGCTGCACCTGGGCGGCGGTGGTCTCGTCCGGGTCGTGGAAGTCGGGATCGGTGGGCGGCTCTACCGCCGGCTGCTGGGCAGTGGCCGTGGACGCGAGCGTCGCCGCGCTCAGGGCCAGGCCGGCGCCGGTCAACAGCCGGCGGCGGTTGAGGCGCGAGTCTTCTCCGGTCGCCATGAGCCCCTCCGCATGATCGATCACCATAGTTCTCCGCCGGGTCCGGGGGTTCACGCCCCTTCTTGCGGGGGGCGAGTGACGACCGGGAAATGTAACCGCGATTTCACCTGACAACCGGCCCGGCGCATGGCCTCCTGCGCCCCTGTTCCTGGGGAGGGAGGCGCGCCATGGCCGCCGGTTCAACGACATTCGACGCGGCCGCCGAGACGGCCCGCTATCTGGCCACCCTCTCGCCCGAGGCGCATGTCCGCGCGACGGCCTATACGCAGGGCGGCCACTGGATGCTGCTGTGGGGCACGCTGATCGCCGTGGCCGTGTCCTGGCTGATCCTCAAGTCGGGCGTGCTGGTGAAGCTGCGCGGACGCAAGGGCCCCTGGCTGGCCGTTCTGGTCGTGGTTCCCGTCGCCATGCTGATGGATTCCCTGCTCACCCTGCCCTGGAACATCTACGGCGACTGGTGGCGCCAGAAGCAGTACGGCCTGACCAGCCAGCCTCTGCCGGAATGGCTGACCGAGTGGGGCATGGGCATGCTCATCGGGCTGGTGATGAGCCTGATCCTGCTCGGCGTCATCTACGCCCTGATCCGCCGCGCGCCGAAGCGCTGGTGGCTGTGGAGCGGGCTGGCCACCAGTCTGTTCCTGATCTTCGCCATCGTCATCGCCCCGGTGCTGATCGAGCCGCTGTTCAACAAATTCACGCCGGCGCCGCCGGGACCGGTGCGCGATGCGGTGGTCGAGATGGCCAGGGCCAATGGCGTGCCGTCGGACAAGATCTTCATCTACGACGGCTCCAAACAGTCCAATCGCTATACGGCCAATGTCTCGGGCCTGTTCGGCACGGCCCGGGTGGCGATGAGCGACACCATGTTCAAACAGGGCGCGGACCTTGCCGAGGTGCGGGGCGTGGTGGGCCACGAGATGGGCCACTACGTTCACACCCATTCGCTGTGGTTCGCCGCGGCCTTCAGCGTCCTGGCGATGATCGCCTTCTGGCTGGTCGACCGGCTGTTCCCGCTGGCCTGCCGGCTGCTGGGCGCGCGGGGCGTGGAAGGCCTGGCCGATCCGGCGGGGCTGCCCGTGCTGACGGCCCTGCTGGCGGTGATCGGCCTCATGGGCACGCCGCTGACCAGCAGCATCATCCGTATCGCGGAGGCCGACGCCGACAACTTCTCGCTGGAGCGGGTGAACGAGCCGGACGGCCTGGCCAAGGCGCTGGTCAAGACCATCGAGTACCGCGCGGCCACGCCGGGCCGGCTCGAGGAAATCCTGTTCTACGACCATCCCTCGGTCGGCTGGCGCGTACGCAACGCCATGGACTGGAAGGCGGCGCATCCGACGACCCCGCCGCCGGTGCTGATCGACATGCCGCCGGGCAGCCCGCCGACCACGACGGCGCCGGCCGATCCGGCCGCGAAGTAGCGTTGCGTGGTTCGACACGGGCCTTCGGCCCTGCCCATCATGACGTACACAAACGCACGTCATCCTGAGCAGCACCCGAAGGGTGCGTGTCGAAGGACGCTTTGCCCCTACCGCTTCCGCACAAACACTGTGCCGGCCGAATAGCCCGCGCCGAAGCTGCAGATCAGGCCGGTTTCGCCGGGGGCGAAGTCGTCGCTGGCGCGGTGGAAGGCGATGATCGAGCCGGCGGAGCTGGTGTTGGCGTAGGTGTCGAGGATGATCACGTTCTCTTCGGGCGTCGGGTCGCGACCCAGCACCCGGCGGCCGATCATCGCGTTCATGTTGATGTTGGCCTGGTGCAGCCACAGGCGCTTGAGGCCCGTCGGATCGATGCCCAGCTCCGCGGCGTGGGTGACGATCATATCGCTGACCATCGGCACCACCTCGCGGAACACCTTGCGGCCCTCCTGGATGAACAGCTTGTCCCTGGCGCCGATTCCTTCGGGCGCGGCGTTGTTGAGGAAGCCGAAGTTGTTGCGGATGTTGTTGGAGAACTGCGTCTTCAGCCGTGTGCCGAGGATATCCCAGCCGCCCTTGGCCTGATCAGCGGCCTCGACGATCACGGCGGTGGCCACGTCGCCGAAGATGAAGTGGCTGTCGCGGTCCTTGAAGTTGAGGTGGCCCGAGCAGATCTCCGGATTGACCATCAGCACGGCCTTGGTCGACCCCCCCGCGATGAAGTCGGCGGCCGTCTTTATGCCGAAGGTGGCGCTCGAGCAGGCCACGTTCATGTCGAAGGCGAAGCCCTCGATGCCCAGGGCCTGCTGCACCTCGATGGCCATGGCCGGATAGGCGCGCTGCATGTTGGAGGCGGCGCAGAGCACCGCGCCGATCTCGCTGACCGGCTTGCCCCAGCGTTCGATGGCCTCGCGGGCCGCCGCGATGGCGATCTCGGCAAGGATCGAGACCTCGTCGTTGGGGCGCTCGGGGATGTCGGGCCGCATCACCGCCGGGTCGAGGATGCCGGACTTGTTCATCACGAAGCGGGCCTTGATGCCCGAGGCTTTCTCGATGAACTCCGCGGAGGAGGGGGTCTGGGCCTCCATCTCGCCGGCGGCGATGGCCCCGGCGTTCTCGGCGTTGAACCGCTCGACCCAGGCGTTGAACGCCTCGACCAGCTCGGCGTTGGAGATGCTCTGCCGCGGCGTGTAGAGCCCGGTAGCGGCGATAACGGCCTGATGCACGAATGACGTCCCGACGATGGCGCGCCCGCGGAAGCGGCGGCGCTGTTGTTGTTCACCGGGATTGATAGCACGTGCCAACGGCGCGTCAGCCCGTGTGGCGCCAGGGCAACGAAACAATCCCGCCTCAATCCGCCCGTTGAACCGCCACCGACGCGCCGCGTTTGGCTCCTACCCCGACGGGGACGGCTGGGGAGCTTATAAGCGTCAAGGAGTATAACAATGAAGTCTCTCATGATCGCGGCCTCGACGGCCGCTCTCGCCCTGATCGCCGTTCCCGCCGTATCCCAGGCCCAGGAAGTCTACGGGACGGTCGGCTATGCCAACGTCGATGCTGACGGCGCCAACCTCGGCGCGATCCAGGGCCGCCTCGGCTACAAGTTCAATCCGTATGTCGGCATCGAGGGCGAAGGCGCCTTCGGCATCGGCGACGACACCGTCGGCGCTGTCGACATCGAGCTGAAGCACCAGCTTGGCGCCTATGTGGTCGGCTTTGCGCCCGTCGCGCCGAACGTCGATCTGTTCGCCCGCGTCGGCTACAGCAGCGCCGAGTTCGACACCACGCTGGGCAGCATCGACGGTGACGGCGTCGCCTATGGTGTCGGCGGTCAGTATCGCTTTACAGACAAGGACGGCGTGCGCCTAGACTGGACGCGTCACGACTATGACGCTGGCAACGCCGACGTCTGGGCCCTGGCCTATACCCGCAAATTCTAGGTCGAACCTGTCACTCAACTGCAATAGGGAAAGCCTCCTTCGTTTCGAAGGGGGCTTTCTTATTGACCCGGTAACCATGTACTCGCACAAGAGACGCCAGCGCGATCACTAAAGAGTCGCGCGGGGAGAAATAACATGAAGGCTCTTCTGATCGCGGCATCGGCGGCCGCCCTGACGCTGGCGGCTCCGGCCCTGGCTCACGCCGAAACCTCCGTCTACGGCAACATCGGCTACGCCAATATCGACGTCGATCCCGTCAACCTCGGCGCCGTCCAGGGCCGGCTCGGCGTGGACATCACGCCGAACTTCGCCATCGAGGGCGAAGCGGCCTTCGGCGTCGCCGACGACACGATCCTCGGCACCAGCGTCGAGCTGAGCCACTCCTTCGGCATCTTCGTCGTCGGCAAGGCGCCGGTGTCGGAATCCATCGACCTGTTCGCGCGCGCGGGCTTCTCCAGCGCCGAAGTCGACGTGGGCGGCACGAGCGGCAGCGAAGACGGCGCGGCCTACGGCGTCGGCGTGCAGGCGTTCTTCACCGAGAATGACGGCGTGCGCTTCGACTACACCCGCTATGACTACGGCGGCGACGCCGACGTGTGGGCCGTGTCCTACGTCCGCAAGTTCTGATCCGGTCCTCAGTCCGGTGACGACCAGGCCCCTCCCGGCAACGGGAGGGGCTTTTTGGTTGACGTCGGCCCGCGCGCGACGACACTCCCGGGCCGGGGAGAGGGCGAACATGTGAACGAGACGCTTCTGAAACTGGCGGTATCGGCGGGCCTGGTGGCCTTCATGATCGTCGTGGCGGCCTGGGCGCGCATCGCCCGGCCCGTGGCGCCGCTGGACGATGCCAGCGCGCGCGAACTGCTGGCCGGCGAATTCCCGGATCGCGCCATCGACTCCCTGTGGTTTGCCGGGGACGGCGCCGGGGTGATCGGGCGCTCCGGCGAAGAGGCCCTGATTCTCTACCGGCTGGGTGATTCCTGGGTCGCGCGGACCATGCCCTGGCGACTGGCGCTGGTCGCGCCGGTGTTGCGCGGCAAGGTGCTGCTGAAGCTGCGGGATCCGGCCGCGCCGATCGCCCGGCTGGCCGTCAGCGGCGTCAATCCCTGGCCGCCGCAAACCCCTGGCGAGGCGCTGGCCGCATGATCCTCGATCCGCTCAAGCCCGCCTTCGACCCGGTCGATCTGGCCGTGCCGGTCTTCGTCGTCACCATCGTGCTGGAGATCATCCTGGCGCGGCTGGGCAAGGCGAAGGCCGTCTATGAGGCGAAGGACACCGCCACCTCGCTGGGCATGGGGCTGGGCAGCTCGGTCGCCGGAGCCATCACCGGCGCGGCGATCTTCGGCGTGTCCATCTGGGTCTACCAGACTTACCACCTGTTCGAGATCCCGATGACGGCCTGGTGGGCCTGGGTCGCGGTCTTCTTCCTTGAGGACCTGACCTACTACTGGTTCCACCGCCTCTCGCACGAGCGGCGCTTCTGGTGGGCCAGTCACGTCAATCACCACACCTCGCAGCACTACAATCTGGCCACGGCCCTGCGGCAGACCTGGACCGGCGGCATCGCCGGCACCTGGCTGCTGTGGCTGCCGCTGGTCTTCCTCGGCTTCCCGCCGGCGATGGTGGTGATCCAGAAGGGTATCAGCCTGGTTTACCAGTACTGGATCCATACCGAGGCGATCCGGCGGTTCCCCGCCTGGTTCGAGGCGGTGTTCAACACCCCCTCGCACCACCGCGTCCATCACGCCCGCAACCCGCGCTATCTGGACGCCAACTACGCCGGCATCCTGATCATCTGGGACCGCATGTTCGGCACCTTCATTCCCGAGCGGGACGACGAACCCTGTCGCTACGGCGTGGTGCACAACCTGGGCGATTTCAATATCTTCCGCGTGGCGTTTCACGAGTGGATGGCCATCGGCAAGGACCTGGCCGGGTCACGGTCGCTGCGCGAGGTGGTCGGCTATGTCCTCGGCCCACCCGGCTGGAGCCCCGACGGTTCGCGCGACACCTCGGCGACACTGAAAGCGAAGTGGCGGGCGCGGGAAGAGGTGAACTCCAAGGCCGTGGAGCCCGAGCAGATTGCGGCGGAATAACGTGCCCAGTCCCGGCTTTACCTCGAGATCCCGATGACGAACCCGCCTGAGGCGATTGAGGGCGACATCTTCGCGTTCTACGAAGTTGTCAGGATCGTGAAATGCCCAAAGCATCCGAAGCTTGTCGGAAAGTCGGGGCATATTGCGGGCAAGAGCTTTGAGGACGGCGGTCCGATTGAAGGCTACGCGGTGTGGCTGCCGCACCTTGAGGAAGTGTGGAGTTTTGACCTCGATGCGCTTGAAAGTCTGGGCGAGTTTGTTGACCCGACGGACTTCGAAAGCGGCGTCACCATTCGGGTTAGCCCGAAGGGTGAGGTCATTCGAGACGAATCCCACTGACCTCTCGGCGAGTTCCATCCCCTCCTGAGAGTGTTCAGTCCCTCAGCAGCGGCAGCGACAGCCCCCCTGCAGGCCGCTGAGTAAGCAGCTCGCGGCGAAACCGGAATAGTTCCGCCGGCCGGCCGCCGGTCTCGGTATCCATGCGGCCCAGTCCCTCGACCAGGTCGATGCGCTCGACCACCCGACGGAAGTTCTGCTTGTGCAGCGGCACCCCGGCGATGGCTTCCACAGCCCGCTGTAAAGCCGAGAGGGTGAATTCCGGCGGCATCAGTTCGAACACCACCGGGCGGTACTTCAGCTTGCCCCGCAGCCGGCCCAGGCCGGTGGCCAGGATGCGGCGGTGGTCCGACAGCATGGGCTCGCCCAGGGCCGCCGACAGGGCGCCAGGCTCGGTGGCGGCCTCGCCGGCCGCGCGGGCCCGGTCGCGGTCGGCCTCCGGCGCCAGGCCGGCCTCGTAGAGCAGCTCGTAACGGTCCAGCACCCGCTCCTCGTTCCACCGCGCGCCGTCGAGGGCGAACAGCAGCCGCGCCCTGGCCAGCCGGGCATCGTCGCGGCCGGCCCAGGCGAGCAGGGCCGGGGCGATGGCCTCGTCGATCAGGGCAGGGCGGCCCAGCCGCCAGTCCTCCCAGGGAAAGAACCGGCTCCAGGGCGCCCAGGCGCTGTCCGGCGCGTCGGTGTCGACGGCGGAGGGTGTCAGGGCCAGATAGCCCACCGAGACCACCCGCGCCGCGCCGGCGCCGATCTCCGCCCGCGGGGCATCCCGGCCCTTGTTGCCGAAGGTGTAGAGCTGCTCGACGTAGCCCAGGTCGAAGCGGGTCTGCTCGGTGACGAAGTCGCGCAGGGCGATCTCGAACGTGCGGTGCCCCTCCGGATCGAACGGCCCGAACGGCAGGCCGGCGAGCGTCGAGACCCGGTCCGTCGCCGCATCATGCGGCCGCACGGTCAGCACCACCGCCTCGCCGGCGCGAATGGCCATGATGACGGCGGACAGGCCGATGACGACGGATGCGGGCATGGAGGACGGGGCTGGGGTTGGTTCTGGGAAGGGAGTAGGGCGTAGGGCGCAGGGAGTGGCAAGAGGGCAGGCGGCGCGGCGGGTGGCGGTCGCGCCGAACGACTGCCGCCTACGCCCTACGCCCTAGAACCTGGACTTCATCTCGAACGGCGTACCCGGATAGGCATAGACGCCCTGGCCGATGTCGCGGACCGCCTCGAGCATGCGGCCCTTGCGGCCGAGGATGTCGTCGGCGATCCGGACAAGCATGGGATTGGGCGTCGCGGCGCTGGAGGCCTGGCGCAGGGCCTGGGCGATGGACGCCTCCGGCGTGTCGGGATTGCGCTCGCAGGCCAGGATGAAGGCCGTGGCCGTCGAGCGGCTGACCCCGGCCCAGCAGTGCACCAGCAGCGGCGAGTCGCCGTCCCAGGTGCGGCCGAACTGCAGGATGCGGTCCACCTGATCAGCGTGCGGCAGCACCTTGCCCTCCGCCGGTTCCCAGATGTCGTCCACCGGGACCTTCAGGTGGCGGTCGGGGGCGAAGCGTGGCGATTCGCCCATCAGATGCGGGTCGAGCAGGGTGATCAGGTGCGAGGGCCTGCGAAAGCGGACCACCGTATCGACATCACGCAGGGGACTGACGATCAGGGTCAAGGGCGGGCCTATTCGGTGTCGAAGGCGGCCTGGACGGGCTCGAACCCTGCCGCCTCCGACAGGACGTGGAAGCGATGAACATACCGCTTTTGCGCCTCGCTGGGCGACTGGGGTTCGATCACCAGCCGATAGCCCGGCGGCGGGACGCCGAAGAGGGACAGGGCCTCGTCGTGGCCGAAGCCGGCCAGCTGGGTGGCCTCGAAGAAGGCGCAGGCCCGGTCGGCCTGTTTGATCAGCTTCTTGATCGGCGCCGGGGTCTTGGCCGGCAGGCCGAAGCGGGCATGGATGGCGTGTTCCAGCCGCTCCTCGAAGTCCTTGTAGCTGACCCCCAGGGCCGCCTTGAACGGGCTGATCATGTCGCCGATGACGTATTCGCTGGCGTCGTGCAGCAGGGCCGCCAGCCGCCATTTCGGGTCCACGGCGGGCTGGATGTGCGCCACCAGCTCCTCGACGACCATGGAGTGCTGGGCCACCGAAAAGCCGTGCTCGCCGATCGTCTGGCCGTTCCAGCGGGCCACCCGGGCCAGGCCGTGGGCGATATCCTCGATTTCGATGTCGACCGGCGAAGGGTCAAGCAGGTCAAGACGCCGTCCGGACAGCATCCTTTGCCACGCTCTTGGTGTAGAGTTCGCCGAACGTGCGCTTCGCAGCCCTTTCGCCACCCGTTCGTTTCCTTCTTCAGCGGGGCGCTTCAACTGGCGCATCGGTTGACAAAGATCAATGTCTCCGGCGGGGCATCCGATCACGGTTTGGTACAGAAGGAGAGCATCAATGAGTTGGGCGAGGATTATGGCGCCGCTCGCGGGCGGAACCCACGACGCGGATGTGCTGAAGGCCGCGGTGGCGCTGGCAATCCCCTTCAAGGCGGAAGTCGTCGCCGTCCACGCCCCCGCTGACATCGCCGACCTGATGCCCTGGATGGGCGAGGGCTTCATGGGCGGGGTGCAGATCACCGCCATGGACAGCCTCAAGGAGGCCGCCGCCGAGGGCGAGCGGGCCGCCCGCGCCGCGGCCGAGGGCTGCGGCTATGGCAAGATCGATTTCATTTCGCTGGAAACCCCCGTGTGGGCAGGTCTTTCGATGGAGGGGCGGCTCTCCGACGTGGTGCTGTTCGACACCGAGGCCGCCCGCGGTCGCGGTCCGTTGGCCGAGGCGTTCCAGCAAATGGTCGCCGATGAACAGCGCCCGACCATCGTCGCCCGGCCCGGCCTGAAGGCCGACGGCGTGGCGGTGGTGTCCTGGGACGGCGGCAAGGAAGCCTCGCGCGCCGCCCGCACGGCCCTGCCGCTGCTGGAAAAAGCCAGTCGCGTCGTCATCCTCGCCGCCCCGGCGGCCTCATCGCGGACCTTCGATCCGGCCAGGCTGCAGGCCTTCTTCGCCGCCCGCGGCGTGAAGGCCGAGGTCGAGCTGATCGGCGAATCGGGCGATGCGGCCCATCTGCTGCTCGCCGCGGCCCAGCGCCTGTCGGCCGACATCCTGGTCGCCGGCGCCTTCGGCCATCCACGGCTGCAGGAGTACATTTTCGGCGGAACGACCCGCACCCTGCTCAACAACGACGGCCCGTCGCTGTTCCTGTCTCACTGACCCCCGACTGACACGAGGACTTCATGACGCTTTCGCGTATCGTCCTGCGCCTTGCGCGCAATCCCGGCACCGAGTTCGCCGACGGCGACGACCATCGGGGCTACACCGTCACGGCGCCGCTGACGCCGGACGGCATGCTCGACACGGCCGGCTTCACCGCCAACCGGGACAGCTGCGCCGTGCGCCGCTTCTCGCCGGATGAGGACGCCGTTCTGGGCCGGCTGAACCGGCGCGGCCAGACCTGGTTCTTCGACTACGACGCCGGCGATGACGCGGACGACGAACCCGTCCACCGCCTGGGCGACCACCGCTTCGCCGTGGGCGAATACGTCTCCGTGGCCGATGAGGACGGCCGCATGCTGGCCTACAAGGTGACCGAGGTCAGTCCGCTGCGATCGTGATGTTGTGGTTGCGGCGGCCGCCGACGTTGTGCCGCACCAGATCGTCGGCGTCCGAGAAGCTGTCGTCGTCGCTGGTCTTGCCGCGCTTGGCCTTCAGCACCGCGACCACCAGCGGGCCGCCCTTGGGTCCGCGGGCCTCGTAGCCGACCACGGCCCACTCGCCCGTGGCCTTGTCGCTGGCCAGGATGAAGCGCGAATAGACGCCGTCGTCCCTGCGGCGATGGCGCCGGCGCTCACTTTCGACCTTCCTGCCGTCCACCGTGACGTTGCGCTGGACGCGAATCTCGGCGCCATCATCGCCGGCGTCGATGGTGGCGTCGCCGACCTTGATCTTGGCGCCGGCGTCGCCGGCCTGGATGTTCACGCCGGGCACGCGAATGTTGACCTCTTCGCCGGGGTCGGCTTCGGCGCTGGCGGCCGCGCCGGTCGCCGCGGGGGCCGTCGGCATCAGGGCGCGCAGCTCGGTCTCGATCGGGGTCAGCGCCAGGGCCGCGTCGCCGCCCTCCAGCTTGACCAGGCGCAAGGTCACCTCAACCCCCTCGGCGGCGTAGTTGCAGCTGAGGCCGTCGGCCGCCACGCTGACACGCTTGAGGTGGCCCTGTTCCGCGGGACAGTCGAGCTTGCTGACGACCTTCAGGGCGCGGGCCTGACGCTGACGCGCGGCGTCGGGGTGATCGCAGGCGCCGAGGGCCAGAACGGCGCAGCCGGCGGCCAGCAAAGCGATACGGGTCATGGGTCGATCCTTCTCGTGGTTGCCGGGAAGGTGCTGCCGGGGCGGCGGAGGGTCCAGTGAAATCGCGGTAACGCGGCTCAGATCTCCGGGGCCGCGACCTGGTCGTGAAGCTGCCGGTAGAGCTCCTCGGCGAAAGCCTTCACGGCGGCCTCGTCCTGCACCTCGTAGGTGACCCGCAGCTTGATGTGCCAGTCGCCGATCTGGCTCATCCACAGGCCATCGACCTGGTCGCTGGCGTTGATCCAGAAGCGGCTGAAGCCGGGCAGGGGCGGAACGCCGGGCGCCAGCGGGGCGGTGGCTTCACCTTTCGGCGGCGCGGCATCCTCCGCCTGCCGGACATAGGTGCGGAACACCGCCTCGCCCGACATCCCCGGCAAGCGGGTCAGGTAGAGGGTGAACCAGCTGCCGTCCCGCTGATAGCCGCAGGCCACGTCGCGGCCACCTTCGCTGCGGTCGAACACGGCCAGTTTCGAACGGGTGAAGCTCTCGATCTCCAGCGGACAGATGAAACCGGTGAGCTTGTGGCGCGCGCCGCCGCCCTCGACGGCCTCGAAGATCTGGCCGTCCGGCTCGCGGAACACGGCCGGCCCGTCCCCGCCGGCGCCGGGCGGCGGCCGGTCGTTGGGGCTGATGACCTGGGCCTGGGCCGATCCCCCGATCAGCGCCAGCGCAACGACGAACCCAACGATCAAGCGCATGCCATTTCCCCCGAGATACAGACCGCAGGTTGGCATGGTGGCCGAAAGGGGAAAAGCCTGTCAGCGCCTGAGTTGCGGATCGGCGTGTTTCGATATATGTGTATAGAATGTCGGATGGATACACACTATGCGCACCAACATCGTCATCGATGACGACCTGATGTCCGAGGCCCTCAAGGCGACCGGCTTGCGCACAAAGCGGGAGGTTGTCGAGCTGGGCCTTCAGACGCTGGTGGACCTGCGTGAACAGGAAACCATTCGCCAGTTTCGTGGCCGGCTTGCCTGGGAAGGCGATCTCGACGCCATGAGAACCGACAGGTGATCCTGGTCGATTCCAGCGTGTGGATCGACTATTTCCGGGGAGCGCCGACAGCCGAGACCAACCGGCTGGACGAGCTGCTCGGACGCGAACCGCTGGCGACGGGCGATGTCGTTCTCACCGAGGTCTTGCAGGGTTTTTCCAGCGATCGGGATTTCAGTCAGGCCCTGCGGCTGCTGACCTCACTGACCCTCGTGCAGGTCGGCGGCGAAGGCGTGGCGGTCCAGGCCGCGCGCAATTTCCGCACCCTGCGGGCGCAGGGCGTCACTGTCCGCAAGACCATCGACACCCTGATCGCCACGCGCTGCATCCAGGATGGCCACGCGTTGCTCTACAGCGACCGGGACTTCGACCCATTCGTCGAGCACCTCGGCCTTCAGTCGGCGATGGCCGAGCGGTAACGCACCGTCAGGGCGTGGCCGCCCTTCCTCCCGCCTCGTAGGCCGCAGCCTGGGCCGCGACCACATCGATCAGGTTGCCCATGATCAGTTCCAGATCGATCAGATGCAGGCCCATGCCGGGCTGCGGCACACCGTCCTGGACCCAGCCGCCGCCGAGGCTCCAGGCGTCGCCGTCGGCCTCGAATACGGACAGATAGATGCCCCGGTCGTCGTCGCGACACTCGGCGTAGAGCGGTGTCTCCGGCCGGAGGTAGGGCGTCCCGGCTTTCGCGCCCAGCGCCTTCCACATCGGCCCCTGAACCCCGAACGGCGGAATGATCATCTCGCCGTTCGTGGCGAGGAGCGGCTTCAGCCGGCCCCGGCCGCCGGCCAGGGCGGCCGGATTGGTGCAGAGGGCCTGCTGGTCGCCGAACCGCGAGGGAAAGCCCTCCGGCGGGCCGGGGGCGTGGAAGCTGTTAAACACGACGACGCAGCCGATTTGTCCCGCCGCCCGACAGGCCGGGATGGCCTTGAACGTGCCGCCGACGTCGGCGCCCCCAGGGGCCAGCACGAAGCTGCCGGGCAGGATGGCCGAGACCAGCCGGTCCTGCAGCGGCTTGCCGTCGATCAGGCCGGCGATCAGCGGCTCCAGCAGCACCGAACCCTGCGAATGGCCGATCAGGACGAAGCCGCGGCCCTGGTTGTCGTGCTCGATGTAGTAGGCCCAGGCGGCGGCGACATCGGCTTCGGTCAGGGGCGTGGCGCCCACCGGCGTTGCCTGGCCGGCGGCGCGACGCCTCATATCCTCCAGCGTCAGCTGGCGGTATAGCGGGACATACAGCCGGCAGACCGAGCCCAGCTGCGCCAGTTGCAGGCGCACGACACGCGCCTCCGCCTCGGTGAGGGCGATAGGGGCGTTGATCGACGGCGCCTCTGAAATGGTCGGATAGAGGTAGAAGCAATCGATCCTCGGCTCGGACCGGCGCGGGGCGGGAAGCGGCCGGGCCCCGCGGTCGCTCACGACCTCGGTCGACAAGTCGATGGCGCAGGCGTCCTTGCGACCCGGACGGCAGACCCAGCTGTCAGGATTACTGTAGTCCGGCGCCGGCGGCGGGAGGTCGCCGGCCAACGCCGCGCCCGAGCAGGCGGCGATGGCCGTGGCCGCCGCCAGCACGACCCAAAGTCTGTTCATGGGAAACTCCCGCCGAAACGGGAGCTTACGGGTATCGCGTTCCGATGACTACTGCCCCGGACGCGTGTTCCCCGCGCCTTCACGGCGGGCGAGGAAGGCCAGGCGTTCGAACAGATGGACGTCCTGCTCGTTCTTCAGCAGGGCGCCATGCAGCGGCGGGATGAGCTTGGTCGGGTCCTTCTCGCGCAGGATCGCCTCGTCGATGTCCTCGACCATCAGCAGCTTGAGCCAGTCGAGCAGTTCGGAGGTCGACGGCTTCTTCTTCAGGCCCGGCACCTTGCGCATGTCGTAGAAGATGCGCATCGCCTCGGCGACCAGTTTCTCCTTGATGCCGGGGAAGTGGACGTCGACGATTTCCTGCATCACTTCCGGCTCAGGGAAGCGGATGTAGTGGAAGAAGCAGCGGCGCAGGAAGGCGTCCGGCAGTTCCTTCTCGTTGTTCGAGGTGATGATGATGATCGGCCGGATCTTGGCGGCGATCGTCTCGCCGGTCTCGTAGACGAAGAATTCCATCCGATCGAGCTCCTGCAGGAGGTCGTTGGGGAACTCGATGTCGGCCTTGTCGATCTCGTCGATCAGCAGCACCGGGCGAACGTCGCTCTCGAAGGCCTCCCAGAGCTTGCCCTTCTTGATGTAGTTGCGGACGTCCTTGACCCGCTCGTCGCCGAGCTGGCTGTCCCGCAGGCGGGTGACCGCGTCGTATTCATAAAGGCCCTGGTTGGCCTTGGTGGTCGACTTGATGTGCCAGGTGATCAGCGGCGCGCCCATCGCCTTGGCCACCTCGTAGGCCAGGACGGTCTTGCCGGTGCCGGGCTCGCCCTTGATCAGCAGGGGCCGCTCGAGCGCCACGGCGGCGTTTACCGCGACCTTCAGGTCCTCGGTGGCGATGTAGTTGGAGGTGCCTTCAAAACGCGAGCTCATGAGATCCCCTGGCGCGTTCGCGCGCATTCGAACAAACGTTCAATTCAGGGGTCAGCCTAAAGCGCAATCCGCGACATTCAAGCCGGTTTCGGCGGCTCCTCCGGTTCGCGCAGCAATGCCGAGGGCGGATCGCTGGCCGGAAAGGTGTCTTTGAGTTCCTCGTCCAGCAACGCGTCCAGCGCCGCGGCGGCCTTCTTGTCGGCTTCGGAAATGGCCATGACGCCCTCCTGTGGCTCTACAGGTAGGGCGTCATGTCGCGGACTCAATCGGCGCCGGGGTTGATCGACACCGGGTCGCTGGCCGGGAAGGTCTCCTTCAGGCCCTTGTCGAGCTGCTTGTCCACGTGGGGATCGGCGTCGTCGTCGATCTTGTCGGCCGGATCATTCGCCGGCTTGGCCTTCGGATCGAAACTTCGGTCTCGGGTCATGGGCTTGAGGCTCCGGTTCGTGGGCGGCATTGCCCTCTGGTCCGGGAATCAACCCGCCGGGGTGGCCTTGGTTCCGGCCGGAAAGGCGTCCGCCAGGGCCAGGGCCATGGCCTCCATGGCCGGCTCCCACTGGCCGAACGAGGCTGGCCGGAACAGACGCGCCTGCGGGTACCAGGGGTATCGGTCCGTGCCCAGCAGGGTCCAGGCCCCGGGGGTCGACAGCAGCCACAGCGGTGCGCCGCTTGCGCCCGCCAGGCAGCTCGTGGCGTTCGAGGGGCCGACCACCAGGTCCATGGCGCAGCAGAGGGCGGCGACATCGTCCAGGTCCTGCTTCAGGTCGATGCCGGGCGGGTTCCAGATCTCCACGCCCAGGTCGCGGCGGGCCGCGTCCAGCTCGGCGGCGCAGTCGCCGTACTGCAGGTTGATGAAGGTCACGCCGGGTGTGGCCAGCACGGGCCGCCACTGATCGAAGGGTGAAAAGAAGCGATGACGGGCGCCGTTGCTGAGCAGGCTCTTCCACAGTAGTCCGACCTTCGGTCCGGCGGGCAGCTGGTCCTTCCAGAAGGCGATCCGCGCCGGGTCGGGCGAGAGGAAGCCGGCTCTGTCCGGAAATGCCCCGGGCGAGCGGCGGAACCGTCGCAGGACCGAGGCCATGGGCGCCCAAAGGTCCAGCCGGGCGTGCTCGCCGACGAATGGCGCGCCGCGCACGGTGTGGCCATCGACACTCCAGGTGCTGTGGGCGCCGACCTGGGCGGTGGGGAAGGAACGCTGGAACAGCGGGATCAGCCGCGGCTCCACGGCGATCATCAGCCTGCCGTCCGGCCCCAGGGCCTCGATCAGATCGGGGATGGTGTTGGCGAACATCACCTCGTCGCCCAGTCCCTGCTCGCCGACCAGCAGCATGGTCTTGCCCGCCAGGTCGCAGTCCGGGGCCCACATCGGGGCGTCGATCATGAAGTGGGTGACGTCGGCGAACCGGGGCGCCAGCCGGGCCTCATAGTCGTCCCAGCCTTCGCCGACCTGGCCCAGGGCGATGCGGATGGTCGAGCGGGCCAGCTGCATCATCAGCCGCTCCTCCTCGGTCGCCGAGCCACCCATGGCGATCTGGCAGTCCTCCAGCGCCCCGGCCGGGTCGCCCAGCGCCAGCCGGGCGTTGCCGCGGTTGTAGCGGGCCTTGGCGAAGTCCGGATCGTGCCGCAGGGCTTCGTCGAAGAAGGTTGCGGAGGTCCGCGGATCGCCTTCCTCGCCGACCACCGTGCCCAGGGTGTTCCACAGCAGCGGGTGCTCGGGGTTGGCGGCGATCGCCGGCTTGAGGACCTCGATGGCCTCGGCGAAGCGTCCCTGATCGCGCAGGGCGCAGGCGAGATTGTTGGCGCCCTCGTGCGAGCCCGGGTGGCTGGCCAGGAAATGGGTGAACAGTTTTTCCGCCGTCTCCTTCAGGCCCATGCGATAGGCGAGGCGGCCCATGTCGTTGGCCACCTCGGCATGGTCGGGCAGCAGGGTCAGCGCCGACTCGTAGCAGCGCACCGAGGAGGCGAAGTCGCCGGCGCGCTCGCGGGCGATGGCCAGCAGGTACCAGCCGAAGCCGTTCTTCTCGTCCAGATCCAGAGCCTTGATGGCCAGGTCGCCGCCGCGCTTGAAGTCGTCCGCCTGCAGGGCCGCGACTGCCTCATGCAGCAGCGGCTGGATCGTCAGGGCCCTCAATTCGGCGACGGCGGCGTTGAGCCGGGCCAGGGCGTCTTTCGAACCGGCCTGGCCGCTGGCCTCGCCGGCCATGCGGGGGCTCCAGGGGACGGCGTCCGTTCCCCCGAACCCCAGGGCTGCGGCCGAGGCGGCTGACTTGGCGGCGGGCTTCGGCGACATGGCGGCGGGACCCTTCGGGGCGCGGAGGACAGGGCCCTCAGATCGCCTGTTTATGCTTAATCCGGCCTTAAGGCGGGCCGCGCGACTGAACAACGCACAACACCCCGTTAACCATGCGGCTTTAGCCTTCATTCACAGGGGCGGGCAGATTCTCCATCATGAGAATGGCAACCGTTCACCGTCCATTCGGAGTTCGTTCGCCGTGCCGCTGAAACTGTCGCTGAAGCCTGGAGAGCGGTTCGTTCTTAATGGCGCCGTCGTGCAGAACGGCGATCGCCGCGGGGTGTTGATCCTGCAGAACAAGGCGTCCGTGTTGCGCGAGAAGGACATCATGCAGGAGGAAGAGGCCAGGACGCCCGCGCGTCATGTCTACTTCCCGGTGATGATGATGTACCTCGATGAGGCCAACGCGCTTCGCTACTACGACGAGTTTGTGCGGCGCCTCTCCGAGTTCATGGGGGTTATCCGGAATCCGGAGGTGCTGGCCGACTGCGTGGCCATCTCCAAGCACGCCATGTCGCGCGAGTACTACAAGGCGCTCATGCTGTGCCGGAAGCTTATCGAGTACGAGGATGAGAGGTTGGGCGCCGTCTGATGTCTTTGCAGGCTTACCAGCAGGCCGCTGCGCGGTCGGAGAATCCGCGTGACGCCGAGTATCGGCTGTTCGGCCAGGTGACCCGCGCGTTGCTTCTGGCCTCGGAAATCCCGCCCGAGGATCTGAAGGGGCGGATTGACGCCCTGGACTGGAACCGACGCCTCTGGTCGGCCCTGGCCACTGACTGTTCCGATCCCCAGAACGTGCTGCCCGAGCCGCTGCGGGCGCAGATCATCTCCCTCAGCCTGTGGGTCAGCCGGCACACCAGCGCCGTCATGCGGCGCGAGGAAGAGATCGATCCGCTGATCGATATCAACCGCATCATGATGCAGGGTCTGTCGGGGCAGACCGAGGCCGCCTGAGGTCCGGGAAGGCGCTCAGAGCACGTATCGTCCGGCAAAAGATTCCGCGCGGCTAATCGCGCCGGGCGGGCGATTTCGCCGCCCCCGATCCTGGCGGATAAAATCAAGCAATTTCAACGACTCAGGCGGTTGCGAAAGGCCCTCCGGCTGGCCCGCGCCTTGCGATGCGCCACGCGGGCAAGAACGCCCGCCGGCCAAAAGGCCGCGAACCCCGACCAGAATGGAAGGACCCGCCGATGGCAATGAATTCGGTGAATACCAACGTGGGCGCGATGATCGCGCTCCAGAACCTTAACGCGACCAACATGGAACTGTCGCAGGCCCAGTCTCGCATCAACACCGGCAAGAGGGTCGCCTCCGCGAAGGACAACGGCGCCGTCTGGGCTATCGCCCAGGCGCAACGTGGCACTTCGCAGGCCCTGAACGCCGTGCGGGATTCGCTCGATCGCGGTTCGTCCACCATCGATGTGGCGATCGCGGCCGGCGAGTCGGTCTCCGACCTTTTGTTGCAGATGAAGGAAAAGGCCCTGGCGGCGTCGGATACGACCCTCGACTCCACCAGCCGGTCCGCACTGAACGAGGACTTCAAGGCCCTGCGTGATCAAATCAGCAAGGCCGTGACGAACGCCGACTTCAATGGGAGCAATCTCATCAAGACCGGCGCTTCGGCAATCGCAGCCCTCGCCAATGCGGATGGGACGTCGAAGATCACCGTCGCCGCCGAAGTCATGGCGCTCGGCGGATCGATCGTCACGGTGGCCGTTGCTGGCTCTATCGGTACGTCGACCCTGGCCGCGGCCATGATCACGACCGTCAGCACCTCCATCACCAACACCGGCGCCGCGCTCGCCCGCCTGGGCACAAAGTCCAAGGCGTACGAGATGCACCGCACTTTCGTCGGCAAGCTGCAAGACAGCCTCGACGCCGGTGTGGGCAATCTGGTCGACGCTGACCTCGCGAAGGAAAGCGCCAAGCTCCAGGCTCTGCAGACCAAGCAGCAGCTCGGGGTCCAGGCTCTGTCGATCGCGAACACGTCGTCACAGTCGCTGCTGTCGTTGTTCCGATAGGCCGCGAAGCCGGGCGAGGTCACCCCCTCGCCCGGCAGCCTTTTGCCGGGCCGCCCGGCAGAAGTTGCTCACCATGCCCAAAAGTCGGCAGAAAATGCCGGGTCAAAACGTCCCTAACAGACCCATAATCCAATAAAAACAGCACATTAGAGCATGGTCACCGGGCGGCCAAACTGGCCCGGCGATTGCTTCCTACTCAATCGGGCAAAATGCCCCCGGCCGTCAAAATGACGCCGGACACCTTGAAAAGGGAACTTTCGTCATGGCGCTGAACAGCGTTAACACGAACACCGGCGCGCTCGTCGCCCTGCAAAACCTCAACGCCACGAATGCCGAACTGAGCACTGTTCAGGCGCGCATCAACACCGGCAAGAAGGTCTCCTCCGCGAAGGACAACGGCGCCGTCTGGGCCATCGCCCAGAGCCAGCGCGGCACGTCAAACGCCCTGAACGCCGTCAAGGACTCGCTCCAGCGCGGCCAATCCACCATCGACGTGGCGATCGCCGCGGGCGAGTCCGTTTCCGATCTGCTCGTGCAGATGAAGGAAAAGGCCCTGGCCGCGTCGGACACGACGCTGGATACGGCCAGCCGCACGGCCCTGAGCGAAGACTTCAAAGCGCTTCGTGACCAGATCGCCAAGGTCGTGACCAACGCCGACTTCAACGGCTCGAACATGATCAAGGCTTCGGGCGCCACCGTGACGGCTCTGGCCAACGCGGACGGCACCTCCAAGATCACGGTCGCTGCCCAGTCGCTCGCTCTGGGCGGCGCCAATGTCACCGTGGCCGCCACGGCCTCGCTGAGCACCGCCACGATCGCGGCCGCCCTGGTCACGACCGTCAGCACCTCGATCACCAACGTCGGCGCGGCCCTCGCCAAGCTCGGCACCGGCTCGAAGTCGCTGGAAGCCCACCTGACCTTCGTCGGCAAGCTGCAGGACAGCCTGGACACCGGCGTTGGCAACCTGGTCGATGCCGACCTGGCGAAGGAAAGCGCCCGCCTGCAGGCCCTGCAAACCAAGCAACAGCTTGGCGTGCAAGCCCTGGCGATCGCCAACACCTCGTCTTCGGCCCTGCTGGGTCTGTTCCGCTAAGCAAGATTGGGGACGGGCGCCTGACGCCCGTCCCCGGTTGCGGCGTCGAGGGCCGAAATGCCGTCGCCGCTCGCCAACAGGAGAGTCGCCGGTCGAAACGGGCCGGCGCCAGGAGAGATGAAAACCACCGTCGCACCCGTGTCGTCGATCCAGGATCCCGGAGTCCCCGTGACCCGGCCTGTCATCGGCCCCGACACGATCGCTCAACCGCCGGAAGGCCCGCATCAGAACGCCGATCTCCGCCTGATCATCGAAGAAGACCAGGTGTCCGGAACCTTCGTCTACAAGACGCTCGATCGCCGCACCGGCGAGGTCGTCAAGCAGCTGCCTCGGGAAGAGGTGGTCCGACTGAGGGATACCCCCGGATACGAGCCCGGTGACGTGATCGACGCGCTTTCATAGCGGACCCCGCCGCGGCCTCGGGCCGTAGCAACCGAGCCTCCCGACCGACGTCGCCCCGCGACGGCGGCCTTCATGGTTTATCGCTGTTAACCATAAGCCAAGGTTCTCAGGCCAAATGTTTTGAGCGGGGCGGTGTTGTGAGTCGCCCTGATCCGAACGTCGCTCGAGGAGAAGCCCCATGGCGATCAGCGTCCATACGAATCAATCCGCGCTGGTCGCGCTTCAGAACTTGAACCGGACCAACGACGAACTGGCCGGCGCCCAGAACCGCATCAGCACCGGGCTGAAGGTTCAGGGACCGAAGGACAATGCGTCCGTCTGGGGCATCGCCCAGGCGCAGCGCGCCGACGTCGGCGCACTCGGCGCGGTGAAAATGAGCCTGGACCGGGCCACATCCGTCGCCGACGTGGCCATCTCCGCCGGCGAGACCATCTCCGACCTGCTGATCTCCATGAAGGAGAAGGTCACCGCGGCGATGGATCCTTCGCTGGATACGGTGTCGCGAACGGCCCTGAACGCCGACTACCGGGCCTTGCTTCGCCAGATCACCCAGATCGTCGGCGACGCCGAGTTCGACGGCGCCAACCTGCTCGACGGCTCCCTGGGAACCGGCGTTCGCTTCCTGGCCAACGCCGACGCCAACTCCTTTATCACCCTGACGGCCAAGAACCTGTCGCTGGGCGGCGCCTTCATCACCCTGGGGGCGGCCTCATCGATCAGCACGGCCACCCTGGCCACGACCATCCAGGGCCTGCTGACGACTTCGATCTCCAACGTCAACCAGGCGCTGGGCGACCTGGGCGCCCAGGCGCGCCAGATCGAATCGCACAACAAGTTCGTCTCAAAGCTTACCGACACGCTCAATTCCGGCATTGGCAACCTGGTCGACGCGGACCTGGCCAAGGAAAGCGCCCGCCTCCAGGCCCTGCAGGTGCAGCAGCAGCTCGGGGCCCAGGCCCTGTCGATCGCCAACTCCGCGCCGCAGATCATCCTGTCGCTGTTCCAGAGTTGATCGAAGCGTCACGGCGATCGGGCCATAATGACCCGGTGGCCGGCTTCGGAGTGTTGGCATGATCGAGCTTCGCGATCTCGATACCGGGGACGAAGAGCAACTGTTCCAATGGCGGGGCGAGCCCGAGGTGGCGCGCTGGATGTCGGACGCGGACGTGTCTGGCCGCGAGGCGCATCGCGCCTGGTTCCACCAACTGCGCACAGATCCTGATCTGAAGGGCTGGATGATCCTGCGGGCCGGGGGCCCGGCGGGCCTGCTGACCCTCACGGGCCTGACGGGACACCACCGTCGCGCGGCCTGGAACTGGTTCGTCGGCGATCGAGAGGCGCGTGGCCGCGGGGTGGGGCGGGCCGCCCAGGTGCTGGGTCTCGACCAGGCTTTCGGGGTGCTGGGCCTGCACAAGGTCTGGGCCGAGGTGATGGCCGACAACGACGCCGCGATGAAGATCCAGACCGGCGCCGGTTTCCGCCGCGAGGGCTACCTGCGCGGCCATGTCCTCAAGGACGGCCAGCCGCGCGACGTGGTGCTGCTGGGCATTCTCGCCGAGGAGTGGGCGGCGCTGGCCCCGGAGGCGCGGCGCAACCTGACCGACTCGGGGCTGATCGCCGCCTGACGGGCCCTATTCCGGGCCGCCTTAACACCCCGTCAGCCCTTGTCTGGCAAGGTCCTGGTGCGGAATGCCGCCAGGATCAGAATGGCCGTCACCTTCGACACCAGTAGCCTGCTCAGCTACTATCAGGCCCGGACGGGCCAGACCGCCACGACGGCGGCCTCCTCCGGCGCGTCCGGCGGGTCGAAGAAGTACGCCCCCACGCCCCCCTGGGCGACCACCTCGGGCGCCCTGCGCTCCAGCGCCCTGGTCAAGGGCGCGATGGCCGGCCGCCGCTTCATCGACGAGGGCGCGGCGCAGCTCGACCTTCCCGGGGCCAGCAACGACTACAAGAAGCTGTTCGCCGTCTACCAGGGCCTCAACACTCTGTACGGTCTGGGCGAGCGCATGCAGGCCACCGGGGTTTCGGCTACCGAGAAGAACCGCCTGGCCGAGATTTTCACCCGCGGCATGACCGAGGTCTCGGCCTATACCGACAAGTCCAAGCTCGAGCAGATGCGCCTGACCCGCGGCGAGACGATGATCTCCGACAAGTCGGCGGTCGGGGTTCCCCGGGCGACCTACAAATACGCCACTGGGAAGATCCATACGGGGCCCCAGTCCGACCCCGTCGCCGCCTTCGCCGGCGCGGTGGCCTTTGACATCACGGTCAAGCGCGGGACGGTGACCCACACGATCAACGTCGATCTCGCCGATATGGGCGCCACGCCCCGGTCGATGGGGGCGGTGACCTCGTTCATCAACTCCAAGCTCCAGGCCGAGGGCCTGCAGACGCGCTTCAGCGTCGAGCGCACGCCCGGCCAGCCGCGCAAGGTCACCACCGGCGGCACCACCGTGACCCTGCCCGCCGTCGCCGACGATTACGCCTTCAAGATCACCGGCGATTCCACCGAGCTGATGACCTTCTCGGCGGTCACGACCAAGCCGGCCGTCTATGTCACCACCTATGCCGGCAATCCTGACCCGGACAAGAACGTCAAGACCGACGACGGCAAGTTCGAGAGCAGCCTGGTCAAGGTCGACGGTACGGCCATCGGGACCGAGGGCGCCCGGGTGTTCTCCGCGACCATGGAAGGCACGATCGAGACCGTCCGCGGCTCGAAGGTCGGGGCGGATGGCTCGCTCTACGTGCTGGCGGACGTGAAGACCTCGGTCGACGGCCAGTCCGTCAAGGGCGAGCGGGATGTGGCGCTGCTGAAGTACGACAGCACCGGCCAGTTGATGTTTGCCCGCACGCTCGGCGCGGCCGAAGACGCCTCGGGCCTGGCCATGACGGTCAGCGCCGACGGTAAGGTGGCCATCGCGGGCAAGATCAACGGCGCCCTCACCGGCGCCACGGACGGGCCGATCAACTCCGGCGCGGCCTCGGAGCTGAGCGACAGCTTTGTCACCGTCTATGACGCCAAGGGCGACGAGGCGTGGACCGCCCGCCGCGGCGCGCTGCAGGACGACGAGGCCACCGCCGTGGCCTTCGGCGCTGACGGCCTGGTCTATGTCGCCGGTCGCACCAAATCGACACTGCCCGGCAGCGGCGCCACCGCGCTGGGCGGCTGGGACAGCTACCTGGCGGCCTTCGCGCCGGACGCCAACGGTGTGCCCAAGGCGCTGTTCACCACCCAGTTCGGCACGGCCGGCGAGGACACGGTCAACGGCATCGTGGTCGATGGGACCAGCGTGACCATCGCCGGCGTCGAGAACGGCCACGGCATGCTGCGCAGCTTCGCCGTCACTCCGACCACAACCGAAACGGTCCGCACCGACGACAACGGCCTGACCAACATCACCGTCACCGACACCACCAACGGCGTGCCGACGGTCACCTCCACCGACTATGGCGCCCATGACGGCGGGACCGCGCCGGTCAAGGTGACGACCACGTTGCACACCTCCGCAGCCAGTTTCAGCGCCGGATCGACGCGCGACCTGGGCGATCTGCAGGGTGGGCAAATCACCGGCCTGGGCCTCGACGGCGGAAACCTCTGGGTGGCCGGGGCGACGCGCAACGCGGCGCTGTCGGTGGCCGGGAACACCCACGCCTACACAGGCGGGATGGATGCATTCGCGGCGCGAATTTCCACCGATCTCTCCAGCGCTTCCAGCGACAACCTCAGCTACTTCGGCGGAACCGGCGACGACACGGTGACCGCCATGACGGTGTCGGGCGGCAAGGTCTGGGTGGCCGGCCTGGCCAGCGCCGACCAGCCGGGGGCCTCGGCCATTTCGGTCAAGGACGGCTATGTCGCCGAGCTGGACGTGGTCGCCGGGACCTCCCAGGTCCAGCGGGTCACCGGCAAGGACGGCTACGCCACGGCGACCTCGATCGCGGTCGACGCCACGGGCGCCAGCGCCCTGGACAAGCTGGGCCTGCCCAAGGGCGCGTTGCTCTATTCGGACTCGGTCAAGGTCACCGCGGCCACCTCGGCCCGGGCCGGCGACAGCTTCCAGATCCGCACCGCGGAGGGCGGGCGCCTGGCCACGGTGACGCTGGAAGCCAACGACACCCTCGACACCCTGGCGGTGAAGCTGCGCCGCATGGCGGGCTTCAAGGCCAAGATCGAGGTGGTCAGCGACGGCGACTTCCGCCGGCTCAAGATTACCCCGTCCACCGAGAGCGCCACCGTCGAGGTGTTGCCCGGCAAGGGCGGTCTGGACCTGCTCGGCGCCCTGGGCCTGACCCCCGGGGTGGTGCGCAACACCATCATCGACAAGTCCGGCAAGAGCGTCTCGGCCGATGGCGGCGGCCCGGTGTTCGGCCTGGGGCTCCCGGCCCAGCTGGATGTCAGCTCCGACACGGCCGTGAAGAACGCCCTGGCGGTGCTCGGCAAGTCTCTCGGCAAGGTGCGCGACGCCTATCGGCAGCTGGAGGCGGCGGCCAAGCCGCAGGCCGCTTCGACCGCCGGCGCGTTCGGCGCGCCGCCGGCCTATCTGACCAACCAGATCGCCAACTACCAGGCCGCGCTCGACCGTCTCACCGGCGGCGGCTGATCGCCCTTCAGGTCACGCGGACTTGAAAGGGACACGGCCGCACGATAGCGATTGCGGCCATGGAATTTCTCAAGGACCGACGCATCGTCCTGGCCATCGGCGCCGCCGCCGCGTTGCTGCTCGGCGTCCTTATCGCCGCCCTGATCATGCGCGGCGACGGGGGATCAAAAAAGCCGCCCCCGGCCTCCACCGGCGGGCTGGTCGTCGAGACCGGCCGCGACGACGACACCAAGCTCGATCCCAAGCGACCGATCCGCTGCTTCGTCGCCGGCGTGTTCGTCGGCGAGATCACCCTGACCGAATGCGCCCAGCGCAACGGGGTGGCGACCGGCGCCCTGGATGTCGGCGTCGACGAGACCGGCGCCCTGGCCGCCTCGGATGTGGCCGGCACCATCCTGGCGCCCCTGCCGCCCCGCGCCGCGCCGCAACAGTCGCCGGTCGAGGTCGCGGCGAACGAACCGGTCGCCGCCCAGCCGGCCAGCAACGCCTGCTGGCGCTATGCCGGCGGCGGCTGGGCCAAGATCGGGTCGATGGACCTCAACAGCTGCGTCCAGACCCTCTACTCCGGCCAGTGCGAACAGCGGGGCGGGGCCTCCTATGGCCGCTGGGGCGACCAGACGCTGCGCCTGGTCCGCGACAAGGTCGAGATTTCGTCCGACAACCGCCGCTTCCGCACCCTCGCGGAACAGGGCGCCAACTGCTCCATTCCGCCGGTCGGCTAAGGTCAGGGTTTCAGGTATGTCCAGGTTGTTCGCCATCGCCGTTCTGGCCGCCTCCACCCTCGCGCTGGCCGGGTGCGAGGAAACCGTCCAGGCCCCGCTCGACACGGGTGTGTGCTACCATGTCGGCACGGGACCGGACGGCAAGATCAAGTTCAACGTCGTGGCGCGCAACCAGCCCAACATCGAGCACTGCGCCGCCCAGCTCGAGGGAATGCGCCTGAGGTTCCTGCGCCTGGGCGGCCAGACCCGCGAGATTTCCGGCGCCTATCAGGGCAACTTCATCTTCCTGCGCCGCGAAGGCATCTTCCGCGCCCAGCGTTGGGAGGGGAACCAGTACCTGATGCTGGTCCGCAGCGGCGACGGCCGGCTGGTGGTCCCCGGGGCCGTGCAGACCGAGTAGCCGCCTGGCGCGTTATCCTCCGCGACGAAAGCTGTGCATAAGCGCTTGCGGACGAGAACAAAGTATGAACACGTATCTTTTACCAATGGTTAACGCCCGCTAGTCTGGGCGTCAGATTCCGGCGCCCCCCGAAGTCCGAGCATCGGACTTCGTCATCAAGGGGACGTGGTCGCCGGGCGTGAACAAGGAGAAATCCCATGGCGGGCAGCGTCAACAAGGTCATTCTCGTCGGCAACCTGGGCAAGGACCCGGAGATCCGCACCCTCAACTCGGGCGACCGGGTGGCCAACCTCAGCCTCGCGACCTCGGAGTCCTGGCGCGACCGCGCCAGTGGCGAGAAGAAGGAGCGCACCGAGTGGCACCGGGTGGTGATCTTCAACGACAACCTGGTCAAGGTCGCCGAGCAGTACCTGAAGAAGGGCTCGACGGTGTACATCGAGGGGGCCCTGCAGACCCGCAAATGGACCGACCAGCAAGGCGTCGAGAAGTACTCGACCGAGGTGGTGCTGCAGAAGTTCCGCGGTGAACTGACCATGCTCGGCGGCCGCGGCGACGGCGGCGGCATGCGCGACGAGGGCGGCGACTTCGGCGGCTACTCCGGCGGCGACCGCGCCCAGCCCAGCGGCCCGAAGGAAAGCTTCAGCGCCGACCTGGACGACGAGATCCCGTTCTAGGGCGGAGATTCCGCTTGCTCCGCCGAGACGGACCGGGGCGTTGCGGGACAGGCAGGGCGAATTCGCCAGCAGATCGACTGGGGTGGCCAGGCGGCCGAACGTCGGCTTTGGTTTCGGCAGCCTGGGCCAGCGTCGGCCGAGGGGGAGCTGGCGTCACGCGGTGGTGGCTTAGAGCAGCCCGGGGATCAGTTTCACGCGGACCCGCTTCGCATAGGCCCCGTAACCGGGGAGGTGTTCGCGCAAGTAGCGCTCCTCGATGACGACTCGGGCCAGGGTCAGGATGAGGAAGCCGATGGAGCTGATCGCCGCCGCATAGCTTCCCAGCCACAGTGCTGCTCCAGGATAGACGAGCAGCATCCCAGCATAGAACGGGTGACGGACCACCGCGTAGAGGCCCGATTGGATCACCTGCTGCGCTTCGGCGCTCTGATCGTGGATCGTGGGGGCGGCGAAGCGGTTCTGGCCTATGGCCAGATAGGCGATCGAGAGGCCCAAGATCACGGAAACGGCTCCTATCGCCTGAACAGGCAACGGGGGGGCGGCCAACAGTTTCAGGCGGAATACGTCCAGCGGAATGGATGCGAGCCAGCATAGCGTGAAGGCGAGATAGAACAGCAGGCCGAGAGAATCGACGAGCGGCTGCTGCTTCTCGCGCGGCGCCACAAAGCTCTGCTGGCGGACGCGAAAGCTGGCGGGTCGCAGAACGGCCAGCAAGCCCGAGGCCAGGCAGGATATGAGCCCGAACGTAGCCACGAACAGCCAGGCTGTCGGCCAAATCCAGATGCCTTCGAGAAGGCCGGGGATCATCAGGAGCACCGCCGCCATAACCGCAACCAGTGGGAGAGGGCTCAACGCGCCTCGCAAGGCCTGCATTTCACGGTCTCCCTATCCTAATATGCATCGTGTATATTATTCAGGCTGTATATTCAAGGATATGTCGTCTTCTTCTCCACGCCCTCGCGGGACCAAACGCAGTCGCACCAAGTCCGCGCTCATCGATGCATTCTGGAGCATCGTGAACGAATCCGGTTTCCCGGCCGCCACCCTTGAAGCCGTGGCGCAGCGCGCGGGCATGTCGCGTGGCGCGATTTACTCGAACTTTGCCTCGCGGGCCGACCTGCTGCTGGCGGCGGCTGGGGCGCGCGGCCTCAAGATCGATCATGATTTCAGCCAGCTCGGAACCTTGGACGAACAGCTCCGGCGCTTTGCGACAGGCTTGGCCGAGGCCCTGCCCAACGCTCCCGGGACGCAGCGCTGGCATGCGGAGCTCTTCCTCTGCATCGCGACCCAGCCGACCTTGAAAGCCCATGTGGCCGTGGGCTTTTCGGCGCTGTTCCACACTATGGGCGCGCAGCTGGAAGCGCAGCATCGGGACGAGCTCACGCTCCCCGTGGGGTCCTTGGCGCTTGCCATACAGTCGTTGGCCATGGGGTTGGTGTACCAGGCGATCCTCAGCCCCGAAGCGGTGACGGAAGCTGCGGTGCTCGATGCGTTTGCCGCGCTGGCCAGGGGCGCGGTCCGCTAGGGCCATACTCAATACCGCTTCCGCTCATCCCGGCGTTCATGCGCGAGGGTGAGCGGAGGAAGGCAGGCGCCAGGCCTTGAAATAACGCAGGCTCAATCGAGTCCGGTCCCAGGGCGCTGTCACCAGACCGCGTCGCGGAAGTTGTCCAGGATGTGCTGGTCGGCCGTCAGCAGTCGGGCGCCGTCGGCCATGGCGTTCGCCACGATCAGCCGGTCAAAGACGTCGCGCGTCCAGCCGAAGGTCGCCGCCGCGGCAACAACATCGGCGAAGACAGCGCTGGATGGCGATACATCCGCGTGGTCGTAGAGCCGCGCAAGGATGGCGGCGGGAGCGTTCTGCAGCCGTCCGATTTCTGACAGCACCTCAAGTTCCAGCACCACCGCCGGTGAGATCACCAGCGGCTGACGGTCGATGAGCCGCCGCGCCGTGCGCGACAGCCGCCGCTCGTTGGCCTCCGCCAGCCAGATGGCGGCGTGGGTATCCAGATGGATCAATCGGCCGCCCGCGGGAAATCCGACGGCATGGAGTAGGCGAGTGTCAGCGCTCGGGCTTCCTCGATCGTCAGGGCTTCAGGGACCAGATCCGAGCCGGCGGCGAAGTAGGCCTTCATCCGGTCGGCCCGCGACGGCCCTTCAAATGTCGCCGGTTCGGATCGCAGCACCAGCCGTCCGCGCTTGCGGTTGATGATCAGCGGCTCGCCCGTGGCCATGGCCTCGTCGAGGTACCGGGCGAGGTTGCGCCGAAGTTCGGAAATGGTGACCTGCTTCATTTGTACAAAATGGGGCTCAAATTTGTACAAGTCAAACATTATACCCTGCCCACAGTCCGTAACGCCCTTTGACCTAACCCAGGGTTCCAATGGGGCCGCCCGTCGTGCGAGGAGGTCCCGGTGACCGCCGCCAACAACCCCCGCACCGCCTTCGCGCCCGCTGAATGGGCGGCCATCGCCGCCATCATCCTGGTGTGGGGGATCAACAACGCCGCGGCCAAGGTGGCGACGGGGGCGTTGCCGCCGTTCTTCGTCGGCGCCGTGCGGTTCGCCATCGCCCTGATCCTGCTGGCGCCGTGGCTGCGGCCGCCGTTCCCGCCCTGGCGCCAGACCGTGCCGATCCTGCTGCTGCTGGGACCGCTGCACTTCGGGCTGATCTACTACGGCTTTTCCATCGTGCAGAACCTCAGTCCGCTGGTGGTCTCGCTACAGCTGTGGATCCCGATGACAGCTTTCTTCGCCTGGCGGGTGCTGGGCGAGAAAATGCCGCCCGCGGCCCTGGCCGGGATGGTCGTGGCCTTCGTCGGCGTGGCCTGGATGAGTCTCGACCCCCACGCCGCCGGCGACCTGCCCGGGATCATCATCGGGGTGATCGCCAGCGCCATGTGGGCGCTGGGCACCGTGCTGGTGCGGCGCTCGCCCGCCGTCACGCCGCTGAAGATGCAGGCCCTGACCTGCGCCGTCGGCGCGCCGGTGCTGCTGGCCGCGGCCGTGCTGTTCGAGCCCAACCTGATCGAGCGGTCGGCCAACGCAGGCCTGTTCGTCTGGAGCACCATCGTCTGGGCCGCCCTGGCCTCGACCATCGGCGCCTCGGCCCTGCTGTTCTGGCTGGTCCAGCGGCGTGAACCCGGCCGGGTGACGCCCTGGTTCCTGCTGACCCCGCTGGTCTCCTGCGGCATCGGCATCGGGCTGATGGGCGACCAGCTGACGCCGCAGCTGATGCTGGGCGGGGCCGCGACCCTGGTCGGCGTGGCCGTCGTGGCCCTGTCCGAACACCGGGCCGCCGCGGCCGAGGCCGCCGCTGGCCAGGCCTGACCGGCCTCCCCAACGGCCACGCCGGGCGGGGTCAGGGGGCCTTGATCACCGCGCAGGCCACCCGCGCCCCGGCGCCGCCGATCGGTTGGCTGGCATGATCATCGGGCCCGGCGTGGATCACCAGGGCCGAGCCGTCCGCGTCCAGAAGGGCCGGGCGACCTTCCGCGCCGGTAAGCGAGACCCAGGTCGTGAAGACCTCGGCGTTGACGATCCCGACCGAGGTCGCCCAGACGTTGGGCAGGTCCCCGGCCTCGTTGGCGGCCGGATTGAACAGTCCGTGGACCGCCGCGTCCTGGTCATGAACATGACTGCCGGCCGATTTGAAATCGGGGCCCGAACAGTCGCCCTTCTGGTGGAAGTGCAGGCCATGCCAGCCGGGCTTCAGCCCGCGGCCCTCGACCCGCAGCAGCACGCCGCGCGGCCCTTCGGTCAGGGTCGCCACGCCCATGTCTTCGCCCGCCGGCCCCTTCAGATCGACCGTCAGGGAGGCCGGCTGGGCGAGGGCGGGAAGGGCGATGGCGGCGGCGGCGAGGGCGATCGTGAAACGATGCATCGAAATGCTCCTGAAAGGGCCCGAAAAGGCGGTCCGAAGGTGGCGCCGGGCTGTCCTGGATGTTAACTAACGCGCGGACGTTTTGGGTCCGATTCTGATAGCAAAATCCCGCACTTGACCGACGAAACCAATACCCCTCCGGATGACTCGCGGCGGGGGGCGATAGCCCCCATCGCCATCGAGGACGAACTCAAGCGCAGCTACCTCGACTACGCCATGAGCGTGATCGTCAGTCGCGCCCTGCCGGACGTCCGCGACGGCCTCAAACCGGTGCACCGGCGCATCCTGTTCGCGATGAACGAGAACGGGTTCACCTCCGGGGCGGCCTACCGCAAATCGGCCCGCACCGTCGGCGACGTGATCGGCAAGTATCACCCGCACGGCGACGTGGCCGTCTACATGGCCCTGGTCCGCATGGCCCAGCCCTTCTCGATGGGCCTGATGCTGATCGACGGCCAGGGCAACTTCGGTTCGGTCGACGGCGATATGCCGGCGGCCATGCGCTACACCGAATCCCGCCTGACCAAGGCGGCCGAGGCGCTGCTGGCCGACATCGACAAGGATACGGTCGACTATCAGGAAAACTACGACGGCACGGAGAGCGAGCCGAAGGTCCTGCCGGCCCGCATCCCCAACCTGCTGGTCAACGGCGCGGGCGGCATCGCCGTCGGCATGGCGACCAACATCCCGCCGCACAATCTGGGCGAGGTCGTCGATGCCTGCCTGGCCATGATCGACAACCCCGACATCGGCATGGACGAGCTGCTCGATATCGTGCCGGGGCCGGACTTCCCTACCGGCGGCGAGATCATCGGCCGCAGCGGCGCCCGACAGGCCCTGATGACCGGCCGCGGCTCGGTGATCATCCGCGGCGTGGCCACCGTCGAGGAACTGCGCAAGGACCGCGAGGGCATCGTCATCACGGCGATCCCCTTCCAGGTCAACAAGGCCACCCTGGTCGAGCACATCGCCGATCTGGTGCGGGACAAGAAGCTCGAGGGCATCAGCGATATCCGCGACGAGAGCGACCGCACCGGCATGCGGGTGGTGGTCGAGCTCAAGCGCGACGCCCAGGGCGAGGTGATCCTCAACCAGCTCTACCGCTACACCGCCCTGCAGAGCAGCTTCAGCTACAACATGCTGGCGCTCAACCACGGCCGGCCCGAGCAGATGGGCCTGCAGGCCATGTTGCAGGCGTTCGTCGACTTCCGCGAGGAGGTGGTCGTCCGCCGCACCCGGTTCGAGCTGAACAAGGCGCGCGACCGGGGCCATGTGCTGGTCGGCCTGGCCATCGCCGTGGCCAACATCGACGAATTCATCCGCATCATCCGCAGCTCGGTCGATCCGGCAGAGGCCCGCGAGCGCCTGTGCGCCCGCGACTGGCCGACCGCCGACATGATGCCGCTGATCGAGCTGATCGCCGATCCGCGCACCGTGATCACCGGCGGCGACCAGGTGCGGCTGTCGGATGAGCAGGCCCGCGCCATCCTCGGCCTGACGCTGAGCCGCCTGACGGGCCTGGGCCGCGACGAGATCATGGGCGAGGCCACGACGCTGGCCGGGTCGATCGCCGGCCTGCTGGAGCTGCTGTCCGACCGCGCCAACATCATGGCCGTGGTCCGCGAGGAACTGGTCGAGGTCCGCGGCAGGTTCGCCGAGCCGCGCCGCACCATCTTCGGCGAAGGCGACGCCGACATGGAGGATGAAGACCTCATCCCCCGCGAGGACATGGTCATCACCGTCACCCACGGCGGCTATGTGAAGCGCACGGCGCTGTCGACCTACCGCAGCCAGAGGCACGGCGGCAAAGGCCGTTCGGGCATGTCGACCAAGGACGAGGACGCGGTCACCCGCGTCTTCTCCGCCTCGACCCACGCCCCGGTGCTGTTCTTCAGCTCGGGCGGCAAGGTCTACAAGCTGAAGGTCTGGCGCCTGCCGCTGGGCACCCCGACCTCGCGCGGCAAGGCGTTCGTCAACCTGCTGCCGATCGAGTCCGGCGAGAGCATCACCTCGATCCTGCCGCTGCCGGAGGACGAGGCGCAGTGGAACCGGCTGGACGTGATGTTCGCCACCCGCTCGGGCAACGTCCGCCGCAACAAGCTCAGCGACTTCGTGCAGATCAACCGCAACGGCAAGATCGCCATGAAGCTCGATGAGGGCGATTCCATCGTCGGCGTCGGGCTGTGCAATGCCGAGAACGATGTCCTGCTGACCACCGCGCTCGGTCGCGCGATCCGCTTCCAGGCCAACGAGGTGCGGGTGTTCGCCGGCCGTGACTCCACCGGGGTGCGCGGCATCCGCCTGCAGGAGGGCGACGTCGTGCTGTCGATGGCCATCCTCAGCGGCGTGCCGGCCACCCCGGCCGAGCGTACGGCCTATCTCAAGTACGAACGCGCCCGCCTGCGCGCCCAGACGGACGAGGAAAGCGACGACGCCGCCGCCGCGCCGGAGGACGAGGACGAGCCCGAGGGCGAGGCCGACCTGACCCCTGAACGGATCATCGAATTGGGCGCGGCGGAGGAATACATCCTCACCCTGTCCTCCGAGGGCATCGGCAAACGCACCAGCGCTTACGACTTCCGCCGCACCGGCCGGGGCGGCCAGGGCCTGCTGGCCCAGGACCTGACCCGCAAGGGCGGCCGTCTCGTCGCCAGTTTCCCTGTGGAGCAGACTGACGAAATCTTGTTGGTGACGGACGCGGGGCAGTTGATACGGTGCCCCGTCGCCAATATCCGCATCGCGGGGCGCAACACCCAGGGCGTGATCGTCTTCCGCACGGCGGATGAGGAGCATGTCGTGAGCGTGGAGCGGCTCGAGGCGGCCGGTGGCGACGACGCCGACGAGACCGGCGACGACACGAGCGACGACGGGGGCGATCAAACTCCCGCGGAATAGGGCGCAAGGGGGTTTGGGTGGCGAGAGTCGGACTTTATCCGGGCACGTTCGATCCGATGACCAACGGTCATCTGGACATCATCGGACGAGCAGTGAAGCTGGTGGACAAGCTGGTCATCGGCGTCGCGCTCAACGAGGGCAAGGGGCCGCTGTTCTCGCACGAGGAACGGATGGCTATCGTCCGCGACGAGACCGCTCACCTGCAGAAGATCGCCGAGATCGAGGTGGTCCCGTTCAAGGGCCTGTTGATGCACTTCGCCCGCGAGGTGCACGCCGGCATCATCGTCCGCGGCCTGCGCGCCGTGGCCGACTTTGAATACGAGTTCCAGATGACTGCCATGAACCAGCAGCTCGATCGCGAGATCGAGACCGTGTTCCTGATGGCCGACCCGCGTCACCAGGCGGTGGCCTCGCGCCTGGTCAAGGAGATCGCCATCCTCGGCGGCGACATCTCCAAGTTCGTCACCCCCGGCGTGGCGGCAAGGCTGATGGAGAAGGTCGGGCGGGGCTGAAAGTTCCCATGGCCCCCACTTCCGCGCCTTCGACGACGCAGGGCTTGTCGCCCGGGCCGGAGCGTTCTACGCGGGCTGACGGGGCTTAACGAGAGATATGACCGCATGAAATCCGCGCCCATCGCGCTCTTCGCCCTGCTGCTGGCGGCAACGCCGGCCCTGGCGGCGCCCAAGCCCGCCGAACCCGCCGCCGCCGACTGGCGCACGCCCGATCCCGCGACCATCATGGTGGTCGACACCAACCGGGGCCGGATCATCGTCGAGCTGGCGCCCTGGGCGGCGCCGGGCCATGTCGAGCGGGTCCGGCTGCTGGCGCGCCAGGGCTTCTATGACGGCCTGACTTTCTTCCGTGTCATCGACGACTTCATGGCCCAGACGGGCGATCCCAGGAACGACGGCACCGGCGGTTCCGAGACCCTGCCGGACATCAAGGCCGAGTTCCAGTTCCGCCGCGGCCGGGAACTGCGCTTCACCTCCCTGGGCCGGCTGGCGCCGGACATGCACACCCCTTTCATCACCGAGGTCGGCTTCATCGACGGCTTCGCCGTGCGGGGCGCGCCGGAGATGCAGATGATGATGGCGGCCGACGGCAAGGTGTCCGGCTGGCCGCTGTTCTGCGCCGGCCTGTTGGGCATGGCCCGCGCCACACCGCCCGATAGCGCCAACAGCCAGTTCTTCTTCATGCGCCAGACCTACCCGGCGCTGGACGGCAACTACACGGCCTTCGGCCGGGTGCTGAGCGGGCTGGAAGCGGTTCGCGCGATCAGGACCGGCGAACCTGTGCCCAATCCGCAGGATGTGATGACCAGGGTCCGCATGCTGTCCGACATCCCGGCGGCCGAGCGCCCCACCGTGCAGGTGCTGAACACCGCCAGCCCGTCGTTCAAGGCCATCGTCGAGGCGGCCAGGGCCGGCGGCGCGGGGCCGGCCAACGCCTGCGACATCGCCGTGCCCGTCATGATCGGCTGAGGAGGCTCTAAGGCCATGCGTTCGATGATCCTGCTCGCGGCGCTGCTCAGCATCGCCGCCCCGGCCGCCCAGGCCAGGCCCAAGGCGCCCGCCGCCGCCGACTGGCGCACGCCGGAGGCGGAAAACGTCCTGGTCATCGACACCACCCACGGCCGGGTGATCGTCGAGCTGGTTCCCGAGGTCGCGCCCGGCCATGTGGAGCGGCTCAAGGTGCTGGCCCGCAAGGGCGCCTATGACGGCCGGACCTTTTTTAGGGTCATCGACCGGTTCATGGCGCAGACCGGCGATCCGCAGGACACCGGCGAGGGCGGTACGGACCTGCCCAACCTCAAGGCCGAGTTCACCTTCCGCCGGGACGCCGCCTCGGGCTTCGTGACCGCCTCCAGCCCCTGGGGCGCGGAGGAGGGGTTCCTGAGGTCCCTGCCGGTGGTCAGCCAGGCCTGGAGCTGGAGCGACATGACCCAGGACGGCAAGGTGGCCGCCTGGGGCAGCTACTGCCCGGGCGTCGTCGGCATGGCCCGCGACGACAACCCCGACAGCGCCAACAGCCAGTTCTTCCTGATGCGCCAGCCCTACCTGTCGCTCGACAAGCGCTACACCGCCTTTGGCCGGGTGATCAGCGGGCTGGAGGCGATCCGCGCGATCAAGACCGGCGAACCGGTCGCCGCGCCGCAGGATCGGATGGACCGCGTGCGCGTTCTGGCCGATATACCGGCCGCCGAACGGCCCAGCGTGAAGGTCATCGACCCGGCCAGCGCCTGGTTCAAGGCCGAGATCGCGCGGGTCCGCAAACAGAAGGGCGCGGACTTCTCGCTCTGCGACGTCACCATTCCTGTGGAAGTGAACTCAAACCCATGACGACCGACGCCGAAAACACCCTGCTGCTGACCACCGACACCGGGACGGTCACCATCAAGCTGCGCCCCGACCTGGCGCCCGGCCATGTGGACCGGATCAAGGAACTGGCCCGGGAGGGCTTCTATGACGGCGTGGTCTTCCACCGCGTCATCGCGGGCTTCATGGCCCAGGGCGGCGACCCCACCGGCACCGGCTCGGGCGGGTCGAAGAAGCCGGACCTGAAGGCGGAGTTCTCGCGCGAGCCGCACGCGCGCGGCGTCTGCTCGATGGCCCGCACCAGCGCGCCCAACTCGGCCAACAGCCAGTTCTTCATCTGCCTGGACGACGCGACCTTCCTCGACAACCAGTACACCGTCTGGGGCGAGGTGGTTGACGGCATGGACCATGTCGACGCCCTGCCCAAGGGCGAGCCGCCCCGCAAGCCGGGCAAGATCGTCTCGATGAAGGTCGCCGCGGACGCGTGAAGACTCTCCCTCCCCTTCATGGGAGGGTGGTCCCGACGGGACCGGGTGGGGGAGTCAGCCGCCACCGGGACGCATCGTGGCTGGCCTCAGACTTCCCCACCCTGTCGGCTTCGCCGACGTCCCTCCCCATGAAGGGGAGGGAGGCCGTTACCGCGGCCGCGAGAGCCGGCGGATCGAGCTGACCTTGTCGTTGGCGCCCAGGGCCTTGAGGTTGGGGTTGTCGGCGTCGAGGGTCCAGCACTGGCCGGTGAAGTCGCGGCCGGTGCAGATCTGCCAGCTGCCGCGCAGCACCCGCACCGAGGTGATCTGGTCGTCCAGGCCTGAATAGGCCAGGTCGGGGATGGTGTCAGATACCTCCAGCCGCATGCCGCGATAGTCGGGGTTCTCGTAGACGATCAGCCCGGTGGGCCCGCCGGAACCGCCATAACCCCCGCCCGATCCGCCGTAGCCGCCGCCGGAACCGCCCGAGCCGGGGCCGCCGCCATAGGCGCCCTCGCACTGCAGGCGGCCGTTGATGTTCTCGACCCGGCCGCGCGGGCAGGCGCGGAAATTGATCTCGCTGTCGAGAAAGGCGCCGCCGGCGCCCTGGCAGCGCGCGTAGAGCCGGCCGTTGAAGGCGCTCATGTCACGGCAGCTGCGCTGGTAGGAGCCCTCCGGCAGGTCGTCGAACGTCCCGTTCCAGTAGGGCGCCGCCATGGCCGGCGCGGCCAGGGCCATCAGGCCCGCGGTGATTGCCGCGATGCGGTTGAGAATGGTCATGACAGATCCCCCTGATGACTCGCCAAGGGGGCATCTAAGAGCGGCCGGGCGGCCGCGTCCAGTCAGCCGGCGGGGGCCAGGGTGACGACGAGGGGATAGTGGTCCGAGCCCAGCTTGGGGCCTCGTCGCGCCTCGATCGTGCGCCAGGCCTTGCCGGCGTAGACATGGTCGATGGGCAGGATCGCGAAGGGGGAGGCCAGGCGCAGGCCGGAAAACGCCCCGGCCGGCCAGCTGGCGATCGCCCGGGTCCGCCGCTCCAGGCCGAACATCCGGTCCTGCCGCCGCAGCGAGAAGGACCAGGGCGTGGAGTTGAAGTCCCCCGACACGATCAGCCGGTCGCTGGGAAACCGCGTCAGCACGTCCGCCAAACGCAGGGTCATCTGCTGCTGCGGTCCGGCGGGATAGGGCCAGGTTAAATGCACCCCGACCACCGTGAAGGGGCCGCCGGGCGCGCCAAACGTCGCCCAGGCCCCGGCCAGGTGAGCGCGCGAGGTGCCTGGCGAGAGGCCACCCTCGGCGATTGGCCGCGTCTTCGACAGGATCATGGTCGAGCAGGGCGATGGTTCGGCGCAGGTGGTGCGGTGCGGATAGCGTCTGGCCAGGGTCCGGGCGATGCCGCCGGAGCGCGAGAAGCCTTCCTCCAGAACGATGATGTCGGGGTCGGTCTCGAGGATCCAGCGGGCGGTCCCCTCGGGGTCGCGGTTGCGGCCCCAGAGGTTGAACTGGACCACAGTCAGCGTCTCGCCATCCACCTTGCCGCCGGACGTCTTTGCCGCAGCGGTCAGCTCCGGGAGCATCAGGGTCAGGGCGCTCAGCACCCCGACCAGCGCCAGCACCGGCGTGGCTCGCCCCCGCCGGCCGGTGACGACCCAGATCACGGCCGCCAGCAGCAGGCCGCCGAGCCAGATCGGGGCGAAGTGAGTCAGCACGTCCAGCCGGTCGCTGAACCGTCCGCCCTGCGACGCCACAGCGAGGGCCGCGAACAGGGCGGCCAGCATCAGCGCACCGGCGCGCAGCAGGTCAACCAAGGCTTTGAGAATCGTCTTCACGGACCCCGTCTAGCACGAGGTGCGTGCAGGATTTGTGCAGCTCTAATCACCAACCCAATAGGTGAAGCTGACCTTGCGGGTCGGCCCCGCGCCGATCATCAGGTCGCCGCTCAGGACGATTTCCTGGCTCGATCCGCTCGCCTGGGCCCGCAGCAGGGCGGCTTTGTCGAAAACGCCGCTGAACAGCACCTCGCCGAGCTTCGGGTCGGCGCCGCGGAAGGTCATCTTGCCGGCGTCGAAGCTGTAGGCTTGCGGCAGCACCCGCAGGGTCACCGAATGGCCCTCGCCGCCCAGCTCATTGGCTGCCTTGGGGCTGGTGACATCGTCGAAGGCGATCAGGATCGGCCCGAAGGTCGAGCTGCGGTCGCCCCCTTCCCAGGTCTCGAAATCGCTCGGCATGCCCACACCGATGTGGGTGAACGCGTAGTTTCCGACCCGGAAGGCGGTGGGGCTGAGATAGTAGCCGGCGGCCTCGAAGTCCGCCTGGTGGTGGAAGCCTTCTGCAACGGAAATTGGCGTTTCCGCAGGGGCGGGGGCCGGCGCGGGGGTCTCGACGGCGACGGGCGCCTCGGCCTTCGTCTCGGGCTTCTGGTTGCAGCCGGCGGCGGTCACGGCCAGCAGGGCGGCGGCCAGGGCGAAAGTCCGGTAGCGCATGGAAAGTCCCTTCAGATACGGCCCATCCTCGCCACGGCGAACCGCGTTTGTCTATCGCGCGCTTGACGTCGGCGCGCCGGCGTGGCGCTTCCGCCGCACATGCGCCTTTCCGATTTCGATTTCGACCTGCCCGACGACCTGATCGCCCTGCGGCCCGCCAGCCCCCGGGAGACGGCGCGCCTGCTCGTCGTGCGGCCGGGGGAGGGACTGGAAGACCTGACGGTCGGCGACCTGCCCGGGCTGCTGCGGGCGGGCGACGCCCTGGTGTTCAACGACACCCGGGTGATCCCGGCGCGGCTGGACGGCCGGCGTGAGGCGCGGGCCGAGGGCGGTGGCGACGGCCACGCGGTGGCGGTCGAGGCAACCCTGCACAAGCGCCTGTCGCCCAACCGTTGGAGCGCCTTCATGCGCCCGGGCAAGCGGCTGAAGGCCGGTGACCGTGTCCGGTTCGGTGCGTCGGACGACCGGGCCTGCGAGGGCGCGGCGCTGGACGCCACCGTGACGGCCAAGGGTGAAGGCGGGGAGGTGGAGCTGGCCTTCGACCTCTCCGGTCCCGACCTGGACATGGCCATCAACACCCGCGGCCACATGCCCCTGCCGCCCTACATCGCCGCCAAGCGGCCCGAGGACGAGCAGGACCGGTCCGACTACCAGACCGTCTACGCCCGCGAGGATGGATCGGTGGCGGCGCCGACGGCGGGCCTGCATTTCACGCCCGACCTGCTGGCCCGGCTGGCGGCGGCGGGGGTGTCGCAGCATTTCGTCACCCTGCATGTGGGGGCGGGGACCTTCCTGCCGGTGAAGGTCGACGACGTCGCCGACCACCGCATGCACCCGGAGTACGGCGAGGTCTCCGCCGGAACCGCCGCGGCGCTGAATGCGGTGCGGGCGGCTGGGGGGCGGATCGTCTGCGTCGGCACCACTTCCCTGCGGCTGCTGGAAAGCGCCACCGGCGAGGACGGCGTGACCCAGCCCTGGGCCGGCGAGACGGCCATCTTCATCACCCCCGGCTACCGCTTCCGCGCCGCCGACCTGCTGATGACCAACTTCCACCTGCCCAAATCGACCCTGTTCATGCTGGTCAGCGCCTTCAGCGGCTACGGGACGATGAAGGCCGCCTACGCCCACGCCATCGCCACGGGCTACCGTTTCTATTCCTACGGTGATTCAAGCCTGCTATGGCGCGCCGACTGAACTCACTCTCACTGTCATCCCGGCCGGACCCCGGCCTTGAGCCGGGGGGAGAGCCGGGACCCAGATTCGGCTGGACTTCGATCTGGGCCCCGGATCGGCCTTTCGGCCGTCCGGGATGACAATGTTGTTGTTGGAAGAAAATTGGCGACCTTTCCCTTCGACCTGAAAGCCACCGACGGCGCGGCGCGTACGGGCGTTCTGAAGACGCCGCGCGGCGACATCCGCACGCCGGCGTTCATGCCGGTGGGCACGGCCGGCACGGTAAAGGCCCTGACCGTCGATCAAGTGAAACAGACCGGCGCCGACATCATCCTGGGCAACACCTACCACCTGATGCTGCGGCCTTCGGCCGAGCGGGTGCGGCGGCTTGGCGGTTTGCACCGGTTCATGCGCTGGGACGGCCCGATCCTCACCGACAGCGGCGGCTTCCAGGTCATGAGCCTGTCGGGGATCAGCAAGGTCACCGAGGAGGCCGTGACCTTCGCCAGCCATCTCGACGGCAGCAAGCACGTCCTCACCCCCGAGCGGTCGATGGAGATCCAGGCCGACCTGCTGGGCAGCGACATCGTCATGCAGCTGGACGAGTGCGTCGCCTGGCCGGCCGAGGAAGCCCGGGCGCGCCAGGGCATGGAGCTGTCGGCCCGCTGGGGCGCGCGGTCAAAGGCCGCGTTCGGTGAGCGTGAAAGCCAGGCCCTGTTCGGCATCCAGCAAGGCTCGACGTTCGAAAACCTGCGCCGGGAGTCCTCCGAGCGCCTGATCGAGACCGGCTTCGACGGCTACGCCCTCGGCGGCCTGGCGGTCGGGGAGGGCCATGAGGCCATGTGCGAGGTGCTCGACTACGCCCCGGCCATGCTGCCGGCCGACCGGCCACGCTATCTGATGGGCGTGGGCAAGCCGATCGACCTGGTCGAGGCGGTGTATCGTGGCGTGGACATGTTCGACTGCGTCCTGCCGACCCGCTCGGGCCGCCACGGCCAGGCCTGGACCTGGGCCGGCCCGCTGAACATGAAGAACGCGCGCTTCGCCGAGGACGATACGCCGCTGGACGAGACCAGCGCCTGCCCGGCCAGC
>JAUXTQ010000004.1 GCA_030678995.1 Caulobacter sp.
ACCGGCGCGTGGTCGATGGTGCCGCGGTTCATCACCTCGTCGGCGATCAGCTGGTTCTTGTTGTCGAGGAACAGCACCCGGAACTGCTCGCGCGGTTCATTGGCCAAGGCGACCTTCACATAGGCCAGCAGGGCGCTCCAGGAGCCGATCACCGTGCGCCTGCGGATGGTCTCGCGGCTGACCCGGAGGGTGGTCTCGTTGAGGAGCCTGAGATCGAGCGCCGCCGCCGCGCCAACCCCCGGCACCGTCCTGAGCTCCTCCACCGAGGCCGCCAGCACTCCGCCCAGGGTCCCGAACCGCGCCAGCAGCGCCTTGGCCAGCGGCTTGACCTCGCCGCGCGGGAAGGTGCGGAACAGGAACAGCTCCAGCAGCTCGTAGTCCGGCAGGGCGTCGAGGCTCTTCAGCGCCCGCTCGCGCAGCCGCTCACGATGGCCGAGGTGGTGCGCCTGAAACGTTGATCCGGTCTGTGACAAGTGGCCCCGCGCCCCAAAGTCCCGCCTTTTGCGATCATGCAATGCGCGGGTGGGTTGTGCAAACGCATTGATCGCGCAGCATTGACTTTGGAGTTATTGTAGCTACATTAAATGGCGATCACCTACGATCCGAACAAGCGGCTGGCCACGCTTCGCGACCGGGGTCTGGACTTCGAGCGCGCGGCGGAGGTGTTCGACGGTGATGTGCTCGATTGGCCGGATGAGCGGTTCGACTACGGCGAGCCGCGGGTCGTGACCATCGGGTTCCTCGACCGTCGGATGGTTGTTGTTGTGTGGACGGCTCGTGGCGATGCTCGCCACATCATTTCGATGAGGAAAGCCAGAGCCCGTGAGCAAACCCACCTTGGGCAGCGATTTGCGGAAGATCGACGAAACCGAACCTGACGCCGCTGCCTACGCCGAGATCCCGGAACCGACGGACGAGTGGTTCGAACAGGCCGCCCATTACCACGGCGGAGTCCTCGTGCGACGCGGGCGTCCGCCTGCGGTCATTCGAAAGAAGCAGGTGACGCTCCGCCTTGACGCGGATGTTCTGGATACCTTCCGAAGCGGCGGCCCCGGCTGGCAGAGCCGCATCAACGCGGCCCTTCGAAAGGCTCTGGGAGGTTAGCCCTCGCCCTGGATCGCCGGCTTGAACTGATCCGTCGGGGAGGCGGTGAATATCTCCACCCCGTCCTTCGTCACGCCCACCGAATGCTCGCACTGGGCCGAGAGGGACTTGTCCCGGGTCACGGCGGTCCAGCCGTCGGACAGCACCTTCACCTGCGGGCGGCCCAAGTTTACCATCGGCTCGACGGTGAAGAACATCCCCTCGCGCAGCACCGGGCCCTCACCGGAACGGCCGAAGTGCAGGACGTTGGGGCTGTCGTGGAACACCTTGCCCAACCCGTGGCCGCAGAAGTCGCGCACCACCGAGCAGCGCATGGACTCCACGTACCGCTGGATGGCCGCGCCGATGTCGCCAAAGGTCGCGCCTGGCCTGACCTCGGCCAGACCGCGGGCCAGGCCCTCATAGGTCACATCCACCAGCCGGCGGGCCCGGGTGGAGACCTCGCCGACGCCGTACATGCGGCTGGTGTCGCCATGCCAGCCATCGACGATGACCGTGACGTCGATGTTGGCGATGTCGCCCTCGCGCAGCGCCCGGTCGCCGGGGATGCCGTGGCAGACGACGTGGTTGGTCGAGATGCACACGGTGTGCATGTAACCCTTGTAGCCGAGGCAGGCGGGCAGGCCGCCATTGTCGAGCACGAACTCGCGGGCCAGCCGGTCAAGTTCCCCGGTCGAGACGCCCGGAACCACGTGCGGGATCAGCAGGTCGAGACATTCGGCGGCCAGGCGTCCGGCCTTGCGCATGCCCTCGATGCCCTCGGCGCCGTGGATGCGGATCTCGCCGGTGCGGTACTCCGTGTCGGAAATGGCGTCGGTAGTGGTCATCAATCTCAAATCCTCTCGTCCCGCCGGGGCCCCGCGGCGGGCGACGCGAATGCCTGTCGAGCCTATGTCGCAATCATAGCACAAAACTTCAACGCCGGCCGCCGATCCGCCGTCCGGGTAGTGTCTCAGTTTGAAATCTGACGCCGTTGACAAGCATGGCGCGGGTAACGGCTGCGCGATATGCTCGGGGGCATGACCGTAGCAGACCAAATTGTCGAGCTTCTTGCTGGGCTACAGGGGGCGGCCCTGACGCAGAAGCAGATCGCCGTCGGGCTTTTCGGCGAGGGCGCGAAGCAGTCGCGCGTCAGCAAACCCTGTCGATCATTGGTCGAAGAGGGCTTGCTTCGGCAAATGGGCCGTGGCGGCAACGGCGATCCATTCACATACCGGTTTCAAGGGGTGAAGAAGCGTGCCTAAAGGCCCCCAAGGACAGAAGCGCCCCGCCGACGCCATCGGCCTCGCCGTGATGATCGGGAAGATCGCCACGGGGGAGATCGAGGATACCGTCGCCGATCCGTCCAAGGCGCATCACAGCGCGGGCGGGAAGAAGGGCGGCGCGGCTAGGGCGGCGGCTCTGAGTCCTGAGGATCGTCGAGCAATTGCGCAAAAAGCGGCAAAGGCTCGCTGGGAGAAGTAGCCTCCACGGCCTTCTGATCCTTTTCCCGCAGGGCAATGAGGGTATCCGACCGCTTGGGGTGGGCTCGCTCCAGCAACGCTTTGAAGACGTCCCACGTATCGGACACGCGCATTAGCGTGATGACCGCATGAAGATGCTGGGATAGCGCCGGGACGCCAACGTCATCGGTAAGCCACTGAGTGTGGCGGGCTCGACGGCGACCACTCTCGACCGGGTTGCGCCGCTCCAGCTCCTCCAGCAGATCAGGTGCCAGGCGGTGGTAGACGATATCCTTCGTGTAGTGCGCGACAACCTGAGGCGGGTTGACTGAACGTCCGCGCCACTCCCAGCCGCGCATCCGGTAGATGTGCTCATAGAACTCATCGGGAAACCGCTTTGCCCAAGCGGCCAGCTCCTTGCGCAGATAGCGGTCTAGGACCTCTTGCAGCGCCTTCTTGTTGCGGACCTCCTGATAGCCCGTCGCCTCATCGACGAGTCCGATGATGCCGACACGGGTCAGGCCGCGACTGAGAATGCGGCAGGCTTCGGCGATGTGAAGCTGGTTGTTCCGGAGCGCGCCGCCCCGTTCGGCGTCTTGGAAAATGTCGCAAACGTCTGCGAGTAGCTCGGCCCGATAGCCGATCATTTCGACGCCGTTGAACGAAAAAATGATGGGTGAAGAATTACCCTCTACATCATTGTTCCAAAAGGCCTTTAGGTTCGCAGCGGTCAAAAACACCGGGGTTTGTAATTCGGCGTCGTAACGCCTCCCGCCCTTGACCTTGCCCGTCCGGCCGATTGCTCGAACGAAGCTTGCCCGAGACAAGACGCGGGTCTCGTCATCCAAGACGTAGCAGACCAGTTCCGTCCCGTTGATGTTGACCACCCCCTCCCGGCTGATCACCGTCCGAATCGGAGTGCCCCAACGCTTCGCCGCCGCGTTCTTGGCTATCTGGCGGCGCCGCTCAGGGGACAGGGCCTGCGCACGAGCAAAACCGCCCTGAGCCTTCGCCGAATCCTTCTCTTTGTTCTCGTCTTCCGCGTCGTCCATGGGGTCCTGCTTGCATCGGTCTATGCAAGCTTCTAATGCTTGCACTGCGATTCTGCAAGCACCCGCTTCAAGGCCCGATCATGCTTGACACTCAAGCAAAAAGTTCATATCAAATACGTATGAACAAGCTGCCCCTCGCCAAGCGCGTCCAAATCCTCTCGATGCTGGTCGAGGGCTCTTCGATGCGCTCGATCAGCCGGGTTGCGGACGTGTCGATCAACACCGTGACCAAGCTGCTGGTGGACGCTGGCGAGACCTGCCTGTCGCTGCATGACGAGCTGGTCCGCGACGTGAAGGCGAGCCGGGTGCAGTGCGACGAAATTTGGAGTTTCGTCGGATCGAAGCAGAAGAACGTCGCCACAGCCAAGGGCGAGCCTGTCGGCGACGTGTGGACGTGGACGGCTCTGGACGCCGACTCCAAGATGATCGTCTCGTTCTTCGTCGGGGATCGCTCGGGCCAGTCGGCGATCTGCCTCATGGACGATCTTCGCGACCGCCTCGCCAACCGGGTCCAACTGACCACGGACGGCCACAAGGCCTACCTTGAGGCCGTGGAGGGCGCGTTCGGGGACGACGTGGACTACGCCCAGCTGATCAAGCTCTACGGCAACCAGCCGGTCGGCCCCCAGACCCGCTACAGCCCGGCGGAATGCACCGGCATCCGCAAGGTCCGCGTCACCGGCAAGCCTGAGACCGCGCACGTCTCGACCAGCTACGTCGAGCGCCAGAACCTGTCGATCCGCATGGGCAACCGCCGGTTCACCCGCCTGACCAACGCCTTCTCAAAGAAGCTGGACAACCACATCCACGCGCTGGCGCTCTACTTCTTCTTCTACAACTTCGCCCGGATGCATAAGATCCTGCGCATGAGCCCGGCGATGGCCGCTGGCGTGGCTAAGACGCTCTGGACGATGGAAGACATCGCGGATCGGATCGAAGCCAACCGTCCGGCTCCCGCGAAGCGCGGGCCTTACAAGAAGCGCGGGGCGGTCTAGGCTCCCGCTCGAACGGGAGGGCCGACAATGACTGATTGGCAGATTGTAATGGTGTTCGTGGCCGGGGCGTGGGCAATCGGCCTGCTCACCGAGATCAGCAAGAGGTTGGGGGAAATCGCGCTGCTCCTGCGTCACCCGCCGCAACCGACCTACTTCGACAATTCAAACTGAGACACTACCGCCGTCCGCGGCGGTGGTCCCCCGGCGGCAGGTCGGCTAGACCCGCCCGATGACCAAGCCCAGGACAGGACTATCGGCCGTTCCCCGCACCGTCTGGGCCCTGGGACTGGTGTCGATGTTCACCGATGTCTCGTCCGAGATCATCCACAGCCTGTTGCCGGTGTTCCTCGTGACGGGTCTTGGCGCCAGCGTCGCGCTGGTCGGGCTGATCGAGGGCGTGTCGGAGGCGACCGCCTCGATCACCAAGCTGTTTTCCGGCTGGATCAGCGACCGCCTGGGCAAGCGAAAGCTGTTGGTCCTGATCGGCTACGGCCTGGCGACGCTGACCAAGCCCGTCTTCCCGCTGGCCGTAACGCCGTTCGAGGTCATGGGCGCCCGTTTCGCCGACCGCATCGGCAAGGGCATCCGGGGCGCGCCGCGGGACGCCCTGATCGCCGACATCACGCCGAGCGGCGGGCGAGGCGCGGCCTACGGCCTGCGCCAGTCGCTCGACACGATCGGCGCCTTCGTCGGACCGCTGGTGGCGATGGGGCTGATGATCGCCCTGGCGGGCGATATCCGGGCGGTCTTCGCCTGGGCGGTCGTGCCGGCGATGATCGCCGTGGTGCTGGTCGTCATCGGCGTGGAGGAACCCCGCGGCGTCATCCCTTCCGCCAGGACCGGCGCGCCCATCCGGTGGGCCGACGTGCGCGATATGGGCCGGCGGTACTGGAGCATCGTCCTGCTCGGGGTGGTCTTTACCCTGGCGCGGTTCAGCGAGGCGTTTTTGATCCTCAGGGCCCAGGCGGTCGGTCTGCCGATCGCGCTGGTGCCGCTGGTTCTGGTCATCATGAACGTCGTCTACGCCATGGTGGCGGCGCCCGTGGGCAGCCTGTCCGACCGGATCGGCCGCCGCCGCCTGCTTGTGGCTGGTCTGGTGGTGCTTCTGGTGGCGGATGTGGTCCTGACGCTGGCCGGCGGCGTCACGGGAGTGCTGGTGGGGGTGGCGCTCTGGGGGCTCCACCTGGGTCTGACCCAGGGCCTCATGGCGAGCCTGGTGGCCGACGCCGCGCCGGCGAAGCTCAGAGCCACCGCGTTCGGCCTGTTCAACCTGGCGACAGGGCTGTCCCTGCTGGCCGCCAGCGTGATCGCCGGCCTGCTCTGGGCGATGGCCGGCGCGCAGGCGACCTTCCTGGCCGGGGCGGGGTTCACCCTGGTGGCGCTGGTCGGACTGTTGCTGTTCGGACGCCCGCCCGTCAGCGAACCCAGGCCAGCGGCCGGGTGATGGTCACTCCGGCGGTGGTGATGTCACAGCCATAAACCAGCACCTCGACCCCGGCGTCAGCCGCCTGGTCCAGCCCGCGCGCGAAGGCCGGGTCGAGCTCGGCGCAGGCGCTGAACGTCTCGCAGTCCGTCCGCTGGACCACGAACAGGGCCACGGCGCGGTCCCCTGCGGCCACCATCGCTTCCAGTTCCCGCAGATGTCTGGCCGAGCGCGCCGCGACACAGTCGGGGAACTCGGCCAGCCCCGCCGTCCGCGAGAGGTGGACGTTCTTGACCTCCAGCCAGCAGGCGGGGCGGTCCGGATGGGTCAACAGGAAGTCGACCCGGCTCGCCTCGCCGTACTTCACCTCACGACGATGAACCGCGTAGCCGGTCAGCGCCGGGATGGCGTCCGCCGCCAGGGCTTCGGCCACCAGGCGGTTGGGCAGCATGGTGTTGATGCCCACCAGCCCGCCATCGACCTCGACCAGCTCCAGGGTCCAGGCCAGCTTGCGCTTGGAATCGTCCGACCGCGATACCCAGGCCCCGAGGTCCGGCGTGTTCAGTCCCAGCATGGCGCCCGGGTTCGGGCAGTGGGCGGTGATCGCCGTCCCGTCGTCGAGCACGACGTCGGCGAAGAAGCGTTTGTAGCGGCTGACCAGTTGGCCGTGGGCGAGCGGTTGCGGGAAGTCCATGCGGCCTCTAATCCGGAAGGGGTCAGATGTAGGGAAGGATCAGGGCGATGGCGAGCCAGCAGCGGGTGACGGCGGCCGTCATGATCATCGGCGACGAGATACTCTCTGGGCGCACCCAGGACACCAACCTCTCGGCCATCGCCAAATACATCGGGACCTATGGCGTAGACCTGGCCGAGGCCCGGGTGGTGCCGGACGACGAGGACGAGATCGTCACCGCCCTGAATCATCTGCGGACCAGGTACGACTACGTCATCACCACCGGCGGCATCGGCCCGACCCACGACGACATCACCGCCGACTGCGTGGCCAGGGCCTTCGGCGTGGCGCTCTACGAGCACCCCGAGATCATCGCCATGATGGAGTCGCGCTGGAAGACCGAGCTCAACGCGGCCCGCCGCCGCATGGCCCGGGTGCCGGAGGGCGGCAGCCTGGTGAAGAACCCCGTCCAGGGGCCGCCCGGCTTCCAGATTGGCAACGTCTTCGTGCTGGCCGGCGTGCCGTCGATCATGCGCGGCATGCTCGAGGACGTGGGGCCCAGGCTGAAGGGCGGGGCTGTGGTGATTGCGCGCACCCTGCGGGTCGACGGCTCGGGCGAGGGGGCCATCGCCGCGCCGCTGGAAGCGGTGGCCAAGGCGCATCCGGACCTGTCCCTGGGCAGCTATCCGTTCTTCTCACAGGAAGGCTACGGGTCGAACCTGGTGATCCGCGGCCGCGATCAGGCCGAGGTCGAGGCCACCCTGGCCGAACTCGCGGCGGCTCTCCGCGCCGAGGGGATCACCGGCCTGACCGAACTTGACACCCCGGCCTAGCGGCGCTCACCTTCCGGCCAGGATCACCTGCTGAGTAAGAGGGCCGCCCCATGCGCCGCTTCGTACTTTCCTTCGCGCTTGTCGCCGGTCTCGCCGTCGCGCCCGTCGCCCTCGCCGAAGAGCCCGCCGGGGCCGCTGCGCCGGCGAAACCCGCCAAACCGGCCAAACTGGACATGGACGACCCCGACCGGATTGTCTGCACGCGCGAGCATGTCGTCGGCTCCAATCGCCCGAAGAAGGTCTGCATGACCGTGGCGCAGCGCGAGGAATTGCGGGAAACGGCCCGTCGAAACATGGACAGCGGCCCCGGCTTGCCGACGCCGCCGTCCGGTGTCGCCGGCGCCGGCGGCTGATCGCTTACCGCGGCCGTGCCGTAGCGACGCGCCATCAGAAGGGCCGGTCCGCCGGCCGGGCGACAAGGGGACGTGGCGGAACCGGTAGACGCAGCGGACTTAAAAGCCAATTAAATCAACGCGTATATCCAAAAAACCCTTGCAAAAACAACGAATTCCTGTCAAATTGTCCATAGTCAAACGCTAGCACATGTCTAGCACAAACAGGCGCTTTTAGCGCACTGGCGGCTTGGATGGAGACGACACGGCACTCGCTTCTGGACGGTAGGGTCCAGCTCTACATGCGGACGAATAGCCCGCATTGGCAGTGCTCGTGTTCGGTTGCCGGTAGGCAGCGACGCACCACAACGAAGGAAGAGAGTCTTGCGCGCGCCAAGGATGTGGCGCGCGACTGGTATCTTGGCCTGCTCGGGAAATACCGCGCCGGCGAGTTGAAGGAAGGCAAGACCTTCAAGGAGGCGGCGGCCCGTTTCGAGGATGAGTTCGAGATCATCACTCAAGGGCAGCGCAGCCCCGTTTACGTCCAAGGGCACAAGGACCGCCTGAAAAACTACCTGATCCCGTTCTTCGGCGACAAGGTGCTGTCCGATATCACGCCCGGCCTCGTGCAGGACTATCGCGTCCATCGCATGAAGACGGGCACCATTCGCAAAAAGGGCAAGGCGAAGGCCGAGGCCGAGGCAGGTTCAACCAACGCTAAGAAGGATGAGGCCCCGCCGAAGCCGCCCGCGCGCAGCACCCTTCATCAAGAGATTGTCTGCCTTCGGCAGGTGCTCAAGACCGCGAACCGCCATCGGTGGATCGACTATCTCCCCGACCTGTCAGCCCCCTACAAAACCTCTGGAAAGATCGCGCATCGCGCCTGGTTCTCCCCCGAGGAATACAAACAGCTCTACAAGGCCTCGCGGGACCGCGCGGCCAAACCCAAAAAGGCCCGGTGGAAGTTGGCGTGCGAGAACTTGCACGACTACATCCTGATCATGGTCAACACCGGGCTGCGGCCGGACGAAGCGTTGCGCCTGGAATATCGAGACGTCGCTGTCGTAACCGACCAAGCGATGGGCGAACGCATCCTCGAGATTGCCGTCAGAGGCAAACGCGGCGTCGGCTGGTGTAAAAGTATGCCGGGTGCCGTGCACCCGTTCCAACGCCTCAAGAAGCGCAATGTCGGTCAGCCGACTGACCGCCTCTTTCCGAAATTCCAGCGGGAGCTGTTCAACACGCTTCTCGACGAGCTGGGAATGAAGGAGGACCGGGAAGGCCAGAGGCGAACGGCCTATAGCCTGCGCCACACCTACATTTGTATGCGCCTCATGGAAGGCGCTGACATCTATCAGATCGCCAAGAACTGCCGAACCAGTGTCGAGATGATCGAAAACTTCTACGCATCTCACATCAAGAATACGCTGGATGCTGCCGCTATTAACGTCCGCAAGTCTCGGCCCGTATCTCGCAGAGATACTTCGGCCCCTGTGAGTAAACCTGCCCAGACAAAGGTCCGCTCGAAATCTCGCTCGACTGCCTGATGTCGCCCGACTATACCTCGAAGCGGTTTAAGCGGGCGTGGCGGAATTGGTAGACGCAACGGACTTGAGCCATCGTTGAGTGCCCTGGTGGAAACGTCAGGTGCAGAACCGCTCAAATTCGGGGAACCCTGTCAGATGGCAATCCCGAGCCAAGCCCCGGTCCCACCGGGGAAGGTGTAGAGACTAGACGGGCGGCGCCTACGGCCTAGCGGCTACGGCGAAGGGATAGTCCAGACCACGAACGCCTCGCGGCGGCGGCGAAAGTCGAAGTGGTACGAAAATCCGTTGGGCGTAAGCCCGTGCCGGTTCGATTCCGGCCGCCCGCACCAGTCTCGATCATCGTCAATCGCTATCGCTGAAGCACTGCGGTCGGCGAGCAGATGACCAGAGCATGAGATCCTCTCGTCATGGCGACGTAGAGGTTCTTGGCGTCAAGGTCTGCCGCATTCAGGATGACCGCTACTTCTGCTTCCAAACCCTTGAGGAGCAGCGTGCTCCCTACCGCGCGCTTGGGTAGGGGACGGCCGAGCAGGCGGTTCTGTTCGCGGACTTTTACGGCTGCCTCGTAGAGGGTCGCGGCGTCCGCCCCATCACATGAGCGCAGGGTCTTGATGCAGGCCTGCAAGACCCCAGGACGATGCGACCGCACACCGCCCTGCTTTCCGATCTCAACCAAGAGATCGACTGCTCCGCGAAGGGATGGAGCGGCCGCAAAGGCAAGCGCAGTCGTCTCCGCATCTGTCGCAGGATTGCGAGCAGTTCCGCCTTGGAGCGATTTGACGCGCTGCAGGAACGCGTTGCTGCCGACATTGGTCATTACACTGCCAGCGAAGTTCACGACGTGGGCGAGAACATCGGCAGACGCCAGGTCCAAGCCTTTGGCGAACGTGACGAGGTCTTTCAGATCAACGCTTTCAACAGTGATCGCGCCCGGCGTCTGACCGGCGAAGTCTCGTTGCCCCTGCGGCTTGGTGCTGTCGCCAATGATTAGGACACTGCCTTGAGCAGTAGGTGAGGGCGTTCGGCCAGCGCCAAGTCGACGTTGGTGGTCCTCCGTCCCATCCAAATGCACCCAGGTGACGTGAGGCGGAGCCGCCCGAAGGTCCACAGGGTCGCCCCGTAGTAAGCGTTGGCGGGCATCCAGAAGCCAGGCACCGAAATCCTCGGTGCCCGCGTTCCGCCACCGCCACGGTGTCGTGAGTGCCCCTGCAATGGGGAAACGGACACAGACTTCTTGGTCCCAGTCCGGCATCTTGCCGCCGAACGTGAAGATTGCCTGCATCGGATCGCCCAGAACGGCGGTCGGAAGAACCTTTGCGGCAAACCAAACAATGGCGTGCTGCACGAAGTTGCAGTCCTGATACTCGTCCACAATCAAGCGGGAGAAGCTCGCTGCCAGCACGTCATTGACGTGTCCGGCTTTCAGCAATTGTGCGGCGGCCGTTCGGATAGACGGATAGTCCGTCTTGGCCTCCAAATTTAGTATGGCCGGGTCGTGTCCGCTTCGCTCCGGAAACATCGAGATGAGGCGCATTGCCCAGCCATCGATGGTCGAGAGGCGATAGGCTCGGGAGGGAACACCGGCTCGGTCCAGGCGTCCTCGCAACGCCACGACGCCAGCGTTGGTGTGGGTGAGAATGAGGATGGGTTTCGGCCCATCGTGGCGCACGAGAGCCTGCGCAATCAGATGCGTCTTTCCACAGCCAGCCGGGGCGGTAACCGATCCGCGGTCGATCGCCAGTAGATCGACCTCAGTTTCCGCCATTTTCCATCCACTCAAACAGCTCGTAGATGGTGCTGGAAAATGCCTGATCGCACGTCTTCAGGTCTGGTCCCACGATGTCTCTGGCCACTCGCTCCATCCACGTAACGGATTTGAACCAGCCAGCCTTCTTTGTGCGTGAAGCCTTTCCGTAGACGGCACGAATGTCAGGTCCGAGGACTGCGGCGCTGGCCACCAGCGTCCACGCGCCACCAGATGCCGACCGAATGTTTGCATCAATCAGGTCCTCGCCATGCAGATCGATGGCAACCCCCAGGAGCTGGGCGATTGCGTTGTCCGACAGGCTGAGAAACAGCTCGTCTTCAAGCGTGCGACCGTCCCGCCAAACCGTGACTTTGCCGCCCTTTTCGATGAAGGTTTGCTCCAGCTCGGGCGTAGGTTTCACATCGTCATCGCGCAGCGCGGCAACGCGATATCCGAGCCCCTGAAATACGCCGCCCCGCTTGAATATCTGGTCGGTGCCGTTGCCATCGACCAGAGCCACTCCCATCGCTGAGAGTGACGGCATGGGCAACGTCCAGCGATACTGGTCCAGTCCGCGAAGAAGGCCGACCTCACTGGCGCCTTCACAGACGACGACGGTCGGAGCAAGGAGAGCTTCTGGATAGAGGCGGATCGTTCCCTGGATGTCGTCAGCCGTGGGAACGACTTGAACGCGGTGGCGACCGTCGGCGGATCGAACAACGTGAAGCTGTGAGGCCTTCAATTCGCAAATCGCGGCTGGGCAATGCGTGGTCACGAATGCCTGTAGGGGCGGCGTCGTGTCCTTCGCTCCAATCGACCCGAGCAGCCGAGTCACACGGTGAGGTTCCAACCCGTGTTCGAGTTCGTCCACCAGGATGATGGTCGATTCAGCAGCCGCCTTCCGTTGCAGTCCAGCGATTAGCAAGCGTGTGGAGCCGACACCCAAGCTGCGGAGCGGGACGCCCGCCTCGTCATGCAGTGAGATCGTCCCGCCACTGAAGGAAACCGAGTGAGAATCGAGCATTGCTTTGAGGCTGGCCCCATAAGCGATGCCTAGCTCGGTTGCCGTCTCCTCGACGATCGAGAGAGTCGCTTCAAGCTGCTCACCTGCTTGCTCGCCAAAGGCGGCACGAGCCTCTCGGGCAGCTTGGACCAATGCAGCGGATGCGTCGGCGCGCTCATCGCTAAGAAGGTTCAACACAGACCCCCTGCGCCAACTCAGATTGTAGTCGGCGACAGCGCCTAGTCGCGTCGGCGCGATTCTTACTCGATCCGCCCAGGCCAGGTTTCGGGAGAGCCCCTGCGCTGCCGCACGCTTCGATACCAAGGTCCAGCTGGGTTCGAGGTCGCTGGCGACGGTCAGGTTCAGGGTGAGTGCGGTTTCGTTGGTAGTGCTGGGCTCATCTTCCAACATGCCCAGAATATCAATGTAGCCGCACAGATAGAGCCCATAGGCGTCCATAGTCTTGAGAGCATCGCTTAGCTCTCCGATGGTCACGGAGATCGATATGGGATTGTTGACATCGAGGTTGTGAAAGTCGGCATCCGTGAATTGGGCATTCCTGCGAGCGCCGAGGCATAGATCGATTGCGTCGAGGATCGTCGACTTACCGCTGTCGCCGGGTCCGATGAGACAGTTGATGCCTGGTGCCGGGTCCCACAGGAGCTCGGCAATTCCACGGAAATTCTTGATCTCAATTTGTCGGATTCTTGCCACGCGCACACCGTGATTAAGGACGCCATTCAATTACACATAGCAAAACACCAGGACTTGTCCCGACAATTCCGACCGTCATTTGCGCCGCTGACTACGGCGGTCTCCGGATTGCCCAAACGAGTTTGGCGAGCGCCGCGAACAGGGCGGCCAGGGCTCCGATCAGGGTGGTGATGTCCATGCATGTCATAGATCCTCCTCAGTTTGCCGTGCGCCCCATGCGCGACGGATGAAGAGGAAGGGCCGATCCCTTGGCCGGTCTGGCACAGGTCGCAGAATGCGCCGCATCGCGGGGCGTAGCTGCACAAGCCGTAGGCGCGGAAGCGAGCCGCCTTGCCTGGCTGGACTGACCGGTAGAGTCCTTCAGCCCGTCCGCATGGGTGCCGCGCACGGAGGGGTTCTGGCATCACGGATATCGCCTGCTGTTCAGTCTGGCCGCCCTGCGCTCCCCAGCCACACAGCGACCTCGTTTAGCCGCGCAACCTGGAGCCTCTTGCGTCGGGTTCAACGAGAATTGTCCCCTGGCTTCGCCATTCCTCGCGGGCGCTGCGCTGCAAAATTCACGTTCCGCCTGCGGCTTGAGCCCGCCGCGCCGTCGGCTCCGGACGGTGCGCATACGAGGCCGCGTGGTGCGGCTTCAGAACCTAAGGAGGCCAACATGGCGAACATCGGACAATTCACCCGCGACGGCGAAACCTTCACCGGCGTGATCAACACCCTGGCGCTGAAGGCGAAAGCCACCATCCAGCCCAACGACAAGGCGAACGACCTTGCCCCGGATTTCCGGGTCTATGCCGGCGGCGCTGAGATCGGCGCGGCCTGGGTCAAGACCAGCAAGGGCGAGCGCGCCTACCTCTCGGTCAAGCTCGACGATCCGAGCTTCGCGGGCGCGATCTACTGCCGCCTGATCGAGCTGAGCAACGGCCAGCACCGGCTGCTGTGGAGCCGCTAGGCTGGGTGGGGCGGCTTCGGCCGCCTCAATCCGCTCGATGACCGGTTGAATCCGCCAAACCTCTATTTGCCCGTAATCAGCGGCACGCAGGCGAGGGCTGAGGAATCAAGGCGGTAGGCGGCCGACAAGTCGGCCGTGGTGGCAGCCGTGGCGCATGTCAGCGGGTAACGGGCACGCCAAATACCATAGGCAGGGCGGCCATCATCATACTTGGTATCGAGGTTCCACATTTCTTCTGGTTTCAACAAGGGTGTTTCACTCGTGCTGCCAGCGATGGTGCCGCCCATTTCGTAATAATAGGGTTCACGGTAATCACCGTCGAAAATACTAGCAACGCTGGTTATTGTACCGTTCCATGTAAAGGCCACCCACACGCCGCTGCTGAGTTTTGATTTCGGGGAGTTGGTTGCCGTGGTGGTATAGCCATTACTTGCGCCTGAAAGTCCATCATAGGCCCCTTCGATGAGGCCGGCGTTTGCAAGCTGTTGCCAGAAGGCGAACAGTTCAGCGCTGGCGCTGCCGCCGCTGCCCAGCTCGATCAAGCCATCGCCGTCGCCATCGCAGACACCTCTGGCGGTATCGACCGCAGCGGCGGAATTCGTGACGCAATGCACGGCATTTACCGCGCGGCCCCAGAAGCGGGTGGCGTTGGTGATGTCACCCGGCAGGCCAAAATACTTGTCGCGGAAGCTGTTCACCCCGGTCTGCCAGCGCTGGTATTCCGTGCCTACAGACCGCAGTTCCGCTGCACGGATGAGCGACTGCCCCGCCAGTATCCCGCCCGTCAAAAGACCAAGGATGACGAGGACGATGGAGAGTTCGACTAAACTAAATCCATTTTTCATAAGAACTTACTGTATTTCATAGTTGTGTAGGTGTTCAATCAAAACAATTCAAGACAATCGCATAGATAACAATATTTCATTGGCAGTGTTGCGGTCTTGTGATGTTTGTTAATTAGATATCGTTAACCAAATATTATGCATTTTGATATAGTATTGCCGTATATTGGGGTGTTTATCACTAAATATCATACAGATTCTGGTCCTCCATCGAGTCAGCCGGCATTACCGGCTGACGCGGAGGCTAGCCTCCGCGCGGAATTAGCGGAGCGGATCAGTGGCGCGCAGGCGGAGATCGAGCATCACCTGACGGAGCTTCGCCGGGCGGCATCGGCCGGTGGCGATGCCACGCCGCTGCTGCAGGCCGACGCCCAACGCGAAGGGCTCGGGCGGCTCCAGCATCGCCTTGCCCAGGCGCATGGCGCGGGACTGGTTTCCATCCGCGCCGAGGTGTCGGCGTTTGTCGCCGCAGCGCAGGCCGTGGCGCAGCAGGTGCGCACGGTGGCCGCGACCGCCCAGGCGGCGGAAGTCGCGCTCCACGCCGCCAGCGCAGCGGCGCATCGTGAAGTGACGGACTTCGTCCGCGACTTCTATGAGCGCAAGATTTTCGATCCCTATCTCCGCTTCGCGTCCACCGAGGACGAGGAAGCCTACCGCCGCCGCGAGTCCGAGCGCCAGGAAGCGATCAGAAAGGCGCTGGCCGAGGGCACGCCGGAGGGCGATCTGCGGGCCAACCGGCTCGCTATCGCGCAGTTGGAGGATGCCGGTGTCCACGGCGCGGATCGCAGTTCGGCCTACGCGCCGATGCTCGGCGGCCTCAAGGACACGGAACGGACGCTTGCATCTCGCGTCGCTCCCGAGCCGGAACAAACGCGCACCAGTTCCGCGACGCCGGCAGCCGATCCGTTGGATCGGGTAAAGGCACCGGTCGCGCTCGATCCTGCTCTCTTGGCGTCGGTTCGCGCCACCGGCGTGGTCGTCGGGGATCAGGATCAACGCGGTCACGGCCTCGTCCCGCGGGAGACCGTTGCGCCGTCCTCGAAGGGCCGGACCTGATTACATCAGCCCCAGCGCTTTGCAGGTCGCAACGGCATCCAGAAAATAGGTCTCATCGGTCACCATCGGCGGCAGCTCGCGCGTCTGAGCCAAGCGGAAGTCTTGATCAATCCGCGAGCCCGAAAGCCGGAGCACGGCCCCCAGCTTCATGGCGGTGTCGAACGATAGCCGCGCTCTTGTTTCGTAGTAGGCGGCCTTCACAGTATCGCCTGCGCGCTCACGCAGGCCGATCGCGTGGCCGTTGGCGACGAAGCATTTCATGGCGGCGTCATAGGCCATGCGGTTGGCGCGCGCCGTCGCGTCCGCGCCGGACTGCGCCGCCGCCGGGCCTGCGCAGAGCGCGCAGGCAACGGCCAGGGCGGCGTTCGCGGTGATCCACGACCGGCCCACGGCGCTACTTGTGGCCCTTGTGGATGATGCGGAGGATGAGCCCCCCGATCACACCACCTGCCGCACCCTTGATGACGTCGAGCAGGTGGCGCGCGAAGGTTTCGTCGTCGTGGTCGTCGTGATGATGCGGCGTGCGCACGTCATGCACCGATCCATCATCCAGGTGCACTTCGTAAAGGTGACGCGTATCCATCACTTTTCCCTTCGGCGGCAATAACCGGAAGGAAAAATGTAACATTATGAGGAGTTTTGTTGCCGCGCGCGCGGCTTCCATTCAGTGCTAGACGCATGAACTACTGCCAGATCAGGACGAATACACGAACCGAAGAAATGTTCGTTTTTCTCAGCGCCAGCGCGGCTTTGCGCCTCGGCCAAGCTTGCACCCTTACTCCTCATAGTGGTGCAGCCCGCCGGGCATCGGAGCAGCCATGAACCGGCACCCTGACATCGACGGCAGGATGGGGCTGTTCGACGCGGAGGGCTGTCGCAAATACCTGTGTGCCAGCGAGCGTCGGCGATTCCTCGCGGCGGCGGCGACGGCCGACCTGACGACGCGCCTGTTCTGCCAGCTCCTGGCCATCACCGGCTGCCGTCTCAGCGAGGCACTGGCGCTTACCCCCAAGCGTCTGGACCCGGAAACTGGCCGCGTGATCTTCCGCACCTTGAAGCGCCGTCGGCGCATCTTCCGCGCCGTGCCGGTCCCGCCGGATCTCATGCGCGCGCTGCAATTGATGGCAGCTGCGAAGGAGCCGGACGCGCCCCTGTGGGGCTGGTGCCGCCAGACGGGCTGGCGGCATGTGACGGCAGTGATGGCGCGGGCCGGGATCGCCGGTCCGCAGGCCAGCCCCAAGGGGCTCCGGCACGCGTTCGGCGTGGCGAATGCGGAGAACAATATCCCCGCATCGCTGACCCAGCGCTGGCTTGGCCATGCCCGTGCCGAGACGACGGCGATTTACCAACAGGCGGTCGGCGGCGAGGAGCGCGCCTTCGCCGAGCGGCTATGGCGTTTCGGCCGATCCATCGCTGGAGGCTAGTCGGGCAGCGCTACGCAGCCGCTCTTCCTCATAGCCTTCCCGGTATCCTTCCACGAAGGATTGGGTGGTGTAGCCGATGAAGTAGCCGATGCAGCGCGACAGCCATTTGGTGACGGCGTAGAGCGCGACGCCGAGGCTGAGGAACACCGCGCCGATGGCGATGAACGGCACGATGCCGCCGAAGGCTTCGCTCGCCAGCAGCAGTGAACAGACCGCCAGCAACAGCCAGGTGGCAAATGACGGCGGCTTGAGGAAATTGCCTTCCATGCCGCGCCCCTATTTCCGGCTCGCGGCGATGGAGATCAGCGTGTTCGTTGGCACGAACCCGTCAAGCTGTTCGGTGGGATCGAGCACTTCCCACAGGGCGAACAGGCCCTTCGGTCCCCACAGCGCGTACATGATCGCCGCGCTGGCCACGTCGCTGAAGAGGCTGACGCCCAGCAGCAGCCGGCCGACCGTGAAGTCGAACAGGTCGAACCCGATACAGACCGCGAACTTCATCCATACCGGCACCGGCATTCCTTCGTAGCTCATCATCGGCCTGGGCCCCCTCTATCGGTCGATATCGTGGCCGTCCGGCTCACGGGATTGCTGGGCATCGCCGGGCTCGCGTGGAGCCCAGGCATCCTCGAAGCTCTGGCGCTGGAGGTCTGGTCCACCGAACGCGTCCGAACGCTCGCCGGGCGCGCCGTATTGGGCGTGCCCCGGCGAACCTGGAGCCCAGACGAAATGTTCCGGGCCGATGAACCGTGAAGGCATGTCGTCACGGCTGTAGCCGAGCTGGTGCCACTGGTGCTGGACGCGCGCCTCGTGTCCGAACCAGCCACGCTCGACGAGTTGAACGCGTGCGTCTTCGACGGCCTGGAAGACTGCGCCGAATAGGAAACCGACCAGGTTGAACGGTTCGCGCGTCGCCATCTGCCGCCCCCAGCGAAGACTCTCATAGGTAGTATGGCGTTGGAGGTTCGCGCCGCCACGGCTTTAACTCAGGAGTTGAAAGCCGGTCGCGCATGGGGGTGTCCGTGAACTACGTGAGCAATCTGGACACCAAGCTCCTTCAGCTATCGGCGACCGACGCCTTCACCCTGCGCGACGCCTGCCAGGGCGTGCACATTTTCGGCGGCATCGGGTCGGGCAAGACCACCGGCAGCGGCAGGGCGCTGGCCAGCGCCTATCTGCGCGCGGGCATGGGCGGTTTGGTCCTCGCGGCCAAGCCCGACGAGGTAGACCAGTGGGTGCGCTACGCGCACGAGAACGGCCGCGCCAACTCGGTCATCGTGTTCGGTGAGCGCGGTGGCGGCGGGTTCAACTTCATCACCTACGAACTGGCCCGGCAGGGCGTCGCCGGCCTCGGCAGCGTCGTCGAATGCCTGATGCGCATTCTCGACGCTTCCCGCCTCGCCAACGCGAACGGCGGGCGCTCCGGCGATACCTTTTGGGAGGATGCGATGCGCCAGGTGCTGCGCAACTCCATCCCGATCCTGTTTGCGGCGACGGGCACGGTGTCGATTCCCGACATCATCCGCTTTGTCGCCTCGGCGCCGATCAATCAGGACCAGCTGCACGATGCAGGCTGGCAGCAGACCTCCTTCATGTTCCAGGCGCTGGCGGCGGCGCGTCGCCAGCCGGTGCACGGCTTGCCTGACGCCGACTTCTCCAAAACCGCCGACTACTGGCGGCTGGAATACGGCCAGCTCGACAACAAGACCCGCAGCAACATCGCCATCTCGCTTTCCACGGCGCTCGACCGTTTCAATCGCGGTCGGCTCTACGACGCGTTTTGCACCGGCACGTCGCTCGTTCCCGAGCTGACGTTCCACGGCGCGATCATCATCATGGATATGCCCGCCCTCACCTGGAACGAGGACGGCATCATCGCGCAGCAGCTCTTCAAATACATGTGGCAGCGCGCGGTGCTGGCGCGAAACAGTCTTGAGCCGCGCCACCGCGACCGGCCGGTGTTCCTGTGGGCCGACGAGAGCCAATACATGGTCAACGCGTTCGACGCGGAGTTCCTGTCCACCTGCCGTTCGTCGCGTGCCTGCGCCGTCTATCTCACGCAGTCGTTGCCGACCTACTACGCCAAACTCGGCGGCGAGCAGGCGAAGCACCGTGCCGATATGCTGCTGGCGAACTTCCTGACCAAGGTCTGGCACAACAACTCGTGCCCGGAGACGAACCGCTGGGCGGCCGACACGATCGGCCGCTCGATCCAACGGCGCGGCACCTACAACGAGGGCAGCTCGTCGAGCCGCACGATGGGCCTCAACGAAGGCGAGAACAAAAATCGCGGTTTCAGTTCCGGCTACGGCGGATCGGCCGACAACCGCGGCGGATCCACCTCGTCCTGGAACTCCGGCAGCAGCAGCGGCTCCGGCGAGAACTGGGGCCGCAATCGCGGCATGAACAGCAGCGAGAGCTACAGCGGCGGCTTCTCAGAGACGATGGACTATGAAATCGAGCCGGCCGCCTTCGCGCGTCATCTGCGTACCGGCGGCACCGCCAACCGGGGCCGCGTCACCGGCGTCTGGTTCAGCGCCGGGCGCACCTTCGCCGATAGCGGCAGGAACTACCTGCATGTGGAGTTCAAGCAGTGAACCCGCCGAGCCTCTGGACCTGGCTGGTCGGCAACGCCGTCAGCTTCATTGCCGTCTGCATGGGCTTCCTATTCGTCGGATACCTGTTCCTCACGACCGGCCAGTACGGCTTCCAGCTTCTCGTCCTCTCGGGCATCTCCTGGCACTCCTACCGCGCCAATGATCGCGTCCGCGCCTTCCAGGCCTGGCAGCGCGAATGGAAGGCGATGAACGGCGAGACGCCCACGCGCCTTACGCTGCCGCGCCTTGGTCCGCTTCGCATCCTCGGCGGAATCGCCGTGTGGCTCCTCGGCGCATGGTTCGCGCTGGAAGAAGCAAACACGCCCGGCCTGCAAATACCCCTCGGGATGTTCTGGCTGGGGTCGATCTTGATGGTCGGTTACGGCCTCTATCGCCTGGTGGTGCGCCTTCGTGGAGCACGCTCTCGGAGCGACGGAGCGGCTAGGGTCGCGCTTTCCCGACCGTTCCAGTCACCGGCGTTGCAGGATGCCTACAGCGCACTTCCGGAGTATTGCTGGCCGCTGTTTCAACGATCCGCTTAGATTCGACTATGTTCTACTAAAACAAACGTAGAAATAACGGGCATACCATCTTAAAATGCTCTAAGAAAAAAGAGTAAACAGTCTCTGTTCGAATCGGGGAGATTATAGGCGGCACCACTATCGGCACCAGCGGCTACGCCGGCCATGGTGGTGCAGGGATTGTTGGTGGTGTCACCCTTATTACTCGCAACTTTTCCAGTGCCGGGCAGGCCATCGTCCATCTTAAGGTCGATATTCCATGCTTCTTCCGGCCGTAGCGGCAGGGTATCCGGAGCTGCTGGGCTAGCGGTTCTTGTCAACAGCAGCATATTTTTTCCGGTATCGAGGGCAAAAATTGATGTCGTCCCGGCGAAACCTCCACAGCAGGATGTCGCGCCGGTTCCGTTATATTGGGCGGCATGAAAAAATGCACTATTGCCCATTTTGGCGGCGGGGACATTGATGCCTGCAGTAAGTCCACTAACAGCCAGCCCGCAAACGGTTGAATTGCATCCGGCATATTGCCCCTCGATCAAACCAGAGTTGGCAAGATGTTGCCAAAATCTAAATCGTTCATAAACATAGCCAGTTGTGCCTACAATGTATAACGTACTTCCGTCGCCATCACCGTTGCAGGTTAGTGGCTGGCTAATGGTAGTTGGAGCAAGTCCACACGTATAGCTATAATTATCGCTACTGTTACCCCCTAAAGTCCCCCAGAAGGACGTAGCGTTGGGGAGGTCGCCGGGAATATAAAAATATTTGTCCCGGAAAGCCTGGGTAGCGGTGATGTAACGCTGAACATCCGTACTGACGCTCCGCAACTCGCTTGCCCGAATCAGCGACTTCCCCGCCAGTATCCCACCGGTCAGCAGGCCGAGGATCACGAGGACTATCGATAGTTCAACTAAGCTAAAGCCATTTTTCATACAGCTTCAATGTATTGTATTGATATCGTATATTCAATCGGAACATCCGATTTCGTACGTATTTTCCGAATGAATATTAGTAAGTGCGGCCATTCAGTGCTTCCGGCCGCACCACCTCGATGCGCTCGATGATCGGCTCGCCTACCGGCGGAGCCGGCCAGACGCGCGGGTTCCATTGTTGGATGAAGGTCGCCATCCGCCGCACCAGCTTCTTGCGCAGGTCACGGAGGCGCTTGCCCTCAATGACCACGATGCAGTCCGGCAGGAACAGCCGGAGCTGTTCATCCCCGACGAAGCCGATCTGCATCAGGAAGCGGTATTGGAACTCAATGCCCTCCTGGACTTCGGTTCCATCGACCCAGCGGGCAACCTCGCAGCCTTCCCCGACATTGCCGGTCGGTAGATACCCATAGGGCTTGTAGGGGCCCGTTCCGGCGACGCCCTCTTTGGGCGGCTCGTCGGGCAGGCCTTGCTCCCGCGCGATGCGGTCGGTGAAGGTTGGGCGCGGTGTTGGCCGCGCCCCGAATATCTGGTCGAAATCATCGTTCATGAGGCACCTCCGGGATGTCAGTGGGTTTGCGGAATGACGCCGCGAACCCCTCCGCCATGTCGCCGAGGCGCAGCACGAATTCGGCGAGTTTGACGGGGTCGCGGCGTTTGTAGTGCTCGACCTCGGCAGCGAGGTCGGCGCGTTTCTTGATCGCCACCCATTGGGTGACGCGATCCTTGAGATAGCCGTAGGCCTTCTCAATATGCCGGGCGATGCCGAGGCTGATCTGCGGGATGCGGAAGATCCCCTGCTTCTCCAGCGTCCGGTGATCGATGCGCGCCTCGGAGCCTGCGGCTTCGAGCGCGCCGTTCGCATGGGTCGCCCAGGCCGCCCGCCAGATGTTCACGTTGCGCAGTGCCTCGGCCGCTTCCAGCGCCGCTTTGTCGGTATCGAGGCCGGTATTGTTGAATTGCTTGCGCGCCTCGGCCACGAGGCGCGCAATGTCCTCGCGCTCATTCCAGTCGCGCTCCTTGGTAGGGGAGAACCCCGTCTCCGAGCCAGCATCCAGCTGGCGAAGGGTGAGCAGCACATGCGCGTGCGGCTGCTCCTTGCCGTCGGACGCATCCGGCCGATGGATGGCGATGTCCGCCACCATCCCTTTGCTCACGAAATGCTCGCGGACGAACGACCGGACGAGGCCGATCTGCTGATCCCGAGTCAGCTCCCGAGGGAGGGTGATTTCGATCTCGCGGGCCAGCTGGGCATCGACCCGTTTCTCGGAGCGCTCGACCAGGTTCCATAGCGTCTGGCGGTCGAACACCCAGGGCGACGCGCCAGCGGGGGCGATGATCTCGGTATGGACAACGTCCGGCTTGTCGAACTCGAACCATTTACCCTGAGAGGCATCGTAGAGCCTCTCCCCGGAGCGATAGGCGGCAGCGGCGACCACCGAGCGACGTGTAGCGCCCCCCGGTTTGGCAGCCCTGCCAAGGGAACGAGAATGCACCTTCAAACGGAGGTGGTAGATCGCCAAACCCGGGTCCTCCCATTCCGCCTGCCGAGGCGAGAAACAAGAGAGCTAAACCGCTAGGTGTGCACTTATACATTGTCCCAATGTGCCCCCAGAGGTTTCTCGCGTCAGGGTTGAATCGGTCGTCCGCAACTCGCCTGCTGAGTCTTTCCTGCAACAGGCGACCGGGCCTGGCAGGGGGTTCCGCGCCACCCCCATTTCACCCCGGCGATCCACTGCTTAGGCAGGGCTACCAGCAGCGGATGTGTCCGCCATAGCCCACCGGGCGACGGCGGAACGGGAACCATCCCGCACCCAGGTCAGGGGCGTAGGCCGCACCCCCGACACCCGCGTTGTTCACCAGCCATGCCGCTGAAACGGGACCTGTCCCGTGAGCCCTGGCCGGGGCGTTCAGCACACCCCCGGCACCCCTGTGCACCTTGCCCCGTCTGACCTCCCGGCCGAGGGGCGCAGCGAGAGAAGGCACCCACGCCGCCGATCCGGGCTCCATACATTGCAATGTATGGAGACGTCGGCCGGGCGGCGATTGGAGCCGCTATTCACCGCACATCTTGCGGTGAATAGAAGCGGCATTCGCCGCAATCGCGCTGTCGCGGCGATGTGGGCAGGCGATAAACAATCAGCTATTTCTAATTATGACCACCGTATATAATCAGATAATTCTGATTGACAAATACATCCATAATCATCTATTTCTGATAGTATGATTACGCCCTCGCACCAGCTTGACCGTCGCTTCGCCGAACTTCGCCCAGCCCTTGAGCAGGCGACACGGCCGTCGCGCGGCTGGATACGGGCGATCCGCGATGCGCTGGGCATGACCAGCGCGCAGCTCGCCAAACGCATCGGCGTCACCCAGCCCCGCATCATCGAAATGGAAAAGGCCGAGATCCACGGCAACATCTCGCTGCAAAGCCTAGAGCGAGCGGCCGAGGCGATGGGCTGTCGGCTGGTCTACGCGCTGGTGCCCGTGCAGCCGCTCACCGAGACCCTGCAGGATCGCGCCGAACAGATTGCCGCTCGCCAGCTTGCCTCTGTCGATCAGACCATGCGGCTGGAAGCGCAGGGCGTTAACGACACGGCGCGTTCCAAGGATGCCCTCGCGCTCCTGGCGACCGAACTGCTCCGCCGCCCGGCGCGGCTATGGGACGCGCCATGAGCGGCCTGGACGACGAACCCGACGCCGCCACGCCCCTCACGCCCGAGGAGCGCAACGGGCTGATCCCGACGCATGTCGCCCTGCGCCGGGAGCTCAACGAGCTTGAGCAGCAGAACATCCTCGCCGCCAACGCCTGGGCGCTGACGCGGCGGCGCGACCCGGTCGCCGAAGCCTTCGGCCGCAATCTGCACAGGCGCATGTTCGGCCGGGTCTGGCGGTGGGCGGGCGCCTATCGCAGCTCCGACAAGAATATCGGCGTCCCCCATTGGGAGGTGCCGGTGCGCCTGCGTGAGGCGCTCGACAACACGCGCTACTGGATCGAGAGCAAGACCTTCCCGCCCGACGAAATCGCCGTGCGGTTTCACCATGCGCTGGTGTTCATCCACCCATTCCCAAACGGCAACGGCCGCTGGTCGCGCCTGATGGCCGACCTGCTTATCATCGCGCTCGGCGGCCAGCGGTTCACCTGGGGGCGCAGCCCGCTACGCGACCGCGATGACGATATCCGCGCCGCCTACATCGCCGCGCTCAAAGCGGCCGACCGGCACGACTTCGCACCGCTGCTGGGGTTCGCGCGCTCCTAGCGACACATGGACAATGGCCCGACTATTTGCACAGGCACCTCGCTTGCATTCTTGTACACCTCCACACAACCCCACGTCGCGAGTCCTGTGGGTAAACCCGCTCTGTGGATCGGGGAAGAACGCCCAATTGGTTAGGCGTTACGCTCTCTCGAACCTCAACTTGTAGAGCTTCCTCAGCGCGGCCTCGACGACCTCACGAAAACGCGCCAGATCGTCGTTGCTACCGCAGCGCCCCTCCAACGGTTCGATCACCCGCCGTGAGCGACGGAAAGCAACCTTGAGTGTAGCATTCTTTCGGTGTCTAGTCGAAGTTCTTGGATGGGGACTGGCCTGTGGGCGGGCTGATTTGCCGTCAAAGTGCTTGCTTGAAACGAGCTGCGCCAACCCGCCCTTTGCCGCTCGCCTTCAGAGTATCGCCGCGAGCCGATATGAACGGCGACCGCAGGAACAGCCGTCGTCTGATGAGCAGGGATATCGATGCGAATTCTCCTAATCGCGTGTGTTCAACTCATAGCGTGCGGAACCGCCTTTTGGCTGGAGATCTATTGGCTATTTGTGCCGCTAGGCGCCCGACTTGATTCACCAGTAGCGGTCGTACCGTGGTGGACCCATCTAGTTACTATCCCGCTCGTATTCCTCTTTCTTGCATGGGGAGTAGCTAGAATTCAGGCTGCGGCATCGATCGCACCGGCCCGTGCAGTACCCACGATTGTCAATGCGGTCCGGTGGGGAGTCCGCATTTCCGATCTAGTCGCCGCTATTGGATTCCTGCGGCTTCTATTGCCTGCCATCGGCATCATGTCGCCGCTAAACGCAAACCATACTGCGATCATGTTCTTTATATTTATCGTCAATACCTGGTTTCGACTAATGCGCAAAGGACTTGTATCTCTTGACGCGGGTGCCGGTCGCCGGGAGACCTTCGGCCCGGATGCGCGCACACTAATGCAGGACGATCCGCGCCCGCCCGTATTGTACCTTCGTTCGTTTGCGCAAGACTTGCGCGGAGCCCGCGTCCTGGATCGTCTCTGGACTTTGAAAAACCCTCGTGGGGCATATCTATTTGCTCATCCGGACGATCTAGGTACCGAATCCAGACGGGAACATGTGAAACATCTAATCGGCTCCCCGCGATCCAGCTACGATGAGCAGAGAGTATTTGCCGACTACTTTTCTCGATTCGGTCCCTATATTGCGGCCGGACGACCCGGAGAGCTGTTTGAAAATATGGACATAGGGGCGGCCAAACTCTATGTGGCCAACGCTGATTGGCGATCGACCATTGTAGAATTGTTGAACATCAGCGGAATCGTGATTCTAGAAGCAGCCAATTCGGAAGGATTACTTTGGGAAATTGAACAGCTTGTGGAAATTGTTTCGCCTTTTCGGGTTCTTCTGGTTACTCCTCGAACTGCGACCGAATATAGAGAGTTCCGCCAATTCGCAGGCGGCTTGTTTCCAAAGGGGTTGCCGGAGACACCTCCCCAAAGTCGTTTGCTGATGTTCGATGATGATTGGACGGCAATTGAGCTCTCCAATCCGGTCCTGATCCTATCGGAGGCTGTGAAACCCTTTAGGGACCGCCTACTCACCCGGCCATTACGAGGTAACTTCACGCGCAATTCGGGCCTAAACGAAGCGTCAGAAGGGTGCCCGAATTGAGACCTCATGAGGCAAGCGAGAAGTCGGCATAGCGATGGACCCAAGCACTAGGCCTACGGTCTTCCTATCGTCCGTCTTTCACGAGGTCATCGGGGGCACGTCACAACCCACACCTCTGCGAAAGCAAATTCTGGGTATTGCAGACGCCCTACCTGTCGAATTAGTCGCCTATGGCATGCCTCCTGGCGCTGAGTTGGAATCGCCCGGTGCGGATGAAATTGTTGATCGATGCTTCGCCGCCATTCGGTCGTGCGACTTCTTTGTGTTTTTGCGCGGCCATCGACATGGCACCGGGGTTCCATACTTCGATGATCCTACTGTCTCCAGCTATCTGGAAATGGAACTCTTTGCGGCCGCTCTGCTACAGAAGCCAATCCTGATCCTTCACGAGCGCGGCGTGGAGCCTGAACCCCACCTCCGCGACCTACTGCTGCTGTTAAAGGACAGCCTTGGACCGGCGGGATACGTCATCGACGATCAGGCCGGACTGGTTCGCGAGTTCAAAAAGGCGTGCATCGGGCTGGCGTCAGGCCTCCTCCCAGATGGACCGCAGAGTCTTTCAATGGTTCCCGACGGGCTATCTCATTTGCGAACCTGCGGGTCCTTTCGACAAGACCTGAGGGAACCGGCTCTTACCTTTCTGGGAGGTGCCATTGGCCAAGTCGCCAAGCGCCCGAACCTGGATCGCGCCAGCAGGCTTCTCGACACGGTGGCGTCTGGGCAACGCCAGCACACCCTTGGATTAGCCCCAATGGGTCACGGTGCAGCACTGTTTCGACTTTGGGCAGCCATTCGCGAATTGATGTCCGAGGACGCCGACGGACCCTACCAACCGGAAGCCGCACCTTTGTGGGACAAGGCGCTGGGTCTTTGGGCGAGCCGTGCCTCATGGTTTGGGGTCCACGGACACAACTTCCTTGGCCCGCTCGCTGCAATCAATCAGCAGATGGAACTGCGCAGGCGCGCCAGCTCTATAATAGCGGACATTGATGTGCGTGAACCGCTCGGTGCGAAAGCCAGCGCGCTCTATTCGATCGCCGGGCGAATGGGTGATCGGCACACGGCGCTTTACCATTACAATCAGACCCTCGTGCTTGCGAACCAGGCGATCGCAGCCAATCCACAAAGCTCGCAAGGCCTGCTCTCCATTCGGGGGCAAACTTCAATGCAGATGGCCCGCCTGGGCCGACCGTGGCGCATATGGGACGCTTACTGCGATCACCAAGCCTCGCTGAATCTCAGAACCAAGCTTAGTGCCTCGCCCGCCAGCATCGGAGAAGCCAAGACGGATCTCGGCTTCTGCATGCTCTTAATGGGTAATACTTTCGGCGGTATGGCGCAGATGAAGGAAGGCATCGCACTTCTCCGGAGCGATCCTTCACCAGTGGGGCAAGCGTTTCTGGCACGCGGGCTAAGAAAGCTGGAACTTGGTGCCAAGCTAACTCTGAATCGCTCTCTTGCTCGGGCCGTTCACGAGGAACGCATGCTGGTCGCGAACTCTATCGAGGCGATTGATCAGACTCGCTAAGTGGCGGCACGCCACTGCGAACGCGCTCAGGCCTTCTCGTTGCTAAGGGTGTCCACGATGATCGGCAGGTACTTTCGCACCTGTTCCCGATCACTCTCCTTCTCCTTCTCTGTGAGCTCTGAGTAAGGCGTGGCGCTCTGAGTTTCCCAATGCCTCACCAGCTCGGCTGGTATCAACAAGGCACCATCGCCGCCCTGAGGAACGCACTTGCTATGCAGGTAGCGCTGCCAATGAGCCCATCGCTCGTGTTCAAGGGACGCAAGGGTTTCCAGTAGACTGGCTAGAGCCTCTTCCATGTGCCCCCTGTTCATCCCGGCTAAATCAGGCCCTTGGCCGAAAGCCGGCGGTAGTGTTCGCCGAGCGCCGTTAGTTTGACCGACTTACTTTCCACGGCTGCATGCCACATGTGCGGCGCGCTTAGCGGGACCAGCAAATTCACCCGATTGTATTTTTGTAGGATCGCGAAGACCGCGTTCTTGTCCGGATCGGCGGCGGAATCGGTCGGTTCGTAGGCCGGGTCGAGCTGAAATTCAAAGCCCGGATAAGGAAACAATTCTGAGATGCGTCGAAGGTCTGCCAGTTCGAGCGGTGGCTGCACCTGTCTAAGAGAGACAAATGATTTGACGTTGGTCTTGAAGACCGGTCTCTGGCTCCACGTTCCGAGCGATTGATCGATGTGGGCGTAAACGCCACCTGGTGTAACTTCCCCGACTAGGTTAGCGGCAGCGCCGCCGAGCGCGTCGATGAGCAAGCCTGTGAACACACCGCCTCCATCCACTTCGGCCGCATACTGACCTTTTGTCGAGGCGGTAAGTATCGTGACTCCCTCAGAAATTTCCGAAACGCTCTTGTTGATCGGGTTATCGCCCAAGGCACCGCTGTAGCAGCTGTCCAGAATGATGATTTTATTCCGAGCTTTGCTCTCATTGGCGAATGTCATGACATCCGTCAGAGCCAAACCATCATCGCCCGATTTGCAGTCGCTGGCGCATAAGTACCCTCCGGTCGCTTCGATGTATCCGTGGCCTGCAAAATAGAGGAGCGCCACTTCGCTGTCGTCGGCGAAGAGCTCACGTACCCGCTCCTTCAATTCGCTTCGCTCAATGAGATCATGAGGGCCTGACCCGACCACTAGGTGGGCGCCGAAATTCACGGAACCGTCGGCATGCCGATCGAGCATGGCCTTCACGGCATGGGCGTCGTTCACGCACCCGGCAAGCGGATCGATGTACTCGTAGTGGTCGATACCGACGACAAGGGCCTTTCGCATTGTACTTCCTTCAAAGGGAGTCGATGAACGCAGCGATGTTGTCCCAGGCCCAAATGACTGTGTTCACCCCGACCAAATTCGTTCGGTCGGTCGTGTAGCCCCACACTCCGCGCAAAGGCTTCCGTTCCTCCTTTGCGCACTGAATCTCCCACATTTGCCCGGTGGAACTCAGCGAGTTTTTGCTGACGATCGCGATCACTCCGTCCGACCTGAGAATGCGGGTGCGGACCTTTTTCTTCCACTCTTCGTCGTAGGCTTCCTTCACTGACATATCGACGTATTCAAAGGGGGAGCGAGTGTGGAGCGATTGCCCTTTGATGAGATCGCGTATCCGCACGTCTTCAATCGCGAAAGCGACAAAGATGATCTTCTGTGAGGCCATGATTGAAAGTCCCAGTTAACGCTGGCCGAGGCGCGCGCGCAGAGTTTGATATCGGTCGCTGGTCGCACGATGAAGGGATCAGCGAGATCAAGAAAGCACTCGATGGAATGTACGAAGCGCTGCCCGTAAGCGACCCTCCCAGTCAGCTCGCGGTCGGTTTCTTGATGGGAAAGAAATACCTTCACAACAAGCGCCTCCAGCCGCAGGCGGGCGACGCCACATGAATCTCCTAGACTGAGCCCTTTAGGCCGATTCCTGTTTTGTTCGCGAGTCGAAGTTGGCTGGCTTGGCCGGGGCCGGTTGGTGGACGGACTGCTTAATCTGCCCTCCGCGCGCAGCGGATCGCCTTTCGCCCAACCTCCTCGCTGCCTTAGCGGCCACAGGGCGGCGGGCTCGGGCCTTCTCAGCTTCGCCTGCGGCCCCATCCACAGCTTCATCTGTGGGTGCTGTGTGAAGCAGGCCCGCCGCCGTTCAACCCAGCTCGCTTCCGCGCTTCCGGCTGACGCCTCCGGCTTGTGCAGCTCCGCTCCCTCCGGGCGCGCTTCGCGCGGGGTGTGATCGGCGGCTCACTGGCCTGCTTCCAAGGGCCCCCATGAAGCCGCGGGATGGTCCCGCGGCGGAGTGAGGAGAAGCCCAATGACCACCCCTTCCATCGCCATCCGTCACCGAGTCCGTGACCTCAACGACAGTTTCCGCACCTCTGGCCCCGGCCTCGCCGGGCAGTGGCGCTGCACCGCCGGAGTTCAGGAGTTCGGCGTCGATTTCACCCTTCTGGCGATGCGCGCCGTGTGCCACTTCGACAGCTTCACCGGGGACAACGATCCCTACGGCGAACACGACTTCGGTTCGTTCCATATCGGCGGCCAGCACCTGTTCTGGAAGATCGACTACTACGACCTGACGCTTTGCTGGCCCTCCGAAAATCCGGCCGACCCGACCGTCACCCGCCGCGTCATCACCATCATGCCGGCCTCGGAATATTGAGGCCGGCCATGACCAAGGAACGCAAAATCCAGACCTTCACCATCGACTGGCAGGGCATCGCTCTGTCGGTCTCCTACGAAACCCGCTGGCTCGACCTGGAGAGCGCCAACGTCGCCCATCTTGAAGTCAGAAGCGACGGCCGCGTCCGGCTCCCGATCACCGAGACCGGCTATCGCTCCCACTTCCTGTCGCCCGAGGCGGTCACCGCTGCTGGTGGGCCGGTCGCCTATGCGCTGGCTTGGCTCGACTACATGGCGCAGTCCAAGGAGTGGAAGGCCCATGCCGAAGCCTCGCGGCAGCTCAACCTCTTCTAGAAGCCACGCCCGGCTGCGCCTCGCACGAATTGACCAAGGTGGCCGCGAGCGCAGATCGGCGGCTGCCACTCTACGGTTCGGCAGGGGGGTACGCGGGATCGAAGGCAACGTTGAGCATATGGGCTAATCGCACCGCAGCCTGGGAAAGGCGCTGTTCGACCACTGGTGCGTAGGCGTCTAGGTACTCGTCCGTGACCCTCACGGAGCGCTTCCGTCCGCCCTGATAGGTCCGACGCTCGTCATCGTACCAGCACTCGCCATTGGTCATGATGCAGTAGGAAACCCCGGGCTGGAGGGCGATCTGATAGGATTCCTTTGCCCATTGCCACGGATTGTCATCCCCCCAGGCGGCGCGCTCTTCCGGCCTGATGCCCTTTCGCAGATCCCCGGACACGGCGGTGATGCGGTCCAGCACCTCGGCAAAAGGCGTTTCCTTGGTGATGACAATCTTGAGAAAGCGAGACACGAAGATGCAAGTGTCCCAAGCCGAGTGCAGGCCGTAGCTGCATCGCGCATTGGCGTTGATCAGGTTGCCGCCCTGATCATCGGCAAAGGAGATGTGCAACGGCTGGTGAATGTCCCCGACCCAATGGCCAAGCCCTTTCAGCTTGGCAGCCTTTGTGGCATCGCTGCTTTGTCCGGATCGAAGCGCAGTCCAGTCTTTCATGATCGCGGAGATCAGACAGGGCGATGCACTGGCCTGCGGACACTCGGTGCCGTCAATGAAGAGTCGATCACGCGGCAGGTTGAAGAAATGCTCCAGCCGCCGGAGCTTTGGCGGGTTGTCCTCGTCGGTACAGGCCACCTTGAACGTACTGTACTCGCCATCTTTCTTGAGAATCCGATCGACCTCTGCGCGCGCTGGCGCGGTCAGCATGTCGTAGGCCATCTCACAGACGGCGATGTGCCCGTAGTCGCCCCAAGCCTTCGCCTGCGGAGCGCCGAGAAACAGGAACGCCAAGGAGAACAGACAGAACGCTACGGTCCGCATGGCCAAGGCCCCCGATGGTCGAGGCGATATTGCGCGGCACCCGCTCAACTGTAAAGGGAGGGTCGCCCCCAACACGCGCGGTTGGGTGGTTTGTTTGGCCAGCTCAAGCGAACACAGGAGCCACGACAGCAACAGCCGAGCTGGTGCCTATCGCCGGGCGGGCCGGGCTCGCGTCAGGGCATGCAGATAGAAGCCTGCTTTCGTTCGCAACTGCTACGCCATTGTAACCCGGCGTGTCTCGGTGCTGCGCCTCGCCAGATCGAGAATGTCCCGCCACGGGTTGCGCAGTCACCCAAAACTTGCATCACTGTCCCGGCACAACGCTCGGGGGGAGCAATGTGGCGATCACTGACACTCCGTACGCCTGACAACCGGATGCTCGTGACCAGCGGCACCGGGGACTTTGCGTTGGTGGATCGCCTGACGGCAGACCTCATCTTGTCGGGCGAGTTGTCGCCGGCCCATACCGACTATGACACCCTCTATGCCCAAGGTTTTGTGCGCCGGCCGGAAGATGCCGGCTTGCGTCGCTTGGAAGCGGCGATCACCCGCACTCGCAAGTCCTTTCTCCTCGATGGACCGTCGCTGCACATTTTTGTCGTGACGCTTCGCTGCGATCACAGCTGTCAGTACTGCCAGGTGTCTCGTGCCGCGTTGGATGCCCAAGGCTACGACATGAGCCTGGCCGATGCGGCGGCGGCCGTGGAGCGCGTGTTCGAGTCGCCTGCCCGGCACCTGACCATTGAGTTCCAGGGCGGCGAGCCGGCGCTGCGCTTTGACCTGGTCCGCGAGGTCGTCGCGTTGGCCGAACTGCGCAATGAGATCGAGCAGCGGACGCTCCGCTTCACGATGGCCTCGACTCTGCACCATCTCGGCCCGGCAGAACTGGAATTCTGCCGCGACCACGGCATCCATCTCTCCACATCGATCGACGGCGCGGCAGCGCTCCACAACGCCCAGCGCTCGCACCCGTCGCGCCAAGGCTTCGAGCGGACGTTGGAAGGCCTGGAGCGGGCCCGCGCCGTCCTTGGGCCTGATGGCGTTGCGGCCTTGCCGACGCTGACGCGGCGGGCGTTGGCTGATCCGGTTGGGCTCGTCGATATCTATCGCAGCCTGGGCTTCAATTCCCTGTTCCTGCGCCCGCTCAGCCCCTACGGCTTCGCGCTCAAGACCCGGCGCGCCCTCGGCTACACGATGGACGAGTTCTTGGCCTTCTACGAACGGGCCTTAGACTACATCCTCGCGCTCAATCGGGCCGGTGAGCATTTCGAGGAAACGAACGCGTCGATCCTGCTGCGCCACATTCTGACGCCGTTTCACTCCGGTTACACCGACCTGCGCTCACCGGCCGCCGCCGGCGTCGGCGTTCTGGTCTACAACTACGACGGTCTCGTCTATCCTACGGATGAGGCGCGAATGGCGGCCGAAACCGGCGATAGGCGCTTCGCGCTTGGACCGGTGACCGCCCCCCTGGACGACCTCATGGCGTCCGAGGCCATGCGCTGGTTGGGGACGGGCGCCATCGCCGAGGTTCAGCCGGGCTGCGCCGATTGCGCCTTTGTACCGTATTGCGGGGCCGATCCTGTCCACCACGCCACGACTCAGGGGGATCCCGCTGCGCCACGCCCGGGCAGCGAGTTCTGCGACAAGCACCTTGGCCTCTTCCACATCCTCTTCCGCCATCTGGCCGAAGGCGACCCCGAGACGATGCGGAGTTTCACATCCTGGGCGCTGCGCCGCGGCCGTTCCGAGATCGCCGATCCGCGAGGTTTGCGCCAGTGACGCTCGGTCTCGCCAAACATACGCACGCCCATGTCGAAGGCGTCGAAGGTGTCCGCCTCCTGAAGGTGCTGACGGCCGAGGAGGCCGACGGCAGCGCGTTGCCATCTTCTTCGATCCTGTTGTGGAACGAGCGTGCTCAGTTCGGCAGCTGCGGCTACGTCCAGGTCGCCGAGCCGCGCGACCATGAGGTCATCAGGCCTGGCGATATTGTGCGGCTTCGCGAGGGCGGCAGCCTCGTCTCGATTCTCTACCGTCGCGGATCGGCGGCGAACGTTCTGTTCGCGACAGAACGCTGCAACAGCCTCTGCCTTATGTGTTCGCAACCGCCGCGCGACGAGGACGATGCCTGGCGCATCGAAGAGCTGCTGCAGATGGTCCCGCTGGTCGATAGGACGGACTCGCAGTTGGGCATCACCGGCGGGGAGCCGACCCTGCTGGGCGAGGGCCTTGTGCGCATTCTCGATGCCTGCGCCAGGGAGCTCCCGGACACCGAACTACATGTTCTCACCAACGGACGGCGTTTCGCCGATCCGGAGTTTGCGCGTGATCTGGCAAGGGCTGGCGGCCGGCGCACGATTTGGGCGGTGCCGCTGGCCGGCGACGGGCCGGCACGCCATGACGAGATCATGGGTTCGCCGGGTGGGTTCAACGAGACCATGCTCGGCCTTGCCGAGCTCGCCGCCCACGGTGCGCGCGTCGAAATCCGTGTTGTCCTGCACGCGATGTCCATCCCGCGCTTGCCGCAGCTCGCCGAGTTCATCTACCGACGCCTGCCCTTCGTCGAACACGTCGCCCTCATGGGTCTCGAGCCGATGGGGTACGCCAAGGGAAACCGGGAGCGACTTTGGATCGATCCGGCCGACTATATCGATCCCCTATTTCGCGCGACGCGGCACCTGGCCGACCGTGGCATGCAGGTGTCCATCTACAATCTGCCGCTCTGCGTCTTGCCCGAATCTCTCCGGGCATTCGCGCGACAATCGATCTCCGACTGGAAAAACCGCTTCCCGGATGAGTGTGCGCCCTGCGCCGTCAAGGATGAATGCGCAGGGTTCTTTGCGTCCGCTGGCCCGGCTTGGAGAAGCCGCGCCGTCGCTCCCATCATGAAGGAGGAGAGTGCCCATGAACTGGCGTGACCGTCTGGTGATGCTGTTTGGGGCCGCCAGCCCCTTCGCTCTCGTAGGCAACGCCGACGCGCTGCCGCTGCCGATGTCGCCCGTCCAGTTGGACGAGTATCCGACGATTGATCGTGACGCCTGGGTCTATACCGATCCCGCCGAGCGGGATCGCCTGACCCTATTGGCGCAGCACCGCAGCCACTCCAGCCATCGCTCCCACAGTTCGCACCGGTCGCACTATTCGGGTAGTAGCGGGCACTCGTCGCACTATTCCGGCAGCTATGTTGCGCCGTCTCCGCCTCCACCTCCACCCAAGCCGAAGCCGAAATCCACAGTGCCGGACACCCGCGCCGTACCGCTCGTTGGCGATGGTTCGGATGGGCCACCTGCCGAAGTCGCCAAGCGTCCGACGAAGGCCGAAATCGACGATTTCGTGCGGAAGGTCCAGGTTGCCCTGATCGTGAAGGGCTACGATCCAGGCCCCGTTGATGGTCTTCTGGGCGGCAAGACGAAGGAAGCTCTTCGAAAATTCCAGACGGCAAACGGCCTGCCGGAGACCGGCTTCATGGACGTCGAAACCCTTCGTCGGCTTGGCGTCATCAACTAGCTACGCCGGTCAACTCCCTCGGGCCGGACTCTCGTCGAAGGAACGCCGCGATGCGCGAAACCTCGGTGCGTACGCTCTTGCGAAACGTCGCGACAGCGTTCCTGCTTTGCGGCTTCCTTCTCGCGACCGGCGCGTCCTCAACGGTGGCGGCGGCGTCCAGTTCGGACGCGGTTGCCGCCGCACCTAAGAAGCTCTTGGCTGTTTCCTTCAATGTCCAGTTCCTCGGCCATTTCACGAACCGGAACGACCAGGCGCTGGCGGAAATGCTCAAGCGCTACGACCTAGTCATCGTGCAGGAGCTGAACGCGCCGCCGGTCGCCGGTCGCTATCCCGATGGAAGGCGCTATCAGGCCGATCCCGAGGCAGCGAACTTCTTCAAGGCGATGACTGATCGCGGCTTCCTCTATGTGCTTTCCGAAGAAGACACGAGCAAAGGAGCACGAGCGCACCCGGGCGGAACAGGTGGCGAATGGTGGGTCGCCTTCTACAAGCCGAACGCCATTGCCCCAGCGACGGACCTCTACACTTCCACTGGATTTCTCGCCCAGGATCGCACGGCGAATCCCGACTACGACCGGGTGCCCTATGCGTTCGCCTTCCGCGCCGGCTCCGAGGACATGGTCTTCATTTCTGTTCATTTTCGAGCCGATCCTGGGCCCGCCAATCGGGCACGGCGAGCGCATGAGCTGGCCACCGTCGCGTCGTGGATCGCCAGCCGACCCGGCACCGAGCGGGACTACATCGTTCTGGGCGATATGAATTTTGAGAACTGCACGGAGGTCAAACGTGCTCTGCCCCAGCGGATGATCTCGCTCAACGCGGCGTGCCTCTCAACGACCACTGGGCCCGGCGGCAAGGAACCCTATGACCATGTGATGTTCGATCCCATCTTCACCAAGGCGGAGATTCCGTCAGAATTTGCCGTGATCGATCTGGTCGCTGAGATGCGATCCAGTTGGGCCTCAACCACCGCCCCCTATCCCGGCGATCCTTACATCCACAACGACTTCCGCCCGATCTACTCAGACCACAATCCAGTGCTGTTCACCATTTTGGTCGATGGCGTGGATGATGACTGAGGGTCTGTTAAACTAGAGCGTCGAACAGCGCTTTGGCCTCCGGCGATGTGGACAAGCTCATGGTTTCATTGGCCCCAACCGCCCGCCGCTGCTTTCTGTGTAGGTGTGTTGGAGAAGATGACGTCTTCGGCGAGCAACACCATCGAGTGGCGCGAGTACCGGGCGGCCTCCCAGCAGCTCAACCTCTTTTGAGGCTGGGCGTGTTGCTATCCGACGTGTTTGAGTTCGACCGCCTCATCTGCATCGGCGGGCATTGCCGCGATGAGGTCGACCAGGGCCTTGCGCACGTTAGGCGTCAGGCGCTTGAAGGCGTGAATGACCTTGTCGCCGCCCGGCGTGATTGCAAACTGGATAAGGTCAGGCGAGATTGAGGAGCCTGTCGCCTCGACCCGATCCAACCCCTCGAAAAAGGTGGAGATCGAGAGGCCGAGTGTCTGGGCAATGTCGAATAGCTTCGACGCCGACACCCGGTTGCTGCCGCGCTCGTATTTTTGAACCTGTTGGAACGTCAGGCCGAGCGCGTCGGCGAGTTGAGACTGGCTCATGCCCAGGCGCTTCCGGTGGGCGCGGATCATGCCGCCCACATGGACATCAACGGGATGCGGCGACAAAGGGCTCAATCCAGTGCTCCTTCCGAAGAATGCGCATAACGGCCATGCCGTCGAAGCGGGTTCGCGCTTTCTAGCGCAACCGTTGCTCTTGGTCAGGAATTGTTCGCGTTGCTCAGTTTGGGGTGGGGATGAAGGTGAGCACACCATCGATCCCTAGGTTGGCCAATCCTCCGGCGTAGCCTCAACCCAGCTCGCTTCCGGCTGCGGATTGCATCCGCGCCCGTGCAGCTCCGCTCCCTGCGGGCGCGCGTTGCGCGGGGTGTGACCCAACGCCGGAGGGCTTGGCAGTGGGCCTCCATGAAAGCCGCGCGGGAGTCTCGCGGCTTCAGGGGTGGGCAGCGCGGTAGTCGGCGCAGGCCTAGATCGCCCATCACCCAGCGCCACAGTCAGGTCGGCAAAGTGCCGGACATCCTCTTAGTTGCTGATGATCCGCTGGCCATCGGCATAGGAGGTATCACCGCCTTTGCCCCGGCAGTCCTGATCGACGACGGGCGATGAGCCCTCCATGTTCATGGTCATGGCGATGAATGCTTTGCAGGGCTGGCAACAGTTTCAGCCTTGGGTATCGGCCGCGTTGCCCCCTGTGATGCGCCCGGGGCGTTCCTTAACCGCGTATGGTCGGTATGCTTGGGGATGATCGATGCCATCGCCAATGAGCGCATTCGTTGATGAAGTGGGGAAATTCCAATGGAGGGATCGACAAGCGATTATCCGAAGTATGGGGGAGTAATTGCTGGCCTCACCGACAAGAAATTTGGGTTCATTAAAAGTGAAGGGAGCAGTCGTGACATCTTTTTCCATGAACGTGACATCTTTTTCCATGAAAATGAACTCACGAACGTGCGGTTCGACGATCTACGACAGGGAGATAAAGTAGGATTCGACGCCATTTACGCAAGTAAAGGAGTAGTCGCGACGAATGTTGGGAAAAATGGGAGCTCCCAACCTTTTCCGTGGGATATCGATCCCGAGATCGAAGACCTGGCAACCACCACGGATGATATTGATCCCGAGATTGAAGACCTGACGACCGCCAAGGATGATATTGATCGTCCCGCATACGGTAGCGTAGAATTCGCAGTCGAGAACTTTTCTCAAAATCTGGCGAAGGCTATAGCTACCGACCCCGACCAAATTGAGTATGTCGAGTGGCGAGACCTAGAAAGGCTCGTAGCTGAAACCTTAAGCGGCCTAGGGTTTGATGTCGAGTTGACTCCTGGAAGCAATGATGGAGGAAAAGATATAGTCATTACCCAAAAGGCGGATTTTGGGTCAAAATCATATTATGTTGAAATTAAACACTGGAAAACAGAAGTTGGATTGGGTCCCGTCGAAGAGTTTCTGCATATTATATACAGAGATGGGCAGGACGGAGGTATATTTCTTTCTACAAATGGATTTAGACCTATCGTGATGGAGAACTATATTTCAATAAAACGAAAATTAGTTAAGCTTGGAACAAAGAATAAGATTATTGCACTGTGTAAAAATTACGTTCGCAGGAAGAATGGTGTTTGGGGCGCATCCAGAAATATTGAAGATATTTTGTTCGAAGATACGATATGATCGCGAACTACGATGAGACGCCGTTACGCTTCTTGGACTGTCACAACCACTTGGGAAACTTGCATCTGGCGAACAGCGCTTACGGCTGCTTTTTGCGGATCGAATAGCGCGAGATTCACCCCCTCGCTCACCGAACTGCTGTAGAGCACGCCGTCATATCCGCACTTCTTGATAAACTCACAGAGGTACTGGCTCGGGACGTAATCGATTGCCGCGCCTGAAGGCAGAACGGGTCGCGTCAGCTCTTCACCCAGGCGCTCCAGAAATCCTATGTCAACTCGCATGGAGCCGATGTCGTCCTCGCCGCCGAGCAGGAACGGTGAGACGAGCTTTCTAGGCTCTCGGAGATCGACCACCTTCAAATCATCGGGCACGCGGAATTCCGCGACGGAAGCCCTTTCGCCTGTGTGCGGCCTGATTTCCGAGATCGCTGTGTGGGGCGTGGAACCCAGATAAAGATAGGGTATCCCCGGCGGATTGGCCCGCCCGTGCGACGCGCGGCGTTCGGGCGGAGCGCCCATCTCTTCCATCGGATAGATCGTATCGCCGTCTTGGATGCGCGCTCGAAACCATGTGGTCGTGAGCTCCTCTGCCGGCAGGTAGGCGAGCAGGGTCTCGAACCGCTCGAAATCCAAGGTCGCCTCTGGGAAGTAGCGGTTCTTGTGTTTGAGCTCATTGCGAAGCTCTTCCCAACGAAGAAGGCGGTCGCTCTGGAATCGTGCGGATGGTGAGAAGGTCTCACGGACGATCTCGCCATTATCGAGAATTGCCGCCAGCAGATCCTTTGCGCGAGACTCGTCCATCGTTAGATGATCGAAGAGACGCCAATCCTCCTTCAGCCAAGCAACCAAGGGACGCCCGTCAGCATCAGCCTCGTAGATATGGATTAGCGCTTCGAACGAATCCTGGAGCGCTATCGGCTCGACCAAGGCGATATCGGCCGTTTGGCAGTAGGAACATTGTCCGAGTTCCGTCGAAAAGTTCGGAATAATGTTCTTCGTCAGGCCACGGTCACCAAAACACTCGGGACAACATTTCATGGCCGGCTCACGCCAGATAGGCGGCCAAGGTCTCGATGTGGTGCTTCATCGATAGCTTCTTGACGTAGCCCAGACCCGGGAAATGTTTCTTGGCATGGAGGTCCCGGAACTCCTTGACCGCGTCCGTCTCCAGCACCTTCGAGCTCGGCTCGTTGAGCTTGGCGATCATCGCGTCGAGCGCTTCCTGGAACTTGCCGCCGGGGTCGGTCGGCGTGTCCATGCGCTTCGATTTGAAATGGTAGATGAACATCTCATCGTACTTGTCAGGGTCGATGAATGTCAGGTGGACCGCGATAGCGTAAGCCGGTCCGCCACTCTCTTGGTAGTCATCGCCCACGGTCAGGAAATCGCCGAAACCGTCCATGCCTTCATCCTTGAACGTGGCATGCAGATCGGAGAATGGCTCAAGCAGCGGATAGTCCGCGTTCTTCCGGCGCTCGAAGCCATCGCGCAGCAGGATGCGTTGGCAGCCCGCGAAACTCTTCTGATAGAGTTTGCCGTGGCTGGGGAAGAACACATGTCGTGTCCCCGCGAGCTTGTCGCCTAAGCCGTCCACGAGCTCTTTGGCGTGCGTGAAACCCCGATGCACAAGCGTAAGACTATGGTCCTCGTGCTCCTTGCAACAGGCCAACGCTTGCTCCGCCGTGGTGTCTTCCTTGAGCAAGATACCCGCGGCAATGCCCGCTTTGTCCGCGAATGTCTTTTTCAGAAGCGCCGAGATGCTAACGCCATCGCTAGAATGATCACCGTGGTGCGGGTTCACAATGACTATCGCCTGACCGTTAGCCTCGCACACTTCCTTGAGGCTGCGTTCAAGACCGCTCAATGCCTCGCGGACTGGTTCGATGATCGGCACGAATTTCGAGGCCGCCAAAAGCGGGGCGGTCTCACGAATGGTGATCAGCTCGTACTGCTTGCCTCGAAAATACGGATGGTACATCGCTAAGCCCATCCCATCGCGTCGGCGAACGGTGTGTTCACGGCGTGCACCAAGCGGGGATGATCCGTTTTCTTCACCGACACGGTTAGCGCAGCCGCCTGCAATGATGGGGGCAAGTCACTAATGAGCTCCGACAACGGAGCAAGGTTACGGGTCTTCTTGAGAGTCTTCACCATCGAGCGATGGGTGGCATCGGCATCCAGGCCCGAAAAGATACTTCTCAGTTCGGCATGCAACAGGGTGTTGGGCACCTTCGGCACATCGATCCCGAGGTCGCGAAGGATACGTATCGCTTCACTGGACCGAATGGATTCGAACACCGTCACCGGGCAAATTCGGTCCGGCCGATCCGTGGCTTCTCTGACTGTCGAAATCCGATGGCGTTTGGACAGCAGCATGACGCCAATGTCGGGGGCAGTTGATCGCAAGACGGCGTCGACGTGGTTTTCGCCGGCGATGACGAACACCTTCGCGAAGACCTTCTGATACGCTTCCACTTGGCTGCCCAGGCGAGACAGGGAGTCCCGCTCCGACTTGATCTCGTAGACCGTCGCCGTCCCGTTCAAAATTGCCAGATCGGCGCGGCACGCTCCGACGCGAAACTCGGTCAGCATGCTTGCCGTGTTGAGCCCGTGTTTGCCGAGCAGAACGTTCCGAGTCAGCGCCGCCTTGTAAATGTACTCGTCTCGATGCGCTCCGGTCCGCAAGAGATGGAAGGCCGCCTCAAACGCATCGCCCACCGTCGCAAGCGTCGTCGATAGGTCAAGCAACGGCGACTCTCTCACCAGTCGGGTGAAGAGCGACGATTTACCTTTGGCGGCCAGTTCGCGGAAAATAGACGAAGAGAAAAGCCGCGAGGTCGCCGAGAGTTGAGTCGAGTTGAGCGCCACTTATTACCTCTGCGCACAATCAGATTGCATCGTTGAGCGCTATGCAATCCTAGTATAGTTTACTGCGTATTAAAATCGGTATTTTGCATGCACGGCCCCAGGACGAGATTGAACGATAGCCAGAGTGTCTCGATTCGTAGAAGCCTTGCTCTGACATCCGCCCCCCGCCGGCCCTTTGATCCTCCGTCTCGGCTCGCGCCCGGAGAAGCCCTAGAAGGGGGTGATCATCCGAAGCTGCTTGACGGACGGGATGTATTCCAAGCCGGCCAGCACACGAAGCGGTCTGCCGTCTCCTCGCCGGTATCCACAGAGGTCTGTCGTCCTTGTCCCTTGTGACATCATGAAGTTGACGATCCAGGTGGGTGACATCAGCGCCAGCTTAGGGCTCCGCCCTCGGCGCGCTGCGGATCGCCTTCCGCCCAGCTTCGGTCGCTTCGCGTCCTGCAGCCGGTTCCCCGCGAAGGCACCCACTCCGCTTGCTCACCCGCTGTTCGCCACGAGGCAGGGGTGCTGGCCGCACCTGTCTTTCAACACCGTGGCGAGGAACGGGAGGATGTATGAGCCAGGCCAGACCCGCTGAAACGCTTCAGCACCGGATGCTCCAGATAGAGGGCGGCCTCCGTGCCGCATTGGAGGCGAGGGGCCATGAGGTCCACGCAGGGCTGGCCATCGTCGATGGCGAGCAAATCAAGTTCTGGACGTATGAGGCCAGCCGCCAGCGGCGAGTTCCAATCACGCCCAAGGATTTCGGATACCTATCAAGCGTCGAACAGTGGCGGCATGTTCTCGTGCCTTCCGGTCAGCCAACCTTGGTGGCGATGCCGATGCCACATGGACGGGAACGGCGCTGGACGGACAGGCCCGGCAAATCCCTCGAAGCTCAGCTGGACCAGATCGTCATCCGGTTCGAGGTCATGGCGAAGGACATGATCGAAGGCCGGGCGAAGTCGGAGGAATACCATCGCTGGCTCAAGGTAAGGCAACGGAAGGCCGCCCGGCGCTGGCATAAGGAATTGGAGCGAGAGGCTCAGCCGGAGCGGCTGCGGACTTGGGTGGAGGAGTGGCACGAGGCCCAGCGCATGCGCGCCTTTCTCGATGCGCTGGAGGGGCGGCTTGCGGACCGCCCTGTGCCGCCGTCGCTGACGGCTTGGCTGGTTTGCGCGCGCGACTATGCTGCGGAGCTCGACCCTCTAACGGAGGAGGGGCTGGAGATGCTTCAGGATCATGCGGATGCCGTGGCTCCCGGACCCGAAGACGACGAGGAGCCGGACCCCTACGAAATGGACTGGCGGCATCTGGGGATGCTCGACGAGTTTATGTGAGCGATGCGCAGTGTTGCGCTATAGCCGCGTTTCGGCAGGCGCGGCAGAAATGAGCGGCTTCGGTTTGCCGATTTGAGCGTTTCACTGGAAACGCTCAGCCGTTCTGGCTAGTTGAGAGTCGATATGCGGGCATTGCGCCCTGGGCTTCTGACGCCGTGCGAGGTGGTTTCTTGCCTTCGGCGCAGGAAAAGTTAGCACAGGGATTAGCACATTAACTCACTAAATGTTAAAAATAGCCAGTTAAAACAACAAGATAGAAATTGTTAATTAGGACTTAAAATCCGTTGGGCTTCACAGCTCGTGTGGGTTCGACTCCCACCGTCCCCACCAGGCGGCAGGTCGGCCGCGCCGGATTCGTGGCGGTCGGTCAGACTGCCTTGGACCAGCGCGGACGACGACCAGCACAAGGGCGGTGGTTTTCCTGAGAATGGGCGAGGCCATGCGGCGAATCCGGAAGACGGTGCGTCGAATCATGCCCGGGGTTGTCTACGAGAAACCCGATCTGAGGCGTTCGGACGCAGAGAAGCCGCCGCGGCGAACCGCGACGGCTTCCTGTGGAACCCCGGGGAGGCGGGGTATTCCGGGCAGGTGGCTAGGGCAGGACGGCCTTGAGGCTGACCGCCACGCGTTCGTCGCAGATCGAGCCGCAGCCGGCATCGCTGTCGTGGAAGCGCAGGTCGGCCGAGACCTTCTCGGTGAAGGCGTAGCCGATGCCGATGTTGTAGGTCGTGTAGTCGAACGACGTGCCGCCGAAGTCGACTTCCTGGTTGCCGATGGCGGCGCTGATCGTCCACTTGTCGGCGGGCGAAATGGCGGCGTTGGCTTCCAGGTACAAGCTCTCGTCGCTGCCCACGCCGGTGTAGTCGGGCGAGTAGTAGGCGGCGGCGCCGAGGGTGAACGGACCGGCCGGAACCGAGGCGGCGGCCTTGATTTCCCACTGCGCCCAGTCGGCGCCGGAGGGCTCGTTGATGTAGCCGTAGTAGATCGCCCCGAAGTCGAGGGTGACCGCGCCGAGGGTCGGCTTGAACCCGGCGTACAGGTCGAACTCGGCATCAGTGCCGTCGCCGAAGTCGACGTTCGAGACCCAGGCGCCCGCGTAGAAGATGTCCTGGGTCAGGTCGACCCCGCCGAACACCTGGACGTTTTCGTCGGTCTGGCTGATGCCGCGGAAGACGTAGTCCGACGCGACGCCCACGTTGAACGACACAGTCTGCGCCGAAGCAGCGCCGGCCATGGCGAACGACGCCGTGGCGGCGCAGAGAGCAAGTTTAAGAGCTTTCATCGCTATCCCCTTGTTGTTGGCGCCGGCCCCCGCGCTTTTGGCGTGAGACCCGCGTCGCCCCGCCGCACGGCGTCGAGCGACTCCGACAGTGGTCGAAGCCTTGCCTGAGCCCTAACGGCGCCGGGCCGGTCGGGCCCAACAGGCGTTTGGCTGTCGCCAAATTGTGCGCTGCAAAATGCAATCGCCTGAATTTTAGGCGCCAAAGGGCCCCGCGGAGCCGGTTTTTCACCGCAGCGCGAAATAGCGGGCCGGGCCTAACGCATCGACAGGGAGGCAAATCCCAGGTGCGTCCCGGCATCGGCCAGCAGGGTCTCGCCGGTGACATGCCGCGATGCGGGCGAGGCCAGGAAGACCGCCGCCCCGGCGATGTCCTCGGCGGTGGAGGCGGCTCGCAGGGGCGTGGAGTTGATGACCCCCTGGCGCATCCGCTCGATCCGGTCGTCCGGCATGGCCTTGCCGAACCAGGGCGTGTCGATGAAGCCGGGGCAGATGGCATTGACACGAATGTTCGGCGCCAACCCCCGCGCCAGGGACAGGGTCATGGTCGTCAGCGCGCCCTTCGACGCGGCGTAGGGCACCGACGAGCCGATGCCGGTCACCCCGGCGATCGAGGCTGTGTTGACCACCGCGCCGGGCTGCGGCGCCGCTTCCAGCAGGGCGCGGGCGGCGCGGATCATCTGGAAGGCCCCGACGACGTTGACCTTGTAGAGCCGCAGGAAGTCGTCGGCGTCGACGGCGTCCAGGTCGCCGTGGTTGGGCGCGAACTTGGTCACGCCCGCGTTGTTGAACAGGGCGTCGATGCGGCCGAATGGCTCGGCGGCCGCCGCGATCCTGCGGCAGTCGGCGTCCTCGCCCACATCGCCCTGGACGACGACGGCCTTTGTCCCCTGCGCCTCGCACAGGCGGGCGGTCTCCTCGGCCTCGGCCTTGCTGGAGGCGTAGTTGATGATCACCACGGCGGCCCCGCGCGAGGCGGTCTCCACGGCAATGGCCCGGCCCAGGCCGGACGAACCGCCGGTCACCAGCACCACGAAACCCTCGAAATCCTTGCCGGCCATGCGCATCTCCCCTGATCCACCTTCGGGTCTGATAGCGCGGTGGCGCAGCCTTGTCCCCTTCCGAACGGGGGTCTAAAGCCGCTGGCCATGAGCGAACCGCACCTCACCCAGTTGGGCCGGGCCGTCGACGCCCCCGCGCGTCCCGAGGACGCCGTGCTCGAGCGCGTGCCCAATCCGCAGAGCGACACGCTCTACCTGGCCCGCTTCGTCGCGCCGGAGTTCACCTCGCTGTGCCCGGTCACCGGCCAGCCGGACTTCGCCCACCTGGTGATCGACTACGCGCCGGGCGACTGGCTGATCGAGTCCAAGTCGCTGAAGCTCTATCTCGGCGCCTTCCGCAACCACGGCGCCTTTCACGAGGACTGCACCGTCGCCGTCGGTCGCAAGATCGTGGAAGTCGCCGAGCCGAAATGGCTGCGCATCGGCGGCTACTGGTATCCGCGCGGCGGCATCCCGATCGACGTCTTCTGGCAGAGCGGCCCTGCCCCCGAGGGCCTGTGGATCCCCGACCAGGGCGTGGCGTCCTATCGGGGGCGGGGTTAAGGCGTCATCCCGGTTATGCTGTACTGGAATTTAAAGGCCTGGCCTTCGGGCGAACCACCGTCGGTCGTCCTGACCCGGGCGTCCGCCATCGCCTCGGCCACCGCCTTGCTGTAACCTTTGGGCGTGCCGTTATCGCCGGTGGGTTCGCATTGCAGGTGTCCGTCGGCGCCGGGCGTGCAGGCCAGGTCGACGATGAACCACTCGCCCCGTTTGGGCAGCGCGCCGGGCCAGTGATCGCCGAGCGCGGGGAATGTGCGCCAGACCAGGCTGGTTCCCTCCAATCCCTTTCGGTTCAGTTTGGGCAGGGCCGACGGCGGCCAGTAGCCGAAGCGCAGGGTCACGCTGAACCGGCGCCCTTCCAGAGCCGCCCCGTCCGTCGCCGTGACCGTGCTGGTTTTCATGACGTGGAGCGCGGCCTCGCCGAACATCATGTCGGCGGGAGCTTCGAAAGGGATGACGCAGCTGACGTGGCCGTCAGCCAAGGTCGTGCAGTCCAGCATGGCCATGCCGCGGGTGATCTTCTGGGCCCGGGCGCGCATGGGAAAGAAGCGGGCCATGCGGTCCCCGCGCGGCGCGGCGTCCCAGTCGAGGCCGACCTTGTCCAGGCTGGGGAAGTTGGTGTCCGGCTCCGCGGCCGGCTGTGCGGCGACGGCCAGCGGCGCCATGGCCACGAAGACCGCCAGTCCCAATCCAGCACGCATGATCGACGCCCTCCCCGAGCGGGTTATTTTGCTCAGGGTGGACCATAGGTTGTCAACGCCAACACGCCCGGCCGGAGCTGCGGGTCATGGGCTGTTAGTCCACGCTTTCCGGGGAGACGAGCGGCCCGAGACCGAAGAATTCGTGGATCGCCGGATCAAGGCCGTTGTCCCGGGACGGGTCGGCGGGAAAGACCAGCACTGGCGCTGGAAAGCGCGACAGCATCTCCCGGCAAAGGTCCTGGTAGGCCGACCAGAAACGGATCAGGCCGTCGATCCCCTGCCAGGCATTCGCCCGCGCGACCGGCGTGCCCTCAACATAGCGAACCAGCTTGTCGGTCCACTCGGCCCCTCGCAGCGGGATCAGGAAGTCGAGGTAGTGGCGCTCTGGGTCATCGATATCGAGAAAGACAAGCCGGGGAGCCATCGGTTCGACCAACACCGACCATCGGTCAAAATAGTCGGCAATCTCCTCGACCTCACGCCGGTTCGCGAACATGAACCTGATCGTGCTCTGCATGGCCGCGCCATCGAGGATCAGCACACCGTCCTCGCGGGTCAGGAAGGCGCGGAACACTTCAAGGCACCGGTTCGGGAAATCCGGCTCGGCCGCAGCTCCCCGCAGCGCCGCCGGGACCACCGGATGATCGCGCAACTCCTCGAGCCACCATCGGGCGGCCTGTCGTCGGGAGGCGCAGTCGTCGTTCAGCCGTTCCGCGGTGATGCTCTTGCCTGAACCCGGAATACCCTCGACCGACCACAGCTGTCGCTTCGGCGCCATGGCGTTGGGTCAGGCGCCCCAGAAGCTGGTCAACGCCGCCGCGTCCGGCCGCACCCGTTCCTGTGGCGGCTCGGCCGTCGTGCCGATGAGCACGAACCCGGCCACCCGCTCGCCCGTCGCCAGCCCCAGCGCCGCCCGCGCCTCCGCGTCATAGGCGTACCAGTCGGTGATCCAGTTGGCGCCGTAGCCCATGGCCGTGGCCGCATAGGTCAGGGTGGTGCAGACCGCCCCGGCGGACATCAGCTGCTCCCACTCGGGGATCTCGCCTTCCACGGTCCGCGAGATCACCGTCACGCCCACCGGCGGAGCCTTCAGCTTGCCCAGCTTGGCGATCAGTTTGACCGCGTCGGGCCGGCCGGCGGCCAGGCGTTCCAGCCGCGCGGCGAAGGCGGCCTTGGCGTCGCCGCCAAGGACGATGAAGCGCCAGGGCGCCAGCTTGCCGTGATCGGGAACCCGCGCCGCCAGGGCCAGGAGATCGTTCAGTTCCGCGGCGGAGGGCCCGGGCGCGCGCAGCGACAGGGCGGAGGCCGAGCGGCGGCGGGCCAGGAAGGCCAGCACCTCGGGCGCCGCCACGATGGGCAGCGGAACGCCGAACGCGGGGGCGGCGGGGATGTTGTGGCTCATGCCCTTATCTAGACGGGGCTGGGCTCTTCCGCATCCTCGAACATCGGCCGCAGCAGGATGCGGGTGTCGGGCCTGATTAGCTTGTAGATGGAGTCGAACTCCGGCGCGGCCTCGCCGTCGAGGGTCACGCTGGCCTTCAGCTCGCCCGTGGCTTCGTCGCGGACGTAGGCCTCGCAGGCCTTCTTGCCTTCGAGGTTGGCCATGGACTCGGCGAGGATGGCCAGGATCGGCGCGGACTGCTCGACCGGCGCGGGTTCCTCGTCCACCAGAACGACGATCTCCAGGGCGTCGAAGTTGAATACCGAGCAAAGAGCGCCGCCCTCAACGTTGATCGTTTCGCGCACGACCATCTGCAGATCCGGGTCGGCGGACATGCGGTAGCGGCTGACCTGGCGGACCTTGTCGCCCGGCAGCACATCGATGAAGGCCACATCCTCGCAGCTCTGGTCCTTGTCGCGCCAGCCCGAACACCAGACCTGGTCGGTCTTGAGCATGGCCAGCAGGGCGTCGCGGGTCAGCGGCCTGTCGGCGGCATGGGCGGGTAGGGCGGCCGGCAGGGAGACGGCGGCGGCGACGGCGAGGGAGGTCCAGAGGCGCATGGGCCCACGCTAGGACCTGAAATGATGATGGGCAACAGGTCCCTTGGCGAACGGCGATATCCACCCCATATGCCGCCAGAGGGCTGTCCCGGCGGCGAAATAGCAGGGTTTGTGCTATAGGTCGGCGGGAGATTGAGGGAGGGCTTTCATGCCCAGGCATTTTGAAGTCGTCGAGCCGTCGGTCGCGCCGCCCGTCTGGGCTGCGCTGCGCAATGAGGCCGAGCGCGCTGTGCGCGATGAGCCCACCCTGGGCAGCCTGCTCAATGCGGTGATCCTGTCGCACGGCTCGATGGCCGAGGCCCTGAGCTACCAGTTCGCCCGCAAGATCGGCGACCAGGAGCTGCGCGCCATGAGCGCCCGGGAAATCGCCGACGAGGCCTATGAGGCCGATCCGTCTCTGGTCGCCGCCGCCGAGGCCGACCTGAAGGCGGTGTTCGAGCGGGACCCTGCCTGCAAGGGTTATGTCCAGCCCTTCCTGTTCTTCAAGGGCTTCCAGGCGCTGCAGACGCACCGCGTGGCCCACTGGCTGTGGACCCACAGCCGCGAGACCCTGGCCTTCTACCTGCAAAGCAAGTCCAGCGAGGTTTTCCAGGTCGACATCCATCCGGCGGCGAAGGTCGGCCGGGGCATCTTCCTCGACCACGGCACCGGGATCGTTATCGGCGAGACCGCGACGGTGGGCGACGACGTCTCGATGCTGCACGGGGTCACCCTGGGCGGCACGGGCTCTGACCGCGGCGACCGCCACCCCAAGATCGGCAAGGGCGTCCTGCTGGGCGCGGGGGCCAAGGTGCTGGGCAATATCCATGTGGGCGACTACGCCAAGGTCGCCTCCGGCTCGGTGGTGCTCAAGGACGTCCCGTCCGGCTGCACGGCGGCCGGCGTGCCCGCGCGCCTGGTCAACTGCCCGACCTGCGAGGAGCCGGCCCGGACCATGGACCACACCCTCGCCGAAGAGATGTTCGGCGACAGCATCTGACGGACCAGCGGCCCGAACGGTGATAAATCCGCCGGGCCGGGCGCAAATCCCGTTTCACCTTTCGGGCGCGGGGCTTTAGGTTCCGCGGCCAATCCCCATGCCGGAGCCACCCCGTGGACGACAATCATATCAAACAGGTCGAAGCCCACCTGAAGCGCACCTTCGGCAACCCGCATTTCTCGGTGAAGGCCCGCAAGCAGAAGGACTCCGCCGAGGTCGAACTGAAGGGCGAATTCATCGGCGTCATCTATGAGGACGAGGACGAGGCCGGCTCGTTCATGTTCGAGATGGCCATCCTCGCCGAAGACCTGGAATAGCTTTCGTCATGGCCGGATCCGACCCGGTCTCCGGCCGCCCACACACCTGTCCGAGCCTCTACGCCCGCCTGCTCGGCGGAGCCTGGCCGGACCTGCCCGAGCCGCTCCGCCGTATGCATGCGCTTGAGGACGCCCTGTCCGCGGCCGGCCGGGCGAAGGTGGAGCGCGGCGCGGGCGCCCTGGCCAATGTCGTCGCCGCGCTCGTGGGCTTTCCGCCCGCGTCCGACGACGTGGCGGTGCGGGTCGATTTCGAACGGCGGGGCGACCTGGAGATCTGGCGCCGGCGGTTCGGCGACCAGACCTTCCACAGCCGCCAGCAAATCGGACGCGAGCAGCGGCTCGTGGAAAGCTTCGGCCCGGCGGCCTTCGCCATGACCCTGACCTGGGACGGCAGGCGGCTGAACCTGCGGCTGCGGCAGTGGCGCTTCCTCGGCATCCCGATGCCCGACTGGAGCGCGCCGGTCAGCACGGCCTACGAGGAGGTCATCGACGGCCGCTTCAGCTTCTTCGTCGAGATCAGCCATCCCTGGACCGGCCTGATCGTCCGCTATAGCGGCTGGCTGGAGCCGATCATCGTCCCGGCGCGCAACCTCGATCCCCCGCGGCCGACCGGCCGGAGGCGGTAGCGTCGGGCGAGCGCCGCCCGCCCGACGCCCCGATATCAGAGGACGCCCAGCATCTCCGCGACGAGTGGGTGGCGGACGATGTCGCAGTCGTTAAGTCGGACCACGGCGATGTTCGGCAGCGCCTCGAAGCGGTCGGCCACGTCGCCCAGGCCCGAGAGTCCGGTCAGCAGGTCGGACTGATTGGGGTCACCCGTCACCACCATGGTCGAATGCCAGCCCAGGCGGGTCAGCAGCATCTTCAGCTGGCCGTAGGTGCAGTTCTGGGCCTCGTCGATGACCACGAAGGCGTTGTTCAGCGTCCGGCCGCGCATGTAGCCAACCGGGGCGATCTCGATGGCCCCCTCGGCGATCAGGGCCCGCACCCGCTTCATCGACAGCCGGTCCGACAGGGCGTCGTAGAGCGGCCTAAGGTAGGGGGCCAGCTTGTCCTCCATGTCGCCGGGCAGGTAGCCGATGGACTCGCCGGCCTCCACCGCCGGGCGCGACAGCACGATCTTGGCCACCTTGCCGGCCTCAAGGGCCTCAACGGCCTTGGCGATGGCGATATAGGTCTTGCCGGTGCCGGCGGGGCCGAGCGCCAACACCAGGCTCTTGGCGTCGATGGCGCTCATCAGGTCGGCCTGGCCGTCGGATTTTGGTTTTATTGTCTTCAGGTACCCCTGCTCGCGATCCTCATCCCGACCGAGCGGAGACCAGCCATTGCCCACCGGCAGGCGGCGAACCTTGCCGCCGTCGTCGTTGTGGAACTGGGCCTGATCGAATGCGCCTTCGCGCACGGTCCGCTTCAGGGCACGCTTGGTCATTTAGGAGCCTCCACTGGGGCAAGAAAAAAGGGCGTAGCCGCAGCGGCTCGCCCTTGGTTCGTGGTGACGGATGAGGTAGCGCGTGCGCGGCCCGGCGGCTCGCTGAAGCATCGCGAAGCTGGCGGCGCCCAATGACGCCGGAACACAATACGCGGCACCCGGTTCTCCGTCGTCAGGAGACCACGGACGAATGTCCGCGGCGGGATGCGAAGGGACTGGCGCCCCCTCGAATCGCCCGACTAGGATGATGCTAACTTGGTTTCGGACCGGTTAATCAAGCCACTATCTCAAATATACGGGGCCTACGGATGACTGTTTATGCTTTGGGCGCCTTGGCGCCACAGGTGCCTTCTGAAGACGAATACTGGATAGCCCCGACCGCGTCCGTGATCGGCGATGTGATTCTCAAGAAAAACGCCAGCATCTGGTGGGGCGCAGTGGCTAGAGGCGACACCGATACGCTGACCATCGGCGAAAACAGCAACGTCCAGGACGGTTCTGTGCTTCACGCCGACCATGGCATGCCGTTGGTCATCGGGGCGAACGTGACCGTTGGTCACATGGTGATGCTTCACGGCTGCACCATCGGCGACAACAGTTTGATCGGCATCGGCTCGATCGTGCTCAACGGCGCGAAGATTGGCCGCAACTGTCTTATCGGGGCCGGCGCGCTGATTCCCGAGGGCAGGGAGATCCCCGACAACAGCCTGGTCATGGGCGCCCCCGGCAAGGTCATCCGCGAGGTCGGTGAACAGCAGGCGTTGGTCCTGAAGGCCTCGGCGCTGCACTATGTCGAGAACTGGAAGCGGTTCCGGCGGGATCTGACGGCGCGGTGAGAGCGAGGGGACATGTATCCAGCCATCGGCCGGTACGTGTCCCCCAATGGCTTGACGGACCATAAGGAAGGCTCGCGAAGGTCGAGCCTCAACATTGGGGGACACGTCCCGGCTTCGCCGGATGCATGTCCCCAGGAGGAGCGCCAAATGGCCTACGAGTTCATCACGGTCGACCGCGAGGGGCCGGTCACCATCTTCACCCTCAACCGGCCGGAGGTGATGAACGCCCTCCATTCGCCGATGCATTTCGAGCTGGACGAGGCGTTCAACGCCTTCGCCGCCGACCCCGAGCAGTGGGTCGGCATCGTCACCGGCGCGGGCGAGCGGGCCTTCTCGGCCGGCAATGACCTCAAGCACCAGGCCATGGGCGGCAAGATGGGCAGTCCGCCGTCGGGCTTCGCCGGCCTGACCAGCCGCTTTGACCTGGACAAGCCGCTGATCGCGGCGGTCAACGGGGTGGCCATGGGCGGCGGGTTCGAGATCGCCCTGGCCTGCGACCTGATCATCGCCGCCGAGACGGCGCTGTTCGCCCTGCCCGAGCCGAAGGTCGGCCTGGCGGCCCTGGCCGGCGGCCTGCACCGCCTGCCGCGGCAGATCGGGCTCAAGCGGGCCATGGGCATGATCCTGACCGCCCGGCGGGTGCCGGCGGCCGAGGGTCAGGCCCTGGGCTTCGTCAACGCCGTGGTCCCCGCCGCCGACCTGATGGCCGAGGCGCGCAAGTGGGCGCAGATGATCTGCGAGTGCAGCCCGATGTCGATCCGGGCGAGCAAGCAGGCGGTGATGCAGGGCCTCGAACAGACCCTGCCCGAGGCCATCGGCGGCCAGTTCAAGTTCCCGGCTGTGGGGGCGTTGTTCCAGTCCGAGGACTTCCGGGAAGGCCCGATGGCCTTCGCGCAGAAACGTCCGCCGGTGTGGAAGGGGCGTTAGGGACAGACACCGGGGTGTCTGTCCCGATCGTCGCTACGCCCCGACGCCCTGGGTCGCTCCGCCGCCGCCACGATTGCGGTTGCGGTTGCGGGGCTTCTTGCGCTTGGGGGGAGCATCCCCCGCCGCGCCGACGACCAGCGGCTCATAGCCGGCCGGGCGGTGACGGGCGCGCTGGCCGCGGTCGGGCTGGGCCTTGCCGGCGGCGTCGAGCGCCTGCGGCTTGCGCTTCTGCTGATTGCCACGGCCGTTGGCCGCACGCGGGTCGCGGAAGGGCTTTTCCGGCTCGATCGAGGCCATGGCGGCGTGCGCCTGGGCCAGGCCCCGGTCGTTGCGGCGATCCCAGGCCGGGATCGTCTGGCGGGTGACCTTCTGGATGTCGCGCAGCAGGTTGCGCTCGTCGTCGGCCACCAGCGAGATGGCCGAACCGCCGGCGCCGGCGCGGGCGGTCCGCCCGATGCGGTGGACATAAGCCTCCGGCACGTTGGGCAGCTCGAACTGGATGACGTGGCTGACCCCGTCCACATCGATGCCGCGGGCGGCGATGTCGGTGGCCACGAGGGCGCGCATTTCGCCGGCCTTGAACTGGGCGAGCGCCTTTTCACGCTGGCCCTGGCTCTTGTCGCCGTGGATCGAGGCGGCCTCGACGCCGATGGCGGCCAGGCCCTTGGCGACGCGGTCGGCGCCGCGCTTGGTGCGGGTGAACACCAGCACGCGCTTCATCGCGCTGTCGTCGAACAGCTCGGCCAGCAGCACGCGCTTGCGCGCGCTTTCGATGAACAGGACCTTCTGGTCGATCTTCTCGACGGTGGTCGCCGAGGGCGTCACCGAGACCTTCGAGGGGTTGGGGTTCAGCAGTTCGGCGGCCAGCTTCTCGATTTCCGAGGGCATGGTGGCCGAGAAGAACAGGTTCTGGCGCACCCGCGGCAGGGTCTTGGCGATGCGACGGATCGGCATCACGAAGCCCATGTCGAGCATCTGGTCGGCCTCGTCGAGGACGAACACCTCGACCTCACTGAGGTTGGCGACCTTCTCCTGGATGTGGTCGATCAGGCGGCCGGGGGTGGCCACCAGCACGTCGACGCCGCCGGCGAGGGCGCGGACCTGGGGTCCGTACTTCACGCCGCCGAACACGACCTGGACGGTCATGCCCATGCCGGCGCCGTAGGTCTTGAAGCTCTCGGCGATCTGGGTGGCCAGTTCACGGGTCGGCGACAGGACCAGGCAGCGGCAGCCGCGGCGCGGGGCCGGACGGCGGTTGGCGGCCAGGCGGTGCAGGATGGGCAGGGCGAAGGCGGCGGTCTTGCCGGTGCCGGTCTGGGCGATGCCCAGCACGTCCTTGCCGTCCATCACCAGCGGAATCGCCTGCGACTGGATCGGGGTGGGGGTGGTGTAGCCCTCGGCGGCCAGCGCGGAGAGCAGCGGCTTGGCGAGGCCAAGCGAAGCAAAATTGGTCAAGCGTAGTCTTTCGGTATGCGACGCGAACCGCACGGCCATCGGGCCTGCGGTCGGAAGCGGGGTCAGTTTGGGAAACGCCCCGCGTATGGCGTCACTATGGGGAGGATCGGTATCAGGGCCCAGGCGGAACGTCTCTGTTCCATACGCGGCCGGGCCCGACCGATAGCGCGGAATGCTCCGCGACGAGGGTCATGTGGCAGTGCAGCATGGGAAAGTCAAGGAAATAGACTTCTCCGCCGCGCTCAGCTCATTTTCGATTTCCCCTCGGCGAAGCGGCAGGTGAGGGCCTCCAGCCGATAGTTCAGCGTCTGGTCGAGGAAGCTGTAGGTCCAGTAGTAGGTCTCGGCCTCGACGACCTTGCCGGCGGCGTCGGCAGCGATCCCGCGATCGGTCTTCAGTCGTTCGATTGCCAGATCATGGTAGCGACGGCCCAGCGCCCTCTGCTCCGCCACGGCCGGCTCTCCACCGTCCTCCAGCCTCAGCTCCTGAACCCCGTGCATGGCCGAGCAGTAGGTCAGCACCTGCCACCAGGCCGAACCGTTCCAGATAGAGGCAGGCGCGGGCAGGTCGGCGGCCTTCTTGTCCGCCGGCGTAGCCGGAGCACGGACGTAGCCGGTCGCCTTGAAGACATCGATATTGACGTTGGCCGGTTCCGCGACGGCGGCAGAGGCGAACAGGCTCAGTGCCAAGGCTGCCGAGAACTTCATCTTGGTTGCTCCTCTAACAGTGGTGATAGAAGCGGCCCCGGCATATCCGTGCATCCCCGGTTTGGGGGGATGCCCGAAATGGGAATGCGCACTCGCTACCACCCCAAAAACCACCCCTTCATCTCATGCCGAGACGATCGCCGGACGGTCCGGGTCACTCAAGGCCGCTTCGCGTCGCGGAGCGATGGGCCGGAGGCCCAGCCTTGACTGACCCGGACCGTCCGGCACGCATGGCCTGCATGAGATCAAGGGCGCGCTCCCTTCCCCCTTGATGGGGGAAGGGCCGGGGATGGGGGTGCTCCGGCGGCGCCGAGTGGCCGCGGACCACGTGACGGCCGTCAACCTGGACCGAGCTTCTTTCCGATACGCCGTGTCACCCCCATCCCAACCCTTCCCCCCTCCAAGGGGAAGGGCTTTGTGAGGTGGCCGAACACCGTTCCCTCAACATGAACGATCGGTAACCATCGCTCTCCAAACCGGTTCAGGAACGGCCGCGCAGTCTCAGGCCTGCGAAATCCTTCGCGGGGCTAAAGGAGACTTACAATGTTCAGGACCACCGTTTCAGTCGCCAGCGTCATCGCCACGGTTTCCATCGCGGCATCCGCCATGGCCGGGCCGATCACGCCCAGGACCTACCAGCCGGCGCCGGCGCTTCCCGCCGGGGCGACCTTGCCGGGCTTCACGCTCCCCTGCGTGGTCGATCCGGCAATCGCCAGCGTCACCCTGACCAAGGGCGCCCGGCGCGGCGAGGTGCGGATCAGCTACGTCATCACCAACGCCGGCTCCTCGGCCTGGCGGTCGGGCGCCAACCAGCAGGGCGTCCACCTGCGGGCGGTCAACGGCAACACCGGCGGGGTGTTCGCCAGCGACCGCGCCCTCACCGGGGCCGCCGCCGCCGGCGCGGTCATGCAGCGCTTCACCACCCCGATGATCCGCAATGCCTTCGACGACTTCGAGTTCGGCGGCCATGTGGAGCTGGCGGTGACCTACGATCCCGACATCCTCATCGACGGCAACCGCTGCAACGACGACGCCAATGCGGGTAACAACATCCTCCGCATCGAGAACGGCGACATTCTCGCCTTCATGAACGGCGCGGCGACGTCCCGGACCTTCCGCTGACCTCGCGGCCATCGTGACGACGAGAGGGGAGGGCTTCACGGCCCTCCCTTTTCTCGTTGCCCAAACCTGACGGGGGCGTCACTAATCCTGATCAACGATAACCTGCCCCGGAGAACGCCAGGTGGCCGCACGCTACGACTACATCATCATCGGCGCCGGCTCGGCGGGCTGCGTACTGGCCAATCGCCTGACCGAGGACGGGACGACCAGGGTCCTGCTGCTGGAAGCCGGCGGCAAGGACAACTCGATCCTGGTCAAGATGCCCGCGGGGGTGGGTCAGCTTATTAAAGACAAGGGCGTATATAACTGGGGCTTCTGGACCGAGGAGGAGCCCAACCTCAACAACCGCAAGCTCTGGTGGCCGCGCGGCAAGGGCTGGGGCGGGTCGTCCTCGATCAACGGCATGATCTACATCCGCGGTCACGCCCGGGACTATGACCAGTGGCGCCAGATGGGCCTGACCGGCTGGGGCTATGCCGACGTGCTGCCCTACTTCAAGCGCTCGGAAGGCTTCGAGGGCGGCGAGGACGCCTGGCACGGCGGCGACGGCCCGCTGCATGTCCAGAAGGCCCCCACCCCCAACCCGATCTACAAGGCCGCGATCGATGCGGGGGGCCAGGCCGGCCACCTGACCACCAGGGATTTCAACGGCTTCCAGCAGGAAGGCTGGGGCCCCTACCAGATGACCATCAAGGACGGGGAACGCTGGAGCGCGGCCAAGGCCTATCTCCATCCCGCCCTCAAGCGCCCGAACCTGACCTGCGAGACCGGCGCGCGGACCAGCCGCATCGTCATCGAGGGCGGCCGGGCGGTGGGCGTCGACTATATCCAGAACGGCATGTCCGTGACCGCCCGCGCGGACGCCGAGGTGCTGCTGTGCGCCGGCGCCGTGCAGTCGCCGCAGATCCTCCAGCTGTCGGGCATCGGCGCGCCGGACGACCTGACCCCGCACGGCATCAGGGTGAAGCACGAGCTGAAGGGCGTCGGCCAGAACCTGCAGGATCACCTGGATGCCTGCCTGTCCTGGGAATGCCCCCAGCCGATCACCGCCTATTCGATGACCAAGGGCCTCAAGACCCTGGCCACGGGGCTGAACTATCTGCTGTTCAAACAGGGCAACGGCCGCCAGCAGATGCTCGAATCGGGCGCCTTCCTGCGTTCGCGACCCGATCTCGACCGGCCCGACCTGCAATTCCACACCGTGCTGGCGATCATGCAGGACCACGGCAAGACCGCGATCCAGAAGGACGGCTTCACCTTCCACGTCTGCCAGCTGCGGCCGGAAAGCCGGGGCAAGGTCGGGCTGCGGTCGGCCGATCCCAATGACGATCCGACCATCTTCGCCAACTACCTGGCCGCGGAGGAAGACCGCCGGGCCATGCGCGAGGGGGTCCGCATCGCCCGCGACGTGGCCTCCCAGTCGGCCCTGGACCCTTACCGCACCTCGGAATACGCCCCCGGCGCCGAGGTGAAGACCGACGACCAGATCGACGCCTGGCTGCGCCAGAAGGCCGAGACCATCTACCACCCGGTCGGCACCTGCCGCATGGGCGTGGCGGGCGACGCGTTGGCCGTTGTCGACGGCGACCTGAAGGTCATGGGGATCGACGGTCTGCGGGTCATCGACGCCTCGGTCATGCCCACCCTGATCGGCGGCAACACCAACGCCCCGACCATGATGATCGCCGAGAAGATCGCCGACCTGCTGCGCGGCAAGGCCGCCCTGGCCCCGCAGGACGCCCCGGTGTTTGACGGCGAGGCGGCGCGGGCGGCGTAGACCCCGTAGGACAGGTTAAGGTGTCCCGTGGGACACCTTAACCTGTCCCTGCCTGGAGCCCTGACATGGAACACCGCCCCCTCGGCCGTTCGGGCCTTTCGATCGCGCCCCTGATGCTGGGCGGCAACGTGTTCGGCTGGACGGCGGACGAGCGGACCTCGCACGCCATCCTCGACGCCTTCCTGGCCGGGGGGTTCAACGCCATCGACACGGCCGACGTCTATTCAGCCTGGGTTCCGGGCAACACCGGCGGCGACTCCGAGAAGGTCATCGGGACCTGGCTCAAGCGGCGCGGCAAGCGCGATGACGTGATCATCGCCACCAAGGTGGGCATGTGGCCGGCCCAGCCGGGGCTGTCGGCGGCGAATATCGTCTCGGCCTGCGAGGCGTCCCTGAAACGGCTGCAGACCGACTACATCGACCTCTACCAGTCGCACCGCGACGACCCGGCGACCCCGCAGGACGAGTCGCTCGAGGCCTACGGCAAGCTGGTCCAGGCGGGCAAGGTGCGGGCCATCGGCGCCTCGAACTTCGAGGCCGAGCGCCTCGGCTCGGCCCTGAGGCTCAGCCGCGAGCGCGCGATGCCGCGCTACGACACCCTGCAGCCGGCCTACAACCTGATGGACCGTGGTGTCGAAGGGCCGCTTCAGCAGCTGTGTCTCGACGAAAATGTCAGCATTATCAGCTACTACGGCCTGGCCAGTGGCTTCCTGACGGGCAAGTACCGGTCGGTCGAGGATCTGGGCAAAAGCCCGCGCGGCGGCGGCATGAAGAAGCACCTGGAAGGCGAGAAGGGACCCCGGGTCCTGGCCGCGCTCGACGCGGTGGCGGCCGAACTGGAAGCCACGCCGGCCCAGGTCGCCCTGGCCTGGGTCATGGCCCGCCCGGCGGTGGCGGCGCCGATCGCCAGCGCCACCAGCCTGGAGCAACTGCGGGAACTCATGGGCGCCGCGCGCCTCAGCCTCGATCCCGCGCACATCGCCAGGCTGGACGCGGCCTCGGCATGAAGATGCTCCCCATCGGGGGAGCTGTCAGGCCGTAGGCCTGACAGAGGGGGTCACCCGAAAGCGGAGCGGACTCCCTCCGTCACTGCTTCGCCTCCGGCTACGCAGCGGCACCTCCCCCGATGGGGAGGATCTAGGCGATCCGGCGGCCGTCGACGGCGGCCAGGCGCAGGGACGGGGCGGCTTCGCCGCTGTCGCGGGCGATGGCGGCGATGGCCAGCATCCGGGCCGGCAGACCCATCAGGCGGGCCACCGGCGCGGTCGGCTGATACAGGCCGATGAAGCGGTCGATGTCGCCCGAAGGCCCGGCCAGCGGCGCGATCAGCACCTCCATCCCGAGAGAGGGCGCGCCATCAACGATGATGTCGGCGCAGACGACCACCGGTTCGGGCCGGCGACGGGCCATCTCGAGGGTCGACTTGAGCTGCCAACGGTCGGCCGGCCGCCACAGGTCGAGCAGGCAGCGTCCGCGCAGGTCGGCGCGGTGCAGGTCGGAGACGAAGCCGCCGGCCAGACGGAAGGGGAAGGTCCCCTCGGCCGAGCGGCCGACGATGAACACCTGGGGCAGAAGCTGATGGAAGGCCATGGGATCGACATCGGCGCGGCGCGGGGCGGCGTCGCCCCGGCGGTGGGCCCGCCAATACTCCGTCAATCGTTCCGTGTTGGGATGGACCATGGTTCGGCCCTCCGCCCGAACGGCCCAAAGCGGCCGCACGGGGGTTGCAGGGAAGGTTCGGGCCAGGTCCGCAGTGTTCCGTTTCGGGACAGAATCGCGCAGTTCGGCGCGCTTCTTGCATGTGGGCGCGTGAGAACTTGTGGAGGGGATTCGTCCCATGGCGCCTCGTAACCTGCTGATCGCCCTGGCCGGCGGATTGATGATGTGGCTGGCGTCGTCGGTCGTGCCCGGAGATGAGGCCGCCGCGCAGTGCTGCGCGCCGCCGCCGCCGCCCTGCTGCACCCCGCCGGCTCCGCCGCCCTGCTGCACGCCGCCCGCCCCGCCGCCCCGGCCGCCGAGCCCGCCCAACTGCTGCACCGCCGGCGGCCGCACCAACATCATTGTCAATTCGAACGCGGTTGCGGTGTCGGTCTCCGGCGCGGGCGCCGGCGCCGGCGCGATCGCCTATGGCGGCGGCGGAGGCGGCGGCTACTACTCCCCGCCCGTGGCCACTGGCGTGATCCAGGGCCTCGACGTCCAGGGCGTGCGCAAGACCCGCCAGGTGGCCTATGAGGCCACCCGCACCCGCACCCGCCGGGTGGTCGTCCGGGCGTTCTGCCTCGACGACCGCGACGCCCCCCATCCCGCCAGCCAGGTGTTCGCCGAGCGCGAGGTGGACGACCTGTACGACGGCGAACTCTATCGCTGTATCGCCGGCGCCCGGCTGCAGATCACCACGGCCGAATATGTCGAGCGTATCTCGTTCGACGGCGGCCAGACGATGATCTGCGCCAAGGGCGAGGCCCTCTACCGCACGCGCGGCTCGGCCGCCCAGGCTGGCCAGCTGATGTGTCGTCCGCAGAAGCCGGCCCGTGAGTGCAACGAGCGCAGCCTGCTCCGCCGCTTCGGCGCCGGCATCAAGATCCTGACCATCGTCACGGTCGAGACGTACCAGGCCTTCCGCGAGGAGACCTACACGGAGACCTCCTCGGCCAGCTACGGCATGAGCCTCGACGGCGGCGTGGGCGGCACGGTCTACTAGCGGCCGCATGACCGCCATCCTGGCCATCCACGCCCACCCCGACGACATCGAGACCCTCGGGGCCGGGACCCTGGCGATTCTGGCGGCGGCGGGCCATGCGGTGACCCTGGTCACTCTGACGGCGGGCGAGGGCGGTTCGACCGAGACCTCGCCCGACGAGACCGCCCGCATCCGCAAGGCCGAGGCCACGGCCGCCGCGACAATTATCGGCGCCGGCTACCGCTGTGGCGACCTGCCGGACCTGGGAGTGTTCAGCGACGACGCCTCCCGCCGCCGGGTTACCGAACTGATCCGCTGGGCCCGGCCGGAGGTGGTGATCACCAGCTCACCGGCCGACTATCACCCCGACCATGAGGCCACGAGCCAACTGGTCCGCGACGCCTGTTTCGCGTCGTCCGTGCCCAACTACCGCACGGGCGAGGCGGCGGCCCTCGAAGCCATCCCGCACCTCTATTTCATGGACCCCATCGGCGGCCGGGACCGCGAGGGCGCACCGGTTGCGCCGGACTTCGGCGTCGACATCGCGGCGGTGTTCGAGACCAAGCGCGCTATGCTGGCGGCGCACGAGAGCCAGATCCGCTGGGTCGCGCGGCAGCACGGCGTCCCCGACCAGGTAGCGTCGCTGGAAAAGTGGGCCAGGCGGCGCGGGCGGGACTTCGGCGTGCCGATGGCCGAGGGCTTCCGGCAGTACCGCCACCACCCCTACCCGGCCTCGCCGCGTCTTCAGGACCTGGTCGGCGCCGCGCTGCTGGCGCCCCTGGCCGCGTCGTAGCGGGCCCACATCGGCGCGCAGTCGATCATGGTCCCCTGGGCCATGGCCTGGTCGATGGCCATGACGGTCAGGCCGGCTTCCATCGAGTCCCAGGGTGTGACGGGAAAGGGGGCGCCGGTCTCCAGCGCGGCCTTGAGGTCGCGGGCCATGGCCTGGTCGGCGCCGTTGTGGCTGTCGGCGGTGCGGCCGCCGTAGTCGATCCGCTCGGGCTTGGCGCGATCCATCACGCGGCGGACCATCAGCTGGTTGCGGACCAGGTCGGCGATCAGCGTCCCTTCCGTCCCGGCCACATACCACCGCCGTTCGGCCAGGGAGACCTGGCTGTTGGCGTGGAACGACAGCCGCACCTGATTCTCGTACTCGACGATGGCCAGCTGGTGGTCGGTTACGTCCATGTCCGACTGGAAACTGTCATTGGCGCCTGACCAGCCGGCGTCCCGCAGGGCGAAGGCCGCCTCGCCGGTGCTGTAGACCCGGGGGACTTCGGCCCGCTCGGGGGTGAAGATGCGCCGCCCGCCGAAGCTGGCCACCTTCGCCGGCCGCGCGCCGACGAGGCGGCCGAAGATATCGAAGTCGTGGCAGACCTTGTCGAGCAGATAGGAGCCGCCCCACTCCTGCCGCCGCCGCCAGTTGCGGGCCAGGTAGCCGCCGTGCTCGGGCGGCAGGTGCTCGGTGGCGTCGATGGAGATGATCTCGCCCAGCTGGCCGGAATCGACCCGGGCGATCACCTCGCGGACGATCGACATCGAGCGCATTACCAGGCCGATGTAGAGCGGCGGCGATCCCGGGCCGGCCAGGCGTCGGGCCAGGGCCTCGGTCTCAGCCTCGGTCCGCACGATCGGCTTCTCGGCGAAGACCGGCCAGCCGGCGTCCAGCGCCTGGTTCAGGTGTTCCAGGTGCAGGTGATTGGGTGAGCCGATCATCACCAGGTCGTAGGGGCCCCGGGCCAGCAGGTCCGCCACGCTGTCCCGGGCCGGACCGGCGTCGATGCCCGCCTCGGCGAGGATCGGCGCCCCCACGGGAGCGGGATCCACATGACCGGCGACCCGCAGGCTCCAGCCGACCTCCTTCATCGCCGCCAGGACGTGGGCGATGCGCTGGCCAAGGCCGATAACCCCGATCCGGCAGGTTTTCATGTCCGCCTCCGCATTGACGCCTAAGCGGCGGGCAGGGCCAACGCCAGACACAGCGCCGACGATTTCATCAGGGTCAAGGGATGCTCCATGTCCGCTACTTGCCGGCCGGCCGGATCACCAGCCGCCAGGCCTTGTCCGCGCCGAGATAGGCCCTGGCGGCGGCCTGCACGTCGGCGGCCGTCACCCGTTCATAGCCGGCCAGCAGTGACCGGGTGGCCGCCAGGCGGCGCGGATCGGTCTGGGCGCCGCCCAGTTCTTCCAGCCAGTATTCGTTAGTCTCGCGCGCCTTGGCCAGACGCTCCAGCCGCGGCTTCTTGGCCCGCTCCAGCTCGTCCGCCGTCGGCGGCGTGGCCTGCAGGTCGGCGGCGATCTTCAGGGCGTCGCGGAAGAAGCCGTCGACCAGCGCCGGCGGAACCTCGACCCGCGCGGAGATGTAGCCCCAGCCGGTCCAGACGTCGCTGGCGCTGGCGCTGACGCTGGGCGAGTAGGTCGCGCCCTGGGCCTCGCGCAGCTCGTCGATCAGCCGCAACTCGATGATGTCGGCCATGACCGCCGCATTCCGGGCCCGCTGCACGTCACTGTAGAATTCGTCGGTGCGCCAGGCGAGGAAGGCGATGGCCTGGTCCTCGCGGCCCTTGTGCGTCAGCACCATCGGGTCGGAGACCGCCGCCGGGAAGCCGGTGACGCCGCTGGGCGCGGCCACAGGATCGGGCCGCGAGGGCAGGGCGCCGAAGGTGGCGGCGACCATCTGGGTCGCCTTTTCCACAGTGATGTCGCCGACGATGATCACCTCCACAGAGCCGCCGGTGAGGGCGCCGCCGAAGGTGCGCCTGAGGGCGTCGGGGGTGATCCCGGCGATGTCGTCCTTGCCCGGCCAGGTCCAGCGGCGGTCGCCGTTGTGCAGCAGGCCCGCAAGGTCGCGGTTGAACACGCCGCTGTCGGTGGCCTCGTACTGGTCGCTGAGCGTCGCGGCGTAGGTCCGCATCCGCTGCAGGGCCTCGGGCCGCAGGGCCGGCTCGCTGGCGTAGGCGGTCAGCACCTGCAGCTGGGTGGTCAGGTCCTCCGGCCGGGTCGACCCCGACAGGGTGAAGGCGTCGTCCTCGATGCCGAACCGGGCGCCGTAGACCTTCGACACCAGAACCCGCTCCATGTCCTCGGAGTCGATTCTGGCCAGGCCGCCCTCGATCACCGAGGACCCGGCCCAGGACATCGACTGCTGGTCGGCGGGCAGGGTGGTCATGCCGCCGCCGATGCGCACCTTCACCAGCACCTGGTCGTCGCGGAATTTGGTCGGCTTGACGGTCAGGCGCACGCCGTTCTCGAAGCGCACGAAGACCGTGTCCAGGTCGACCACGTCGGTCTGCACGGCCACCTTGCCGGGCGCGCCGAAGGACTCATAGGGCCAGACGACCTGGCGCGGGCCTTCGGGCGCGGTCACGGCGACCTTGGCCGAGGTGGTCCAGGCCCTGGCCACGGCGGGTTCGTTGCCGTCGATGGCGGTCGGCGTGGCCACGAAGACCAGCGGGCCGGCCCCCGAGAAGGCGCCGCGGATCGCCTGGGAGGCCGTCTCGGCCGTCAGCCCCTTCACCGCCATCTCGAAGAGCGCCAGGTCCTGGGCCGGGCTGGTGACCACCTCGTCCTCGCCGATGGCGTTGACGATTTCGTTGGCCAGGGAAGGGGTGCGGCGGGTGGCTGCCGAGGCCGCGCGGCTCTTGAGCCACTGGCGGTAGTCCTCGATCTCACGGTCCAGCTCGTCCTGACGCACGCCGAACTGAACCAGGCGGCGCTGCTCGCGCTCGGCGGCCTCCAGGGCGGCCTGCCAGCCGCCGGGCCGTGCGGTGATCGCGACGGTCGTCACCTTGGCCGCCTTGGCCTGGTTGCCGGAGAACCCGCCGGCGGCGATGAACGGCGGCTCGGCCGAGCGGGCGATCGCCTCCAGGCGCCGGTTGAGCACGGCGAAGCCCAGCTGCTGGATCCAGTCTTCCCGGCGCACCGCGGTGCTGTCGCGCCTCAGGTCGGGCGCCGAGACCCAGCCGATCTGCAGAGTCGTGGAGGACCCGGGCTCGACCACGATGCGGGTCTCCAGGCCGCGTCTGGCCACCACGCCGAGGTCGGGGTCTGCCCCCGCCGGCGCAGCGTTGGTCCAGTCGCCAAACGTCGTCTTGATCTTCGCTTCCATGGCGTCGACGTCGAAGTCGCCGACGGCCACCAGCACCGCCCGCTCGGGGCGGTAGAAGCGGGTGTAAAAGTCGACCAGCTCCTCGCGCGGCGCGGTGCGCAGCACCTCGACCTTGCCGATCGGGAAGCGTTCGGGCGGCCGCTGGCCGCGCAGCAGGAAGTCGAACCGGGCCTTGAACACCCGCCAGGCCGGGCTGTCGCTGGTGCGTTCCTCGGACAGCACCACGCCCCGCTCGCGGTCCACCGCGTCGCCGGCGATCAGCAACTCGCTGGCCGTTTCGCGCAGCACCTTCAGCGACAGGTCGACGGTCTCGTCGTCGGTCTGGGGCAGGTCGAGTTTGTAGATCGTCTCCTCGAAGTTGGTCGAGGCGTTGGTGTCGGCGCCGAACGCGAGGCCGCGCCGCTCCAGCATCTTGACCATCTCGCCCTCGGCAATGCCCTTCGAACCATTGAAGGCCATGTGCTCGAGGAAGTGCGCCAGCCCCTGCTGGGCGTCGGTTTCCATCAACGAGCCGGCGTCGAAGCGTAGCCGCAGTGACGCCTGGCCCGGCGGCGTGGCGTTGCGGATGATCACATAGCGCATGCCGTTGGGCAGGGCGCCGAACCGCATGTCCGGATCGGCGGGGACGTCGCTGACCGCCTGCGGCCACTGGCCCGGCGCCAGCTTTTCGGCCCTCGGCGCTGGCTTGGCCGGCGTGTCGGACGTGGCGGCCTCGGCCCTGGGCTTGCCGAACGGCATTGAAGGCAACTTGTCCCGCCAGCCTGCACAGGCGGCGAGGGACAGGGCCGTCACGGCGATGAGGGCCGAGCGGGCGTGGGAATGCATGTTGTGATGAGCTCGAAGGGCTGAAGGTCGGGATTGGCCGCACCTTCGCCGCGCGGTGCGGCGAACGCAAGGCGGGGATGCGGCGGGATCGGGGATAGGGAGTAGGGAGTAGGGAGTAGGGAGTAGGGAGTAGCGAGGAAGCGGTTGGACGGGCGCGGGGCTCGCAGCCATGCCGCTCGACTACTCCCTACTCCCTATGCCCTTGCCCCCCCCCTCACCCGAACAACGCCGCCCAGCCGGTCCCGGCGAGCGCCTCGTCGGCCAGCGCCCGGTCGGCGGGCGAGAGCGCGGCGTATTCCTCGCGCAGCCAGCCCAGGCATTTGGCCTGGTAGGCGAAGGGTTGCTGGCTCCAGGGGTGACCGTCGATCTCGGTTTCCACGCTCTCGGCGCCGGCCATCACCGCCCTGGCGTTGGCCGCCAACAGCGGGGCGTAGACGCGGCCGGTCTCGGCGAGAATGGCCTTCAGCGTCTGCGGCAGGTTCGCCGGATCGAACCAGTCGTTTTCGGCGGGCTCCAGGCCGCACAGGTCCTCGACCAGCTGGACCCAGGCCATCACCCGGGGCGCGCGGTGGGCGGCCAGAGCGGTCGGCGTCGGGTCAAAGGCGGCCAGCTGGGTCAACTGGCCGTACACGCCGAAGTCACCGGCGCCGGGCCGGCCGCCGAGCAGGAAGCCATGCTGTTTCAGGTGGTTTTCGAACAGATCGAGGAGACGACCATAGCTGGCCTCGATCACCGGCCCGGTGATCGGGTTTGACCCCACGTAGCGCAGGCGACTGATCTGGCGTTCCGAGAAGGCCTTGCCCATCGCCGCCAGCATGTCGTCGTCGAGCGTGCCGCGCCATGAGGGCAGGACGCCTGAGGCCTGGTCGATATCGGCCTTGTAGGCCCAGCGGTAGTGGAACATCGCCTTGGTCAGCCACTCGTCGCCGTAGTCCTCAAGCAGGGAGTCGAGGAAGGCGAGGGCGGGACTGGCCGGGCGCAGGGAACGGCCGCTGTATTCCCCCTCGAAGCGGCGGATGAGCGGGGTCGAGTCGGTGACGGCCGTCAGGGCGCCATCCTCGCCGGGCAAGTAGAAGGTCGGCAGCAGCCGCACCTTGGGCGTCGGATAGTCGGCCGGTTCGCGGCCCGGCCAGAACAGCCGATAGGGAATGCGCCGATAGCGCAGCACGGCCAGCATCTTGCGGCTGTAGGGCGATCCCGGCGCGCCGCTCAGGGAAATGGGGTCCATGCGAAGCCTCCCACGGGCCGCGACCGGCCTCGAATAAGTTGGCAGTTATAATGCCAATATAACCGTTGTTGCCAAGGGCAATTGCTGGCGCTTGTCGTCGCCGGATCGGGCTGTTAGCGTTCCGCTATCGGGGTGAAACGGTCTCCCGGTCAGGCGTCAGCCCAAGCACCGTCGAAGCCTGTCCTTATGGAGGCTCGACATGGGCGCTACCCCGATGTCACCGACCCAACCCCGTCCCTCGCGCTGGATTACCCGCGAAAAGCCCAAGATCGACCGCATCGCCTGCCCCTGGCTGGTGTCGCGGTTCGTCGATCCGGCGGCGGAGTTCATCTTCGTGCCCGCCGACCGCGTGCAGGCCGAGGCCGAGTCGCGGGAGGCGATCCCCTATGATATTCCGGGCGTCGACTTCAGCCATGACGGCGAGCTGTGCAGCTTCGACGCCTTCATCGACCACTTCGGCCTGAAGGAGGCGGCGCTCGACCGGCTGGCGCTGATCGTGCGCGGCGCTGACACTGGCCGGCTGGACCTGGCGCCTGAATGCGCCGGCCTGCTGGCGGTTTCGCTGGGCATCTCGGCCTCGGCCGCGGACGATGCCGGGGCCCTCGCGATGGGTTTCCCCGTCTATGACGCCCTTTACGCCTGGGCGCGCGACGTGGGCGGCGAAACCCACGGATGGCCGCCGACGTCATGACTCCGTCGCTGAGGGACCTCACCCTGGCCTCGCTGAAGGTCGGCTGCCTGGGTTTCGGCGGGCCGGCCGGGCAGATCAGCCTGATGCACCGGGTGTTCGTGGACGAAAAGCGGTGGATCGACGAGCCGCGCTATCTCCACGCCCTCAGCTTCTGCACCCTGTTGCCAGGCCCCGAAGCGCAGCAGTTGGCCACCTATGTCGGCTGGCTGTTGCGCGGCTGGGTCGGGGGGCTGGTCGCCGGGCTACTGTTCGTGCTGCCGGGCGCGGCGGTGGTCTTCGGCCTGTCCTGGCTCTACGCGGCCCACGGCGATGTCGCGCCGGTGGCGGCGGCCTTCGGGGGGGTCAAGGCGGCGGTGCTGGCCCTGGTCGCCGAGGCGCTGCTGCGGGTCGGCCGGCGGGCGCTGAAGGGCAGGGCGGAGGCAGCTATCGCCGCGGCGGCCTTCCTGGCCTTGGCGATGTTCGCCCTGCCGTTCCCGCTGGTGGTGCTGATCGCGGCGGTGGCGGGCGCGGTCCGGGGCGCGCCGGACCCGGCGGCCGACGCCGCG